>JAEXYH010000038.1 GCA_023451735.1 Pseudomonadota bacterium | reverse complement strand
GATGTATGTTTACTAAAATACAATCATACGGGGAAAATGCAACGTAAAGTTAGCAAACATTCACGCTAGGTGAATAGCTTTTTGGCACAACGCCCTCAGAAAGAAGTTACCGTCAGAAAGAAGCGCTCCCACGGCGTAATCAACGCCGACGTCAGCTTATATACAAAGTGTTCTTTTGGCCCAAAAGCCGTCATGAAGGTAGCCAACTACCAATGACCGGACTGAGGTCGGATGCGGACTTCCATGAGTGCTTCTAGTAATGTGCGCAATTGGCGGATACTGTTAAAAAACTCTCTTCAACCAATTTCGACGGCTCTGGCCGGGATTGAGATTTCGCAGCCCCTGGCTTCCGCGATGTTTCGCGCAAGACTGTTTCACTGCGGCGTCTATTTGGAAGTCTTGTTCCGGTGATTGTCGGCGGCGATCACTGAAAACGCACCGACACGGAGTTTTTCAACGGTATCGGCGCGAAGCGAACATAGGCTCAACCCCAATTATAGGGCCCATGAGATATCCGCGCCGTGAAGGGCTGCACGACAACCTGGCATTCACTGCGTCCTGCAGTTTCAAAGGTCGCCCGGACGAACTCTGCATGTGCCGGTGTCTCAACCCAAGCGCCCCGTATATAGTCCGGATGGATGGCATCCATTACCTGCACTTCGGAATCCGGATAAGTCGGCCAATCCGAGGGAAGCCCGCACTCTTCCCGGAAAGTCATGCCCTCGGGGGACGTCGATGGTCGATGGTCTGCGAAGAGCTTCTCAAGCGCGAAACCGCCATGCGGCTTGCCGCGCTGGTACTTCGTGGCATTCGTCGCCACGCCGCTGCAGTAAAAACAACAGTGGCATTCCCATAGGAGACTTCGGTCTAACACCAAAATGATCCAATGCTTGTCACCTGCGCGAAACCGCTTGGCATTGAACATTTTTGGATAAAAGCAAGTGATCGACACCGAGACTGCGTTATCCTCCTCATCGAGGCGGTCCACATCACTTGCGTAGGCATCATAATCGGCATTCCGAAGTTCTGATCGGCTTTGGATGCCATGCTCAAGAATGTTCGCGAGGTTTTCAAGTCGCGTGAAATGCAGAACGTCCTCGATCTTCCTGTCGTCGACAACCCGAGCGATGTGCCTCGCTATAGTTTCCCAGTAGTCCTTCTTGCGCGTCATTCGAACCTTCGGTGTGAACCGAGGCTAGATTATCACCAGCCTGGGATCGCCGGGAAGAGAACCTGTCAATTTCGAAGCGCGTACGATGAACGATCGCTTCTGGCGCAGCGGCGACATGTCAGCCTTTGGGCCCAAAGCGCCCCCCCCTAGAGCCGACAACGGTCCGCCAGCTGCAAGCGCGCCGCTCTCTGTGATCTTGGTTTGTGGAGCCTGATGGGTAGTAGGCGCACGCCTCGTCAAGCTTGCGCAATAAACAGACAGAAGTTGAATATGCGCGTCTGCAACGGTTGGAGCGGAAATGACCTCCAAGGGCGCTGCGTAGAAATGGCTGTGAAAAGGAGAGTAGTTGTTTGATTTGTCAGAATGTTAGCATAGCACGGCTTCCGGAACATTTGCGCGCGGGAAGAGCGGCTGGCTGCATATCCCGAGTGCACCGGCTTGTGACGCTGCTTGAGTCAGCGTTAGCGCTTGACGAACTTTAGACGCGGTGAAAGCGCTACCGGTTCTACGCCACCCAAATCCCACTCAGACCAATGCGCGACCGCCGTATAGTGCCGGAATACATCTTTGAAGTTGACGTCGTCGAAGAAGCCGAGGAGGTCCCATTTGTCTTGTGCCGAAAAGGGAAGCGCGAAGACAAAAAGATAACAGCCTAGCCGAAACTCGCCGATCACGTGCGGCAGGCGCGGATGCGGTGTCCGTCGAATGTACACGACGATCTGCGCCGATGGATCGGGGGGCAAGTAGACCGTCGCCATCGCCACCTTAGGCACTGGCTGGTCCACATGAAGCCCGTACCGCACCCATTCGATAGTCTTCGTGAGGTGCGGCAGATGCTCGTCTTCCAGAACCGACACAACGATCTTCGCCAGTGCACGGTAAACCGACATAGGAACAATTGGAGCGCCCTGGCCGAGATTTACCTCAAACGTGTCGTCGTTAGGCCTAGACATCTCATGCGCGCGCACGACCACTTTGTCACCGTCATGCAGCAAGGTGTCGCCGCCGAATTTCAGCTTTGGCCGCCCATTGTTACCGCCTCGGCCTTGAGTTCCGAGAAATACGCGCTGCACGTCCAGCATCCCGATCAACGAAGGCTCGGTCTTCTGGCCAAAATACTCGTTACATTCGTCACACTCCTCGGCCGATTTCAGATGGTCGTTGCCGAGCGCGGTGGGGATAACATGCGCGATTTTCTTAAAGGAAGTCTCGTCATCGGTGCGGTGACAGAAGCGGCAGGTCCGCGGCTGCTTACCTTTGCCGATCACGGTCATACGGTCGGTGCGAGGGTTCTTTACGTCATAGAGATCAAGAAGAGCGCCGAACAGATCATCGGATGTCACTTTATCAGACGGAATCTCGGGATGATTGAGCGCTTGCAAATGGTTCTCCAGGGCCAAGCGGTCCTTGGTCGAAGCGGGCTCACCGGGCAGCAGTAAGAAGTACTTGCCGTCGGGCACCCTCCCAATTTTCTGCTTCAGTCTATTGAGCTGCGGCAGCGCTGAGCCGTGACGAGCCAATAGTTCATCCACAGCGGTACGCAACTCAGGCGTGACCAATTGTTCCATATTAACCTGGACATCCTGGCCGTCTATCGCGCCGAATGTTCCGACTATCTCCTGCACGGCCGCAGCATGTTCTGGCCGATAGCGGAACACGATTGTCACACCGTCATCTTCCGACATGAGATAAAGCATGACGGCACCGTAGATTGCCGGACCGCTCGGCGTGAAAATGATTCCCACGCTTTCTAAGGCACGCCGAATAGCATCCAAATTGCTGGCGATTGGCTTCCGCGCGGCCTTTTCGAAGTCGGCGATTGTTGAGACACCTACGGTCGCCGCCTTTGCTAAATCGTCTTGAGACCATTGTAGCAATGCCCGTGCTGCCCGCACATCTTCCGGAGTCAATTCGATTCTCATGACGTTCACCAGAGGTCAGTGATTTTCTTTGATGTAAGTGATTATTGATGATCTGTCAATTCTGACCGTACCTCCCTGAGACTCGCCACCTGACTTGGATGACAGTGGGGCTTCCATCGCGACCCGCCGCAGCATGACGTTAAGATGTTGTATGCACCGGGTGTGCTCAAGATCGCCATAGACTGGCAGAACAGCGTCCTGATGTCCGCTCATGGCGAATCCCTGCCATCAATGCCGCAGCGGTAGCTGTCAGAACCGCCTACCGCGCTTGGTCAATATGGCAGGAAAACACCGATTACGAATTAAAGGGGCTTCTGCAAGTCCTTGGGGCCGAATCCTCGAAGACACATTCAGCTACGAAGAAGGCCGTGCAGGCGTGGTCCGCATTCAAAGCCAAACTGCCGTTGGAGCGGGGTTCGTCGACTGTGATGACATGGGATTACCACCGAAGTCTTGAATTATTTCTGTGAGCATTGCACGTTTCTTCCAAGTAAACGGCAATTGGCTTCCCCGTGATCTTGACTGTCTTGCCCCGGTGACGAGACTGCCAGCTATTGGTGTGCGCAAGATAATTGGGCGGAATAGCTTGGACGAGCGGCATTACTTTGGAAGCTCTGAAACCGAGAGAAAACTGAACTGTCTCAGGCAGTATCTCAACGCGTATTCTATCGCGCTGAAAAACAAGGGCTTTGCGCGGATATATATCGATGCATTCGCGGGAACGGGCAGTCGAACAGAAACCAGGGCTGTCCTGCCTTTCATGGGGCAGGGCGACGAGACAACGGCCGAGGTGACAACGCAGGGCAGCGCTAGGATCGCACTGGAGACTGACCCTTCATTTCACCACGTCATGTTGGTCGAGAAGGACGCCGAACGAGCCGCCGCCTTGAGAAAAGTCTTGCTCGAGTACCCCAATGTCAGGGCCATGGTGCGGGAGGACGACGCCAATGCAGCCGTTCAAAGGGTCTGTAAGCGGTACGACTGGCAGCGCGAACGCAAACGAGGCGTGGTTTTTCTCGATCCCTATGGAATGGAAGTGACATGGGAGACCGTCGTTGCGATCGCCGAAACTGAGGCACTCGACTGTTGGTATTTCTTTCCGTTATCCGGGCTGTACCGCAATGCTCCAAAGGACCCCGATCGACTGGACGCAAGCAAAGTCGCCGTTCTGAATAGGGTGTTCGGGACCACGAGTTGGCGGGACGAGTGGTATGAGACAAGAGCTCATCAACTCGACATTTTCGGCGATACTGTCGTTGAGGAGCGACGATCGGTCGATGTGAACCGGATCGAAGAGTGGGTCGGCAACCGCCTGCGCAGCGTATTCAAGGGCGGGGTTCTCAAGCCGATGAGGCTCTATCATCCTGGAGGAGCGCCCATGGCCTCCTTGTTCTTCGCGATCTCCAACCCCAACAAGGCTGCGGTTCGGCTGGCGACCGAAATTGCCGGTCACATACTCAAGCGGGGCATCTGATCCCACGTCTGATGGCGGTATGTTCTGCCAGTAGCCTTCTTGTTCTTGCCGCCCCACTGTTTGAAAAAGAACGCGGTATCAGTTTCGCTGCACATGTCGAAGATTTCATCGACCCAGCCTGGCGACAACGGCCGAGCATTTGGCCCAGACTCTCCACCTACTATCGCCCAGTGAATCCCCCTCAACGATCCGCTTGCGACAGAACCGATTAATGGCTCAAAGGACACGAACCGGACAGCCGCCGACACCATTCGTAGGTCATTCAGGCGATCTATGACCCGACTGTCTTCCACGCTTGTGCCGAGCCACACGTTGGGCAATGTCCGAAATCCGTCTTTGAGCATTTCCCGCATACGATCCGGTCGTTTCGTCAGGATTTGATATGTGTGGCGATCAGTTCGGGCCATGGTGTCCCAGACGCGCCTAATGAACTCGACAGGGACGTCAGGGTGGAAGAGATCGGACATCGAGTTTACGAAGACGTTCCGGGGTTTCGACCACGTTTCAGGAATGGTCAATGCTGCTTCGTCAAGTCGGATTTCTCCGGTCCACTTCGCGCGGCCGCCGGTTTTTCTCGTCAGACCCCGATATTTTTCCAAGCCCATGGCGTCGAGTCGGGCCGCCATTCGCATTGCATAGCAGTTAGTGCACCCAGCGCTCATGACCGTGCACCCCGCTACTGGATTCCAGGTAGCATCCGTCCATTCGATCGATGTGTCAGCCATAGAACATCCTCAGTTCAGTGCCCCAGCATACATGCAAAAAGGTTTCGGAGCGGTTCTCGGCTGTGATTTTGTCAACGGCTGCCGTCGAGATCGCTTCCCGCGCCAAGCAGGTATGGCAGCCGCCATAGGTGGTTGTGATGGTGGCAGAGCATCAGGGAGGCCGTTCACCAAGAAACGTGCACTCGACGTCGCTGCCATAGTCGAAGACCTTTGTCGGATTTAACGCTCGTTGTCTTGAACCCCCCGGGATTTTGGACGGGCTCGGCTCACCGAATCCGGCAGACCCTGATCTTGAGCAGCGCGCACGAAGGTCGTATGTCAGCCTCTATGGCAACTGTAACAAATGAACAGTCGAATTCCCCACTCGTTGTTGCACTAGCCTACGAGGGGCTGTGTACCTTTGAATTTGGGATTGCGGTCGAGGTGTTCGGGCTCGATCGGCCGGAGATGGGATCAAGCTGGTATCGCTTCGCAGTCGCGGGCTATGAACCTGGGCCAATGCGTGCCGCAGGTGGCGTCCGAATTATGACTGATGGTGATCTGCATCTCATGGCTGACGCCAACATCGTCATTATCCCTGGCTGGAGAGACGTTGAGAGCGAAGTCCCTCGCGACCTTCTAGACGCAGTGCGAGAAGCCCATCATCGAGGTGCGCGAATTCTATCCATTTGCTCTGGTGTTTTCGTGTTGGCCGCCGCAGGTCTGCTTAATGGCAGGAAGGCAACCACACATTGGCGTTATACCGACGCACTCGCTGCGCGCTATCCGAAAATCGAAGTGAAGCCGGACGTACTGTATGTCGACGAAGGAGACGTATTGACGTCTGCGGGCAGCGCTGCTGGGCTGGACCTATGTCTTCATGTTGTGCGGCGGGACTATGGGACTCGGGCGGTCAACGCCGTAGCGAGGCGCTTAGTCGTTCAGCCTCATCGAGACGGTGGTCAAGCGCAGTTCATCACGAATGCAGTTCCATCTGCTTATGAGAGCGGCCGAATTGGGCCGCTGCTCGATTTCCTGCGTGAGAATCTTGCGAGCGGACATTCTTTGGAGGACCTCGCCAAGAGAGTAGGAATGTCGAAGCGTACTTTCTCTCGACGTTTCGACGCTGCAACTGGAACAAGCCCTGCGAGATGGCTGTTGGAGGTGCGAGTAGGCCGCGCTCGTGATCTTCTTGAAGAAACGGACCTGCCAATTGAGAGCGTTGCGGAAAGTGTCGGGTTTAAGTCGTCCACCCTGTTGCGACACCACTTCCGGCAGCAATTCTCGATAACGCCTATTGCATACCGTGCAGCGTTTGGGCGGCTCGGGAATTCACCAGAGTCTGGCCCACGGAAGCCGTAGTTCTCGAACTCAAATGTTCAATCTCATTCTTGTGTAATCGAAGGTTCCGCGACCCCGGCAAGCCAATATCCCTTCTTGGGGATGTGAATGAAGTCTTCACTTTCCCACAGGGTCCTGCCGATAAACCGTGATGGATCGGCTGTGGTGATATCATAGCCGCCGGCGGTAATATGCAGCAGGAGTTCCGCGCGATCCATTGGACGACCGATGTCTCGCAATATCTTCTTCGATCTCGCTACAACCTCTCCGGTCTGGCTGCCCTTCCTGAATTGCTTCTTCGACCTGAGGGTTGGCCCCGCAGCGTCTTTGTCGGAGAGCGGCGGAACCACCACTTCGTTCCCAGATAGGAACTTGCGAAGCGATTCCCTTGCTTCCAAGGCGTGCGCTAGCTTTAAATCGATGTTCTTCTTCGCTTCCACAAGCTGCGAAACCTGATCGTCGATTAGGCGGTATGCCTGCTTTATGGCCGCTTCGGAGGCGCGGTTGTCGTCGATTGGGGATTCGTGGTCCATTTCTAGTGTCCGGTATTGAATGCGTGTACGATGCTGATAACCTGTACCCATTGGCAATTAACATGGACATGTTGGGACGTAGCGCAGGTTCAGTTGAGGAGAGATACCACGAAGTCGAGAATGCTGGTAGCCGGAGTGTAGGGCCGAAACCTTTTCGCAGCGTCGTATCAGCTCGAGGAAAAGGAGTTTATCAACAGACACATTTGGCTTGGATGGAAGGTAATGCAAGACCTCATTTACGACACGGAGACAGTTGCGCGCCTCATTGATCTCATAGGGTTTAGGCTCGCAGTTCCGGTGCAACCTTACCCTGATGAAGGCTTAGCCGACGTTATTTTTCGTGCCGTAGGCTTAAACGAATTTCATACCACTTCAGTCCTTACAAGCCCGCTCGGCTTACCTTCGAATAAGCGAATGACCCCCGAGGGACTGGCGAAGGCAAACCTTGATCCGCGACTGGTCGCCGATCTTCTTGGAACGAGAAGGTCAACGGACATGGATGCCAAGGCGCTCCGATGGACCGATCAGATCGGGATGCGAACCAACTTCTTCGGGCGCGACGTCAGGCTACGGGGCTTCTTCTCGTCTGGGCGTAGGGTCGCTCCAAGCTCCCTCGCCAGTCTCTGCTATCAAAGAGCGATCTGGTCTGTCGCTCCGCTAAGTTTCGATCCCGATAGTCGAGAACGGTTGCTTACCCACTGTCCCATATGTGGCAAGGCACCTGACTTCGCGAGAGTATATGGCGTTCACATCTGCCCGACGTGCCATTTGGAAGGGAAGAAAACGGATTTTCGTGAATTTGGCCAAGAGAAGGTGTCCGTCGATGACGAAGATGCTCTGACATTCTGGACAGCCCTGATCAATCCGGCGACCGGTGTGAATGAAATCGACGCATCTCGAATCCACAGCGACATCAGGGAGTTTGGTCCAGGTCAACTGTTCCAACTTATCACAGGGATGGCCTCAACGTTATCTCGTTTGATGACGGATCAGGAGCAGGAACGGAACGACGGCGTACCACTCCCATCGGACTTCGCGGCAGCAACTCGTTCTATCCTGGCTTGGCCGAAAGGTATCTGCGACTACGCCAACCGCTTGGCTCTGCTGCAAGCTAAAAGGACAGGCTGCCAGGAAGCCCGCTTTGATGTGATGCGAAGCGCGATAACCGCTGTTGCTCCAGAGTTCCAGAAAATGGTTCTGGACTTATCTTACTCCGCTCGCCGAGATGTCGTTCTTAGCGGGCTGGACGCCCTTGTCGGTCCACGGGAGGTGGCCCTGAACGGGGCGGCGGACCGCGAAGGTGCAGATGGAATACCACCTAGTCCGCGAGGCAACTTGGGTTTTCCGAACCTTCAGAGGATTGTGCGGCTACACAATTTGGAAGGGCGCACCATCAGTGAGTTCAAAGCCTCTTACATGCGGTTTTCGAACTCGGCTTCCGTTCGGCTTTTCTCCGATCGGCTTGGTATTGCCATCCCTTTCTTACATGAGGTGATGGATCGGAGAACATCCGGCACACCGGGGTTCTCCGATACGGCCGTTACCGAACTTGAGAAAGCTCTTTTAAAGGCAGCCACCCACCGAAGTTCCCAGGAGGGGGGCTTGCCGCTCGGGGTTACTCTGTCGGCGCTTTGTGGCAGGCGTATAAACCCGTGGCCGGCTGTCATTCAGGCGATTGCGAATGAAACCATTCGCGTCTCCTTCCACAAAGACACCGATGCCGCGCTCGTCGAGCGAGTGCATGTAAGTGACTTTTCAGGCATCCTAGACATCCTAGCAGGTGTGAACATGGACACATCTTTGGTGGAACTGATCGCGGATAATAGGTCGGTGGCTTTCGTTATGGGGACGACGCTGCAGCGGACGGTGACCTTACAGCGACGACGATTGTTTCCTATTCATCCAGGCTTCGATGATTTGTGGAGGTTTCGGCAAGCTCATATAACCACGCGCGAGGTTCAGTGCCGAGTTGCTATGTTGACCGGTAGGAGGCCTGCTTTGCACCATATTGCCGCCCAACTTGCCGACGCTTCATGTGAGAGATTGGGCCAGCAGGTTCGCGGCTCCTTGATAACGATACATCATCGTGGACAGGTGGAGAGCCTCTATAACGGCAGAATGTTCGCTGCCGATAGCGAATAGTGTGTCTACTGTTTTGAATAGAGGTACAGGTGTACTTGTACATGTCCGATTTTGAATCTAGCCTCATTGTATCGAATTGAGTCGGACACTAACTGCCGAGCCGGCCATCAATCCGGGGAGAAAAGATGTTTATAGAGCTGCATCGTACGGAAATGCCGATTACTTCAATCCAGACAATCGTCAGGACGATAAGCCCCGAGACGCATAACCGTATCGTCTGAGGGCCTGGCACTCACCCACAAGCAATGGCGCAAAGGGGTATGAAGTCCAATGCGTTGGAAAGAGCTGCGTCCTACCTGGGCGCGGGAGATTTACTGCGCTCTGCGTATGGAGGATCATTCTGTGGACGGAAACTCTGTTGATGTTTGAAGCGGAAAATGAGCGGCTACCGGATGTTCACGACGTCGTCATCGGTGGCTTTCAGTTCAAGATCGCGTTGGTAATGAGACCAGATCGCCTCGTAGAAGCATGGCATGTTCACGGGCAAACAACCATTTCGTCAGACGAGAAGCAGCTATCTTCCTTGCCGACTCCCTGCTTTTTTAACGGAGAGCGAAATGGTCAAGAAGATTGAATTTGTTCGATACCACTTGGGCGATCGTGCGACTCTCGAGCGGGCCATCGACGGAGGGCCAATCCGGTTCCCTGTCACGGGTCGAAAGCGTAACACCACGCACATTTATACGTCGACAAAAGTGGCTAATCACATCATGCCCGCCGAGTCCGACCCGGAACTTGAGGTTGCAAACCTTCTCGACGTCTCGACGTCGGTCATTACCTATATGGCCCAGCCTCACACCTTGATATTCGCCAGAACCGACGACAAAGGTTGGTGGCGCTACACTCCCGATTTCGAAATTATCGTGCCTCGTTGGTTTATCCGAGAACTAGAAAAGGGAACGCCATTCGCCGTGGCAGCATTGAAGTTACCGCAGGCGAGGGCGGCGGCTGATGATCTCGTTCACCTGGTTCTCGAGGTTAAAGGCGCATCGAGGTATCGTTCGCTCGGTGAGGCGGATAAAACCGAAGAGCAGAAAGCCAAAAGACGAGCGAAAAAAGAGGACTACGCTGCAAAACTCGTCGAAGCGGCGTCCATCTACACGGAGTTCGGTTTCTACTTTTATCTCATCGAAGACAAAAGGGACCTCCAATGCGTCAACCTAGCTCACCTTTCCAGCATCCTAGTTGACGCCGAAGCCATACTTTCCAGTGATGCCGTAAGTCGAGCGGTAAAGCATTTGCGATCCTGCAACGGAATATCGACTTACGGAAAAATTATCGAGATTTTAGGCGGCGGTCCTTTTGGACGAGAAGCAGCCAACTTTCTCCATACGCAAGGCCTCATTTGGATTGATCTATCGCATGACCCTGCTTTGGACGCGGATGTTGCGATGCCTCCGATGCTGGGAAACAGGCGCTCACTGTTCTCAATTTCCGTTTCCAGTGAGGCGGCGTGACAATGCTGAAGCTTCCAACCATTACGACCGTTGACCCCGCGATGTTTGAACAAGTCCAGCCGGAGGACCCTAGTTGGAAAAAAGTCCTGGCAAGCAAACGGCGCGTTCGTCTCGCTGCCCTCTTGCTGCGGTACATCGCCCTTAATGATCGGCACGAAGAGGAGCTTCGGTAATGTTGGCGCTGGAAGTCTTAGCTCTCGGTAACTGCATCACTGTTGAGTGCTTAGGAGGCCTGTGCTCCACAACTTACCGAAAACTGATCGCAAATTGGGTCGCATTGTGCGCCATGCAGAACCGTAGTTGGCTCATCCATGGCGAGCGGTTCGATGAACTGCTTGGAACGGGGGGTACCAAAAAATGCTCCCACCTATAGACGCAAAGCCCAATTACAAATTTTCTATCGAAGACCAAGGCGAACGATTTGAAGCCACGTTCGTCAAATCGAAAGCCAATGGTCAACTCGTATTTGACCGACACGACCGCAAAGAGCGATGGTACGTCGATCGGGCCAGGTACATTTTCCTCCGTAGTCATGGTAAGGCCGTACACCTCGACCACAGTAGGGAAGGCGTCGAGAAGTTCGTGGTGGAGCCGGGAGCATTTGAACCGATGCTCCCTAGCGACAGTCCCAAGGTCAGGACCCGTAAAAAGCGATATCTCAAGGCGACGATCAGACTCTATTATGTGGAGTGCATTGACGAGTATGACATTCCCCGCTCCAACGAACCGATTAAGGCCTTTATTGAGCAACACGTAGAAACGCACGTGAAGCTCTTCGGAGAAGCAAAGCTCTTCAAAAAAAATCAAGAGTTTGCCCCGGGAGCAAGTAGCCTCATCCGCTATTGTCGCGAGTATGGCGAGAAGCACTTCAGACCGTTCCAGTTTTTCCTTAGCAACAGCGGTGGAGATCACAAGTCCGGGCTATGGGCCGACTGCATCAAGGTTCTGAAGTGGACGATGCAGGAGTGGTACTGGGGGCCCTATAAGCCGTCCGACCGCTCGGTCAAAGCCTGGTTTCAGGGCGAGGTGGCGAAGGAACGGAATCGTCGACTTGCATTAGAGGTCGGTGACGAGGCCGGAGATGAGATGCGAAGGCTGGTGTCGGGGGTTCCTTCGGTCAATCATCAGGGAACCTTGACGATACCTGAAACGCTAAAAGTCGATCTGGCGACTCTCAAGAAGGATGACGAGGAGAGAGCCGATTTCGCTGAGCCATGCCTTGCGACGCTACAGAATTGGATCGATGCCGGTGCTACCCTTGAAAATATAGCGAGGCGAGAAGGTCGTACTGTCGCCAATCGCCAGATCGAGGGCGTCTTCCATAACGCCGTTATGACCCATCGGCCGCTACAGTGCGTGGTCATGGATCACACGATCATCGATTTGCACGTTGTTGTCTACGACGAGAACGGGAACCTCAAGGAGGAAACCTACCGGCCTTGCTTGATCGTCGTCATCGACGTCCATACACGCATGGTGTTGGCGGCTAACCTGTCGATTGGGTCTCCGTCACTGCAGACACTTTATGCCGGTCTCAAGCAAACATTAAAGCCTAAGTATTTCTTGAAGCATTTGAACCTGGGCGATGATGCCTACGCTTGGTCGCTCGATTGCTTCGGCCTCTTCAAACGCATGCTAGTAGATAACGATTTGGCTAATACAGGTCGCTCCCTGCGATCATCGGCAGCCGCAATCGGTATAAGAGTATCGTTCGCACCAATTAAGACGCCTCCTTATAAAGCCATAGGGGAACGTTTCTTCCAAACGCTGAACACGAACATCTGGCATGAGGCAGATGGAGGGGTCAGTGAAAAGCCGGGTGTTTCTAAAGTCGATCCAAGGACCAACGCGCGCTTCACAATTAAAGAAGCTCAAGAGAAGCTCTGGAATTGGATCATCACAGTTTACCACCTCAAAAAGCACGGCGAATTGGGGATGCCGCCTGCCCGGAAGTGGAGGGAGTCACTCGAGAAATACACCCGCCCTCTCGTTAAGGACATGAGAGACATCGACAGTGCATTTGGGAGGTCGGGGACGCGGGTCATAACGAGGGCCGGGATCGAGTATCGCAACGAGCATTTCTTCGAACCAAACCTTACCACGCAGTTGCTCGACGACCTAGCTGGTCTGGTGAAAGGGCCGCGTGGAACCAGAGAGTTGAATAACACTCGCGGCTTTGCAATCGATTTCGCGGAGCAGGACACCGTTAGAGCTCTTTCGGTCTTCAACCCGGCGCGGGGAGAATACGTCGATTATCCCAATCGTGACCCAACGAGGACAGGCACGTACGAAGATCAGGATGCGGAGCGCCAAAAGCAAAATCAGGAGAACGAGAATTTCTTTTCCCGTAATGCGCTTGCCATTAACGTCGCGAACCACTTCGCCGGTCTCAAGGTTAATCCGATGCCCGTCGTCGATGTCGCGGCAGAGAGCGCGGCACTTGCGGCCGCAGGCAGGGACGGGCGCAGTTCAGCGCACAACCTCGCGGCCAAAAGGCGTACTGAACTTGTAGAGCAAAGGCCGGCGGCACGACGTGGCGGCCGCAGCGCCACCATCAAGGCAATGGAAACTCGCGCGGCGAATAAAAAGCGCAGTGACGGTACAGCGACTGAAATTCCTGATGACCTGCTTACCGCCACTACTCGAAAGACACCGCCCGTAATCGACCTTCGCTCCTCGTCTACTGTAAAGCCAAATCCGGCAGATGCATCTGAAAACCTGAGAACTCTCCAGACGGCCAACCCATTTGCAGTGGGTGGAGGCGGCTATTTAGACGGCAGTGAGACCGACGTGGATGTCTCGTTGGAGTAATGAACGGAAACAGGGAGAATGTTGATGACAGGCAGGGTCTCCTCGGGCGTCATTTTGGCTCGGTTCAAGGAATGGTATGTTCCTCATCCCATGGCTCTTGACGTGATGAAAACACTCAACGACCTTCGCGAGGCGAAGCGGAACTCGCGCTATGATACCGAGCAAACTGGAGCTCACATTCTCGCGCCGTCTCATTGCGGCAAATCCCACATCGTAAACAAGATATATTTTTCAAGGCATGTCATCCCCGAGATTCGAGCAACTGGCCGGTTCAGCCCCGACGTCAGTGACGGGGACATAAAGAAGCTTCAGAAGACAGTCGTGTACACGAAAGTGCCGGCAAAGCCGACCCAGCATGACTTTGCGTCGACGTTGTTGAGTGCATTCGACATTCCTCTCTGGGCATTCGCACGAGAGTCGGCACTGCAGCGGATACAACGCGCCCGCAAACACGCCGAGGATGTTGGCAACGAGCTGCTTATTCTCGACAGGTACGATCAGCTCACCAAACTGCATGATCGCGAAACGATGAAGCAAGCGACCGTTATCCAGGAAATCACCAAGAACTTAATGGAAGACGGATGGCCGATTGTCCTTGTGGGCCTGCCAAATGCAAAAAAAGCTATCAATAACATGCAGCTAAAGGTTCGAATTAAGAAGCTTAAAATGATGCCCCTG
This sequence comes from Pseudomonadota bacterium, assembly GCA_023451735.1. Lineage (GTDB taxonomy): Bacteria > Pseudomonadota > Alphaproteobacteria > Rhizobiales > Rhizobiaceae > Neorhizobium. The sequence continues at coordinate 162,237 of JAEXYH010000038.1, read as the reverse complement.
AAGTTCAAGGAAGAAGCGGCTGAGTTCTTAAACTTTCTAAGAGGGTTAGAAAAGTTGATGCTTCAAAGTGGGATGTTCGACGAAGAAAGCGGGTTGTGTGAGAGCTCAGTTGCACTTCGACTGTACTACGCCTCTCAAGGGCGACTTGGCGTTCTTTGCAATATTATTCGAGACGCCGCGATACTTGCGTCAGCTGGCCGCCAGGCTCGAATCGAAACCCATAACCTCGTAACGGCCGTGGAAATGGGGCCACTCGAGGACGGAATTTGCAGATACAACCCTTTCGAAGAAGATGACGAGGAAGGAATTGCTGCGGACTGCATCGAGCGCCATGCCAAGGATGAGGAGCACTACGATAAAGAATACCAAATGTACTTCAAACCCAAGAAACCCCGCACACGTAAAGCTGCGGCGGAAGAAGCGCGCCTCGCGTTGGCTGCGTAGCCTTCTGTACTCGCATTTTCAGAAGCAATGATCAGATGTGGCGATTTCTTTGTCGCGTTTCTAGCCGTCGTGCCAGCATTGGTGTGATCGCCAACTGAGGCCCATCCCTAGTGCAGCGAGTAAAGACGTGAGGTAGAATGTACGAGCAATCCGGCATTGTCGTTACATCCGAGATTGCCAAACGACTTATCGGCCTTTCTGGCACTCGTGTGGGTATTCCCGTTGCGCCTATGCCTGGGGAAGGTCTGGCAGACTTAATCTATCGCGCGGCGTGCTTGAACAGGTTCAGAAGAGTCCGCGACTTGGTTGGTCTTGGCTTCAACTTTTCCCATGCGTGGGCGGTTGACGACCGTGCTGAGTACATCGGCTTGGCCGATCGTCTTGGTACCCCCAAGGGGCATGCTGACCTGGAACCGCTAATGTACCGCCGCCCCGCGGCCGGCAGTTCCAACGTCAACTTTTTCGGAGCTTCTCTAAGCAGACAGCAGTTGACCGGAAAAAGGCGAGTGTCGCCGCTTTCACTGAGATCATCATTACACTCGAAGGCAATTTGGCACCTGCGAAGTCTCAACTTCGACCCTGGCAACTACCAACTATTGATCAGCTGCTGCCAAAATCCATCTTGCAAGAGGGAGCTGAATTTCATTTACCCTCTCGGCATCCATCGTTGCCATCGCTGCGGATACGATCTCCGTGAAACTGAAAGCGAGCTTGCTCTAACCGACGACAAGGAGGCGTTGGACTTTGTAACGGGATTGGTCGATCCGGAACGACCGGAGGGAAAGCTCGCAACATCGCAGCTACATCCAGACCTATGCAGGCAAAATCCGGGCGAGATATTTATGCTCTGTGCACTTGTCGGGGCGGCGTTTCAAAACCGAGACCCTTCGACAAGAAGAAGGATCGCCACCACCACAGTTGATCCGCTGAATCTAGCGAAGGCTGGTCGGGCAATTCTCAATTGGCCTGATGGTTTAGCACATATCGTCTCTGACTTCGGGCAGTTCCGTTCCGCTAGTAAGGGTAGCGAGCCGCATTCCTTTTCTCGCTTCTGCAAAGACGCAGGTGTGTTGAATAAGGATACGATCGTTGCAGTGAAGAGAGTGGTTGCTTTTTCAAGGTCTGGGAATAAGCAAGCTCGATGCCTGAGACGCCTCGAAGTTATCAATCCCAATGCGGGACGCACTCTTCGATTGGAAGTCGCTGCGCTGACCGCAGCTTCAACCGACGGGGACTTTCTGCAAGCTAGTTCCGTTTCGAAGCTACCGCCGATCGTTCTATATGACAGCTATATTGAGGACACAGCTCAACGGGGTCGCAACCGCCAAGATGTTGTTGGGGAGAAGGTCTTAGCATGGGTTTCGGAATTATACCCACCTATCGTCAGTCCTGCGACTCCCGGTGCTATAAGGTTGCCGGTCCAGAAAACTGTCAATACTCTGTTTCGCGGGCGAGGCAATGTTTGGCCGCATGTGTTAGCGGCTATGAAAAATGGAGCGCTCCCAACTGTGCATACGCCAGGGCAGGGGCATAGTCTCGATAGCCTTTACGTCGAGGACTTCCTGCCATGGAAGCGCTTTTTAGCGTGTGTGGAAGGTATCAAAGGGAGCTGCGCCTATCCACTTACCAGTGTCGAGGTCGCATTTTTTCTGAACATGAGCATTGGGGCAGCGCAGACCCTGTTCGACTTTAAGAGCGAGTTCACCCTCAAACATCTTTACCGCTTTAAGCGCGAATTTGCCTTAGTGGATGAACTCGTGTGCATCGCAGCTATACAAGGCGAGGAACTAACACGCTCGTTCATCTCGAGACGGCTAGCCGATGCGGGTATTAGATTGACGGGAGATCGATATGTGCGACGTACGCCGGCTCTTCGGTGCCTTGGGCTGGATGGTTGATCTCGTCGTCCGTTAAGCACTCTGAATCGATTTTTTGGAAATCAATGAATCAATTTTTTGACGAGACGAATGAAAACAATGGCGCAGTGAATCAGTCTGAATTTTCCCTATACATGTCGCCGTGCTTGCCTATGACGGGCTTTGCACGTTCGAGTTCGGCATCGCCTATGAGGTCTTCGGTCTTGCCCGTCCGGAAATGGGGGAGGGTTGGTACCGGTTCTCCGTCGCGGGCATCGAGCCGGGACCGCTGAAGGCGGCCGGTGGGCTTACGGTTTCCGTCGATCGCGGGCTGGAAGTTCTGGAAGAAGCGGATCTTGTTGTCGTACCCGGCTGGCGCGGGATCCAGGAGCCGGTGCCGAAGAGACTGATCGAGGCGCTGCAGGCGGTCCATCGACGCGGCGCGCGGGTGATGTCGCTTTGTTCCGGTGTAGCGGTTCTGGCTGCTGCCGGTCTTCTGGACGGGCGCCGCGCCACAACACATTGGCGTTATCTGGATGCTATTGCCGAGCGTTATCCCGGCACGGCTTTCGATGCCGACGTTCTCTACATGGACGAGGGCAGGACGCTTACGGCTGCCGGCAGCGCCGCGGGTCTCGACCTTTGCCTTCATGTCGTGCGCAGCGACTTCGGCGTCGAGGCCGCCAACAGCGTTGCCCGCCGGCTGGTGGTGCCGCCGCATCGCGAGGGAGGGCAGGCGCAGTTCATTGCGTCGCCGGTGCCGCAGGAGAGGGAGGGACTTCGTCTTGGCCCGCTGATCGAATGGATGCGTGAGCGGCTTTTTGAGGAGCAACCCATCCGCATGCTGGCGGAACGGGCGGGGATGAGCATGCGTACCTTCCAGCGCCGCTTCGAGGCGGCAACTGGCGACAGTGTCGGGGAATGGCTGGTCAAGGAGCGGCTGAGGCTGGCGCGCGACCTACTGGAAAAACAAGTTTCGACTTCGCTGGACGATATCGCGATCGCCTGCGGGTTCGGCACTCAGGCAACCTTGCGCCATCATTTCCGTAAGCGGCTGGGCACAAGCCCGGCCGCTTACAGGAATACGTTCGGACAACGGGAGGTCGGCCGCACTTAGGGCGGCTGACCTTCTCCTCTCATCCTACTCCGCCGCCTGCCGTGCCATCGGGTTGTTGGGATGGCTCGTCCAGTTGGCGTAGCTGGGGTCGACCGGGCGGCCGGTGCGTTTGTCGAGGCTTCCTGCGGGCAGAGCCTCCATGGTGATGCAGTTTTCCACCGGACAGACGTTGACGCAGAGATTGCAGCCGACGCAATCCTCTTCCTTCACCTCGAAATGCCTGACGCCATCGACCATGGCGGTGATTGCCTGGTGGGAGGTGTCCTCGCAGGCGATGTGACAGCGGCCGCATTTGATGCAGGCGTCCTGATCGATATGCGCCTTGGCGATGTAGTTGAGGTTGAGATATTGCCAGTCGGTGACATTCTGCACCGCGCGGCCGGTGATATCGTCCAGCGTACGGTGGCCTTTCGTATCCATCCAGGCGGAGAGGCCGGTGATCATCTCCTCGACGATCTTGAAGCCGTAGGTCATGGCCGCGGTGCAGACCTGCACGTTGCCGGCACCGAGTGCCAGGAATTCGGCCGCATCACGCCATGTCGTCACGCCGCCGATGCCGGAGATCGGAAGGCCGTAGGTTTCCGGATCGCGGGCGATCTCGGCCACCATGTTGAGTGCGATCGGCTTGACCGCCGGGCCGCAATAACCACCGTGACTACCCTTGCCGTTGATCGACGGGTTGGGCGAGAAACTGTCGAGGTCGACCGAGACAATCGAGGAGATCGTGTTGATCAGCGACACGGCATCGGTGCCGCCACGTTTTGCGGCGCGGGCGGGGTGCCGGATGTCGGTAATGTTGGGCGTCAGCTTGGTGATGACCGGCATGCGGGTATACTGCTTGCACCAGCGCACCACCATCTCGATATATTCGGGCACCTGACCAACGGCGGAACCCATGCCGCGCTCCGACATGCCGTGCGGACAGCCGAAGTTGAGTTCGATGCCGTCGACTTCGGTTTCTTCGACGAGCGGCAGGATCGCCTTCCAGGCGTTCTCCTCGCAAGGGACCATGATCGAGGCGACGATTGCGCGATCCGGCCAGTTCTTCTTCACCTGCTTCATCTCGACGAGATTGGTGTAGAGGTCACGGTCGGTGATCAGTTCGATATTGTTCAAACCCAGAAGCCGGCGGTCGGCGCCCCAGATCGCGCCGTAGCGCGGGCCGTTGACGTTGACGACGGGCGGACCCTGTTCGCCCAGCGTCTTCCAGACCACGCCGCCCCAGCCGGCCCTGAAGGCGCGCTCGACATTATAGGCCTTGTCGGTCGGTGGGGCCGAGGCGAGCCAGAAGGGGTTGGGGGATTTGATGCCGACGAAATTGTTGCGGATATCAGCCATGGTTTCGTCTCCCCTCAGGCGACTGCGCTGGCCGGCTGAGTGCCGGCTGCCAGCATACGGTTGATGCTTTCGGCGGCGTCCCGGCCTTGCGCGACGGCCGAGACGGTCAGATCCTCGCCGCGACCGATACAGTCGCCACCTGCCCAGACGTTTTCCATCGAGGTGTGGCCTTCAGCATCCACCACGATCTTGCCTTTTTCGAATTGCAGGGCGCCGAGGCCGGAGGCGATGAAGGTCTGGCCGATGGCCTTGAAAATCTGGTCGGCGGCGATGATGCCGGTTTCGCCGGTGGCGGCGAGCTTGCCGTCCTTCATCGCGGTATATTCCACCTCGATCCCAGCCACTTTGCCATCCTTGCCGATGATCGATTTCGGTGCCAGCCAATGGCGGATTATGACGCCTCTGGAGGCGGCCAGATCCTGCTCCCATGTCGAGGCGTTCATGTTTTCCTTGCCGCGGCGGTAACAGATCGTCACTTCCTCGGCGCCGAGCAGTTTTGCCTGGACGGCGGCGTCGATCGCGGTCATGCCGCCGCCGATGACGACAACACGGCGGCCGATCGGGACGCTTGCCTTGTTCTCAGCCTGACGCAGCGCCGCGATGAAGTCGACAGCGTCATCGACGCCGGACAGGCTTTCGCCCTCCACGCCCAATCCGTTGACCCCTGAAAGGCCCATGCCGAGGAAAACCGCATCGTATTGTCCGGTCAGGTCCGACAGCGAAAAGTCACGGCCGAGCACCTTGCCGTGTTCAATGGCGATGCCGCCGATGGCGGTGACATAATCCACCTCGCGCTGGGCGAAATCGTCGACCGCCTTGTAGGTGGCGATACCGTATTCGTTGAGGCCGCCGGATTTCTCGCGGGCTTCGAGAATGGTCACGTCATGGCCGTTGACCGCCAGGCGGTGCGCGGCGGCAAGGCCGGCGGGGCCGGCGCCGATAACGGCGATCTTCTTGCCGCTCGGCGGCTTCCGCTCGAAAAACTGCCGCCCGGCCTCCATGGCGATGTCGGTCGCATAGCGCTGCAGCCTGCCGATCTCGACGGGGCGATCCTCCGCCGTGTTGCGGACGCAGACCTCCTCGCACAGCGTTTCGGTGGGACAGACGCGGGCGCACATACCGCCCAGAATGTTCTGGTCGAAAATCGTCTTTGCCGATCCGAGCGGATTGCCAGTCGATATCTGCCGGATGAACATCGGGATATCGATGGCGGTGGGACAGGCCGTCATACAGGGCGCATCATAACAGAAGTAACAGCGGTCTGATGCGACCAGCGCCTCATGCTTGTCGAGGCGCGGGTGAAGGTCGGAAAAATTCGATGCGTATTCGTTGGACGAGAGCCTGCCGGCCTCGATCCCGCTTCCCAGTCGTTCCATCCGAGTTCCCTCATTATATGGTTATGGACAACTATTGGGCAGATCGTAACACGGCTTAAAATTTTATCAAACGGTAAATTTTCTGCAGTGCGCCTACTGCGACATGCCGCTTCGGGCTCTCGATGGGTAAGCCTCGCACTCCCTGCTATCGTGACATGCATCAATAGCCGGGAGGCATGGGGGCTCTAGATACGGAGCGTAGAGCAAATCAATTGGAGTGACGAAATGGTTGAAACGTTCAGGGCGATGGTCATCGATACGGTCGACGGCAAGCCGGCGGCGGCCTTCAGGGAGGTTTCTGTCAATGAACTGCCCGACAATGATGTCCTGGTCGAGATCGCTTACTCGACGCTGAACTACAAGGACGGGCTGGCCATTACGGGCAAGGGCCGTATCGCCCGCCGCACCCCGCTGATCGCCGGGATCGATATTTCCGGCACGGTGATCGAGTCACGGTCACCGGAGTGGAAGCCGGGTGACAAGGTGATCCTGAACGGATGGGGCCTTTCGGAAACCGAACCGGGTGCTTACGGGCGGTACCAGCGCGTGAAGGCCGAATGGCTGATCCCGTTGCCCGAGACGTTTTCCCTGCAACAGGCGATGGCGATCGGTACGGCCGGTTATACATCCGCGCTTTGCGTCGAAGCCCTGGAAAAATGGGGTGCGATCAAGCCGGGTGAAGGCGAGGTGCTGGTGACGGGAGCTGCCGGCGGCGTGGGATCGGTGGCGATCGCGCTGCTTTCCGCCCGGGGATACAATGTCACCGCCTCCACCGGGCGGCCGGAAACCCATGCCTATCTGGAAACCCTCGGTGCGAAGAATTTCATCCATCGGGCGGAACTGCAGCAGAAGGGCGGACCGCTGCAGAAGGAGCGCTGGGCGGGTGGTGTCGACAGCGTCGGCTCCACGACACTTGCCAATGCGCTGGCGCAGACGATTCGGGGCGGCGCAATCGCCGCTTGCGGTCTGGCGGGTGGTGCCGATCTTCCGGCAACCGTGCTGCCGCATATCCTGCGCAGCGTCACCCTGATCGGTGTGGATTCGGTCATGGCTCCGAGGGAGCAGCGCCTTGCAGCCTGGAGCCGATTGGCCCGTGACCTGGACAAGACCAAGCTGGACGCGATCACGACCGTCGAGCCGATGTCGAAACTGCCGGAGCTGGCGCAGGCCATCGTGGATGGAAAGATCCGGGGACGGGTCGTCATCGACGTGACCGCCTGAAGAGCGTTGACGCATCATATCATGCGACCCTCATAAGGGCGGGGGTCGCAACTGCAATGGTAACCGTTGTCCCGCAAGGTTGGTACCGGTTCCGCAAGCCGGCAGGCTATCTGGTTTCCGGCAAAAAAGCGCGGCGAGGGAATGCCTGCGCCGCTCCGGGCTTAACCCTGTCTGTTCAGGCGGGCTTGCTTTCTTCCTGCCGCTGATCTCCCGCATTGCTCTATCACTTCCGCTCTCCTCGACATCGTAGCGCGATGCCCTGTCATGGTGCGTCTGTGTTTGTGCGCATATGCCAAACTACTGAAATTACCCCTAAATCTGATAATTGCACATGGTTTCCCGCTACGGTACGGTGTTAGGATTGTTTTAACCATTTCCGGGTCGCCGTATGTTGGAAAGCAGCAAGCCTCGCCATTATCTTGCGCAGTTCTACGAGGCGAACGACAACCCGAAGGTTCGTTATCGCAAGACCAATCTTGTCGCGCGTGCGGTCTATCCAAATGGCGGGGTAAAATCCTTTTCCAGCCTACAGGTACATATTGTCGGCATCTGCGAGACTGGCGCGCTCATTCAGGCTGGTGCGGTCGAATTTCTGCCCGACCATTTCTATCTCTGCCTCGGCGATAATGAGGTGTTCTTCACCTGCGCCAAGCGGAATGTGATGAAGGACAGGATGGTCCTGATTTTCTCGCGGCCGGAAGATACGTTTTTTATCAATGCCTTGGCCAAGGGCGGGTTGCCGCTGACAGCGCTCAAGCGCATGCGGGCGTCAACGGTCGTGCGGACCCGCACGATGCGGAGCGGACACAGCGGCTGATTTGCGATCTTCTGTCGGATTTGCATCTTTATGATCCGTCAACTGTGGATGTTAACGGCTCGTTAACGGTTGCCGCCGGTGCGGGGCGAACTGGGGTGTTGCAGCGTTTATTTTCAAGTGAGTCGCGCCCCAAATACATTTCAGAAGGTGACCATTATGATCGACGACGCTGCCGGCAAGCCGTCTCCCATATTTCCGGAATTTCCCGCGCCGGAGGAAAATCTTGCGCAACCGCCGCAATCCCGTGCGCGTCTCGGTGACATCCCCGTCGAGGTCCAGGTCGTCATCGGCAGGGCGAAGGTTTCCGTCGCTCAACTGGCGGCAGCAAAACAGGGGTCATGGTTCAGGCTCGACAAGCGTTTCGGCGAGCCGGTCGAGATCCAGGTGAACGGACAGACGATCGGTTATGGCGAGATTGTTTCCGACGACCGGGACAATTTCGTCGGCATCCGCATGACATCCGTCGAGAACCGCCTGTAGAAAAGGCAGGGAGCAAGCAATCCGGGCTGCTTCCAATTCCCATACTGCCGTCGAAACAAATATGAGTATGATCCTCACGTTTAATCTTTACTCTGATAGTCAACTTATCTAAGGTGCCGCTCACCGAAGGTTCCCGAGATGAGAATCGATCAGGCGAGGCGTGATGGCGAAGAAGCAGAAACGGAAGAACGGCGGCGCAAACGAGACCGCGACTGCGACACAGCAGGCTAAGCCGGATCGCGATGCGATCGATGTTCGCAGCTTCCTTTATGTCGGCGGCCGTGACTGTCAGGTTGCTCATTTGCGCGCAATCGCAACCCGCCATGGCGCCGAGCTCATCCATCACGATGGCGGTCTGCGCGAGGCCGTTTCCCGCATAGACACCGTGCTTCCTTCCGTCGACTGCGTTTTCTGCCCCATCGACTGTATCAGCCACGATGCGTGTCTGAGGGTGAAGACGGGCTGCAAGAAGTTCGGCGTCGCCTTCGTTCCGCTGCGCAACGGCTCGAAATCGAGCCTTGAACGTGCGCTCCAGACGATGAAGGAAAGAAACGATGAGAGACGAGCGTCCTGACCCCAGCCTGTTTATCGGCCTGCACAAGCTGGCGGAGCAGAATGGAGAGGGACTGGTGCCGGAGCTTTATGAGCTTCTGGCGAGCCGCAGCCGGGACGACCGGCGCGATGATGACAACGTGATCCGTTTTCCCTCCCATGCCACGGTAAACGCCACGACGGTGCCGTCATGGGAGGCGGGGAAGGTGCTTTTGTTCCGCCGGTAAAGCCGGCGGACATTTTGACCCGTCAGTTCCGGCGACCGAAAAAGGCCCCGGCTGCGATCAGCAGCCAGCCAAGCATCATCAGCGATCCGCCTGCCGGTGCTGCGAACGGAAAAAGCCGATCCCCGAGATAGTGCCGCGCGACAAGATCGCCTGCAAAAATGATCGTGCCGAGACCAAGGGCGAGGGCGGATAGCGTCGCTGTCCTGAATGTGCCGTGGCCGATGTAAAGCGCCAGCAGAACCGGTGCATGGGCCAGGCACATGGTCGATGCATTGCCGAGGAAATGCGTGTCGCCGCCATGGCTTGCGGCGGCGGCGAGCGCTACACCCGAAAGCCCCATCAGCCCGCTCACAAACAGAATCAACGGCCGCAGTTTCGCTAAACTTTCCAAGAGCCTATTCCCTGTTCTGCATGTGATGGCCAAGTCTTTCGATCGGTGGCCAGATGATGTCGCGAAGTTTCGGATTTTCGATTGTCTCGTCGAGCGCACGCCTGAAGCACAGCAGCCACTCGTCGCGCTCGGCAGGTCCTATTGCTGCACCGAAATGGCGGGAGCGCAGACGCGGATGGCCGTATTTTTCGACATAAACGGGTGGGCCGCCGAGATAACCGGTCAGATATTCATGGAGCTTGGCTTCGCTGCCTTCCAGACTCGGCGGATGGATCGCCCGGCAGTTCTTCGCTTCCGGCAGGGTATCCATCAGTTCATAGAAACGCCTTGCCAGCGCGCGGACAGTCGCGTCGCCACCGATCGCTTCATAGAGGGTGATTGTTTCTCCCGTCATGCCGTCTTGCCCGCATTATCGTCATTCGGTGTTAACCGGCGCGAAGTTGGCGGGCAAGCGGATTGATGACGGCGCCGACAGGCAAAAATAAGCGTAACGTCAGCCGTGTGCCGTTTTACGGATCACTCCGGCCCGGAATCCGTATCCTTGCTGTCTTTTGCCGGCAAGGAACCGGTACCGGGTGTCTTGTCGTGATCCGTCAGGTGCTCCTTGGCATGCGGGCCTGCTGCAGGATTCGTGCCGGTTCCGGCATGATTGCTGCCGCGTTCGATTGCCTCGCGTGCCTCTTTGTCATTGGCCATGGTCGCCTCCATTTTCGTGGTCTGGAGGAAAACGGTTTCTGCGGTCGTCTGTTCCGCCGGACTGCTGTCGATATCGTGCACGGCAGGGCGTCAGCGGCCGATATTGATCGGCGTGATCCGGCGGCTATAGATATCGAGGCTGCCATCTTCCAGCACACGGTAGCGCTCCTCGACGCGGCTTCCAAAGCGACTGAGGAATTCGTGGGTGAAGGTATATCCTGCCGGCATGTTGGAGTGTCGGCCTCTCGGTTGTCCGCCGTAGGTGATGCTGCCGGCAATAGGCGCGATGCCCGGTCCGTAATCGATGGCACGGAATTCGGGATTCCCTGTTGAGTTGCAAGCCGTCAGGGCAATTGCCGCAATGGCCATGACAAACAATCTTTTCATTGAACAGCTTCCTTCGATCGGCGCGAATCCGCGGTGAAAAGAAACCCGCGAGAGCGGATTTAGTTCAAGACGGCGGACAAGGGAAGATGAGGACGGTGCGGGAGGCCGAATGGGGGCTGGAAGCGCAACTGGGTGGTGTCCTGACTGGAGGTCGAGATTGAACCGGCGTTTACAGTTGCGCTTCCAAAGCAGCGGGCCATGAAAGGTGGTTCTTTTCACGGCGCCAACGTCAACGAAGCGGCGTGCCCTGCCAGTTGACCGGGGAAGGGAACGTAAATCCTTCTACGCGACATCGACACAATCTCTATAGCGAATGTTTGTCTCTGGATTATCCCTGACAAAAGCCAGAATGGTATCCTCCTGTCGCATCGGCGCCTTCTGCGACGTGCGGTTACAAAATTCCTGGTGCGTGGCAAATTTCCATCGGATAAATCGCTATCATGACAAGCTCTCCCAATGTTCTAATTGTCGACGATCACGCTCAGACCCGCGAGGCGCTGAAGCTTTATCTCGAAAAGGTCGGCATGCGGGCGGTCGCCGTCGATGGCGGGAAGGAGATGGACCGGGTGCTGATGTCTGCAGCATTCGATCTAGTGATTCTCGACGTCATGCTTCCGGGGGAAGACGGACTGGCCATCTGCCACCGCCTTCGGACTACGAGCAAGATTCCGATCCTGATGCTGAGTGCGCTCAATGAGGAAACGGACCGGATCATCGGGCTTGAGCTCGGCGCGGACGATTATCTTGCCAAGCCGTTCAACCCGCGGGAGGTCGTTGCCAGGATCAAGGCCATCCTGAGGCGTTACGAGCCGTCAGCCCCATCCCTGGGCGGGGAGCATGGAGGGCAAATCCTCCGTTTCGGCAACTGGTCACTTCAGATCGACCGCCGCTGCCTCGTCGATGACGGCGGCGTCGAGACGCCGCTCACCGTTGCCGACTTCCAGCTGCTGATGGCGTTTCTGGAGCGGCCGAGGGTCATCCTTTCCCGGGAAAGGCTGCTTGAACTGACGTCCGCACGCAGTGCCGGTCCGTTTGATCGTGCCATAGACAATCAGGTCAGCCGTTTGCGAAGAAAGATAGAACAGAGTAAGGATCGTCCGGAACTCATTATTACCGTGCGCGGAGGCGGGTATTGCCTTGTCGCGGATGTGACCAGAGCCTGACATATGAAAATCGGCGTCCCTCAAAGCGTTCGAGGACAGCTCATCCTATTGCTCCTCGGCTGCCTGCTTGCGGCGCAGATGCTCAGCATTTCGTATTTCCTGCATGATAAAAACAGGCAGCTTCTCGATTATCGAGCCTTCGATGCAGTCGAGCGATTGCTCACCACCGCAACGCTTCTGAAAACCCTGCCAGCTGATGACGGGGATACGATCATCAAGACGCCCTCGGAATGGGGCATGCAATTCACGATTTCCGATGCGGCTCCGCAGGTGCGGGATGAACTGCAGCTGTCCGAAGACCTCGCGATCTTCCTGAGAAACAAGTTCGGCCTTGCTCTCGGAAATGGCTTTATCCTTGCGGCTGCGGAAATTGGTCAAAAGCCCGAGCTCACGGACCATATGGAGAAGCCCGGTCGGCGCCTGGTGCTCTTGGCCTCGATCATGCTCGACGACGGGCGATGGCTGACCGCGCGCGACGTGCTGCGCTTGCCAAAACCATGGACCTGGCAACTTCTGGCGACTTTCTTTGCGACCGTCTCCATTGTCGTGGCAATCGTCTGGATTATCGTTGCAAAAATAACGACGCCGCTTCGGCATCTGTCGAATGCCGCCGACAATCTGGGCCGAAGCGAGACGCCGCAGCCGATTTCCGCCTCAGGTCCTTCCGAGCTGAAAAAATTGACCCATGCTTTCAACGACATGGCTGACCGTCTCACAAGATTGCTCAATGAGCGTGGAAAGATGCTTGCCGCCATCGGGCATGACCTGAAATCGCCGATCACGGCGATGCGACTAAGGATCGAGCTTCTTGATGACGGCGATCCCAAGGATCGGCTGGGGCTGTGCCTGGATGAAATTCAGGAGCTGGTGGATGCTGCTCTCTCCCTGTCGCGCGGCTGCGATACGGCAGAGCCGGAAGTCGCGTTTCAGCTTGAAGACCTGATGAACGAGCTGGTGGACGATCTGAGTGCTGCCGGTGGCGATGTCACTCTGGTCAATCCGCATCATTTCTTTATCTACGGGCGTCGGGCTGCATTAAAGCGAGCGCTGCGAAATGTCTTGGAGAATGCTCTGAGATATGGTCATCGGGCGCGGGTATACGTTCGTCCGGCAATGGGGGACGTTTGTCTCCTGATCGATGATGACGGGCCGGGCGTTCCCGAGGCCGATCGGATTCGTATCTTCAATCCGTTTGTTCGCCTTGAAGAATCTCGCAGCAGGGACACGGGCGGGAGCGGGCTCGGTCTCGCCCTGGCCAAGTCGATCATCGATGCGCATCAGGGGAAGATCCGATACGAGGACGCCGATTCAGGCGGGGCCCGGGCGGTCATCATCCTGCCACGGCTGCTGGATCATGTCGCGGGTGCGGCCTGAGCTCTGCCACGCCACAAACCTGCACCACCGCCAATCCCGGCAACCGTTTCGGCTGCCAGAATCAGACGGCCGCAATCGGCCCGGGCCAAGGCTGCGGCATCTTCCGCTTTGTCGCAGATGCGTGGCCGGATCCTGCTTCTGATACCGTTTGATTACCATCAAATTACGTACGGTTACAAACCGATGCGCGTGCGCAACATCCGCCGGCACGGCATCCGCTTCCCCCGCTGCCCGTGGGAACTCTTGCTTTCGTCCCTCGCCGGGCCTTCGTATTCCTTTCCCACCGAACATTTCTTCGGTTTTTTAATTTGGTGGATAAGGCTCCCGGCCGCGGTCCATCGTCTGAATGGAGATCATAATGAACATCAAGAGCCTTCTTCTCGGCTCCGCTGCAGCTCTCGCAGCAGTATCCGGCGCGCAGGCTGCCGATGCGATCGTCGCGGCAGAGCCCGAGCCGATGGAATATGTCCGCGTTTGTGACGCCTTCGGTACCGGCTACTTCTACATCCCGGGCACCGAAACCTGCCTCAAGATCGGCGGTTATGTCCGCGTTCAGCTCGACGGCCGCAGCGACGACGACTTTGGCGGCGAAGCCGGGTACCGTACCAACACCCGCGCTCAGGTTCGCCTCGAAGCCAAGACCGACACCGAATACGGCGCGCTCACCTCGCGCATCACGCTTCGCGCCAACAACAACTCGTCGAACACCTACTCGGTAAATATTCCTAACGCTGCTGGTGGTACTGACACCTACAGCTCGTCGCAGGGTAACAGCGACTTCTTCCTGGAAGAAACCTACATCGAACTGGGCGGCTTCCGCGTCGGTTACTTCTACAACTACTTCGATACGGGACTTCCGGGTGAAACCGTTCTGGCTGACGACCGTCCGTACAACAACGGTGGCGAAGGCGCTGACACGCTGAACAACTCCATCCGTTACACCTATGACGGCGGTGCGTTCTCGGTTTACGGTCAGGTTGACGCGTTCAACTCGCAGGCCGGTTACAAGACCGACGATGCAGGCAATGCTGACGAAATCGGCATCAACGGCGTTATCACCGGCAAGTTCGGTGGCGTAACGCTCGACTTCTTTGCTGGTTACGACTTCGACAACGAAAATGCAGCTCTCGCTTCCACGCTGACTGCAGATCTCGGCCCGGGCTCGCTCGGCGTCTTCGCTGCCTACGCCTTCGGCCAGAACCGTTACTTCGACGCTTCCGAGTGGACGATCGGTGCGGAATACGCCATCAAGGTCACCGACAAGTTCTCCATCGCACCGGGCGCCCAGTACTGGGATAACATCACGCTCGACAACGATGGCGACTTCGACGGCGGTGATGCATGGCGCGTCGGCCTCACGGCTGACTACGACATCACCACGAACCTCGCAGCCAAGGCCACGATCAACTACACCGACGTTGATAACGGCACGGACTCTGCCGACAAGTGGGACGGTTTCCTGCGTCTGCAGCGCTCGTTCTAATTCGACCGCATAGACAAAACGAAAGCCCGGAGCGATCCGGGCTTTTTTGCGTCTGGACATCCGCCGGATGATACGGCTGCGCCCGCTGCATGTCCGTTGAGCGAGCAAGGACGAGCGAACGTCTGATTCGCGGCGCTTTGAATGCGTAAGATTAAATGATTTCAGTTGTTAATGGCGCACCCGACAGGATTCGAACCTGTGACCTTTGGAATCGGAATCCAACACTCTATCCAGCTGAGCTACGGGTGCTAACCGTGCCGACGATGACTCGCCGGTGTCCGATGAGTGGTTCTTAGCCTAGCTCGTCAAAGGCTTCAATGCCAATACCGCTGCCATGGCGGAAAAATCTATGGTGAGGCCGAACTTTCGGTTTGGCCGCGAATATCGGTGAGGAGAGGCAGGCCGGGTGGCGCGCTCGGGCCGGTAAAGCTAAGTTCATCCGCACGCGATCTTGCATTTTTCCCGCCAACCCGGATATCCAGTTGCGGCCGCGCAAGGTTCGGCCGGAGGAGAAAAGACAGATGATCGACCCAAACCATCCTTTCTACGATGCGCTCTGGCGCCGGGTGCTGATCCCGGCGGTATGCTTCGTCTGGGTCTGCATCGAGCTTTATGCGGGGGAGGCGATCTGGGCCGGAATTGTCGCCGTCGTCGGCCTGTTCGCCACCTACAAGCTTTTCTTCGACCGGAAGGCGCCCACGGGGACGCGACCCAAGCAACCACAGGACGACTGAGGATCGGCCGGAGCAGTCGATCAGCGCCAGTAGAGAGACGCGAGCGCCTGGTCGATCAAGAGGTTGGCCGTCTTCATTCTGACCGTGGCATTGTCGCGAAATGCCGGTTCTACCCGGTCGGGATGGTTGAGCTTGGCGAACTGCCGGCGTTTTTCATTAAGCGACGCTTCGTTGTCCTTTGGTGAAATCGCCAGATCCTCGGCAATTTCCTCCTCCGTCAGGCGTCTGAGACGCTCCGGCATCTCGATCTCTTCGGGCGGTTGCTCCGTGTTCTTTGCCTCTGCCAACGCGTCCGTTCGTGGCATTCCGGCATCGCGCTCCGTTTCAGGCCAGTCGGAGAGATAATCGAAATAACTGCCTGTATCGGCTTTTGCCGCTTCTGGCCGGCCATCGGGCGTGAGAAAGCCGGCGCCAAGTCCACGAATGCGGAAATCCGCTCCTTCAGGCGGGGCCGCCTCGTCGTCGTCGTTCTGCTCTTCTTTCAGCCGGGTCAGCACCGACTGGAATATCGACTGCCCTAACAGCATGCACGCCTCGCTCCAGAAAGGTCATTCTGGCAGCCGGACATGGCGCCGGGCTTGCGTTGCGGCAAATTCAGGATTGCGTCTGGCTCTGCTGGCCTTCACCCTGCAATTGTTCCTGGCTGGGCCTCACGGTCAGACTTACCTTCAGGTTTTCCCCGGCCGGTCCGATTCTCATACCGGAAACCGGGGCGCAGTCGCGGTAGCAGAGACCCGAGGCGATACGGACATAGCGATCGTCGGGGCAGACGTTATTGGCGGCATCGAAGCCCACCCAGCCGAGACCCGGGATATGCGCTTCCGCCCAGGCATGGGTTGCCACCTGGTCCGGCCTGTCTTCCATCAGAAGATATCCGGAGACATACCGAGCCGGCACGCCGGAAAATCTCGCTGCCGAAATGAAGATATGGGCGTGGTCCTGGCAGACGCCGGTCTTCGCTGCCAACGCCTCTTCTGCCGTGGTCTTGGTCGTCGTGGTTCCGGGCGTGTAGGCGACCGTTTCGTGGATCGCGTCCATCAACGCATGCATCTGGGCGAGCTCGCTGTCACCCCTGACGGCTTTCGCCAGTTCCCTGACCAGCTTGCCGGGCCTGGTGCGGCTTGTATCGCGCAGATAGAGCCAGAGTGGGGTGCAGCCGAGATGGGCGCCGAAAACACCGGTCTTGTCGAATGTGTCGACCTCGCCAGTTGCGGTGATGCGAATGGTATGTTCGGCACCCTCCACGGAAACAAGGTCCACGCGGTTGCCATATTGATCGAGATAACCCGTTTCGATCCTGGCTCCGTCGACATCGACCGCCCAGTCGAGCACCTTCTGGGTCGGGCCGCTGATAGGGGTCAGCCGCAGACGCTGCAGCGAATAGGGAACGGGTTCGTCATAGAGATATTCGGTCGTATGCGAAATCTTCAGCCGCATGGGGGCGTCCTTCGGGTCGAGCGGTGGGCTGATTACTGGTAAAAGCGGTAGCCGTCGGAAATCTCGGCGCTGAGCTGGTTGTTGCGGTAGACGAAGTCTTCGAGGAATTCGTGCAGGCCCTGATCCATGATCTCGCTGACGGCTCCACGCTTGAGCATGGTGCGGATTGCATCGGCGGTGTCATGCGCCTTCAGCCGCTCGCCGCCGTAATCGTCTGATAGATAACGCAGGTTGCTGACGATCTTTTCGTAACAATAGGCCAGCGAGCGCGGCATCTGCACCTGCAGGATCAGCATGTCGGCAATGTTGGCCGCCTGATATTCTCCATCATAGACCCAGCCATAGGAGCGGTGGGCCGAGACCGAGCGCAGGATCGATTCCCACTGGAAATTGTCGAGTGCCGAACCGACCTGGCTAACCGAAGGCAGAAGCACGTAATATTTGACGTCGAGAATGCGGGCGGTGTTGTCGGCCCGTTCGATGAAGGTGCCGATGCGGGCGAAATTGTAGATCTCGTTTCTCAGCATCGAGCCGTGGAAGGCGCCGCGGATGAGGCCGCAGCGATGTTTTATCACGCCGATCAGTTCCGGCAGGTCGGCAGCGCGCGTCCTACGCGACATGCGCGCCTTCAGGTCGATCCAGGCCTCGTTGGTGGCTTCCCAGGTCTCGCGGGTGAGTGCCGTGCGCACCATGCGGGCATTGTTGCGGCCTGCCTCGATACAGGACATGACGCTCGACAGGTTGGCGCGGTCACGCAGCAGATAGTCCACCGCGTCGGCGGCGGTCATCTTGTCGTGCACTTCGGAATAGGCCTCGCGGACACCGGCACTTTCCAGTACGCCATGCCAGTCTTCGTCCGATGAGCCGGCGCGGGTCAGCGACACACGCAGGCCCGCGTCGACGAGGCGGGCGATGTTTTCGGCGCGCTCGATGTAACGGAACATCCAGTAGAGGCCGTTTGCAGTTCTTCCCAGCATTCTCTTACGCCCTCAATCTTCCAGAACCCAGGTGTCCTTGGTGCCGCCGCCCTGGCTGGAATTGACCACCAGCGAGCCCTGCTTGAGCGCCACGCGGGTCAAACCACCGGGAATGATCTTCACCTTGTCGGAAACCAGCACATAGGGACGCAGGTCGACGTGGCGTGGGGCGACGCCCTTGTTGACGAAGATCGGCACGGTGGAGAGCGCCAGTGTCGGCTGGGCGATATAGTTGCCCGGCCGGGCGGCGAGTTTTTCAGCGAATTCGGTACGTTCCTTCTTCGTCGCCGTCGGGCCGACCAGCATGCCGTAGCCGCCTGATCCGTGGACTTCCTTGATGACGAGGTCTGCGATGTTGTCCAGCACGTATTTCAGGCTGTCGGGTTCCGAACAGCGCCAGGTCGGCACGTTTTCCAGAAGCGCCTTGCGGCCGGTATAGAACTCGACGATTTCCGGCATGTAGGAATAGATCGCCTTGTCATCGGAAATACCGGTGCCGGGGGCGTTGGCGATGGTGATGTTGCCGGCGCGGTAGACATCCATGATGCCGGGAATGCCCAGCGCCGAATCCGGGCGGAAGGTGAGAGGGTCGAGAAAATCGTCGTCGACGCGGCGGTAGAGAACGTCGATCGCTTCATAGCCGCGGGTGGTGCGCATCTGCACCTTACCGTCGAGCACGCGCAGATCGGAGCCTTCCACCAGTTCGACGCCCATCTGATCGGCAAGGAAGGAATGTTCGTAATAGGCGGAATTGTAGATGCCGGGGGTGAGCACGGCGACGCGTGGCTTGCCCTTGCAGCCC
Organism: Pseudomonadota bacterium; assembly: GCA_023451735.1. Classification (GTDB taxonomy): domain Bacteria; phylum Pseudomonadota; class Alphaproteobacteria; order Rhizobiales; family Rhizobiaceae; genus Neorhizobium. The sequence goes on along the minus strand of JAEXYH010000038.1, from coordinate 143,365 downwards.
GGAGGGGCGACTGCTGCGAGCGACTGGCGCAGCAGACGCGGATAATCTTCCACCCGCTGCACCTTGTTGAGGGTGAAGAGTTCGGGGAACATCTGCATCATCGTCTCGCGGTTCTCCAGCATGTAGGAGACGCCGGAGGGGGTGCGGGCATTGTCTTCCAAAACGTAGAACTGGTCCTCGCCGGTGCGCACGATGTCGGTGCCGACGATATGGGTATAGACACCGCCCGGCGGCTTGAAGCCGATCATCTCGGGCAAAAAGGCAGAATTCTTTTCGATCAGTTCGCGCGGAATGCGGCCGGCCTTGATGATCTCCTGCTTGTGATAGATGTCATCGAGGAAGGCGTTGAGGGCCAGAACCCGCTGCTCGATGCCCTGCGCGAGCTTGCGCCATTCACGGGCAGAGATGATGCGGGGGATGATATCGAAGGGGATGAGCTTTTCGGAACTGTCCGCGTGGCCATAAACGGCGAAGGTGATGCCGGTCTTGCGAAAGATGTTTTCCGCATCCTGGGTCTTGCGGATCAGATGTGCGGTGTCCTGTGCCGCATACCACTCATGGTAGTCTTTATATGGTGGGCGCGGAAGGTTCTCCGCAGTTAACATTTCATCAAATGCCAAAGAAGCGTTCCCCTTTTTTTGGCCATAAGAATACAACGCAAAGGGCAATGCAAGAACCATGCACAATTGCGGAAGACAAAATCGAAACTGCGTCCAGTGGCGGAGGAAAAAGACAAATAAGGCCGGTGCAGCTGGTCTTTCGGGCGTTGGGCCAGGCCTTGCCTATAGTGTCAGATGATCATGGTGCCGCTTTATTCGCCAAGTGCTTACGGGATGATCAGCATCATTGACGATTGTCGTCAGATTTTCTGCTTTGACCCGGAACGGGCTTCACGTTTATTGGGGCGGCACCTCTTTGACGGAACCTTCCCATGCTCGACCGCCTCGCGCCGGCGATATTCGCGTTTCTGTGGTCCACGGGCTGGATCGTGGCGAAATATGCAGCCATGCACGCCGATCCGATCACCTTTCTGGCCGTGCGGCATGCGCTCGCGGCGTGTGCCTTCGGCTGCATCTGTCTTGTGATCCGGGCGAAATGGCCAGACAGCCCGCTGCAGTTCGGCCGCGCTATCCTGTCGGGTGTCTTCCTGCACGGGCTTTATCTCGCCGGTGTCTGGTATGCGATCGGGCAGGGTGTGCCGTCGGGCTTGTCCGGCATTATTGCCGGACTGCAACCGTTGCTGACGGCGATGGCTGCACCTTTCTTTCTCGGCGAGCGGCTGGCGCTTCGCCAACGCATCGGCCTGGCGCTCGGCTTTGCCGGAATTCTGATCGCCATCTCGCCGCAGTTGATCGAAAGCCTTTCGGCGGGGCTCACAGGTCTCGGCATTCCGCTGATCATCAATCTCGTCGCCATGAGTTCGGTGACCTTCGGCACGCTTTACCAGAAGCGTTTTCTGCAGAACGGCGATCTGTGGACCACCGCGACGCTGCAATTCGTCGGCGCTTTCATCGTCACGCTGCCGATCGCAATGCTGACGGAAGAGATGCGCTTCGACTGGACCTATACGGCCATCGCCTCCATGGCCTGGTCGGTGATCGGCATTTCCATGGGGGCGGTGTTCCTGCTTCTCTATCTCATCCAGCGCGGACAGGTCTCGCGCGCGGCCTCGCTGATCTATCTGATGCCGCCCATGGTGGCGATCGAGGCGGCAGTGCTGTTCGGCGAGCCGCTGACCTTGCCGATGATTTTGGGCACGGTGATCGTGGTGACGGGCGTCTATATGGTGAACCGGAAGGCGAGAGTGGACGGGTGACTACGCCCCAACGCAAAACGGCCGGGTGTGAGCCCGGCCGTCTGTAATTCACGAATAATGGCGCTTACGCCGGGCGGCGCTTGCGGCCCTGGAAGCCGCCGCCGCGCTGTTCATCGCTACGGCCGCCAGCGTTGCCGAAACGGACCGGGCCGCGGCCTTCGCCCTGCGGGGCGTGACGGTTGTTGCCGGCGGTCTTTGCCGGGGCCTGCGAACCTTCAGCCGTACCGCCCTGATGTTTCTGGCGTTGCTTGCCGGCTTCATGGGCGCCGTGAGCTGCGTGCTCGCGGTTGCCGCCATTGGCCGGCTTTGCCGGACGCTGGCCCTGATTGCCACGGTTCTGCCCGCCATTGCGGTTCTCGCCGTTGCGCGGTGCCTGCTGGCTGCGGTTGGGGCGGAAGTCCGAGGTTGCCGCCAGATCGTTGTCACCTTCGGAACGCGGAGCTTCCTCGTTGCGGCGCTGGCCGCGGAATTCCTCGTTACGACGGTTGTCGCGCTGCGGGCGGTTGTTGGAACCGCCGCGGCGTTCCTGACGCTCGCCACGTTCTTCCGATGCACCTTCTGCGCCTTCAGCGGCAAAGAACGGCTTGCGGGCCGGACGTTCGCGGCGCGGAGCACGGCCTTCGCCGGAACCGTTGCCGCCGCCATTGCCGCGACCGCCGGCATTGCCGCCCCGGGCCTTGTTGCCGCCGCGGTTGTTGTTGCCATTGCCGCGAACCGGACGGTTCAGCGCTTCAGGGCGCTCGCCGGATGCGGTCTTGATATCGATGCCCATCAGCTTTTCGATGTCGCGCAGGAGCAACGTCTCGTCCGGTGCGCAAAACGCGATGGCAATGCCGTCGCGGCCGGCGCGGGCGGTACGGCCGATACGGTGAACATAGGCGTCCGGCACTTCCGGCAGGTCGTAGTTGTAGACGTGGCTGACGGCCGGAATGTCGATGCCGCGGGCAGCGACGTCGGTGGCGATCAGCGTCTTGATCTCGCCGTCACGGAAGCCCTTCAGGGCGCGCTCGCGCTGGCCCTGGCTCTTGTTGCCATGGATGGAGGCGACCGAGAAACCGATATTGTCGAGATGCTTCATCAGCTTCTCGGCGGTGTGCTTGGTGCGCATGAAGACGATCGAGCGACCGTCCGGATTTTCGAGCAGTGTCTTGCGCAGGATTTCCGTCTTGTCGCCCTTACCGGCGACGAAGTGGACATACTGTTCCACCTTGTCGGCAGCTTTGCCCGGAGGCGTAACTTCGACCTTTGTCGGATCGGTCAGGAAGTCGGCAGCCAGATCGGCGATCGCCTTCGGCATGGTGGCCGAAAACAGCATGGTTTGGCGCTTCTTCGGCACCATCTTGGCGATCTTGCGCAGGTCATGCACGAAGCCGAGATCGAGCATCTGGTCGGCTTCGTCGAGAACGAGGAAACGGACAGTGGTCAGGCCAATGGCGCGGCGGGCGACGAGGTCGAGAAGGCGGCCAGGCGTGGCGACGAGAATGTCGGTGCCCTTTTCCAGCTGAAGCTGCTGCTTGTTGATCGACACACCGCCGACGACGAGGTTGATCTTGAGCGGCCGGCCCTTGACGAAATTCTTCAGGTTGGCGGCGATCTGGTTCACCAGTTCGCGCGTCGGCGCAAGGATCAGAGAACGGGTCGTGCGGTTGTCGGGACGGATGTTTTCCGCAAGCAGACGCTCGATCAGCGGCAGGCCGAATGCGGCGGTCTTGCCGGTGCCGGTCTGGGCAAGGCCGATCAGGTCACGGCCTTCGAGAAGAAGAGGGATAGCCTGCGCCTGGATCGGCGTCGGGGTTTCAATGCCAAGCGCGGTCAGCGTGGCGACGATCTCCTTGGAAACACCAAGAGATGCAAAATTCGTCAAAGCGAATACCTTTCGGGGCGCCAAAAACGTGACTGCCTGCATGGCACCATGCCATGTCGGCTGTTTCTGGCGTCAAGAACCCCGCGTGATTTGGGAACTTGTGTGTTGGAAATTGCTTCCCAGCGCTTGAACCCTGAGTGTCAGGGCGATCTATCTGTGCGCCTTGTTCCTTCTTTGCGAACTTTACTGTCGCAGGGCCAACTCACGCGGCGGCCGGAAGGTGAAAGCATAAGCCGCATTTGGTGGATTTGACGAGAAAAGTCAAGGATGTTTCGCGGATGCAAAGCGCAGGCCAGCCATGCGGCCTGCGCTTTGGTCGGATTTAAAGACGGATCAAGCCTGCTGGTCTGGCTTGCGGGCGGCCTTCGTCAGGCCGAGCGCATGATAGAGCACGATCGCGCCGATGGTTGCCGTGCCGATGCCGTCAAGCGTGAAGCCGGCCACGTCCAGCTTGAAGTTGCCGGCGCCGAGCACGAGCGCCACGCCGACGGTGATCAGGTTGCGCGGTTCGGCGAAATCGACCTTGTTTTCCACCCAGATGCGGCCGGCAGTGGCGGCAATCAGGCCGAAGACGACGATCGACAGGCCGCCGAGAACCGGGCCGGGGATGGTCTGGATCAGCGCGCCGAATTTTGGCGAGAAGCCGAGCAGGATGGCGACGAAGGCCGCAACGAGGAAGACCAGCGTCGAGAAGATGCGGGTCACCGCCATGACGCCCATGTTTTCCGCATAGGTGGTCATGCCCGTGCCGCCGAAGAAGCCGGAGAACATCGTCGCGACACCGTCACCGATGAAGGCGCGACCGAGATATGGGTCAAGGTTGCGGCCGGTCATGGCACCGATCGCCTTGATATGTCCGAGGTTTTCGGCAACCAGGATAACCACGACGGGGGCGATCAGGGTGATCGCGGAAGCGGAGAATACCGGCGCGGTGAAGGTCGGAAGGCCGAACCAGGCGGCAGCGGAAACGCCCGAAAAATCGATCGGTGTGCCATAACCCAGACCGTTCGCCAGCACGAGGTAGAGGATATAGGCAAACGCGCCGCCGAGCAGGATCGGCAGGCGGCGGGTCATGCCTGGGGCGTAGACGGCAACGAGGCCGACGGCTGCGACGGTGGCGATCGCCACCCAGCGCGACAACTGGCTGCCGTCGGGCGTCGTTGCGCCGGTGCCGGATGCGCTGGCGATTGCGATCGGCGCAAGCACGAGGCCGATGGCGGCGACGATCGCGCCGGTCAGAACCGGCGGCATCAGTCGCTCGATCCAGCGATGGCCGGCCATCATGACGATCACGCCGATCAGCGCATAAAGCGCACCGGAGGCGATGATGCCGCCAAGTGCGAGCGCGATATTCGGGTTAGGCGCGCCGGCCGCAGCGGCGGTCGCCACCAGAACCGGGCCGATGAAGGCGAAGGAGGAGCCGAGATAGCTTGGCACTCGTCCACCGACGGCAATGAAGAAGATCAGCGTCGAAATGCCGGAAAACAGGATCGATACATTGGGATCGAAACCCATGATCATCGGGGCAAGAACGGTCGAACCGAACATAGCCACCACATGCTGGAAACCCAGCACCACCGTCGGCCCTGCCGGCAGACGCTCGTCGGGCAGGATGCGCCCTTCCGTCTTCAGCCGCCAACGCGGGAAATAACCACCTGTCTCGCTCATTGTTCGCCCTGTCCTGTTTGCGTCCCGCCAAGCGACCGACATGCTTTTCATGTCGTCGTTTTTCGATTTCTGAATCTCAAGGCGGGATTGAATTTTTGCCTGTCGCGCGGGCACGGGATCGCCGCGGATGCGTCGAAACATCGTGCCGGCTCGCAAAAAGCCTCGTTACTGCGATTGGCGGCTTTTGTCATCCGGTCGCAAGAGTTTCCCACAACACTCGATGAACATTGATGGGGCTCACGATGTCGCAGAGGCCGCGATCGATATCAGCTATTCAGCGACATGGGCTTATCGCCGCCCGGCGGCAGGCCGAAAAATCTCCTGACAAAATTGAGGAAGGCACCATAGGGACGGCCGAGTACCAGCATCATCACCGCGGCACCGGCGATGCCTCGCACAAGCCCTTCGCCGGACGCGCCGCTGACGGCGATGATCACGGCGTAGATGGGCACCTGGAAAGTCATCAGGGCGGCACTGTCCCAGAACAGTCGGGAAGGGCGCGTGTCGCTTGCGCGTTTCATCAGCCAGTCGCGCCAGAGCCCGTAAGGCCGCCCGACCGGGATCATCAGCAAAGCTCCGAGGAGACGGGCGTGAAAAACCTCTTCCCAGCTCATTTGCGCGATGAAGCGCTCGTTGAGGATGCCGGTCGTGGTGAAGAACAGGATCAGCGCCGTCGTATCGGCGATGAAGGATCGCTTGCGTTCGTTTCGCTCTCCGATCGTAACCGACAATCTTATCATCCTGATCGTTGTTGTGTGCCGATGCCAACGCGCCGGTGGTTGCTTGGTTGCAAGCGGGTGCTTGCCGGTGCCGATCGTAGCTTGAAACTAGAACGTGATACTGACCTGCAGCCCGGCGCTCTGTCGGTTTTCGATCGACAATGTCAATCCGTAGACGGTGCAGATCTCGTTGACGATCGACAGGCCAAGCCCTGTGCCGGGCACCTGTTCATCAAGCCTGACACCCCTTTGCGTCATGCTGCGGATCTTTTCGGGATCGACGCCCGGGCCGTCGTCGGTGACGATCAGCCGGCGGTTCCTCCAGGTGATCGTTACCTCGGTCGCGGCCCATTTGGCGGCGTTTTCGACGATGTTGCCGATCAGTTCGCGAAGGTCATGCGGGTCGAGCGGCACGTCCGCCGGCTCGCCGATGCCCACCTGCCAGATGAGCGCTTCACCTTCCGGCGTACGCTTCAGCGTGCGGACGATCTGGCCGACGATCTTTTCCATATCTGCATCGGACTGGCGCAGTTCGGCATTGGCGACGATCCGGCTTCTGGCAAGCTCGGCTTCGACATGTGCACGCATAAGCGCCACCAGCCGGTCGATCTCGTTAGCCATTTCGGTCTCGCCCTTGTCGCGCAGCGTCAGGGCATCGTTGGACAGAACGGTCAACGGCGTCTTCAGGCCATGCGCAAGATCGCCGGCGCGGGCGCGGGCCTTGGCGATCGCCTGAGCCTGGGCGTCGAGAAGGCGGTTGACGGATGTTTCGACGGGCTCGAACTCCTTCGGCAAAACGCCTTCCAGCCGTCCGCCGCGGCGTTCGCGGATGCGATCCAGATCGCTGGTCAGGGCCGCAAGCGGTTTCAGGCCGAAAACGACCTGGATCAGCGACGCGCCGATAAGGAAAAGTGCGAGGCCCGCAAGATAGGGCAGGATATCGAAAGCGAAGCGGTAGCCGGCATCCTGCAAGGGTTTGCGATCCGCGGCGACGATGATCTGCAGGGTTTTCAGCCCTGCGGGACTGGGAATCATGATCTGCCGTTGCTGCGCAGTCAGTATGCTGCCGTCCGGGCCGCCCATATCATAGCGAAGGACCCGTCCGTCGCTGGGCAGGTCGGCGGGTGCGGTGAGCGTATAATCCCACAAGGAGTGGGAGCGCAGCCGGGCAGGGGAGGTGTCGTCGCCGATCTGCCAGTAAAGACCACCATAGGCATCTTCGAAGCGCTTGTCGAAAAAGCCCGCCGGGCGTTCCGGAGAGCCGTCCGTGGCAAAGCGCAGGGAGGCGGCGATGTTGTTGATATGCCCGGTCAGTTCGGCATCCAGCCGCCGCTCCAGATTGGCGGAAAAGACGGAGACCATGAACAATCCCGCCAGCGCCAGCGCCGAAGGGACGGTAACAAGCGAGATGATCAGGAAGCGGTTGCGGATCGAAAGCGGGCGTCGTCCTGCTTTTCCGAAGATGCCGTTTCCGCTCATGACGTGCCGATCCGATAGCCGTAGCCGCGGCGGGTTGCGATGATTTCCTTGCCGAATTTCTTGCGCAGACGGCCGACCAGAACCTCGACCGAATTGCTGTCGCGTTCGAAATCCTGGGCATAAAGCTGCTCGGTCAGTTCCATCTGCGAGACATGTCGTTCGCCGTTGGCGAGCAGATAATGCAGGCAGCGATATTCGAGCGGCGTCAGTTCCACCGGCAGGCCGTCGACAGATGCACTTTTTGTACGTGGATCGAGTTTGAGCCGGCCGGCCTGCATGATCGGTGCCGCCTTGCCCTGCGATCGGCGGATGATGGCGCGAAGGCGGGCCAGAAGCTCGGGCATTTGAAAGGGTTTTGCCAGATAATCGTCCGCTCCCGCATCGATGCCCTCGACGCGTTCCTCCCAATTGCCGCGTGCGGTCAGGATCAGAACGGGAAGTTCGCGTTCGGTTGCGCGCCAGCGCTTGAGAACGGACAGTCCGTCGAGCTTCGGCAGGCCGAGATCGAGGATCACAGCCGCGAACTCTTCGCTGTCGCCACGAAACCAGCCGCTCTCACCGTCGCGCTCATGTTCGACGAGATAGCCGGCATGTTCGAGATGGCGGGTGACATCGCGGGCGATCGACGGGTCGTCTTCAACGAGCAAAATGCGCATGGTAATCAATCATCATCGTTGTCGACATCGAGCACGCGGCCATCCTTGGCATCCATCTCGATCTCGACCAGCCGGCCATTGGCCTTCAGTACCTTGAACTCGTAGATGAAACGACCGTCGTCCTCATCGAGCTTGACGCGGATGATCTCGCCGGGAAAAGCGCGGCGCACCTCGTCCTGCAGCGCCGAGAGCGGCATGACCTCGCCGCGGTTCACGGCGTCGCGCAGGCGGTCCAGATCATCGTCATCATCTGCGCGCGCCTGCGGGGCCGCGAGCACAAGGGCGGACAAGAAGGCGAAGGGGAGGAGACGGTTCAACATCCGGTTCTTTTAACATGGCCTTGCTGAAATTTAGCTGACATGGCCTGTCAGTTATCGCTCAGCGCCACTTTCGTAAGGTCTCGTCATCGGTCAGGCAACGGTGCCTTGGCCGGATCAACAGGATCAGTTCGAAAGGAAACCCGTCATGAAGAGCATCATCCTTGCCACCGCAGCCATCGCTTCCATCACTGCAATGAGCGGCTTTGCCAGCGCCGCCCATGCGGATGACGATCGCCACCGTTGCGGCAATGTGCCGATCGCGGACTGGATGAGCGAGGCAGACCTTCGCAACAGGATCGCGCCGCTCGGGCTTGATATCCGTGATATCGATATCGACGACGGCTGCTACGAGGTCGAGGCCCGCAACAAGGATGGCCGAAAGGTCGAGATCAAGTTCCATCCGCAGACGGGTGATCAGGTCGCTGTCGATGGCGACGATTGATCAAACGAGAAAGGCGGCGGTGTTTCCACCGCCGCCTTCGGCAATTCCGAATTCAAATCTTAGTAGCAGACCCGGGCGCGATAGGCTTCGCCATATTCGTTTTCCACCCATTCAAAGTGGCAACGCGGCGGCGGCGGGGCCGGTTCGTAATAGGCCGGGCGATAGACGACACGCGGCGGCGGAGGCGGCGCATACTCATATTGCGGCTCGACATAGACCGGGCGCTGCGAACCGGAAACGATCGCGCCGCCGATAAGGCCGCCAGCGAGACCTGCGGCCGCGCCGATGAGGACATCATCGCCGCGATGATGATGGTGGTCGCGTGCTTGGGCAGCCGGTGCGGTCGCGGCGAGCGCGCCTGCTACGGACAGGGCGACGAGACCTGCGGAAACTGTTTTCTTCATGAACGTCATGGTCGTGGTCCTTTCCCTCTGGTTCTTTCCAAGGGCACGTTCACAAGATGATGCTCAATCTCGGCGGATTGATGGAAGAAAACCAGAAGTAGTCTGAACGGCTGTTCACACTCCGTCATCCGAGAGTTGATTTTTCCGATTGTGACGCAACCTCTGTCTCGCTTTGTGGCGAAATAACGGCATGCTTGCGGCAAGTCGAAGGCGCTCAGAAATCGGTAGGCACGCCACCTTCAGCCTTGCGCCTCGCGACGAAGGAATCGAGTTCTTCCTCGATCGCCGGGTCGAGTTCCGGTTGCTGATAGTCCGACAAAGCCTGCTTGTAGATCCGGTTGGCGTGGTCGTAGGTGGTCGGCCGGCCGGCTTCGGTCCAGGTCTCGAAGTTTCGCCAGTCGGAGAGGATCGGCGAATAGAAAGCGGTTTCGTAGCGTGCCAGCGTGTGCGGCGTGCCGAAATAATGTCCGCCTGGCCCGACATCGCGGACAGCTTCAAGCGCCAGCGCGTCCGCGCTGACATCAAGCGGGGTGAGGAATTCCGCCACCATCTGCAGCATGTCGACATCGAGGATGAATTTTTCGAAGGAGGCCGTCAGCCCGCCTTCGGTCCAGCCTGCGGAATGGAGGATGAAGTTGCCGCCGCCTTGCGTCAGGGCCCAGAGCGACATGGCGCTCTCATACGCGGCCTGCGCATCCAGCGTGTTGGCGGCATTGGTGTTGGAGGTTCGGTAGGGGATGCCGTAGCGGCGGGCCAACTGCCCGCCTGCGATCACGGCTTTCATATATTCTGGCGTGCCGAAGGCGGGGGCGCCGGTCTTCATGTCGACATTCGAGGTAAATCCGCCATACATGACGGGGGCGCCTTTTCGCACCATCTGGGTGAAGGCGATGCCGCAAAGCGCCTCGGCATTCTGCTGCACGAGCGCGCCGGCGATCGTCACCGGGGCCATGGCGCCTGCCAGCGTGAAGGGCGTCATGATGACGACCTGGCCGCGCGACGACATCTCGATAATGCCCTGGAGCATCGGTCCGTCGAGACGAAGCGGGGAGGAGGAGTTGATGACGGTGAAGAGCGAAGGTTCCGTTTCCATCTGCTCCATCGAAATGCCGCGGCCGATACGGGCGATCTCCAGCGCATCGAGATTGCGCTGTCTGCCGAGCGAATAGCAATGGAACGCCTTGTCGGTGAGCTTCACCAGATCCGAGAGGCAATCGAGGTGACGCACCGAGGCGTGGATGTCGACCGGCTCGACCGGATAACCGCCGGTCGTATGGATAATATCGTAATGCTGGGCAAGCTTGATCAGCTTGCGAAAGTCCTCCCGATTGCCCGCTCGCCGGCCGCCGTCTCGATCGGCGACGAAAGGGGCTGAGGCGACCTGTGCAAAGACCAGATTATTGCCGCCGATCCTGACGTTTCGAGCAGGGTTTCGGGCATGCATGGTGAAGCTCGAAGGTGCGGATGCGATCAGTTCCTCGATCAGGCCGCGATCGAAACGCACCCGTTCGGAACCGGGCATCACATCCGCGCCGGCTGCCTTCATGCGTTCGCGAGCTTCGGGCAGGATGATGTCCATGCCGATTTGCTCGAGTACGGTCAGCGAAGCGTCATGGATATCTTCCAACGCTTCGGCGGAAATAAGCTCGGTCCTGGCGATCGTGTTGACGAGACTGCGGTATTTCGTCCCGGCAGAACCGCTGCGGCTACGATCCGCGCTGCGGCCGCCAATACGCTTGCGCCGCTCACCGCCGGCCTGGGCGGTCTTGAGTTCGCCGAATGCTGGTGTCGTGATCTCGCTCATGGCTGTCCCGTCCGCGCCGTTATTCGCCAAATGTGACAAATCGCAGAGCCTGTCGCCCCCGTTATTTGCGACTATGTGCCGCCTCTTCCAGAACATCGTCGCGCTCGAATGAAAATGGCGCGGTCGATCATATGAAAATCGGCGTAAACGACTGGTGGTAAAAAGGCATTGTTAACACTCGCCATGGTGTTATCGTCGCCATCATGGCCGCAGAGAATCGGCCCAAAAAATCGCCCGGGAACACAATAAAGGGACAGCAGCGCTTGGATATGCACAGCGACTTGCTCGAAAAAGCCTGTGCGCGGATCCAGGATCTGACGCAGCCGGCTTACATCAAGGATAGCGCACTGCGTTACGTGGCGGTCAATGACGCCTATGCGGAGCTTTTTGGCGCGCATCCGAGCGATTTTGTCGATGGCACCAGCGACAGCCTCACCGGGACGGTCGATGCCGGCGAGCGCAAGGAAAAGGAAAGCCGTGCCATCGTGTTCGGCAGCGATGAGGTCGCCCGGTTGTTCGATGCTGCCGGGACGCTCGCTTATGAAGTCCATACCGAGCGTTTCCTCACCGAAAACGATCATACCTATCTGTTCGGAACGATCGAGGCCATCGCCCCCAAAGTCGCCGTTTCGCCTGCAACGGCGCAGATCATTCCGCTGCCGGTTGCAAGCGGTTCGACCACTGTATTCGATAACAAGCTTCTCGACGATGCTCTCGACATGCTCGAAATGGGCATCGGCATTTACGACCGCGACGATGTGCTGCTCTATTGCAATTCACAGCTGACGGAATACGGCCGCACGCTGGATATCGACCTGCAGATGGGGATGAGCCTGTCGCAGATCCTCGGCCAGGCCTATGACCGCCGTAAAAAGATCTATCAATCGGACGACGCGCTATTTGCGGGGGGCAGGGATGGCTGGCTTGCGGAGCAACTGAAGCCTTTCCGGCAACCCTATCACGAAAGTATCGATCATCTTGCCGACGGGCGCTGGCTTCGGGCGGTGAACAAACGCCTGGAAAATGGCGTTCTGATTGCAATCCGCCAGGACGTGACCGATTTCAAGGAGCAGGAAATGCTGCTCCGAAACCAGGTGGCGGAAACGGAGCTGTTCCGCGCCATTCTTGAGGACTTGCCGGCGCCGGTTTTCGTGCGCAATGCCAAGCATGAGCTGACTTACGCCAATCATGCCTATGAACAGATGCTCGGTGACAACCGGGATCGTTATCTAGGACAGACGGAAGCACAGATGTTTCCCTGGGCAGCGGAACGCTTCCGGGACGAGAATGCCCGGGTGCTTGCCGGCGAGAATATCGACAAGTCGGAGGATATGACCTTTCCGGATGGATCGGTCATACCTGTTCTGACACGCCTGCGCTCGATCCAAACCGAGGATGGCAGCAGCTACCTCGTCTGCTCCCGCACGGACGTTTCGCAGATCAGACAGGCACAGGCGAAGGCAGAGAAAATCAGCCAGGACCTGCAGACCATCCTCGACGCCCTTCCTGTCGGTGTGGCAATTCTCACAGACCAGTTCGATTTCGAGTATGCCAATCCGGCCTTCGGCGAATTCTGGGATACGAAAAAGAGCTTCAACCTTTCCGGTCGCTCCTATCGGGATTTCCTTCAGTTCCTGTTCGACAACAGCGTGTTTTCGGATTTCGGCGCAGACTTTGAAACCATCTACCGGCAGCGGATCGCGGCGCTTACGGAAGTGGGGCATCCGCCGCTGGAAATCCGATCGCTCACCGGCAGGCAGGTGCTGATCTCGGGATCGCGGCTCACCGACGGCAAGCTTCTTCTCAGCTATACCGACATCACCGCCATGCGTAAGCGCGATGCGGAGATACAGGAGGCACGGGCGGCGCTTGAGCGCAACGGGGCGCTGATGCGGGATGCGACCAGTGCGATGTCGCAAGGGTTGCTGATCCTGCATGACGGTGAGGTGGAGCTATCCAACGACGCGCTTGCCGCGATGCTGGAAATTCCCGAGGACATGGTGTCGCCCGGCGCCCAATGGCGCGACCTGTTCCGTTATTGCGTCCGTCGCGGCGATCTTGGCGAAAGCGGCGAGGCGCTCGGAACCTTTCGGTCGCTGGAAGACAACATGGCAGCGGGCAAGCCGTTCTTTGCCTCCTTCAAGATCGAGAACCGCAAATGGGTTCAGGTCGAGGCGCGGCAGACGGATAGCGACCATTGGCTTGCCGTCTTTACCGACGTTACCGACGTCAAGGCCCGCGAGGAAGATCTGACACGGCTGCTGCAGCGCGCTGAAGCAGCCGATCGCGCCAAGTCGGAATTCCTCGCCAATATGAGCCACGAAATCCGCACGCCGATGAACGGTGTGCTCGGCATGGCGGAGCTGCTCGCCAAATCCAATCTGGATACGCGGCAGAAGACCTTCATCGACATCATCGTCAAATCCGGCAATGCGCTTTTGACGATCATCAACGACATCCTCGACTTCTCCAAGATCGATGCCGGTCAGATGAAGCTGAGGAAAGCGCCGTTCGATCCTGTCGAAGCGATTGAGGATGTGGCGACGCTGCTGTCTTCGGCTGCCGCCGAGAAGGATATCGAACTCATCGTGCGCGGCGATGCGTCGGTGCGGGAAACGGTACTCGGGGATGCAGGGCGTTTCCGCCAGATCGTCACCAATCTCGTCGGCAACGCGGTGAAGTTCACCGAAAAAGGCCATGTCTTCATCGACCTGAAGTCAGAACCCGTCGGGGCTTCGGACTTGATGCTGACGATCCGCATCGAGGATACCGGGCTCGGTATCCCGAAGGAGAAGCTCGACTCGGTTTTCGAAAAGTTCTCGCAGGTCGATACCTCGTCGACACGGCGGCACGAAGGGACGGGTCTGGGGCTCGCCATCACATCGGGTCTCGTCGATCTTTTTGGCGGCGCGGTCGAGGTCGAGAGCGAATTTGGTCGTGGCTCGGTCTTCACCGTCCGCCTGCCGTTCCCGGTCGTCGCGGAACGCAAGACGGAAACCGTATTGCCGGTCAATACAAGCGGCGCCCGTGTGCTGATCGTCGACGACAATATCGTCAATCGCCGTATCCTCACCGAACAGCTTTCCATGTGGGGTTTCGATGCGGTGGCGGCGGAAAGCGGCGCCGAGGGCCTTGCCGTACTCGCCGAGGCTTCGCGCCTCGGGATTACCGTCGATGCAATAGTGCTCGATTATCACATGCCGGAAATGAACGGTCTCGATTTTGCGAAGTCCCTGCGCAGAGACATGCGTTTCGACCGTACGGGCATCATCTTCCTTACTTCGATGGACATGGCGAGCGACGAGAGCATGTTTGCCAGCCTGCAGATCCATGCGCATCTGATGAAACCGGCGCGCGCCAATCTTCTGCGCAGCACGGTCATCGACGTTGTGCGGTCGGTCAGAAGCAAGCGTCAGATGGAAGCGGCCATCGCCCCTGAGGCAATCATTCCGGCTGCAAGTCCCAAGTCGGTGACAGGTGCAAGGTCAACGCTTCCGGTGCAGGCCACGCCATCGCTCGACGTGCTCGTGGCCGAGGACAACGAGGTCAACCAGATCGTCTTCACCCAGATCCTGCAGACCACGGGCTGGCTGTTCCAGATCGTCAAGAATGGCGCGGAGGCAGTCGAGGCCTGGCAGGCACATGATCCGGCGATCGTCCTCATGGATGTGTCCATGCCGGTGATGAACGGTCATCAGGCGACCCGGCGGATCCGCGAACTGGAGGAGCGGACGGGTACGCACACGCCGATCATCGGGGTCACGGCCCATGCGCTGGAAAGCGATCGCGAGCTCTGCTTCCAGGCGGGGATGGACGACTATCTGTCGAAGCCGATCAGCCCGGAGGCGCTGGAGGACAAGATCCGCACCTGGATCGGCGGCACACGGCTTTCGACGCGGTCGCGCTAGATGATCAATCCGGCCGAGGCCGTCACGAAGATGGTTGGGTAACAACGAAAAGAAAGCCGGAAAACCCGGCTTCCTTCGGAATTTCATCCCCCTGAGTTGGATAGATCAGCCCTTGCGGCCGGCCTTCAGTGCCGTTGCCCAGGTTGCCAGCTGGTCGAGAGCCGCATTCAAACCCTCGTTCATCGGAGCGGTCGGGTTGAATACCTTCTGCTCATCGATGAAGTTGGTGAAGAAGGGTATCGGAACCGTCTGCGGGATTGGCATCATGTTGAGGTTGGCAATCAGCATGCGCAATTCCTGGGCTGCGCGAAGACCGCCGGAGACGTGGGCGTAGCTTAAAACACCGGCAGGCTTGAACGACCATTCGAGCGACAGGACCTGCAATGCGTTGATCAGCGCGGCATTGGGATAATAGTCGTATTCCGGGGTGAGGAAGAGATAGGCGTCGGCCGATGCGACGCTGGCGGCCCAGCGCCGGGTATGCTCGTGCTCGTATTTCTGCATGCGCGGATGGTGCGGCTCGTCGAGAAGCGGGAGGTTGAAATCAGCGAGATCGACGAGTTCGACTTCGAACTTGCCGTGCTTGCCGGCATGTTCGGCGGCCCATTTGCCTATTGCGGGGCCTGCCCGGCCCGGACGGGTGCTGCCGATGATCACGTTGAGCTTCAATGACATGCTGAAATTCCTATGTTGAACACAGGCATCTCTTTGACCCCTGCGGCAGAAGGATGCAGGTGCTCATTCGGAATAGCTGCCATGTGCAGGAAGGGGCTTGCCGCGATCAGTCGCGCGCGGTGTCAAGATTCGGGCGCGTGCCGCAGAGCATCTCGCGCTTGCCGGCGAAGCCGGGGCGGCGTTCGACGATGAAACCCGCGGCGCCAAGATTGCGCCGGACGAAACCGGCTGCGGCATAGGTGGCGAAACTGCCTCCCGGCATGGTGCGGTCGAACAACGCCTGCATCAACTCGGGCGACCACATGGCGGGATTGCGGGACGGCGCGAAGCCGTCGAGGAACCAGGCATCGAAATCCGGCTCCGAGGCTGTCACGCCTTCGAGCGCGGAACCGCAGACCACCGTCAGGCGGGTCTGTTCGTCGACTTCGATCGTCACGTACCCGGCCGGATCATCCGGCCATGCCGCTGCAAGCGACTGCCGTTCCACATCGATTTCCGGCCAGCGGGACAGCGCGCGGTCGATCTCGTCTCGCTTCATCGGGTAGAGTTCGAACGAGGTGAAGTGCAGATGTGTGCCGGGTTTGCGCGCCAGCTTCCACTGCCGCCAGATTTCGCAGAAATTCAGGCCGGTGCCGAAGCCGAGTTCGCCGATGCGAAATCTGCCACCCGATGGCATGGCACGCCAGCGATCCGGCAGGCCATTGCCTGACAGGAAGACGTGGCCGCATTCCAGCCGCCCGTCGGTGCGGCAATAAAAGTGATCGCCAAATTCCTGGGAATACGGCATATCGCCTTCGTGCCAGTCGAGTGTCTGGAATGCAGGGCTTTCGCCCTGATGTGTCTTCAATTCGGGATCATGGTCGCTCATGAACAATGCGGATAATCCGGCCGGAGCCGGCGGTCAATCTGAAGAGCGGGCTGCAATCTCCCCGCTTGGCTCCCTGCGCGGTGCTGCAACCCTGCCGGCTTCTGCCGATCTGGTCATCCTCGGCGGCGGCATCATGGGCCTGTGGGCGGCGGTCAAGGCGGAGCGGCTCGGCATCCGCACCGTACTTGTCGATTCGGGACGGCTTGGCCGTGGCACAAGCGGCGGGCTGCTCGGCGCGCTGATGCCGCATATGCCGGACAAGTGGAACGATAAGAAGCAGTTCCAGTTCGACGCGCTGCTCTCGCTTGAAGACGAAGTGGCGCAGATCGAGGCGGAGACGGGGCTTTCCTGCGGTTATCGCCGCACCGGGCGGCTGATCCCGCTGCCGAAATCGCATCTGCGGGCAATCGCGTTCCGCCATTGTGAAGATGCTGCGACCCATTGGGATCAGGGCGGGCGCCGTTTTCACTGGCATGTCGCCGATCAATCACCGCATCCCGGCTGGCCGGATGCCTCGTTCTGCGAGGCGGGCATCGTGCATGACACGTTTGCCGCCAGGGTCTCTCCGCGCAAGCTGACCGAGGCGCTTGCCACAAGTCTCAATGCCGGACGTCATGTGACCGTGGTCGAAGGCCTTGCCGCCTCGAATATCGACGCTGTATCGGGCAGGGTGGAATTTACCGATGGGACAAACATCGCCTTCGGCGCCTGCATCGTGGCTGCCGGCCATCATGCTTTCCCGCTGATCGAGGCCTTGTCCGATCCGTTGCCGCAACCGATCGGACAGCCCGTCAAGGGACAGGCGGCGTTGCTGAGAGCCGGGGCCGATCCCGATCTGCCGCTTCTTTATCTCAACGGTCTTTATCTCGTGCCGCATGACAATGGCGACATCGCGCTCGGCAGCACGAGCGAAGAGACCTTCGGGGAACCTTTTTCCACGGATCATCAACTTGAGGATCTTGTGACAAGAGCAAGGGCGCTCGTGCCCTCGCTCGGCAATGCTCCGGTTGTGGAGCGTTGGGCCGGTCTGCGCCCCAAGGCGATCGACCGGGATCCCATGGTCGGGCCGCATCCGGACCACGCGAACGTGATCGCGCTGACGGGAGGCTTCAAGGTCAGTTTCGGGGTGGCGCATCTGCTGGCCGAGGCGGCACTGGATGCCGTTTGCGGCCGGATAATGCCGGTGCCTGCATCGTTCTTGCTGGAAAATCACCTTTCGGTCGCTTCGCGCTAAACGCGAACCTTCTTCGTCCTCGTCGTCAATCTGTCACGCAAATCACTTAGGTCCCTGATCGGGGACTGATTAAGCGAATGCGTATTTAAACAGGGCGTTTGACAGGGATGCACGAGAAGGTGACGCATGCGCTATGCCATATATTTCACGCCGCCGGCACATGATCCGCTGACGCTCGCCGCGTCGCAATGGCTGGGCCGTAATGCCTTTTCCGGAGACGCTACCGAGCCGCCGGCCATTCGCGGCGTCGGTCTTCACGAGATTTCCTTCCATACGGCCATCCCACGCCGCAGCGGTTTTCATGCCGCATTGAAGGCGCCCTTCCGGCTTGCGCCTGAGATCAGCGAACCCATGCTGCTGCGGCACCTGATGCGTTTCGCCGGCTCTCATGAGCCATTCCAGCTGCCGCCACTAGAAGTGGCAAGGCTTGGAAATTTCTTCGGCCTCGTACCGGAAATTCCCTGCGAGCGTATGCGCCTGTTTGCCTGCGCCGTGGTGCAGGAATTTGACGTGTTTCGCGCGCCGCTGTCGGATGCGGAATTCGAGCGAAGTGATCCCGGTGATCTGTCGGCTCCACAATTTGCCAATCTCTACCGTTGGGGCCATCCTTATGTGATGGACGAGTTCCGTTTCCACATGGCGCTGACGGGACCGCTCCTGCCAAACGACGGTGTTTTCATCGAGCCGGCCTTGCGGGACTATTTCGCACCTTATCTGACGAAGCCGGTCGAGGTCGCCAATCTGGCGCTGTTCGTCGAGGAAGAGCCGGGAGCGCCGCTGCAGGTTCATTCGCTGCATCCGATGGGACGTGTCGCGGCCCGCAAGATTGCCTGAGCAAGATTTCAGGCTTAAGACCTTAGACTGACCGATCCTGTTGGCTGGCCGAACAGCAATTTTATGAAGGTGCGGTAGCTCAAGATCTGTCGCTCCAGATGGGTCGGATCGTTCAGCACCTTGGACATGATAATGGCGCCATCGAAGGTGCAGGACAGCATGTTGGCGAGATCCTTGAGCTCTATCGGCTCCTGCTGTGGATGCACTGCGGCGATCTCTTCCAGATAACCAAGGAAACGTCGGTTCCAGGATGACACCGAACTGGCGTTCAATGTGTGAATTTCCCGATCAAACAGACGCTCCTGATAGCAGATCGAGGCGATGATACAGCCTGGATGTACACCCGGCAGATCGCGCGCCAGTTCAGACAGCAGTTTGAGGCCGATCAGAAAGGCCTGCAGCGGATCATCCGCCAGCTCACGCCCACGGTCGAAAATGTCATCGAAGATGCGGTCGTTCTCGGTCACGTAGCGGCGTAGCATCTCGCGGGCGAGTTCGTTCTTGTCGTGGAAGTGATAGAAGAAGCCGCTCTTGGTGATGCCCGCCTCGGCGATGACTTCCTCGATCGAGGTTGCGGCAAAGCCCTTGGAGAGCACGGATATCTGGGCGACTTCGAGGATCCGCTCGCGGGTCGCTTCGCCTTTGCTCGGTATCCGGTCGCGCAAAATCTGTACCGGCGGTACGGTTTTCGTACCGTCTGCACTTTGAGTGGTCAAATCCTCGGCCCTTCGGGACATGTTATCCCCCTGAACGAGCTCAGTTTTTCGATATGTTTCCCGGCTGTACCGCAAGCCGCGTAGATCGAAACCTCCGGCTGGCGCACAACAATCAGGCAAGCCGCAGCCGCGTGACAGCCATTTGCGCTCATCAATTGGCGCCGGGGCGATGATATCACAGGAGATGACGATGAAAAACGATCGCCAGCGCCTGCCGCATCTCGGGGAGGAGATATTTCTGACCGATGGCGGGCTGGAGACCACGCTGATCTTCCACCGTGGTCTGGAATTGCCCTATTTTGCATCCTTCACGCTGCTCGATGATGCGAAGGGCCGTGCGGAACTGGACGCCTATTACGAGGCCTATCTCTCGATTGCTCGCGAACATGGCCGCGGCTTCGTGCTCGATACGCCGACCTGGCGGGCCAACCCGGATTGGGCGGCAAAGCTCGGCTACGATCTTGCCGCGCTTCGGGCGCTCAACATCCGCTCCGTCGATTATGTCGCGGGCCTGCGTGAAAAGTGGCAGCGGCCGGGAACACCCATCCTGCTCAACGGCGTCATTGGGCCACGAGGGGATGCCTATCAGTTAGGCCGGATGTCCGTGGCCGAGGCGGAGAATTATCACACGCACCAGATCGATGCCTTTGCCGAAACGCCGGTGGATATGGTGAGCGCGCTGACGCTCAACACTGTCGAGGAGGCGATCGGCATCGTGAAGGCCGCGAAGGCGGTGGAACTGCCGGTCGTGATCTCCTTCACGGTCGAGACGGATGGAAAGCTCGCCGGCGGCATGTCGCTGCGCGAAGCGATCGAGACGACGGACGGCGTGACCGCCAATGGTCCGGCCTATTACATGGTCAACTGCGCGCATCCCGTTCATTTCGAACAGTCCTTCGTTGACGCTGACGCCTGGCTGGGAAGGATCGGCGGCGTGCGTGCCAATGCCTCTTCCAAGAGCCACGCGGAGCTGGACGAGGCAACCGAACTCGATATCGGTGATCCGCGGGATCTTGGTCTGCGCTACCGCGGTCTGAGGGCGCGCTATCCATCGATGCGGGTGTTGGGGGGCTGCTGCGGTACCGATCACCGGCATGTGGCGGCGATCTGCGAGGCCTGCATGCCACGAGCGGCGGCCGAATAAAGGAGAAGTTCCATGTCTATATTTGCGTTACCTCCGGCACTATCCACGGCATTCTCCGTCTTGTCGCATGGCCATTGGCGCGAGCATGAAAAGCAGGACATGTCCGTCGGCCCCACCATCGGGCGGCCGCCATTCGCTTCAAAGCTGGAATTCGACGAGTATATGCTGCGTGACATAGGTCTCAGCGACGGGGGCTATCACGAGTGGCAGGATGATCGCCTCAACTGATCGTCTCGCTGATCAAGGGGGCAAGTTTGCATCTCGACATCTGCGGAAGCGGTGCGCTACCGTTACCGCAGATAATCGAGGTGGAACATGCCCATAACCATAAAAGACTACCCGCGCGATCTCGTCGGCTATGGTCGAAATAGTCCTGATCCCAAATGGCCAGGCGGGGCGAATGTCGCCGTGCAATTTGTGATCAATTACGAAGAAGGCGGTGAAAGCTGTGTTCTCGACGGCGATGCGGCATCGGAAAACCTGCTGTCGGAAATCGTCGGTGCCCCCCCTTGGGCGGGCCAGCGCAACCTCAACATGGAATCGATCTACGAATACGGGTCCCGCGCCGGTTTCTGGCGGTTGTGGCGGCTGTTCACCGAACTGAAGATGCAGTGTACGGTCTATGGCGTGACGCTTGCGATGGCGCGCAACCCGGAAGCGGTTGCGGCGATGAAGGAGGCCGGATGGGAGATTGCCAGCCATGGTTATCGCTGGCTGGAATATAAGGATTTTCCCGAGGCCAAGGAGCGCGAGCATATTCTCGAAGCCGTGCGGCTGCATAGCGAACTCGTCGGCGAGCGGCCCTATGGCCTGTACCAAGGCAAGCCCTCCGACAATACGCTTAAGCTGGTGATGGAGGAGGGCGGGTTTCTCTATTCTTCCGACAGCTATGCAGACGATCTGCCCTATTGGGTGCCGGGCATCGATGGGAAACCATTCCTGATCATCCCCTACACGCTCGAGACCAACGACATGCGGTTCGCCACGCCGCAGGGTTTCAACTCAGGCGACCAGTTCTTCACCTATCTCAAGGACGCTTTCGACACGCTCTACCGGGAGGGGCAGGAGGGCAGCCCGAAGATGATGTCGGTCGGCCTGCATTGCCGTCTTGTCGGCCGTCCCGGCCGCATCGCCGCGCTCAGGCGTTTCATGGAATATGTGCTTTCGCACGACAAGGTCTGGGTGCCGCAGCGCATTGAGATCGCCAGACACTGGCACGAGCATCACAAGCCTGTGGGTGCCGCATGACAGCACGAGAGGATTTCATCGCGGCTTTCGGCGGCGTGTTCGAACATTCGCCCTTCATCGCAGAGCGTGCCTATGATGCTGGTCTGATCTTCGTGCCGCTGACGGCCAAGGGCGTGCATGCTGCGATGGTGGCGGAGTTTCGCAAGGCAGGTCACGAGGAACGGCTCGGCGTGCTGCGTGCTCATCCCGATCTCGCGGGCAGGCTGGCGATTGCCGGCGAATTGACAGAGGACAGTAAGCAGGAACAGGCCGGTGCTGGCCTCGACCGGCTGAACACCGATGAACATGCGCGCTTCACGGCTCTGAACGCCGCCTACACGACGAAATTCGGCTTTCCGTTTATTATCGCGGTCAAGGGATTGACCAAGGACGATATTCTCTCGGCCTTCGAGACACGTATCGGCAATGGAGAAACGGAGGAGTTTTCGACGGCCTGCGCGCAGGTCGAGCGGATCGCGTTTCTAAGGCTGCTGGCGCTTCTGCCGGAGCGGTAGGCCACACTTCCTTCCGCATCCGCTGTCGCCTATATTGATGAAATCAGGAGAAATGCCGATGCGACCGTCGGAACTGCTGGAAAAGAACCGTAAGGCGATCCGCGAAGCGACGAAGCGCTTCAACGCGGCGAACTCTCCCGTCTTCCGTTCGGTCGCTCGCGGCGAGGACGGGCCGGACAGTTATATTTTCGTTGATGCGCTCCCGGGAAGCATGCTTTTCAGCCTGGATGGGCTTCAATACGAGCTTGAACAGATGTTCGATGGGATCAAGGTGGATGTCGTCACGTCTGGCGGGCTGCCTGAACTGATCAAGAGCCGGATGCTCGCGGAAGCCTCTCCCATATGACCGACGACCGGCACGCCCAAGGCGAATGAATTGATTGAAAATCTCGAAGTTCTTCCCCTCACCAAAACCGCTTTCGCGCCCTATGGCGATGTCATCGAGGCCGATGCGTCGAAGATGCGGCTGATCAATAACGGCACGACGGAGCGATATCACGCGCTGGCGGAGCCGGTCGTGCTGGGTGCGCCGGAGCGACTGATCTTCAATATCTTTCGCGGCCAGCCGCGGCTGTTTCCCTATGTCGTCGGCATGATGGAACGGCATCCCTATGGCAGCCAGAGCTTTGTGCCTTTGTCCGGTCGACCGTTTCTCGTTGCTGTGTCCGATGACGAGAGCGGAAAGCCAGGGCGGCCGAAGGTGTTCCTGGCGGCGGCGCATCAGGGGGTGAATTATGCCCCCAATATCTGGCACCATCCCTTGATGGCGCTCGGCGCGGTCAGCGATTTTCTGGTCGTCGACCGCGACAACACTGCAGCCAATCTCGAAGAGTTTTTTTTCGAGCCCCCCTTCCAGATTTCGGAGCCAGCGCCATGACCGGCCTCACCACCCATGTACTCGATACGGCCAGCGGCAAACCGGCCGAAGGCCTTTTCATCGATCTTTACCGGATCGAGGGCGAGGCGCGGACGAAGGTCAAAACCGTGGCGACCAATGCCGATGGGCGTGTCGATGGCGGTCCGATCCTCATCGGCGAAAACTTTGTCGCCGGAACTTACGAACTGGTCTTTCACGCGGGTGATTATCTGCGTGGCCTTGGCACCAGCCTGACCGAGCCGGCGTTCCTCGACGTCATTCCCATTCGTTTCGGCATTTCGGATGTCGCGGCGCATTATCACGTGCCGCTGCTTCTCTCGCCCTATGGCTATTCCACCTATCGGGGCAGTTGATGCGTTTCGCGGCAATCGCCGACATTCACGGGAATTGCGCGGCGCTGAAGGCGGTGCTCGACGACATTGCGGCGCTCGGAATTCGCGACATCGTCAACCTCGGCGATTGCTTCAGCGGACCGCTGGAGGCGGATCATGCCGGCGACCTGTTGCTGTTGCTCGACCTGAAGGCCGAGCGGTCGGTGCGCGGCAATCACGATCGTTATCTTATCGAGAAGGCGGCCGATCAGCTTGAAGCATCGGATGCGTATGCGCATCGCCAGATGGCGTCCCGGCATTTCGACTGGCTGCGCAAACTGCCGTTCAGCATGGTCTGGCGTGACGACATCTTTCTGTGTCATGCGACGCCGCAAGACGACAATCTGTACTGGCTGGAGACGGTTTCGCCGCAGGGGCATGTCACCTTGCGTCCTCAGGGCGAAATAGAGGCATTGGCGCAAGGCATCGAACAGTCGCTCATTCTGTGCGGGCACAGCCATGTTGCGCGGATTGTCTCGCTTTCCGACGGGCGGCTGATCGTCAATCCGGGCAGTGTCGGGCAGCCGGCCTATGACGACGATGCTCCTTATTTCCACAGGATAGAGACCGGCCACGCGATGGCCTCCTACGCGGTGATAGAGAAGACCGAAAGCGGATGGGCTCCGACCTTCCGCAATGTCGCCTACGATCACATGGCCATGTCGAGACTTGCCGCCGAAAACGGCAGACCCGAATGGGCAAGCGCGCTTGCGACCGGGCGTGTATAAAGCTCAGCCGAGCTGAGTTCACATCCATCTGGAAACCATTCGGCAAGGCTTACTGCCGATACTCCTCTCCGATTCGACAGGAGATGATTCCATGGCCCCATCGCGCGCAAAATCTGGCTCGAAACGCAAGAGCAGCAGGCGTGCATCGGCGCGCTCTGGGTCTTCGCTCCTGCCTTGGGTCGCAGCGCTTGCGGTCGTCGGAGGCGGGATCGCTCTTTATGACAATTTCGCGCCGGCCCGGAAATTCGTTGCCAGCCTGACGGCCGACAGGCCCAACCCCACCGCAACGAGGGCCGAGCCGCGGGAAAAGGTCGTGGCCGCCAAACCTCAATCTGCGCCATCCCATCGCGGCGTCACGCCTGTTCCGCCACGTCCCGTCGGTCCGCCGGACCGGACGCAGACCGCTGCCATCATTCCGCCGGCGCCGGTTGGCAAGCCGGGATTGGAGGTTGCCTCGCTTTCGGCTGCTGCGCCGAAATCGGGTGAGGCCCTTGCCGGCGCGTATCAGGGGAAATTCTTCCTCTGTGGTACCGCCAAGCAAGACGATTGCGTGGTGACAGCCGATCGCTTCGTCTTCCATGGCCAGAAGATCCGCCTCGTCGGCATTGAGGTGCCCGATATCAAGAAACCCCGTTGCGAGGCCGAGCGGATCAAGGCCAGCGATGCAAAACTGCGCGTGCGCGCCTTCCTCGATTCCGGGCCGTTCGAGCTGGTGTCGTGGCAGGGCAACAACTCGACGGTCGATGGGCATCAATTGCGTGACGTGACGCGCAACGGCCGGTCGCTTGCCGATGTGCTGGTCAATGAGGGGCTCGCCAAGCGCCCCGGTGCCAGCAAGGGCGGCTGGTGCGGTTGATATCGCCTACCTGTTGCGAAAAACGGTACAGGGAACGCCTGCGGCCCTGATGGCGCCGCAGAGCTTCGTTGCCTCCTGCCGTGTCTCGCGCCCGATCCTTGCCGCATAACGCGGGCGATAGCCGAAATTGCCGCCGCGTTGCCGGACGATCAGGGCGCGTTCCTCATTCAGCGGTGTCGGCAGCCCGAGGATTGAGCGGGTGAACAGGCGATCGACGACGGCCGGGCGATAATGCGCTGCCAGTTGGACACCCCAAGGCGCCCAGTCGGCGGAACTCGTCAGCACCGGTTCTGTCATCCGGCGCGTATCCGCCAGCGTCGTGCAGGCTTCCTGAAAGGGGCGAGCATCATCCAGGGCGGGGGCCGCGCTTTCAGGCGGTGCATCGCGCCAGGTCTCGATCAGCGTGCCGGTAATGGCGAAGACATAGTCCCTTGTCTCGATTGGTAGTCTTTCGGACGACAGGAACCGGGCAAAGCCGTTCTCGCCGGCATTATAGGCCGCCGCCGCAAAGCCCAGATTGCCGAGACGAAGACTCAGTTCCTTCAGATAGGCGGCGGATGCATCCAGCGCGTCGAGGACGTGAAAGCTGTTGCCGAGGCCGCGCATCCGGGCCGTGGACGGCATGAATTGTGCGATCCCTTCTGCACCCTTGTGGCTCACAGCCTCGGGCCGAAACAGGCTTTCGCGCCAGATCAGTCGGGCGAAAAAATCCGGTGGAATGGCGTGGGCATTGGCCGAAATTTCGATCGCGCGACAGAGATCGGCGTTGAAGAAGTCCTTGCGGATGCAGATCGGCTGGCCGCCGGCCGATCGCGCGTAGAGGCAGGCAGGTTCCTTGCGCTTGTCCGCTGTCGATGCCGTTTCGGAAGCCGGGGCGCTTTGTGCACCCAGCATTGCAATGGCCGCGACCATCGCTCCGAAAGACCGCCCAAAACCGTCCATTCCGCCCCGCCCTATTGACGGGGCCATTCTAGCCGGTTTCAGGTCGTATCCCAAATCAGAACGGCGACGAGGCGATAATGTTTGCGCCGCAATCCTTGATGTCACGCTTGCCACAAAGCGCCATGGTGATGTCCATCTCCTTGCGGATGATCTCGAGCGCCGTCGTCACGCCCGGCTTGCCCATGGCGCCGAGGCCGTAGAGGAAGGGGCGGCCGATATAGGTGCCCTTGGCGCCGAGTGCCACGGCTTTCAGCACGTCCTGGCCGGAGCGGATGCCGCCATCGAAATGCACTTCCATCCGGTCGCCGACGGCATCGAGGATCTTCGGCAGCATGGAGATGGAGGAGGGGGCGCCGTCGAGCTGGCGGCCGCCGTGGTTAGAAACGATCAGTGCGTCGGCACCGGTATCGGCGGCGGCACGCGCGTCTTCCTCGTCGAGAATGCCCTTGATGATCAGCTTTCCACCCCACAGATCCTTGATCCAGCGGATATCGTCCCAGGAGAGCCGCGGGTCGAACTGTTCCGCCGTCCATGCCGACAGCGAGGAGAGGTCCGAAACATTGCTAGCATGGCCGACGATATTGCCGAAACCACGGCGCTTGGTCTGCAGCATCTCCATGCACCAGAAGGGTCTTGTGGCCAGTTGCAGCGCGCTGTTCAGCGTCCATTTCGGCGGGGCGGAAAGGCCGTTGCGCAGGTCCTTGTGGCGTTGGCCCAAAATCTGCAGGTCGGCGGTGACGACGAGCGCACCGCAGCCAGCAGCCTTGGCGCGGCCGATCAGGCGCTCGATGAAGCCGCGATCCTTCATCACGTAAAGCTGGAACCAGAAGGGTTTTGACGTCACCGACTTTACATCCTCGATCGAGCATATGCTCATGGTCGAGAGCGTGAAAGGCACGCCGAATTCTTCGGCAGCCTTGGCGGCCAGCATTTCGCCATCGGCATGCTGCATGCCGGTGAGGCCCGTCGGCGCGAGCGCCACAGGCATCGAGACATCCTGTCCGACCATAGTCGTTGCCAGCGAGCGGTTGGTCATGTCGACCAGCACGCGCTGACGCAGCTTGATCTTTGAAAAATCGTCCTCGTTGGCACGGTAGGTGCCTTCGGTCCATGCGCCGCTATCAGCATAATCGAAGAACATCTTTGGCACCCTGCGGCGGGCCATGGTCTTCAGATCGGCGATGGTGAGCGGCTTGGACATGATAAGCGGTTCCTCCTGAAATCAATGCCAGAGAGGTAGCATATCGATGACGATAGGAAACGGAAAATCCATGCTTCCGGAATTTTTACTCGCACTCGCCGACGCGTTCGAAAGTTGATATATGTATCAAAACAAGCGCGATAAATAGTGCCGAATTTAGGTCTCATAAGGTGACGACTATGCAGCGTGTCGAAGCGGATATGGCAGTCAGCGTGTCGGATCTGAAGAAGAACCCGACTGCTGTGGTCGATGGAGCAGCCGGTGGCGCTGTGGCTATTCTCAACCACAATCGGGTGATGGCCTATATGGTGCCCGCCGATACCTACGAAGCCTTGATCGACGCGCTCGACGATCAGACTCTTGTCGAGATCGCGAAGGCCCGTTCTGGCGAAAAGGGCGTGCCGGTCGACCTCGATGACCTATAGGCTCGAGTTTTTGCCTATAGCGCGCAAGGAATGGACAAGCTTGGCGCAACCGTAAGAGAGCAGTTCAAGCGAAAACTATCCGAACGGCTGCAGCGACCGAGAGTTCAAGCCGATGCGCTACGCGGCATGCCGGATCACTACAAGATCAAACTCCGTTCCGCCGGGTACCGACTGGTCTACTGCGTCGAGGATGAGAGGATCACCATTGTCGTCGTCGCGGTAGGGCAGCGGGAACATTCCGATGTCTATCGGAGCGCCTAAAAGCGGTAAGCGCTCAAAGCCCGCTCTTCATCGCCTTGCCCGCCACATAGGTTTCCACCACCGCCCGGTCGTCGCCCATGGTCTGCAAAAGGAACAGCTCTTCCGGCAGCGTATTGACGGTCTCCATGCGCAGCTTCATGGCTGGCGTTGCGGCCGCGTCGAGCACGACGAGGTCGGCGACCGAGCCCAGATCCAGCGTGCCGATGTCGGCTTCCATCGACAGCGCCTCGGCATTGCCTCTGGTCATCAGGTGAAAACTTTCGAGCGGGTTCAGGCGTTCGCCCAAAATCTGCTGGATCTTGTAGGCCTCGTCCATGGTCTTCAGCATCGAATAGCTGGAGCCGCCGCCGATATCGGTGGCGACCGAGATGCGCACCGGCTTTTCCCGGCGCGTCAGCGGTCTCAGCGGAAACAGGCCGGACCCAATGAAAAGGTTGGAGGTCGGGCAATGGACGGCGATGCTGCCCGTCTCCGACAAAACATCCATCTCCCGTTCGGAGAGATGGATGGCATGACCGAGCAGGGTCTTCTCTCCGAGCAGGCCATAGCGGGCATAGATGTCGGTATAGTCTTTCGCTTCCGGATAGAGTTCGCAGGTGTAGCGGATTTCCTCGCGGTTTTCCGACAGATGCGTCTGGATGAAGAGGTCCGGGAATTCCTGCGCCAGCGCCTGCGTTGCCGTCATCTGCTCCGGCGTCGAAGTGATAGCGAAACGGGGGGTGATGGCGACGTGGTTGCGGCCCTTGCCGTGCCACTCCTCGATCACCGCGCGGGTTTCGTCATAGCCCATCTGCGGCGTGTCGAGCAGGCCCTGCGGGGCGTTGCGGTCCATCATCACCTTGCCGCCGACCATGCACATGTTGCGTTTCAATGCTTCGGCGAAAAAGGCGTCGGCGGAGGTCTTGTGGACGGAGCAGTAGGCGACCGCGGTCGTCGTGCCCTGACGCAGAAACTCGTCGTAGAAATGGGTGGCGATGCGGGTCGCGTGCTCGCTTTCGACGAAGCGGCATTCCTCGTGGAATGTATAGGTGTTCAGCCATTCGAGCAGGTTCGCCGCATAGGAGGCGATCACCTGCATCTGCGGGAAATGCACATGGGTGTCGATGAATCCCGGCAGGATCAGATGTGGCCGATGGTCGATCTCGGCCACATCCTCCGGCGCAGCTGCCCTGACGCTGGCGTAATCTCCCGCCGCAGCGATCCTGCCGTCCGCGTTAACCAGCAGGCTGCCGTCATGCTCATAAAGATAGCTGTCGCTATCGGTCAGAGACTGAGGCGCGCGCTTGAAGGAGAGGAGGCGTCCACGGATGAGGGTGTCGGTCATGTGGGCTTTCATCGGTGATGTCTATTGCGAGGCGATGGCGCTTTCATACCATGCGACAAGGAGTTTGCGCTCCTCCGGCGTGAGATCTGTCACGTTGCCGGGGGGCATGGCATGGCTTCGTCCCGCCTGGATATAGATTTCCCGCGCGTGGCTGGCAATCTCCGCATCGGTTTCGAGCTTAACCGATTTCGGCGTGAAGGGAACGCCGTCCCACACGGGTTCTGCCGCATGGCACATGGAGCAGCGCGCCATCACCACATCGCGGGCGGCCTCGAAATGGGCGTTGGATGCGAATTTCTGGCTGATCGGGGAGAGGGCGGTTTCCGTCTCGCCGGTCAGCACTTTCGGCACTGTCGACAGCCACATTATCAGGATGAAGAGGATCACCGTCACCAGCCAAGTCCAGGTTGGCTTGCCTTTTCTGGCATGGGTGGTGTTGAACCAGTGCCGGATCGTCACGCCCATCAGGAAGACCAACGCTGCGATCACCCAGTTGAACTGGGTGGCAAAGGCCAGCGGATAATGGTTCGACAGCATGAAGAAGATGACGGGCAGCGTCAGATAGTTGTTGTGCAACGAGCGCTGCTTGGCGATGCGGCCATATTTGGCATCCGGCGTGCGGCCGGCGATGAGGTCGGCGACGACGATCTTCTGATTCGGGATGATGATGAAAAAGACGTTGGCCGACATGATCGTGGCGGTAAACGCGCCGAGATGCAGGAAGGCGGCGCGGCCGGAAAAGACCTGCGTGTACCCCCACGCCATGGCGACCAGCACGACATAGAGCAGGACCATCAGGCCCCATGTATTATTCCCGAGCGGCGACTTGCAGAGCTGGTCGTAGATGATCCAGCCGATCGAGAGTGAGGCCAGAGACAGACAGATCGCCTGCCAGTTTTCCAGTTCCATTACCGTGTGGTCGACGAGGAAGAGGTCCGCACCGCCGTAATAGACCACGCAGAGCAGCAGAAAACCGGAAAGCCAAGTGAAATAGCTCTCGTATTTGAACCATGTCAGGTGCTCAGGCATCTGCGCCGGCGCGACCAGATATTTCTGGATGTGATAAAAACCGCCGCCATGGACCTGCCATTCCTCGCCATAGGCACCTGGGGGCAGATGCGGTCGTTTGACCAGCCCGAGATCAAGCGCGATGAAATAGAAGGATGAGCCGATCCAGGCGATCGCGGTGATCACATGGAACCAGCGCACGGCAAAGCTCAGCCATTCCCAGGCTATGGCATATTCATACATTGGGTTATTCCCGTTCTTTTTGTTCCCGACTCATGAGTGTGGGCAAAAAAACGGGATGAGGGAAGGGGCAGGAGGACGCAGGTTGAAGGAAGGTTATCCGCCCGTTGCGATACCGGCTTCTAGCCCCGCGGAGGTTTGGCCTCGCCGGGTATCTCTCCCTGGTAAAAAGACCGCATATCGTCATTTGCCTGCTGCCGTGAGTTGGGATCGCTGTAGAACATGTGGCCGCCGCGGTAGATTTTCAGATCGGTGCGGCCTTTTGCGAGCTGTTCCGGCAGATGGTTCAGGATGAATTTCGAGACCCCGTAGGGTGTCAGGATATCGCTGTAACCGTGCAGAACCGACAGGCGAAAGGAGGGGATGACGGAGAGAAGATCACGTATGTCGTCGGACGCTGCAGCATTCGACCGGCGGCCGTCCCAATCCCATTGCCGGTTCACCTCGCCGCTTAAAAGCGTGTAGGTCATGTCGGTTTCGAAGCGCAGTTCGTTCCTCGCATAAGCGGCGAACAGGGCGCCATAAGCACGCGTATACCCATCCAGAATGCTATCGTCGTTTGTGACGTTCGAGCGTTCCGGATAGGCGTCCGCCGCCATGTCTGCTGCATCGTAAAGGCTGACGATGCGGCCTTCTCCGGCGGCCTGGGTTCGATAGGCGGAGCTGACGAAGCCGCGGGTGCGGGCAACGGCGGCTTTCGGCAGTCCCGTCAAAGCCGAGACACGGGCGTAAAGTGCTTCCGCTTCCGCACCTGATGGCGTCGGGCCTGCAAGCGACACGAGATAGGTGCTCATCGCATAATTTTCGGCTTCCTGTAGTTTTTCCGGCGAAAACGTTCCCGTTCTCTCGAGTTCGGCGGCAGCCAGCGATGGCAGTTGCAGGGCAGCCGTGACCGGATCCGTGTCAGCCGCCATCAGAAAGCGGCCATCGATCATCGGCGAGACCATGACGATGCCGGAAACGAGAATGCCTTGGCTGTCCTTCAGGGCTTTCGCGACTTTGGCTGAGCGGAAGCCGCCGTAACTTTCCCCGACGAGATATTTTGGTGAGGACAGGCGATTGTTCTTCTGGGTGTAGAGAGCGATGAATTTCGCCAGGCTTTCGGCATCCTGCCGGACACCGTAAAAGGCATTCTGCGCATCGGGTGCGGCACGGCTCCAGCCGGTGCC
Organism: Pseudomonadota bacterium; assembly: GCA_023451735.1. GTDB lineage: Bacteria > Pseudomonadota > Alphaproteobacteria > Rhizobiales > Rhizobiaceae > Neorhizobium. Next base: position 111,670 of record JAEXYH010000038.1, on the reverse strand, counting down.
GACCGGGTCGATGAAGACAAGGTCGGTGAAGCCGATCCAGCTTTCCGGATTGTCCTGAAGTGCGGGTTTTGTGCCGTCCTCTTTTCCGCTACCAAGATTGGCGACCTTCGGTCCTATCATGCCGAGATGGAGATAGGCGGAGGCGGCGCCGGGTCCGCCATTGAAAACGAAAGTGACGGGGCGGGGCGTTTGGGCGTCCGGAATGGTGTAGGCGGTATAGAAGACCTTGGCGTTTCGCGTGCCGGTCTGGCCGAACAGATCGATCGTGCCGGCCGTTGCCCTGCAGCGAACATCTCCGGTGGATGTCTTCAACAGATGCTCGGTCGAAGAGTCGGCCGGAATAAGGTCGAATATCGATTGCCCGCCGACGCTACGCCCCGCTTCCTGAGCGGACGCATCCTGGCCATATGTCGGGCCGGCGACGAGTGCCAGCAGCATCATGCTCACGATCTTGTAGCGCCGGACGTGCATTCGAATTCCTCCCTTTCAAGCATTATCGAGAGGATAGGGGATGTTGCCGATCACCGGAACTCAACTCTTGCTAAGTCCGGTCTCGATTAAAGCCGCCGGCTGTGTCGGGGGCGTCCTTTCTTGCTCGCATCGACCCTGATTATCGTATGGGGCCGACAGATTTTGTACCGTTGCTGGAACCCGAGGGTGTGTCGCGGCGTTCAGGCGCGGCATCCGGTTAATTTAGAATTATCTAAAACATATAATTGTGCATTGCACCAATCATGGGCTTAGCCGGCTAAGGCGACTCTGGTATTGTAGCAAGTGCAAATGCAACCGGCGGTGCCGGGTATTGCGTCCGTCACCCCGCCGGAGATGGCATCCATCAACGGAGAACAGGCTGATGCCCAAATACAGGCGATGCATTCCTACAGGTGTGATGATTGCGTTCTTCTCTGGAGTCGGCATGTTTCCCGCCGGCGCCCATGAGGCCCACAGTCCCATGGGCGTGAAATGGAAATATGACGGTTATTGCTGCAACGGTGACAGCAAGAGCGGTGACTGCCAGATGATCTCGACGCGCAACGTCAGGATCACCAAACAGGGCTACGAAATATCCCTTGGCCCCGGCGACCACCGGCTGATCACGCGGCCGCATCACTTCACCATGCCGCAGAGCGAGGCGCGGCGCTCCAAGGATGAGGAATATCATCTTTGTCTTTATCCGACCGAGGATACGCTGCGCTGTTTCTATGCCCCCGACATGGGCTTCTGATCGGGGTTGTGATCCGGATTGCCGCCGGTCTCAGTCGCGAAAGGTCGGCATCATCTTGCGCATGAATTCGCGGAAGGCGGTGATCTTCTTCGAATGCCTGCGTGCCTCGGGATAGGCTAGCCAGTAGTCGCTGCCATCCATCGCTCTTAGCTCAAAGGGCTGGATCAGGCGGCCGAGCGCCACGTCGTCGGCATAAAATTCCGGTTTGAGGATCGCGACGCCCTGGCCGGCGATTGCAGCTGAGGCCGCGAAGGACTGTGCGCCGTACCGGCTTATCGGCCGCCCTTCGAGATCGGCTTCGGGCAGGCCGGCTGCTGCAAACCAGTGAGGCCACCAGACATCACCGGGATCGATGATCCTGAGCTTCAGGATATCCGCCGGCTCGTGAACGCCACCGATCGTGTTCGCAAGAGTCGGGCTCAGCATCGGGGTGAAATCGCTCTTCATCAGAAAATGCGTCTTCAGGCCCGCCCATTTGCCGCTGCCGCTGCGGATCGCCACGTCGGCTTCGGTGCGGGCGAAATCCACCATCTCCTGCGAGGTTTCGAGCCTGACCGCAATGCCGGGGTTTTCCAGCTGGAAGGTGCCGAGATGATAGGCCAGCCAGCGCGAGGCGAAGGTCGCGGTCGTGTGGATGGTCAGGGTGCTGTCGGACTGGTTCTTGGTGCCAGCCAAGGCCTCGTCGATGATCCCGAAGGCTTCGGATATTTTCGGCGCCAGCCTTACGCCCGCGTCGGTCAGCGTCACCTGCCGCGGCCTGCGCAGGAAGAACTGCTCTCCCAGCGTGTCTTCCAGAAGCTTGATCTGGTAGCTGACAGCCGTCTGCGTCAGCCCGAGTTCTTCTCCCGCACGGGTAAAACTCATATGCCGCGCCGCCGCCTCGAAGACCCGCAGCGCGTTGAGCGGAAACTGCTTCGACATCTTCATGGATCAAATCTCTTTATGTATGCAGATGGATGTTTCGTTGGAAAACCATCATAATCGAGCGCATCCTCCAATCATAGAGATCAATTCGGTGATGACGAGACAAGGAGATGCGACCATGACCCATGGTTTGCTGACAGGCTTTCTGCGCCTGAAAAACACGGGTGAAGATTTGACCGCCGCGCTTTTCGCTATCCGAACCGGCGCCGCCAATCGTGCCGATGACGAAGCATTGAGCCAACATGAGCTGCGGGATCTGGGCATGCTTGACGGGCGGGTGTCGCCAAGCACTGTCGACCGATCCGGCCGGTCAAGTGCCTGGGATTTGATCGATCGGGCGCCGCATTCGCTGTAAGGGTTAGCTCGGGGCGACCTGCCGCTCAAAATGCGTGTTGGCCACGCTCAACGGCACCCGCTGGAGAAGTTCCGCTGCGACAAGCGCGGCAATCACCTCCGGACGCTTGTCCCTGACCGCGGAGCCGCCAATTGGCAGGACAAGGCGGGACATCATCACGGCACTCTCCTGCTTGGTGAGTTGCTCTTCGTGCTGCCGGTCCATCCAGCGGGAGAAGGTCGCGCGTTTGGTGGCGGATCCGATCATGCCGACATAGGTAAGGTCAGGTCTTGTCAAGGCGCGTGCGGCGATCAGGAAATCCAGTGCATGGTCGTGGGTAAGGATCACTGCGGCTCCACCGGGCGGAATGTCATCTACCGAGGCTTCCGGCATGGCTGAGAGGCACGATGTCAAGCCGGCAGGCAGGTTTTCCAGCGCCTCCCTGCGTGTCTCGATGACGGTCACGGCAAAGGGCAGGGGAACGAGCGCATTTGCGAGCGCAAGCCCGACATGCCCCGCACCAAATAGAAAAACGGCAGGACGCTCATCCCGCTCGCGTGCGAGCCGGCGTTCCAAGGCCTCGGCAATCTGCTGGGATACGAGGGTGAAGCGAAGTTTCGTGCGGCCGCCACAGCACTGGCCGATTTCCGGGCCAAGCGGAATGTCCATGACCGCGTCGCCGCTGCCCTTCAGAAGCGCACGCGCATTGTCTATCGCCATGTATTCGAACTGGCCGCCGCCGATCGTGCCCCAGATCGCCTTTTCCGCCACGAGCATGGAAGTGCCGGCCTCGCGCGGTGTCGAGCCTTTGGCCTCTATCATGTCCACGAGAACCGATCTGTTGTGCGCGAGAAAGGTGGATAGGGATGGATCGCTCATAGGCTGAACCATATCACCTTCACTCTCGACGGCATCACCCATTTTTTACCATCTGTGCCCGGGTTGTCGAGCTCTTCTGGTGGAAAGGCGCAAATCTATTAAAAATATATCAGTAATTTCGCCGTAGTTGTTGCACTGCGTCAAATTGATTTTTGATAACTCTTTCAAGCCTTGCAGTAGGTAGCAGGATACTATGACCAAGAGAGCATCGATTGCCTCCCTGATACCAGCCTCCCAGGATATCTATAGAAAAATCGTCTTCGAAATCGCCGATGGCATTCTCGGGATTGATGACAATGGAGTCATTCGGCTCTGTAACCCTGCGACTGAAAGCATTTTTGGCTGGCAGGCCGGAGAACTACTGGACAAGCCTCTGGAAGTCCTGTTGCCGGAACGTGTTCATGGTTTTCACCAGAAGCTGGTGGCCGGCTTCCAATCGGGCAATACTGAAGCGCGATACATGGGGCAGAGAAGCGCCACCATCGTTGGTCGCCGCCTGGACGGCACCGAGATCGATCTCGGTATTACCATTCTGAGAACGTCCGCTGCCGGATCGCCGATGATGGTTGCTGTCATCCGGGATATTTCCGATCATGTCCGTTACCAGAACGATCTCAAGCGACTGGCGGAAACCGACAGTCTGAGCGGTCTTTTTAACCGCCGCGCATTCCGCGCCAATGTGCTGCAGAGCGTGAGCGCCAACCTCGCCAATCAGTCCTCCATGGTGATCTTCGATCTCGATGGCTTCAAGGGTGTCAATGACCGCTTCGGACACGATGCGGGAGACGAGGTTATTACCTCCTTTGCCGAAGTCCTGCGCAGTTCCATTCGTGCGACGGATATTGCCGGCCGCTGGGGCGGTGAAGAGTTTGTGCTGTTCCTGCCGAACCTGCGAGCCATGGAGGCGACTGCCGTCGTCGAGCGGATCAGGGGCAATTTCTCAAGTGTAGATTTCAATTGGTTGGGGCATCCATCGTCGAATTTCACGGTCAGCGCCGGGCTTGCGATCGCTGCCCCCGGTCTTGCCGACTTCTCCGACATGATCGCGGCCGCTGACAAGGCGCTCTACGACGCCAAGCGCGGGGGCCGTGACCAACTGATATCCGTGGACATGCAGCAGGAAGCGCTCGCATCCTGAACGGCGTTTTATCGCAGATCTGCACAATGCGAAGGCCGACGGTGGGAGGAGCCGCCGGCCTTCTGCAATCTGATCCTTTGGAGGAGGGGACGCGGGCAAGGATCAGATTACGCTCGCGAGTGCCACGAGTTGTGCGAGCATGACTTCCAGGTTGTGATTGTCCTGCTTGAGAGCTGCCAGCAGCCGTTCGGCACCATCGCCGGTCGCGGCATATGCATCCGCCTGTTTCTGAAGAATCTGCTCGATAGAGGGGACGCGCCCGGGCAGGTAATGGATACGGCCCGGCGCGGTATCGCCGTTGAAAACCGGGCGCGCGACGGGAGGCATTTGCAGCAGAGAGCCGGGTATCATCTTGTGAACTTTCTTCGTGCTGTCCGCCAAGGATCATCATGTCCTCGGCTTTAAGTCTTGAATGGGTCCAGCATACCGGAACGCTTCGGCTCCGATATCGTGTTGATGTTTATCGCGGATATACGTTGGTGTTAGTGATGCAGCCTGAAATGCATGCCGCTGCGACGAGATCGCAGTCCGTTCTTCCAAGCCATGGCATGTCGCATGGACATGCGCAGCGGTTTTGCGAGAACAACGTCCAGCAAATCAAAAGGTCTGAAGCGTGACGAGCTGATCCAGGGGATCGCGAGCACTTGGCCTCTGGTCCGCCTACCCTTTAACCGCGAATGCGGGAGAGAAGGTGAGCACTCCGTGCGGGGCATGGCCTGAAAGGGTCAGGTGCTGCACATGGATATCCGACACGCCCTCATAGGTGAGCTGTCCGTCGCTGACAAAACCCACCCCCTTATAGACTGCCTGATCGCCGACCAGTGCACAGCCCTTGGCGCCCAACGCCTTCAACTGATGGATGCCTTCGCGAATCAGGCTATGGCCGATACCCTGTTTCTGCCTGTCCGCCCTCACCGAAATCGGCCCCAGCCCGAACCAGTCGTCATAATGGCCATCGATCGTGACGGGCGAGAGGGCCACATGACCGATGATTTCGCCATCCTCTACCGCTACCAGCGACAAGGTGAGTTCGCCACGGGCGCGAAGCGCACGAATGATCGCGCCTTCGGTACCCGAACTGTAAGGCATGGGTGCGAATGCGGCCTGGGTCAGTTCGTGGATGACGTCCTCGTCGCCCGGGCGTTCGGCACGGATGGTGATGGTCATGTCTGCCTCCTCCATATCTCCTTCATCCCTGTCACAAGCATAGGGGTGAGGAAGAATGCCGCCACTCTAGCAGACTAAGGTGAGCTTTCCCATTCAAGCCGATTGCCGTTTACATCGCTTTCAGCCGTTCCACCGCCATCAGAACCCGTTCCGGTGTCGCAGGCGCGTCAAGGCGCGGGCAGACGGCGTAGTCGGCAACGCTTGCCACCGCCATGGAAATCGCCTCCAGAACCGAGATCGCCAGCATGAAAGGCGGCTCACCCACTGCCTTGGAGCGACCAATCGTCGGTTCGGCGTTCTCCGACCACTCAGCCAGCTTGACGTTGAAGATTTTCGGCCGGTCCGAGGCGAGCGGGATCTTGTAGGTCGATGGCGCATGGGTGCGAAGTCTGCCTTTCGCATCCCACCACAGTTCTTCCGTCGTCAGCCAGCCCATGCCCTGGACGAAGGCGCCTTCGATCTGGCCGATATCGAGGGCAGGGTTGAGCGAACGTCCGACGTCATGAAGAATGTCAGTGCGATCGACCATATACTCGCCGGTCAGCGTGTCGATCGAGACTTCCGAGACCGCGGCGCCATAGGCGAAATAATAGAACGGGTGGCCGCGGCCGGCCGCCCGGTCCCAGTGGATTTTCGGTGTCTTGTAGAAGCCTGCTGCGGACAGCTGTACACGGTCGTAATAGGCGGCCTTGATGAAGGTGTCGAAAGGCACGATCTCGTTGCCGATCCTCACCCGGTTGGGAAGGAACTCGATCCTGTCGCGATTGACCTGCCATTGCCGCGCGGCAAACTCGATCAACCGTTCCTTGATCTGGCGGCAGGCGTCATAGGCGGCCATGCCGTTCAAATCCGAACCGGAAGAAGCGGCGGTGGCGGAGGTGTTCGGCACCTTGCCGGTCGTCGTCGCGGTGATCTTCACCCGGTCGATATCGACCTGGAAACAATCGGCCACGACCTGTGCGACCTTTGTATAAAGACCCTGGCCCATTTCGGTGCCACCGTGGTTCAGGTGGATCGAGCCGTCGTTATAGACATGAACCAGTGCGCCGGCCTGATTATACGCGGTCAGGGTGAAGGATATGCCGAACTTGACCGGCGTCAGCGCAATGCCCTTGCGAATAACCGGGCTGTTGGCGTTGAACTTCAGGATCGCCCTGCGCCGCTTTTTGTAGTCGGAGGATGCTTCAAGTTCATCGACAATGCGGGCGATGACGTTGTCGTGGATTTCCTGATGATAGGGCGTGACTGTACGCCCCGAACCACGCTGGCCGTAAAAATTCAGCTTGCGGATTTCCAGCGGATCCTTGCCGAGCGCATAGGCGATTTCCTCGATGATCCGTTCGCCGCCCAACATCCCCTGGGGGCCGCCAAAACCGCGGAAAGCGGTGTTGGAGACGGTATGCGTCTTCAGGGGCTGCGAGGTCAGGTGAACATGCGGATAATAATAGCTCGAGTCGGCATGGAAGAGTGCGCGGTCAGTGACCGGGCCCGAGAGATCAGCGGAGAAACCGCAGCGCGCGGCATAAGTCGCGTCGACGGCGTGGATCCTGCCTTTCTTGTCGAAGGCGACGTCGTAATCGACGCGGAAATCGTGGCGCTTGCCGGTTGCGACCATATCCTCGTCGCGGTCGGGGCGGAATTTCACTGCCCGTTTCAGCTTCTTCGCCGCCACGGCGGCAAGTGCTGCGAACTGGTTGCTCTGGGTTTCCTTGCCGCCGAAACCGCCGCCCATACGCCGTGTCCTGATCTCGACCGCGTGGTTGGAGGTGCCGAGCACATGCGCCACCATGTGCTGCACTTCGCTTGGATGCTGCGTTGAGGACCAGACGATCACGTCCTCGTCTTCGCCGGGAATGGCGAAGGCGATATGGCTTTCGAGATAGAAATGCTCCTGACCACCGATATTCATCGAGGCCTGGATGCGGAACTCCGGCTTTTCGATCTCGGTTTGCGGCTCGCCGCGCCTGAGCGTCATCGGTTCGGTGACGAGAGGAGCGCCGTTCTCGCGTGCTCCGTCGACATCCGTCCAATAGGGCAGGTCGCGGTATTCGATCTTCGCAAGCATTGCCGCACGGCGGGCCTGATCGCGGGTCTCGGCAAACACGGCAAAGATCGGCTGGCCGTGGAACTGGACCAGATCGGTCGCCAGCAGTGGCTCGTCATGTTTGCCGGTCGAGGCCACGTCGTTTTCGCCCGGAATGTCATCCGCCGTCATCACCCAGACGACGCCGGGGGCTGCGCGCACCGCGTCGAGATCGATCGATACGACCTGCGCATGCGCCCGGTCCGAAAGACCAAGGCCGCCATGCAACGTGCCGGTCGGTTCGGGAATATCGTCGATATATTCGGCAGTTCCGGTGACATGCTTATGTGCTGAATCATGTTTCAGCGGCACATGCATCGAGCCATTGATGGCAGGCTTCATCTCGAAAGAGGTCTTGTCCATCAGAGGCTGCCTCCGAGGTTGGCCGTATGGTGATCTCCCCCTTTGTGGGGGAGATGCCCGGCAGGGCAGAGGTGGGTATGTCGGGGTGCTGCGTCATCGGGTTGAGCCGCCGAGAGGTCGCCATCCCCCTCTGTCAGCTTTGCGGACATCTCTCTCACAAGAGGGGAGATCATCTGGAGCGTGCCGCGCCGTCCCGAGTTACATCCCATGTTTACATCAGGCACGCCCTCTTTTCCCGTTTGCGGGGCGAGGCGGAGCGCGCTTGCCGCGCTCCGGGTGAGGGGTATTTCGCCAAGGCCCGAATGAGGCGTGCTTGAAACAACCATCATCACACCTCCTCCATCTCGAACCGTTGCAATTCCACCGGAGCGCCGGCCGTCTCCAGGAAAAACCGGGTGAGCAGGTTTTTTGCCGTCAGGCTGCGGTATTCCGCGCTTGCCCGCCAGTCGGTCAGTGGCTGGTAATCCTGATCGAAGGCCTCGCGTGCCGCGGCAATCGTATCCCATCGCCACGGTTTGCCGATCAATGCCTGTTCGACATGGACTGCCCGTTTCGGGGTTGCGGCCATGCCCCCGAAGGCAATGCGGATATCCTCCACATGGCTGTCGAGGTCGAGCATCAGGTTGAAGGCGCCGCAGAGAGCGGAAATATCCTCGTCGCGACGTTTGGAAATCTTATAGACGGCGAAATGGGCGTTTTCCGGCGGTCGCGGCACGAGGATCTTTTCGACGAACTCGCCGGCCATGCGGTCCTGCTTGCCATAGGCCAGAAAGTAATTTTCGAGTGGCATGGTGCGGCGGCCGGAATGGGAGCGCAACGTCAGCGTTGCGCCAAGCGCAATCAGCGGAGGCGGCGTATCGCCGATCGGCGAACCGTTGGCGATATTGCCGCCGATCGTGCCGGCGTTTCTCACCTGCTGCCCGCCTATGCGATCGAACAGTTTTCCGAATGCGGGGATGATCGCTTCGAGGAAACCATGGGCCTCGGCGTAGCTCACGCCGGCACCGATGGTGATGCCGGTCGGTTCCACGGCGATCGTCTGCAGTTCGGGGAGATGATTGATGAAGATGACCGGGTCGAGCCTGCGCATCTGCTTGGTCACCCACAGGCCGACATCGGTGGCGCCCGCGACCACCGTGGCATGTGGCTCGTCGGCCAGCGCGTCGGCAAAAGCTTCGAGCGAAGCCGGCACGATGGAGCGTGCGCCATCCTTCTCGATGACGACGGTCCGCATTTCCGAACGAATCGACCAGAGTTTTGCCAGGATCTCCGTCCGGTCGCGCTCCAGCGGGTCGAAGAGCGAACTCGGCCGGCTCAAGGCGACCTGTTCGGCGGCCCTGACGATCGGTTCATAACCCGTGCAGCGACAGAGATTGCCCTGCAGCGCGCTTTCGATCTCGGCGCGGCTCGGGTTTTCGTTGGAAAGCCACAGGCCGTAAAGCGACATGACGAAGCCCGGCGTGCAGAAACCGCATTGCGAGCCGTGACAATCGACCATCGCCTGCTGAACCGGGTGCAGCGTGCCGTCTGTTGCCGCCAGATGCTCGACGGTGACGACATGGGTGCCGTGCATAGAGCCGAGCAGTCTGATGCAGGCATTGACGCCTTCGTAGCGCAGGCCGGTTTCGGTCAGCCGGCCGACAAGCACGGTGCAGGCGCCGCAATCACCTTCGGCGCATCCTTCCTTCGTCCCCGTCAACCGCCGCGTCAGGCGGAGATAGTCAAGAAGCGTGTCCGTTGGTGAAAAATCTCCAAGGGTCACGTCTTCCCCATTGAGGATGAAGCGAATGGCTGAATTCATCGGTCTCCTTCGTCCGCCGTTGCCGGCTCCCAGTCAAGAATCACCCGGTCGCCATTTTGGGCTGTTCGCGGGCTGTGTAGCTTACTGCGCCGTCCAGCCGCCGTCGATGGAGATATGCGACCCGGTTATGCTCCTTGCGGCATCGCTTGCCAGATAGATTGCCGCCGCCGCCACCTCGTCGATACCGACGAACTCCTTGGTCGCCTGCAGGCGCAACATCACCTCATCCTTGACCTTTTCCTCGCTGATGCCTTTTTCGCGGGCTTGATCGGGGATCTGCCTTTCGACCAGCGGGGTCAGCACGAAACCGGGGCAGATCGCGTTGACGGTGATGTTTTCCTGCGCAAGTTCCAGAGCTGCCGTCTTGGTCAGGCCCATGATGCCGTGTTTGGCCGCCACATAGGCCGATTTGAAGGGAGAGGCGACGAGGCCATGGGCAGAGGCGACGTTGATGATCCGCCCCTTGCCCGTGGCCCTCATCAAGGGGATGGCGTGGCGCATGGTGTGGAAAGCGGAGGAGAGCAGGATGGCGAGCAGCTGATCCCATTTTTCCGGCGGAAATTCCTCGATCCGGGCGACATGCTGGATGCCAGCGTTGTTGACGAGAACGTCGACCGTGCCGAAGCTTTCGCGGGCGGTCAGGATAAGGTTTTCGATGTCGTCCGGTTTCGTCATGTCGGCGGGATGATGAAGGACGGTGCCGGCGCCGGCGGCATCGAGCGATGCCGTGATCGCCTCGATCTTATCTTTTTCACCAAAGCCGTTGATGATGACATTGTCGCCCTCGGCCGCGAAAGCCTTGGCGATGCCGAGCCCGATGCCGCTGGTGGAGCCGGTGACGACCACGGATCTGTTCATGCTGTTCCTCCCCATGAACGTCTGAAGCGCGGTGTTCTCCCTCACCGCAGCCGGAACGTTATGCGCAAAGCCGGTCGCCTGGCAACGGGCCGATGCCGGGCGACGTTGGCAGGCTTCAGAGGATATGCGTGCCGTTGACGGGGGAAGCGGTGTTCGCCGGCACGCGTTTTGCTGACGCTAACGCCTCTTCTGTATGGCTGTCATGGGCGCGCCTTATGCAGTTTCGACCATCGCGCTTGGCCTCGTAGAGGGCAAAGTCTGCGCGCAGCAGCATGTCGGGCAGGCGGTCGCCGTGGCCGGCGGCGCAGAGGCCGAAGCTTGCCGTCATCCGCCCCCGCCGCAACGGCGGCACGGTTGTCGCCGCCAGGGCCGTGCGCAGCCTTTCGCCGATTGCTTCGGCTTCATCAAGCGTGGTGCGGGGAAGCAGGATGCAGAATTCCTCACCGCCGATACGCGCCGCGAGATCATAAGGACGAAGGCACGTCCTGACGACTTCGCCGGTCGCAACCAGAACCCGGTCGCCGGTCTCGTGGCCGTGGCCGTCGTTGATGCCCTTGAAGCGGTCGAGGTCCAGTACGATGATCGACAGCGGCTCTCCCAGCCGTTCCGCGCGCGCCAGTTCTTCGGCTGCCCGCTCGTTCAGCCAGCGGCGGTTTCCCAGTCCGGTCAGAATATCGGTCATCGCCTGATGGCGCAGCTTGGCCATCAGCGTTTCCGTCTCCGCGACCATCGCCGTCACGGTGGATGCCAGAAGGCCTATCTCATCGTTGCGATCTATACGCATACGGACGGGAGTGCCATTCGCGCGATAGATCTTGATGGCATGTGCCAGCTGGCTGAGCGGCCGAATCATCCACCAGAGGCTCAGAAGGCAAATGGCTGTTCCAGCTATGGTCGCGGCGAGAAGCAGAAGCAGGACCGGCTCGGCCTTGGCCGCATTGCCGCCCGCGAGATAAACGATGAACACCAACAACGGCACATGGACGGATACGAAGCAGATTGCAAAGACCTTGATGGTAAGAGACGTTTGAACCATCTGGGTCAGCCGCGAAGACATCGGAATCATTCCGAGCTTTCCTCCTCTGGAGATTGGACTCGGCGGCAAGCTAGAAACCTGGCTTTAAAGTTCAGGTTAACCAATTCGTTAAAATGCAATCATTCACAGCCTCTGTTTTATTGTGATACGGGATCAGTATTTTGATGGCTAAGCGAATTGTGGGTCGGTGGATTAACCATAGGTCAAGAACTTGATTTAATTTCAAATCGAGTCATTTTCGCACCATGTTGGGTCAGTATTCATGGGCCGCAGTAACGAGGGGGAGCAGATGCTTCTAATCCGGCGGATCATGGCGTTCGTGTTTGTGGCAGGCGCCTTTCTATCAATCAGCCGGACCGCCGAGGCCGGCTATGCGCATTACATCTACGATGTGCAAAGCGGCAAGGTTCTCGCGTCGCAGAACGCCCAGACGCTCAATCATCCCGCGTCGCTGACCAAGATGATGACGCTCTACCTCACCTTCGAGGCTTTGCGCACCGGTCGTCTGCATTGGGACGACAGGATCGTGATGACGAAGAATGCGGCGTCGAAGATTCCGTTCAAACTCGGTCTGCCCGCCGGCCAGACGATCACCGTGCGCGAGGCTGTTTATGGAATGGCCATTCGTTCCGCAAATGATGCAGCTGCCGCGATGGGCGATCATCTGGGAGGATCCGAAGAGCGTTTCGGCGTGTTGATGACAAAAAAAGCGCGCCAGCTCGGCATGGGAAATACCGTCTTCCGCAATGCATCGGGCCTGCCGGACAAGGCGCAGGTGACGACGGCGCGGGATATGGCGGTGATGGCGCTGTCGCTCATCCGCGACTATCCACGGGAATACAAGATCTTCTCGCAGCGCTCGTTCAGCTTCCGCGGCCGTACGATCAAAGGTCATAACAATCTGATGTACCGCTATCCCGGCATGGACGGGATCAAGACGGGCTTTATCAACGCTTCGGGCTATAATATTGCGAGCGCGGTCGATGTGAATGGACGCCGGGTGATCGGCGTCGTGCTCGGCGGCAAGACGGCGCGCCAACGCGACAACCGGATGGCGGATCTGCTGGATCAGGTTGTTCCTGGCGGCAGTGGTCTGCCGGGTGTCGCCGTTGCCGCAACCGGCCAGCAGAAACGTCCGGCCGAGGGTGTCGCGACCCGTATCGCCGAAGCGCCGGTTCCACGTCCGCGTACCGAAATCATCCTTGGCGAAACGACCGCAAGTGCTGCAAGCGTCACGCCTTACGCGACGCCGCCCAAAGCGTTGCCGATGGAAGCCATGGCGAGGCAGGGGGGCATGCAGGGAGCGCCGGTTTGGGATATCCAGATTGCCGCTGCAGGCAGCCAATCGGCCGCCACGGGTGCGCTCAATTCCGCGCTGCCTCTGCTTTCCGATTTCGGCCAGATCGCCCCGAGCGTCCAGGGCTCCAGCTCCGGCGGCCGCGAGATTTATCGCGCCCGGCTGACGGGCTTTGCAGACCGTGACAGCGCGGCAAAAGCGTGCTCGGTGCTTCAGACTCGGTCGATAGACTGTTTCGTGGTGCGCTAGAGCCATTCCAGCAAAAGCGGGAAACGGTTTCTTGTCCGAAATTGCACTTTAAGCCAGAGAGGCAGAGCGCTTTCGTTTTTCGAAGAAAAGCGGAAATGCTCTAAACGGATTACTCCACCTTCTCGTGGGGATAAACGCCCCAGAGATCGGCCTGGGCGACATAACCGGACAGCCGGCGGCTCTGAAGCGACACGTCGCACCAGGAGCCGTCGCATTGCTTCAAGTCCAGCCGAACCGATGGCGCGAGTTCCGCAATGACGGACGACGATGAGCGTGGTGCGGCATGAAGCGCCACCGATTTGTTCATCCACGGGCCGACCACGGCCGTGCGGCGGCCGGAAAGAAGCGGTGCAAACATCCAGCCGCTGGTCCCATCCGCATCGCGTACCTGCCGCCAGTTGCCGAATTCCTCGATAATCTCGAGTGGCAGTCCGCGCGCCGAATAAACCCAGTTGGTCGCATAATCCGTCGATGGCCCAACGCGCATATGGGCGTTTGCGGATTTCAGCGAGACGAAGCGAGGAACAGGATACCCCGTTACCCGACCTGTCCGGAAGCCTGCGCCAAGACTGCCGGCAGCGCTTGCCGGCTGGACGTCGGCGGCCTTCAACGGCACGGTGAGAGGCAGTCCGAGCGCAGCCGCCAGGGTGACGGCAACGAAGCGCCGCCGAAATCTAATCCGTGTCATATGTTTCAGGCTACTCCGTTTCGCCGATGCTCAGGCCGCTTTCCTCAGCGGCACCGGCTCACTTCCTGCAACGCAGCCGTGACGCCACTCAGCGAATAGGTGTAGTTTGTATTGGTGCCGCGGCCCGAGGTTGCTTGAACCGTCATGCGGCTGCCGCCACGCATTGCGTTTACCAGCGCCGGCTCGCGGCTCTGGTCGCGTACCCAGGCCGTATTGTCGCGCGGCGCGAGGTCGAATTGCTGGCTGTCCACGGCAACCGTCACATCCGACCCCTGTCTCAAGCCATAACCCATGATCGCCTGCGGCATGTATGCTTGGCCCTGGGGCGAGATCAGGAAGAAGTTGTCGCCGTGATTGACGCTTGCCGGCGCGGAACTGGTCGGCACGGACAGGGCGTAGCAGCTGGTCTTGCCATTGTTGCTGTAGGAATAAACGCCCCAGGCTTCGAACTGCTTGATCCGGGTTGGCTGAGCCGCGGCGGAGGCTGTGGCCGAGACGAAGGTGAGGGCGAGTGCAAGAACTGCAGATTTGGTGCGCATGATGTCTCCACAAAAAACACGAACAGACCCGGGAGATGGGCCTTGAAACTGACGTCGCCATTCAATGCGGCGACGGTTAGCGAGAAGTTAATTTATGTGTCAAATCGAAGATGATGGAGGTCACAAAGGGGTGACTGCAGTGTGTGGGGATAGTCGTAATCCATTGTTTTTATGAAGGTATCTGGAAAAATCTCAATTGCGGCGGGATTTGTCCAGCTGCGCTGAGGCGCGTCACGAGATTGTCATGACCCTTTGACGGATGCGGTAAAGCGCGGTCGGGTGAAGGCATTTTCCGAATAGGTGACGGTTCCGAAACCGAACAGCGCGGCAAGCGCGGTATATTGCGTCACGCCCTCAACGAGGATGATCGAGTCGCCGGCCGGAATGGTCGGCAGGGTCGCCGCGTCCAGTTTCTGTTCGGGAAGCAGGGCCGTCGTTCCTGCCTTCTTCGTCCAGTCGGCGGCATATTTGCCATCCTTCCAGACTACGCTTGTAATGCGCAGCGCATTCGGCATCGACTTGTCCGCCTGGAGATTGACGAAGGCGCCATAGGTCTTGCTGAAGAAGGCGTCGTCCATCGTCATCTGGCGCGCGACGACGTCCGCCACGATGCCGTTGGCCTCGATGATTCTGTTATAGGAGCGCAGGAGATCGTAAAGCGTGGCCGCGCCGAGAAACAGCAGGATGATGATGGGCGCGGTCAGGGCGAATTCGATGCCGGACGTGCCGGCATCGTTCGTCAGGAGGCGCCGTGCAGGCGATTGTCTTGTCATGTCGGCTCATTGACGAAAGCGAAGCTGGAAGTCAGGCGCATGGCGCCGGTACTGTCCTTCGGCACCGAAAGGCCATAACCGATACCCGGCACCATGGGGTCAACGACGAAGCAGGCGCGCGCGAAGACGAGCTGGGATGTCTTTCCCGACTGGTAGGTGGTGACCGGATCGATTGCCACGCTTCGGTCGACGCAAGGGGTGGCTGCCGTGGGAAAATCCGCAGCCGTGTCTATCGGCGTCAGTTCGAGCCGCAGCGCTTTTTCGCAATCGGACAGTATGAAGGCCTCATCGCAGACCTTTTTCTTGTAGTCCTTGTAGCTCATCGATGTCGTGCCGATCTGCACGGCACGGGACGCGCGGCTCAGCCCCCGGTCGAGCATGATCGACTGCGTCATGATCCAGCCGGCTTCCAGCACGGAAAACAGCAACGACAGAACAAGCGGGATCAGCAGCGCGAATTCGACGGCGGCGCTGCCGCTGCGGTCTGAAAGATGACGGCGGAGGCGAGGCATCATTGGGTCAGCCTCAGCTTCTTGATCGAAATGGAAATCGACTTGAAGGTGTCGGTGATATTCGAACCCGAGGTTGGATAATAGTGGGCGGAGCTGGTGGCGCAGTTGGTCATCTGCTTGATGGCATCGCTGCTCTTGTTCACCTCGAAACCGATGGTGAATACCATGATGCCGTTTGCCTTGGCCTGGGTGCAGACGCTTGCAAGACGCGCGGCATTGGTCGATGCCGAAGAAATCTGCTTGTTGCTTGGCGGAAGAAAAGGATCGCGTTTGTAGTCGTTCGGACGGTATTGTTCGGTAATCGCGCCATCTGTCATCAACACGATAACCTTCATCGTGTCGTCATCGTTGAAGGCGGCCGGTCGATCGGCAAATTTTGAATCCATCTTACCAGTGGCTATCGCGGCGGTGATGACGCTCTTGCTTGCGGGATTGAGCAGCGTATAGCCCCATTGCATGGCATTCTGGGTTCCCGTGCCGTCATGCATCTGCAGTGCGTCGATCTTCGCCTTCAATGCATCGGCATCGTTGGACAGATATGTGATGGATGTGCTTTCCAGCGGACACCACCAGGGCTGCTTGGGCAGTGTGTTGTAGTTCCAGTGCGTGAAATGCGGCACCTGACTTGCACTTGCGAATTTGAGGGGGCCGGCGCCGTAATCCTTCGTCTCTTCGCCGAGCTCGAAGCAGGACGTGTAGGAATGGCTGCGTTTGCCACCCAGCTTGTCATAAACCGCCGCGCCGATATTAACCTGTCCTGCATAAGGGACGATGCTGATCGTGGTGTAGTCCCTGGCTTCCTTGGTCAGCATCTGGTCGATGAAGGCCTTGGCGGCCGTCCTCAGGTTCTTGATGCGGTTGTTGTCGTTCATCGAACCCGACATATCGAGCATCAGCGACATCTCGATATTCTGCTTGGCTTCCTGGGCGGTCGATACCGCGCTGACCGTCAGCTTGTCGACGCCGACAAGCTTAATGAATGCAGTGTCGATCGTGTAGCTGGCAGAGGCTTTGACGATACGCTGGTTGAGGCCCGCCTGTCGGTCAAAATCAAGAACCACTTCATTGGCGTAGCTCAGGTTCTTCAGGTAATCCTGAAGGACTGCCTTGGCCTCGCGGGTCTGGGTCAGCGAGGCGGCTGCAAGCACGCCGCGGTCGAGGCCATCCTGCAGTTCGACCCGGATCGTCTCATAACGGGCGATATCCACGCCGGCTCCCCCCAGCGCGATAAGCGGCACCAGAGCCAGGCCAAAGAGCAGCCCCACATTTCCACGCGTGTCTGCTTTTAGAGCTTTTAAGCGCCGCAAGATCATGGATATCCCCCCAACAAGTCGTGGAGATATTCGCGTCCGATAATTTACGATCCGGTGAATAAAAACGCTGAACACCTGTGCAAATATTGCTGCGTGGTTTCCGCCGCGTTACTGAATATTAGCCTTAATAGATATCCATAAACGTTGTCATATTTCTGTATTGTCGCGATTTGCACTGTTCCATCCGGCAAATTCCTTCATCAGTCCCTCAAAAGCTTCAAGCGGCGGAAACTGCGGATACCCGTGCACGGCGCCGGTCTCCGCCCATGGGAACTTCGTCGATGTGTAGGTTTCGATAAAGGGCGCGAACCAGGTGGCATCGTCAAGCATGGTCGGCCGCAGGTTGACGAACCAGTCCATGCCGACCATTCGGGTGAACAGCCAGCTTTTGCAATGCGGGCAATGATAGTGATGGATTTCCTCGCCATGGGCGCCGCCGATAACAGGCTCACCGGCCGTCACTTCGAACCCCGCCGTCGGAATGGCCGCCGAACATGAGAAGGCGCTGGCGCTCATCTTCTGGCAGCCTCTGCAGTGGCAGGCCATGGTAATCATTGGTGGCGCGCTGACCTTCAGCCTCACCTCGCCGCAGCGACAGGAGCCTTCGATCGGTAGATTTATCCGTGGCATGGCTATCTCCTTCCGTCATGTTGCGAAGGAGATAGCGCAGGCCGGTCACCAAGTCAGGCGATATCAGGCGGGGCGTTTGGGGATTTCGAGGCCACGCTGCACGGCCGGGCGGGAAAGGCCGCGTTCCAGCCACTTGGGCACATTCTTCAGCTCATCATAAGCGATAAGCTCGCCGGCGCCGTAAAAACCGATCAGATTGCGCACCCATCCGAGCATGGAAATATCTGCGATCGTATATTCCTCGCCCATGATCCAGTCTCGGCCTTCGAGCCGGGTTTCCAGCACGCGGATCAGCCTTGCGCTCTCCTTGGCGTAACGGTCGCGCGGACGCTTGTCTTCAAAATCCTTGCCGGCGAACTTGTGGAAGAAGCCGAGCTGGCCGAACATTGGGCCAATGCCGCCCATCTGGAACATTACCCACTGGATGGCCTCATAGCGCCTGGCCGGATCGGCGGGCAGGAGCTTGCCGGTCTTTTCCGCCAGATAAATCAGGATCGCGCCGCTTTCGAAGAGCGCAAGCGGTTTGCCGCCGGGGCCGTTCGGATCGAGGATCGCGGGGATCTTGCCGTTCGGGTTGAGTGACAGATACTCCGGCCCCCAGGTCTCGTCGGCGCCGATATTGATGAAATGCGGTTCATACGCCAGCCCGATCTCCTCCAACATGATCGAGACCTTCACGCCGTTCGGTGTCGGGGTCGAGTAAAGCTGCAGGATGCCGGTGTCCCTTGCGGGCCATTTGGTGGTGATGGGGAAGGCTGAAAGATCGGTCATGGGAGATCCTCGGATTGAATTCTGCGATCTATAGCTAGGATGCCATCGTCGTTCAGAGAAGAGACGATTTTCTGATGCGCGCTGTCGGATGGGCGGTTACCTTCTCGTCTTCTACGGGAGAAGGAGAGAAAGATGCTTTATGCCATTCTGTGTTACGCCCATGAGGAAACCGTCTTTGCCTGGTCCAAGGAGGAAGAGGCGGCAGTCATGGAAAGGTTGATGAAAGTGCAGGAGCCGCTGGCAAAGGCCGGCAGGCTCGGGCCAGTCGGGCGGCTGATGCCGACGACGGCTGCGACGACCGTGCGCAAGGGAAAAGACGAGGCGCTGGTGCTCGACGGGCCGTTTGCCGAAACCAAGGAAGTGCTGCTCGGGTTCTATACCGCTGAATTCGACAGTCTCGACGATGCCGTCGCCTTCTCGAAGGAGTTGTCGGCGGTCAATCCCGGCTCGAGTTCCTACGAAATCCGGCCCTTCTACGTCTTTCATCCGGGCGAAATCAAAACGGCGGAGGGCGGTTCGTCATGACCGATCTTGCCTGGATCGAACTGGCGCTGACCGCCGCGCGGCCACAGGCGCTTGGTGCACTGCTCCGTTATTTCCGCGATCTCGATACGGCGGAAGAAGCGTTTCAGGAGGCATGCCTGCGAGCCATCCGCACCTGGCCGGACAAGGGGCCGCCGCGCGATCCCGCCGCCTGGCTGATCTTTGTCGGGCGAAACAGCGGCGTCGACCAGATCCGCAAGCGGGCGAAAAACGAACCGCTGCCGGAGGAGGCCGCCTTTTCCGACCTTTCCGATGCGGAGGAGGACATCGCCGATCGGTTGGACAATGCGCATTACCGCGACGATATCCTGCGGCTGATGTTCATCTGCTGCCACCCGGACCTGCCGAACACGCAGCAGATCGCATTGGCGCTCAGGATCGTTTCCGGCCTGACCGTGCAGCAGATTGCCCATGCCTTTCTCGTTTCGGAAAGCGCCATGGAACAGCGGATCACCCGTGCCAAGGGGCGTGTCGCAAAAGCCGGCGTGGCTTTCGAAACACCCGATGTCCACGAGCGCGCCGAGCGGCTGAGAACCGTGTCGGCGATGGTCTATCTTGTGTTCAACGAAGGATATTCAGCGGGCATTGCCAACCACGACAGTGCGGCGTTCTGTGACGAGGCGATCCGGCTTTCGCGGCTGCTTTTGAGGATATTTCCAGCCGAACCGGAGATCATGGGACTGTCCGCACTGATGCTGCTGCAGCACTCGCGCGCCGACGCGCGGTTCGACGAAGCAGGCCAGATCGTGTTGCTCGAAGATCAGGATCGCAGCCTGTGGGATCGCCGCCTGATCGACGAGGCGCTGGCCATGCTCGACAAGGCGATCCGTCACCGGAAGCCGGGTCCTTATCAGGTTCAGGCGGCCATCTCGGCGCTGCATGCTCGCGCGGCAAGGTCGGAGGATACAGATTGGGGCGAGATCACGCTGCTCTATGAATTGCTCGAAAAGCTCTCGCCGTCACCCGTCGTCACGCTCAACAGGGCAGTTGCCGTATCGAAGCTGAAAGGTGTGGTTGTGGCACTCGACCTGATCGAGCCGCTGGCGGAAAAGCTCGACGGTTATTTCTACTTCCACGGTGTGCGTGGCGGATTGCTGATGCAGGCCGGAAGGAACGGGGAGGCGAGGCACGCCTTCGACCGGGCGATCGCGCTTGCCAATTCACCGGCCGAATGCGCCCATATTCGTCAGCAGTTGGACAGGCTGGGCGAGCCGGTGGCGCGGACCGTCTAATCGTTGCCGATATAGCCGCCGGTCTGGCGCTTCCAAAGCCGCGCATAAAGCCCGTCGAGCGCCAGCAGCTCATCTGGCGTGCCGGTCTCGACGATCCGGCCTTTGTCCAGAACGACAATCCTGTCCATGCTTGCAATGGTCGAAAGCCGGTGGGCGATGGCAATCACCGTCTTGTCCTGCATGACCTGCGCCAGATTTTCCTGGATGGCGGCCTCGGATTCGCTGTCGAGCGCCGAGGTAGCCTCGTCGAGCACGAGGATGGGGGCGTTCTTCAAAAGTACGCGGGCGATCGCGATGCGTTGCCTTTGTCCGCCGGACAGTTTTACGCCGCGATCACCGACAAAGGCGTCGTAACCGGAGCGGCCTTCCTTGTCCTTCAGGTCGGCGATGAAATCATGTGCATGGGCGGCGGCGCTCGCCTGTTCGATCTCTTGCCGCGTGGCGTCCGGGCGGCCGTAACGGATGTTGTCGCCGACGGAACGATGAAGCAGCGAGACATCCTGCGAGATGACGCCGATATGTTCGCGAAGGCTCGCCTGGGTAACCTGCCTTATATTCTGCCCGTCTATCAAGATCGAACCGCTCTCCAGGTCGTATAGGCGCAGGAGCAGATTAACGAGGGTCGTCTTTCCCGCTCCGGAAACACCGACAAAGCCGAGTTTTTCTCCGCCGCGGATCGTCAAATCCAGTCCCCCGATCACCGGCTTTTCCTTGTGGTAGGAAAAATCGATCGCCTCGAAGCGGATCTCGCCTTTCGTCACGGCCAGGCGAGGTGCGTTCGGGACATCGGTGATGGTCGGCGGCGTGGTCATCACCGGCATGGCGTCGCGCAGCGTACCAACCGCCTGGAAGACCTGATGGCACATGTCGAGAAAGGAGCCGCCATTGGCCTGCAGACGGTTGCCGAGATAAAGGGCGGCGATGAACTGCCCGAGGGTGATGCCTCCGCTCATCATGGTCCAGAACCCGGTTGCGAGCATGGCGATCCAGAACAGTGAATTGACGGAAATCATGGTCGTGCGGGTGGTGAGATAGACGCGCCGTTCCTTCTGCTGGCTGTCGATCGTCTCGGTAAAGACCTTGCGCAGCGCCCCGGCCTCGCTGTCTTCGGCGGCAAAATGCTTGACCATCTGGATGTTGGCATAAAGATCGGTCATGGCGCCGACGACGAGGCTGCGCTGGCGGGCGGTTCGTTTCGAGCGTTCGGCAAAATGCGGCACGGCCTTGATGGTGATCAGCGTAATCGCGGCCATCCAGATGACGGCCATCAGCGCCAGTTGCCAGCCAAGGGTACCGAGCAGAACGAGCGTGCCGATGAACTGGACAATGAAAGGCGGGATCGTCTGGAAGGCGATGCCGAGCTGCTGCTGGACGGCATTCGCCACCTGCGACAGACGCGAGGCGACCTGCCCGGCAAACAGATCGTGGAAGAAGGCGATGTCCTGCCGTTCCACCGCCTTGTGCCCCTGCCACTGGATAGCTGCGGGAAGACAGACGCCTGCCACCTGCGAGGCCAGCGTGTTGGCGAGAAAGGCGAAGAGTGGAATGGTCGGAAACAGCAGCACGGTCATGGTGAGGAGCAGGGGCCAGTCGCCCCGCACGAAATCGGCCGCACCTTTCGCCGTCACGCCGTCGACGATGGTCCCAAGGCTCCAGATCAGGAACAGGTTTATCGCTTCCACCAGCATGGCCAGGATCGCGATCGGGATCAGGATCAGCCCGAACATGCGGATGAAATGCCAGAGCAGGACGAAGGGGCCCTTAGATGGAAGAGGCTTGTAGGGAATGTCCAGCGGCTGGATCAGGGTTTCGAAAGGGCGGAAAACTCGATCTGAAAAGGTCATTGTGCCGGGGCGCTCGTTTCGGTTGACGATTCGGGTGGCCTGCAATGGCGTAATTCAACCACGGATCGTATCCGTTGGGCACCCTCGGGATCAAAGGATGCATTCAACCTTTCCGCGGGCGAAGTGTCATGGCGACGGAAATGATGTCGCCAGCGGTGATTCCGGTCTTCTTGCGCACCGCATCTTTCAGCGGCAGGAAATAGGTTCCTTCCTTGGCGAATAGGGCGGTGTAGAATTCCGTTTGGCCGATCCGCACATCAACCGGGATCATGCCCCAGCCGTAGCTCAGAAGCTTCGACATTCGATTGATTTCGTCGGCCTGTTGTTTCGGCAGGGGCGCGAAGAAAAAGGGGGAGGGACCGCGCCAGTGGATGACTTCTGCCTCGAAGCGGATTTCCTCCATCAGACGTTTCCTTTCCGATCCGCATCAGGCGGCGATGTTTCCCAGGCTGGGTTTAAGAGGTAAGGCGGCTGCTCTTTAATGGCGAGGTTGCATTGCTGTTGCACGAACGAAAACGGCCCCGCGCGAGCGGAGCCGGTTCGTATCGTTCGGATATGCTGCAGTTTACAGCGCGATATCCGGAACCTTCTTGACCTCGCCGGCCGGAGCGGTTGCTGCCGGCTGGCCGTAGCTTGCCGGGTCGATCGTCGGGGCCTTGATGGCGAGCTGCAGGCGCTCTTCGGTCGCGACCCATTCGCGGGCCAGCATGTCCGGGTTCTCGTTGAGCTTTTTGCCGTAGCTCGGAACGATCGTGTGCAGCTTGTCCTGCCATTCCTGGGTCTGGAGCTTTTCGGCAAAGACCTTCTTCAGAACGTCGAGCATGATCGGGGCTGCAGTCGAAGCACCCGGTGAAGCGCCGAGCAGGGCTGCGATCGTGCCGTCTTCGGCGGCGACGATCTCGGTGCCGAGCTTCAGCACACCACCCTTTTCGGCGTCCTTCTTGATGATCTGGACGCGCTGGCCGGCCTGCCAGTAGCGCCAGTCTTCAGCCTTGGCGTTCGGGAAGTACTTGCGCAGTTCGGCAAGGCGGTCGTCGTCGGACATCATCAGCTGGCCAGCGAGATACTGGACCAGCGCGAACTCGTCGGTGCCGACCTTTGCCATCGGCCAGATGTTGTCTAGCGTGATGGTCGAGGGCAGGTCGAAGAGCGAGCCGTCCTTCAGGAACTTCGTCGAGAAGGTCGCGAACGGTCCGAACAGGATGTGGCGCTTGCCGTCGAAGACGCGCGTATCGAGATGAGGAACCGACATCGGCGGAGCACCGGTTTCCGCCTGGCCATAGGCCTTGGCGAGGTGCTGGTTGACGATCTCCGGCTTGTCGCAGACGAGGAAGGAGCCGCCGACCGGGAAGCCTGCATAATCGTCGCCTTCCGGAATGCCGGACATCTGCAGCAGCGGCAGCGCGCCGCCGCCCGCGCCGAGGAAGACGAATTTCGCCTTGATCGAACCGGCAGAACCGCTCTTGGTGTCGTCGAAGGAGACGGTCCAGGTGCCGTCTTCATTCTTCTCGATGGCGGTGACTTCCGAATTGGTGTGCAGCTTGAAGGCGTCGCGGGTCTTCAGCGAAGCGACATACTGGGTGGTGATTTCGCCGAAATTCACGTCCGTGCCGAGCGGGCTCCAGGTGGCGGCCAGTTTCTGCATCGGATCGCGGCCTTCGATCATCAGCGGAACCCATTTGGCGATCTCGGCCTGATCGGTCGAGAATTCCATGCCGGCAAACATCGGGCTCGCCTTCAGCGCCTTGAAACGCTTGGTGAGAAATTCGATGTTCTTGTCGCCCCAGACGAAGCTCATGTGCGGGGTGGAGTTGATGAAGGAGCGCGGATCCTTCAGGACGCCCGCGTCGATCTGATGCGCCAGGAACTGGCGGGTGATCTGGAACTGCTCGTTGATGCCGACAGCGCGCGCAATCTGTACGTTGCCGTTCGAGTCTTCCGGCGTGTAGTTCAGTTCGGCGAGAGCCGAGTGACCGGTGCCGGCATTGTTCCAGCCGTTGGAGCTTTCCATCGCCACGTCATCGAGGCGCTCGATCATCTCGATCTTCCAGGTCGGCTCAAGCTCGGAGAGCAGAACGCCGAGCGTGGCGCTCATGATGCCGCCGCCGACGAGGAGGACGTCAATCGTCTGGTCGGCAGACGAGGTCTGCGCCCAGGCGGGGAGTGATGTCACGCTGACTGCGGCCGCGCTGCCGGCTGCGGAGCCGAGAAGCTGACGACGGCTCAGGCTGAGGCCGCTGGAGATGGTGGAAATATCTTTGTTTTTGGAAGGCATCGGCCACTCGAATTGCTATTTGTCAATCCTCCCGGGGCGCTGATTAAGTGAAAGATGTTTTAGCGGCAAGCCCTTCATGCGGCATTTTGTCTGAACCGCGCGATATGGCGCCGATAATCTGCATGAAAGATGAGCGGAATGCTCTTGTTTTGATCGGCTGTGGTGGATATAGCGCCGTGGCGTCTATCATCCCTTCAGACAGGACAATTTCCCGTGACTGCTCTCAAGTCTTTTCTGGCCGCCTCCGGCCTGTGCGCCGCCCTCGGTGTTTTTGCCTTCAATTCGGCTCAGGCGGCCACCCAATATCCGCTGGCGATCAACAATTGCGGTGCATCGATCACCTTCAATAAGGCGCCGGAACGGGCCGTCGGCCTTGGCCAGAACAGCGCGGAAATCCTTCTGCTGCTTGGTCTCGAAGACAAGATGGTCGGCACTGCATTCTGGCCGAGCAAGGTTTTGCCGCAGCTCGAGGCTGCCAATGCCAAGGTCAAGCTCCTTACCGTCGAATTCCCGACCTTCGAAAGCATTCTCGCGCAAAATCCGGATTTCGTCGCAGCCGCCCTGCCGAGCCTGATCGGCCCGACCAGCAAGGTTGCCAAGCGCGAGGATTTCGACAAGGTCGGCGTACCGTCCTACATTTCGCCCAGCACGTGCCTGTCCACCGAAAAGGTGAAAAACGAGTATGGCAGCCGAGACCAGCTTTGGAACATGGACCTGCTCTACAAGGAGATCGACGAGCTTGCGCAGATTTTTGACGTTTCCGATCGCGGTCAGGCGCTGATTGCCGATTTCAAAAAGCGCGAAGCGGCTCTGCGTGCCAGCGTTTCCAAGGACGGCAAGAAGCTTTCCTATGTCTTCTGGTTCTCCAGCCCGTCGCCGACCGCCGATGCCTATCTCGGTGGCCAGAACGGCGCTTCCGGTTTCATCGCCGACGTACTGGGCGGCGAAAGCGCGATCAAGACCGAAGCAGAATGGCCAACGCTGGGATGGGAAAGCATCATTGCCACCAATCCTGACGTCATCGTTGTCGCCAATCTCGACCGTAACCGTTGGGAACTCGACAAGCCGGAAGCCAAGATCAAGTTCCTGACCACCGATCCGGCTGTCAGCCAGATCCCGGCAGTCAAGAACAAGGTGATGGTCGTCATGGACGGCCAGGCGATGAACCCGACCATCCGCACCATCTACGGTGCTGAACAGGTGGCCGAGCAGCTCAAGGCACTTGGTCTGTTGAAGTGAGCGAAACATCCGGCTCGATCCCGGCCTGCAGGCCGTCGCAGTTTCAATCGGGAGGACGGCAGTTTGCCGTCTTCCTGCTGCTGCTTCTGGCATCGCTCGCCGCCATCGCGCTCGTCGTGGGCGTCAGCGTCGGGATCGGTGACCTGCCGATCCCGCTGTCGACGACTTATGCCGCGATCACCAACCGGATGGGCTGGACCGCGATCGAACTCAACCGCATCCATGAGACGGTGATCTGGGATTACCGTCTCAGCCGGGCGCTGGTCGCCGCCTTCTGCGGCGCGGGGCTGGCTCTCTCCGGCGCGATCATGCAGTCGCTGTTGCGCAACCCGCTGGCGGAGCCTTACGTGCTCGGCATTTCGGCGGGTGCCTCTACTGGTGCCGTCGCGATCGTCATCCTGGGTCTCGGCGCGGGTACTGTGTCGCTGTCGGCCGGTGCATTTGCCGGTGCGTTTGCCGCATTCTTCTTTGTTGCGCTGCTGTCGAATGGCACGCGGGGAGGGGCGGATCGTACCATTCTTGCGGGTGTCGCAGCCTCGCAGCTTTTCAATGCAGCGACCTCCTATATCGTCACCACATCCGGCAATGCGCAGCAGGCGCGGGATGTGATGTTCTGGCTGCTCGGCAGCTTTGGCGGCGTGCGTTGGCCGGAATTCATGCTGGTTTCGGTCGTCGTCGGTGTCTGCCTGATCGTCTGCCTCTGTTACGCCCGCGTGCTTGACGCCTTTGCCTTCGGCGATGAGGCGGCCGCCTCCCTCGGCGTCAATGTCGCCTGGGCGCGGATCGTTCTATTCGCGCTGACGGCGATGATGACGGCGACGATCGTCTCCATGGTCGGCACGATCGGTTTCGTCGGACTCGTCGTGCCGCATGCGGCGCGCTTCGTCGTCGGGCCGCTTCATATCCGGCTGCTGCCGGCTTGTGCCATCGTCGGTGCGATCTTCATGGTTCTTGCGGATATCGCCTCGCGGGCGCTTATCCCGCAGCAGGTTCTGCCGATCGGTGTCGTCACCGCACTCGTCGGCGTACCCTTCTTCGCCGTTATCCTCTATCGCTTCCAGAGGGTATCATGAGCATCAGGACCGACAATCTCAGCTGGAAGATCGGCCGCAAGACCATTCTTGATGGCGTTTCCTTCGAAGCAAAGCCCGGCCAGATGCTCGGTCTGTTGGGGCCGAACGGATCGGGCAAGACCTCGCTGTTACGGTTGCTTGCCGGGCTCAAAAAGCCGCATTCGGGTACCGTCACGCTCGAGGGGCAAGATATCAAGAACATCGGTCGCCGTGCGATGGCACAGCGCGTCGCCTTCGTCGAACAGCATGCGGCGACCAATTCCAATCTCAAGGTCATCGATGTGGTCAAGCTCGGCCGCTTTCCGCATCGCTCGATGTTTTCCGGCTGGTCGAAGGCGGATGACGATGCGGTGAGGCAAGCGCTTGACCGCGCCGGCATGAGCGAAAAACGCGACGACCGCTGGCAGAGCCTTTCGGGCGGCGAAAAACAGCGGGCGCATATCGCCCGGGCACTGGCGCAATCGCCGAAAGAGCTGATCCTCGACGAGCCGACCAACCATCTCGACATTCAGCACCAGATCAGCCTGATGCGGCTCGTCTCCGGTCTGCCGGTCACCAGCATCATCGCGCTGCACGATCTCAATCATGCGGCGATGTTCTGCGACCGGCTGATCGTTATGCAGAAGGGCAGGATCGTAGCGTCCGGCGCGCCGGAAGAGATCGTGACGCAGGAATTACTGCGCGATGTGTTTTCAGTCGATGCGCGGGTGGAAACCTCGCCGCATCATGCACGGCCGCATATCCATTATCTCCGATAGTCTTTGGGAACCGGAGAAAAAATCTCCGGCTCTGTCGGTTTTCCGTCTTCACCTTCGTCCTAGGTTCAACATCCGATACGATGATGAAAACCTGGAGGGAGACAGGATCATGACCGCCACCTACAAGCTGCAGCTCATTCGCGAATTCGACGTGCCCGCCGAAAAATTGTTCAAGGTCTGGACGACACCGGATCGGTTCGGCGAGTGGTTCTGCCCGCTTCCGTGGAAGGTGACAGAGGCGCGCTCCGATCTTCGCCCAGGCGGCGAGGCCTTCGTGCTGATGGAAGGGCCGAACGGCGAGAAGATCCCTAATCCGGGCGTCTATCTGGAAATCGTGCCGGGCCGCAAGCTGGTTTTCACCGATGCCTATACCGCCGGATGGGTGCCTTCGGAAAAGCCGTTCATGACCGCCATTCTCGAATTCGAGGATCTGGGGAACGGACGTTCGCGCTACACCGCGACTGTTGTCCACTGGAATGAAGGGGACATGAAAGCGCATCAGGAGATGGGGTTTGAGGAAGGCTGGAGCATCGCCGCCAACCAGATGGCCGAAGTGGCCGGGACGTTCTGAAGAAGTCCAGCTTTTTCAGTGGATTGTTTCGGCGGTTTGATGAACTGATTCAACCCGTCGAATGCTCATATCTCCTCGATCCGGCGCTCTTCTTCCGGAAGCACGGATAGCTCGCGCCAGTCGATCTCTTCAAGAAACAGATTGTATTCGTCGACCGTGAGTTTGTTGTCCTCGCGCAGCTGTTCGAGGGCTTCGCGCTGGGCAGTGATCGCGCCGAGAGCCAGCCGGCGATAGGTCGCAAGTGCAGCGGCTCCCTCGTCATGCAGGCTGCCGTGTTTTTCCAGCTTGAAATTGTTGCGCAACATCTCGGCTTCCGGGCCGGTGGCATTTTCGAGCTTCATGAAGCCGGCCCGGGCAATATGGGCGCGCAGCTTGGTCAGTTCGCGAATACCTTCTGCGGTCCGGTCGAGGCCGAGCCAGTTGATCAGCGGCACCAGCGTCAGCCCTTGGGCGACCAATGTTGCCAGAACGACTGCGAAGGCGGCAAGGACGACGATATCGCGCTGGGGGAAATCGGCCGGCAGTGCAAAGGCGGTGGCAAGCGTGACGAGGCCGCGCATGCCGCACCAGCCGGCAAGCGTCGCCTGCCTGATCGTTGCCGGCTCCGGCCTTCCGGCGCGATGGGCGTAATAGGCATGGATGCGGTTGAAGCCGATGCAGACCACGAGCCTCACGGCGATGACGGTGACCACGACGAGACCGGCAAAGGTGACGGCATCTCCCAGGTGGCCGGGTTCCATATCGGACAGAATGGCACGGGCCTGCATGCCCATCAGCAGGAAGGCCATGACGTTCAGCACGAAAACCGCGGCACTCCAGACGGCATAGGACTGCACCCGCATGCGCGCCGACGACCGCGCTTCCGACATCCGGGCCAGCGTCATGCCGCAGCAGACGACGGCGAGCACGGCGGAGAGATGCAGCCGTGTCGCGATGATCCAGAGCAGGAATGTCTGGGCAAATTGCAGGACATTGCCGCCGAGCGTGCCGCTGACCGAAAGGGTGAGGCGACGGATCAGGCGGGCGGCGAGAATGCCGAAGATGATGCCGCCGGGGACTGCGAGCGTCAGATGCAGGCCGACCTCGGTGTTCAGATGACCGGCGGACTGGATCGCAAGCGCAGCATCGAAGATGAGGAGGGCTGCGGCATCGTTGAACAGGCTTTCGCCGCGCAGGATCGTATCGGTTTCGCGCGGAATGGACATGGTGGAAAGCATTGCCGTAGCGGCTGCCGCATCGGGCGGGGCGACGATTGCGCCGAGCACCACCGCGGCTGCAACCGGCAGGCCGGCAAAGGCCCAGCCGACCCAGGCGACGGATGCTGCGGTGACGATGACACCGCCGATGGCGAAGGCGACCAGCGGCAACCAGAAACGTTTGGCCGTGCCGAGTGGAAAGTCGAAGGCGGCGTCGAGAAGGGCAGGGGCGATGAAGAGCGCAAGCGCGGTTGCGGGATCGATGTTGATGACCGGCGTGCCTGGAATGAGCGCGACGGCCGCGCCGGCAAGAGCCAGCATGGACGGATAAGGCATTTTGAGCCGGCGGGATACCTGCAGGAGCATGATCGCCACAAGGATCAGGACGAGAAGGCTTTCGAAGAAGCTCATGTTTCCCCCATTTTCCGCGCGCGGTGCGAAAAGAGTGCCAGAGGCATTGTGGCCGGAGTTGATGATGATCAGCAATGCGGCCAGCGGGAATTAGTGCAGCTATCGAATTTGTCGAAGGATAAGATCGATGGTTTGCTGTTTGCGCTCGCCGCTGCCGATCTCTATCTGAAACATAGAACCATTCCACGTTGCGCGTTTGCGCCTTACAGGATTTTCCATGGAACTCGGGCTTCACACATTCGGCGATCTGGACTCGGCTGCCCTCAACAAGGGTGTCGAGGGCGCAAGACGGCTGAAGAACCTTCTCGAAGAGATCAGGCTTGCCGATGAGGTGGGCCTCGACGTGTTCGGACTCGGTGAACATCATCGGCCAGACTACGTGATTTCCTCACCTTCGACTGTGCTGGCGGCGGCGGCTGCGATCACCAGAAACATCAGGCTGACCAGTTCCGTCACCGTCCTGAGCTCTGACGATCCGGTACGGGTCTTCCAGCAGTTTTCGACCGTCGACCTGATTTCCGGCGGGCGGGCCGAGATCATGGCCGGGCGCGGGTCGTTCATCGAATCCTTTCCGCTGTTCGGTTACGATCTCGGAGACTATGACGCGCTGTTTTCCGAAAAGCTGGATCTGCTGCTCAAGCTTCGTGACGAGGAAATCGTTAGCTGGAAGGGCCAAATGCGGACGCCGATCAATGGACACGGCGTCTACCCTCGGCCGCTGCAGGAGCAATTGCCGGTCTGGATCGCGGTCGGCGGGACACCGCAATCGGTGGTGCGCGCCGGCTCTCTCGGCCTGCCGCTGGCGATCGCCATCATTGGCGGGGAATATCCGCGCTTCAAGCCGTTTGCCGATCTCTATCGCGAAGCGGGGGAAAATGCGGGGCACGATCCGGCGAAGCTGAAGACCAGCATCAATGTCCACGGTTTCATCGCCGATACGACGGAAGCGGCTGCCGACCAGTTTTACGGTCCTCAGTCCGAAGTGATGAACCGCATCGGCCGCGAACGGGGCTGGGGGCCGACAAGCCGGGCGCATTTCGATCACGCCCGCGGGCCGCTCGGCAATCTCTTTGTCGGCGAGCCGGAACTGGTGGCCGAAAAGATCATTGCCGCCCATAAGGTGTTCAGGATGGACCGGTTCCTGCTGCAGATGGCGATCGGCCTTATGCCGCATGACCAGATCATGCGCGGTATCGAGCTTTACGGCACCAAGGTGGCGCCGATCGTCAGAAAGGAATTGACCGGTTCGGCAGAGCGGGCCACATCGCAGGCGGAATAAGAATGCATAAACGAGGAAACGACCCGCAATGGTAATCTCCAGTGAAGACGAACTCGACAAGCTGAAAGCGATCGGCCGGCTCTGCGCCCAGGCGATGGAGACGATGGCGAAGTCGCTCGAGCCGGGGATCACCACCAAGGAACTGGATGATATCGGCCGCAAGATCCTGGAAGACAACGGCGCGCAATCGGCACCTGAGACGTGCTACCAGTTTCCCGGTGCGACCTGCATCAGCGTCAACGAGGAGGTTGCGCACGGCATTCCGGGCGGCCGGGTGATCAAGGCCGGAGATCTCGTCAATATCGACGTTTCCGCCGTGAAGGACGGTTTCTTCGGCGATTGCGGTTCATCCTACGCAGTGCCGCCGGTGCGCCGCGAGATCGAGAAGCTTTGCCGCGATGGCAAGAGGGCGTTGTGGACGGGGTTGCAGCAGGTGAAAGCCGGTGCTCCGCTCGGCGGCATCGGCAATGCGATCGGCGCGTTCGCCAAGAAGAACCGCTATACGCTGATCACCAATCTTTCCAGCCACGGCATTGGTCTCACCCTGCATGACGAGCCGAAGGAGATCCCCACCTGGCCGGAAAAGAGCGAACGGCGAATTATGGAAGACGGGCTCGTCTTCACCGTCGAGCCGTTCCTGTCTATGGGCGGCACATGGGCCGAAGATGGCGACAATGACGATCCCTGGACACTTTACAGCGACCCGAGCGCGCCGACGGTGCAATACGAGCACACCATCGTTGCGACCAAGAACGGCCCCCTGATCCTTACATTGGCGAATTGAGGATTATCGCAAGCACGTAGCATGGCCGGTCGCGGCGCAAGTGGCGACCGGCCGAATCCCGGTTTTACGTAATTCCGGACGCAAAACCGGTTTCCACTTTTGCTGGAATTGCTTTAGCGGAGGCAGGTTTCCGCGCGATTGGACGCTTCGATGGCGCAATAAAATGCTGTCGCGCGCTCTTCGCCGAGGTTATCGATTGCACGGCGCGCGTGCACGCGAGCGGCACTCTCCATCAATTGCGCGAATGCGGCATTGCCGATCAGGTCCGCCCTGCGCAACTGCGCGATCAGCGGGTCCACCAGGACTTCCGATACGGTCAGGTCACGATCCATTTTGCGCCTCCCGTCTGTTGATTTGGCACGAGAAAGACCATGACGGTCATTCGTGTCAACAACAAGACAAATGACTCCCTGCAGTGCACCAATTCGTTACTGCGTCCGCTTTCTGCCGGCGCCATGCGCCTGCATGGCGCAACAGGCAAAGGGCTTCAAGATGGGTCGGGGTAGAAGCATTCAAATTATTCCGGTGGCGATGAAAAATGCTGATTTGTGCAGCGGGTTCCACGCTGCCATAAGCAGGGCATGGACATACCCCCTCGCTTGAACCTTCGCCTCGTCGGCCTATCCGGCGCAATCGCCATGGCCGCCGCCATGGGATTTGGACGCTTTTTCTACACACCCGTCCTACCGGGCATGATTGCCGGCATTCCGATCTCTTCTGCGGATGCGGGATATATCGCGGCCGGCAATTTCGCCGGGTATCTTGCGGGTGCCATCCTTGCCGGGCAGGGCTGGGCTGCGGGCCGGGAAAGAGTGATCGCGCTCTCGTCGCTCGCAGCCACAGCGATACTTCTGGCCGCCATGGCTCTTACCATATCGGTTCCGGCATTCGTCGCCATCCGGTTTCTCGCTGGGCTGGCAAGCGCGCTGGCGATGATCCTGACCTCGTCGATCGTGCTTCCTTATGCGCAGCAATGTGGAAAGAAGGGGCATGTCGTCAATTTTCTGCATTTCGGCGGGGTGGGAGCGGGGATAGCGCTCTCCTCGGCGTTGGCGCTGATCGTCAATACATCCTCAGGCGATGCCGCGCATGGCTGGCGGATCAACTGGCTGGCGGGCGCGGCGATCGCTCTCGTTGCCTTGTTTCTTGTTCAGTGGATGCTGCCGCGGCGGCATGGCGCGACGGAGAGAAAGGTAGAGCCGCCGCTCGTATGGAAGCTGCCGCTCGTGCTGCTGACGACCTCCTACGGTCTGTTCGGCTTCGGTTACGTGATCACCGCAACATTTCTGGTGACGATCGCAAGGCAGGGGGATGCGGGGCCTACCATCGAATTCCTCGCCTGGTTCGTCACCGGCTGTGCTGCGGCCGTCTCGCTGATCGCCTGGCATCCGCTGGCGATCCGGATCGGGCTTGCCAGAGCCTATACGGCGGCAATGACGGTGCTTGCCATCGGCGTTCTCTGTTCGGTGCTTCTGCCGCCGATGGCAGGCGCGCTGTTCGGCGGTCTGCTACTTGGCGCGACCTTCATGGTGATCACCGCATACGGGCTGCAGCTCGGCGGCAAGTTGATGCCGGATAGCCCGCGCCGGGCGCTTGCCGCGATGACGGCGGCTTTCGGCGTCGGCCAGATCATCGGCCCGCTTGTGGCCGGCTGGGCGGCTCAGAAGAGCGGCAGCTTCGCGCTGCCGACGCTGATCGCGACAGGCGTGCTGGTCATCTGCGTAGTGCTGGCGGCGATCGTCGCGCGGCGTATTCGCTGAGAACTAACGTGGTTACAAATGCGTAACAAAGCGGCGCGGCCATTGCCGCATCCACGCGATTGCCATAATTTCCCGGCCTAACACCGCACCCCGCAGCTCCGAACTCAGGAAAGCCCCCG
This sequence comes from Pseudomonadota bacterium, assembly GCA_023451735.1. Taxonomy (GTDB): domain Bacteria; phylum Pseudomonadota; class Alphaproteobacteria; order Rhizobiales; family Rhizobiaceae; genus Neorhizobium. The sequence goes on along the minus strand of JAEXYH010000038.1, from coordinate 78,006 downwards.
CTCCGTGTTCCATTCCTTCTTTCCCCGCCCAAGTTTATTTTTTCCATCAGCATTACTCTGGTGCATTCTCGTCATTGGCTCCTGGTACTCAGGTGGCAGTCAGATGGGATCAATGATCGGGCTTGCTCCTGCCCCTGCCAGCGACGCTGCATCAATTGGGGTCTCGTTGTTCTGGAACTCCGCATATCTCTGGTTTTATGCCTACTATTTGGCCGCAACCGTGATATTCGCCGCCTTCTGGTTCTGGTTTGCTCCGCACCGGTGGCAGCTGTGGTCGATCCTCGGCACATCTCTCATCATTTTCGCGACCTACTTTTCCGTCCAGGTCAGCGTCGCATTCAATGCTTGGTATGGTCCCTATTACGACCTTATCCAGCAGGCGCTGGCGAAAACCGCTCCGGTTACGGTAGAGCAGCTATATTCGGGCCTGCTGGGTATCACGGGCATTGCCTTCGTTTCCATCACGGTGAGTGTTCTGAACCTCTTCTTTGTGAGCCATTATATCTTCCGCTGGCGCACGGCGATGAACGAGTTCTACATGGCTAACTGGGACAGGCTTCGGCATATCGAGGGCGCCTCGCAGCGTGTGCAGGAAGATACGATGCGGTTTTCCAGCACGGTCGAAAGTCTTGGTGTGGGGCTTGTTCGCGCCGTCATGACGCTGATTGCCTTTATGCCGGTTCTTTTCACATTTTCCGAGACAATCAGCGAGTTGCCCATCGTTGGCGAAATTCCGCATGCTCTGGTGTGGGCGGCGATTGTCTGGTCGGTGTTTGGTACCGGATTCCTGGCCCTTGTCGGCATTAAGTTGCCTGGTCTGGAGTTTCGCAATCAGCGCGTCGAAGCTGCCTTCCGTAAGGAGTTGGTCTATGGTGAAGATCACGAGGATCGTGCCCAGCCTGCCACCGTACAGGAGCTGTTTGGAAATGTTCGGAAGAATTATTTCCGGCTTTATTTCCACTACCTTTATTTCAACATCGCCCGTATTTTCTATCTACAGGCCGACAATCTCTATAGCTTGATTGTCCTGATACCCTCCATTGCGGCCGGCAAAATCACACTCGGGGTCTTTACGCAGGTGGGCAACGTGTTCGATCAGGTGAGGGGATCGTTCCAGTATCTCATCAATTCCTGGACGACCATCGTCGAGTTAATGTCAATCTACAAGCGCCTGAAGGCGTTCGAGGCGACGATCGATGGTGGTCCGCTGCCGCAAATCGATCAGAATTATCTGCTTCGCGAAGCCGAGGGTGGCGAGATGGCGGCGAACAAGCCGACCTGATCCGAAACGGAAAATTGCAAGCAGTTTTGGCCGCGCCGGATTTGTCGATCCGGCGCGGTTCTGCGTTTTGGAGAGCGCTTAGGCCTGATCATCGAGAGTTGGCCGGTGCGATCTACCCTGAAGGAAAGGGCAGGCGGGTATTTAGTGGCAGTGGGTATTTCAGGCTTTGCCTGCCCCGACCGCTTCCGATGCTCGTGGAGGACTTGTCAGTTCCTCCGATTGCATCGGCTGCGATCACCACCGGAACCTAGCTCTTCGCCCGTTGAGGAGGCCGGTTCGCGAACCCGGTTTCCCATCCGATGACACGCCGATTATGCCGCCGGTTTTTTGATGCGGGGACGAGGCGGGGATGAAAAAGATGGAAGTGGTTGAAATATCGGACGCGAATTTACGGGAAGGAGAGGTTCTGTCCACGGGCGATGGGTGCGCTGTTGCTCGCGGAGAATCGCTGACAGCGTACAGTCAGGCCGCAGCGGGCTGGCGGAAACGGGTGAGCATGCGATTGATCGTCCAACCGAACAAGCAGCCGATGGCAGCCCCCGCCGCCTTGACCGCGGCGTCGTCGAGATGGGCATGGCGGCTGGGGGATAGGACCTGCAGCAGTTCAATGCTGCCTGCTCCGACGATCAGCAAAATGGCGCAGAGCAGCCATTGGCGCGGATAGGCGAGTACGAAAAGCAGCGCCATTACGGCAAAGGCGCCAGCGCGATCGATATCCACGGAGGCAAAATCCTGTGGTCGCATGCGGATCGGCGACACCGTCACGAAGACGATGGCGGCGAGCGCCAGCCATGGTAGAAATTTGAAAAGGCGTGACGCCATCAGTCTTGTCATGAACCTGTCATATCGTGAACGCGAGAAGGCCGAAAGCGACAAAAGCGAACGGCTTTAACGAAAAGGAATGAATATCGCGTGAGCGCATGCGGTGAGGTGTTTTGCTGCGTTATCCGGCGGAACTGCTGCCGTCCTCGGCGTCGCGGCCAGCTGAAGAACGGCGCTCATCGAGAATGCGGATCGCCTCGCTGTAGCTGACACAGGCGACGTCGGCCCTGTTGCAGACCTCGGAGGCAAGCCTTTCCATCGCCCGCCAATAGGCGCCGGCATTCATCTCGACGAAATGCAAGCCAATCTGCATGGGAATGCGATCCCCCTCGTATTGTCTGTCGAATGCGGCGCGGAAGGCGGAATAGGCGCGCTCCTCGAATTCGGTCGAGCGGCTGGGATTGTCGATGCCGCCGGAATGGCGGATGAAGAGATTGTAGTCCATGGCGATGATCGGCCGCTGCTGCGGCCCTTCGGGGATCAGCGGCAAGCCGAAGCGGATGAGGCCACCCTTGGTTTCCGGCATCAGCGGGCCCTTGGTAACAAGGCTCGCGTCATACTGGAAGCCGGCCTTCTTTTCGGCCTGCGTCATGCCGGCGCTGGTGGAGAAATAAGGGGCGCGGAAACCACGAATGTCGTTGCCGACGAAGTCACGCCAGCCCTGCGGCTCGTCGGCAGACGCGCCGATCGACTTCCAGGCATTGGTCATCACGTCGTGAAAGCTTGCCATTTCCTGCTGCCACTGCGCTTGCGACCAGTCCTTGCCGTCGAAATGGCCGCAGGTATGGCTCGAAATGTCGTGGCCTTCCTGATGTGCCTGCCAGATATGGTCGAGACGTTCCTTCGCCTCGGGAACGTCCTGCGCAAAGCCGATATTGGACCGGCCGGCCTTTTTGTCCGGCCCTTGGTAACGGCTCTTGTCGGCGCGCGGGATGACCAGGGTGCAGGAGAGAAAATAGGTGAAATGCGCGTTGTTGTTGCGGGCGAAATCGCGGCTGCGCTGCCAGAGCGCGTTCGACCCTGCGCCGTCGAAGGAGATCATCAGCAACTGCTTCGGCCTTTGCGCCATGTTCTCGGCCATCGCACCGGTCGAGACGGTAAGGGCGGCGAACAGGGTGGCCAAGGGAGCAAAGCGCATTATCGATTCCTGATTCTTCGTACGGACTGGCAATAGCCGGTGCTCTTGACCGCCGAATAAGGCGAAGCTTTGATTTTTGGAACATCGAGGCTGCGGCTTGTCTGCAATCGGTGTTTTTTGAGGTTAGAAGCGCAAGCGAAGGCCCACGCTCAGATACTGGACACCCCCATCCGCATCGCTGATCAGGCCATAGGCACCGGATCGGTGGTGAAAGCGTATGACCAGTTCCCTCGACTTGTTCTCAGGTAATGCGAAGGTGATTTCCGGGGCGAGATAATGCAGGAGCCGGTCGCCGCGATCATTTCCCGCGCGGGCCCTTTCCTCGTCCGAGATGCCGCTCGCATAGTTGAGGCCGGTCGAGGCCGCCACCGTCGTGTAGATATAGTCGTTCCAGGGGAAATCGCGATAGCGAAGGAACAGGGCTGCCCAGGCTTCGGATTCGTGCATGCTGCCAAATCTCTTGCCGACGCCAAGCTCGGTTTCGATCGCAAAGCGTTCCCGCCAGAAGCTTGCGACCGTGCGGGAGGCGGAAAAGCCGATAAAACCGCTGTCCCCGTATTCCCAGTTGAAAGGTGACAGATCACCGTGAAGAAAAATGTCTTCCATCGGCGTTTCGACGAACTTGCCGCCGAAAACCATCACAGCGCACTTGTCGTCACAAGGGCCGGTGATGCCATACCATTGCCAGTCGAGCCAATCTCCGGCATCGGCTGGCAAGGGGCATAGAATCGAAATCAGTGTGGCGAAAGCCAGAGCTGCGTGAAGTCTTCGCATCGAGCCGACCTCCCAATCCACTCGCGACGTATTCACAATGGCGAGATTCAGTCTCCCGATCAGGGGCGACAATGAGGGCTGATGCTGGAGCCCCATATGCGAAGAGACACAAATCGTCGCTGGAAATTCCACCCTGAGAAACATACTCCCATTATTTGCAGCTTCAAAGCGTGGTTGACGGGTCCCTGGCGGGCTGGCCTGTCGCCGAATTAGGGTGTTGCCGATCAGTTTTGCGTGGGGGGCCTTACATCCTATGGAAAATAGGCTAGAAGGCGCTTTTCCGACCGAACGCACGGCCGCATGGCGAAGCCTTGGCCGGATGAACGGACGACCGACCCCGGATTGGCCCCTTGAAGCGGGCCGGAGACTTCGATGGCGCATAACGACGACAGTTTTTTCCGTGAAGTGAACGAAGAGCTTCGCTCCGATCAGCTCAAGAACGCCTGGGCGCGTTACGGCAAGATCGCGATCGGTGTTGCTGTGGCAATCGTCGTCGGCACCGCCGGATGGCGCGGTTTCGAATACTGGGAAAACCACAATTCCTCGCAGTCCGGCGACAGGTTCATTGCGGCGCTAACACTTGCCTCCGAGGGCAAGAACGACGAGGCGCTTGCTGCACTCGGTGCCATCGAGAAGGACGGCACGGGCGCCTATCCGGTGTTGGCGAAGATGCGTGCCGCCTCCGTGCAGCAGGCGAAGGGGGATGCGGCTGCAGCCGTGGAAGCCTACAAGCAGATCGGCAATGACAATTCCGCGCCGCAGGCCGTGCGTGATCTCGCCAAGATGCGCGCCGCCTTCATTCTGGTCGATACCGGCACTTACGAACAGGTTGCTGCGGAAGCGGAAATCCTTTCGGCGCAGGGCCATGTTCTCGCCAATTCCGCCCGTGAGGCGCTCGGCCTTTCCGCCTACAAGGCCGGAAACATGCCGCAGGCCAAGCAGTGGTTCCAGCAGGTCGTCAACGATGCGGGCGCACCGCGCAATGTCGTCAACCGCGCGCAAATCATGCTCGACAATATCGCCGCTACCGGCAAGGCGCCCTAATTCCAGTTCCGGATAAGGGCTTGAGGAAAATACTATGAGCTTCACCGTCGCCATCGTCGGACGTCCGAATGTCGGCAAGTCCACGCTTTTCAACCGTCTGGTTGGCAAGAAGCTGGCGCTTGTCGATGACACGCCGGGGGTTACCCGCGACCGTCGTCCAGGCGATGCGAAGCTCGTCGACCTGCGCTTCACCATTATCGACACGGCTGGTCTGGAAGAAGCGGGTGCCGACACGCTGGAAGGCCGCATGCGCGCCCAGACGGAAGCCGCGATCGACGAGGCGGACCTGACGTTGTTCGTCGTCGATGCGAAATCCGGACTTACGCCGCTCGACAAGACGTTCGGCGAGCTTCTGCGCCGCAGCGGCAAGCCGGTCGTACTCGTCGCCAACAAATCGGAAGCCAAGGGTTCTGACGGCGGTTTCTACGACGCCTTCACGCTGGGCTTGGGCGAGCCGGTTCCGATCTCCGCCGAACACGGTCAGGGCATGATCGACCTGCGCGACGCGATCGTCGAGGCGATCGGCAAGGAGAGGGCGTTCCCGGATGACGGTGACGACGACGAAGCGATAACGGATGTCGACGTCAGGGATTCGGTTCTCGGCGACGAGGCTGACGATGACGCGGAATATGACGAGACCAAGCCGCTGCGCGTCGCCATCATCGGCCGACCGAATGCAGGCAAGTCGACGCTGATCAACCGGTTTCTCGGAGAGGACCGGCTTTTGACCGGCCCGGAAGCGGGCATTACCCGCGATTCGATCTCGGTTGAATGGGACTGGCGCGGCCGCACGATCAAGATGTTCGACACGGCCGGCATGCGCCGCAAGGCGCGGGTGACCGAGAAGCTGGAAAAGCTTTCCGTCGCGGATTCGCTGCGCTCGATCCGCTTTGCCGAGACGGTCGTGATTGTTTTCGATGCGACGATCCCGTTCGAAAAGCAGGACCTGCAGCTCGCCGACCTGGTGTTGCGCGAGGGCCGCGCCGCCGTGCTCGCCTTCAACAAGTGGGATCTGATCGAGGATCCGCAGGCGGTTCTGGCCGAGCTGCGCGAAAAGACCGAGCGGCTGCTGCCGCAGGCGCGCGGCTTGCGCGCTGTGCCGATTTCCGGCCAGACGGGCTACGGGCTCGACAAGCTGATGCAGGAAATCATTGCGACCGACAGGGTGTGGAACAAGCGCATCTCGACAGCCAAGCTCAACAAGTGGCTGGAAGGCACGCAGGTCCAGCATCCGCCACCGGCGGTTTCCGGCCGCCGCCTGAAGCTGAAATACATGACCCAGGTGAAGGCGCGCCCGCCGGCATTCATGGTCTCCTGCACGCGGCCCGACGCCCTGCCGGAAAGCTATATCCGCTACATGATCAACGGCCTGCGCAACGATTTCCAGATGCCCGGCGTGCCGATCCGCATCCATTTCAAGGCGGGCGACAACCCGTTCGAGAACCGCAGGAAGAAGCGCTGAGCGTCTTTCTCCGCGCATCTTTTAGACCGATCCCCGGTGCTGTCGGCTTGTCCGCCAGCGGCAGGCCGGGGCTCAAACTTGCTAAATTTAGAAAATCATGATGCACTGCCACTCAGGCTTGTGTGGTTGGAGGACCTGCAAGCCGTTTTCGGCGGCGTTTTCCGACGCGCCGGTTCATGATCGGGAGGATCATCATGATTGTAGTGGGTCTCGTCGCGGCTATCTGTCTGGGTGTCGGCAGCGTTCTCTATTTTCGCCAGCGTGATGGCCGGAGCGGCTGAGCCACTCCACTTTCCGCATTCATCGAGATGCTAGCCGCGATGGCGGCAGACGCCGGTCACTCTGCGGCCGGCAAGGCATGGCTGGACGATGGGCGGCTGGCCTGAGCCTTGAGGACATTGCCGAGAAACTGTTTCGAGGCGGCTTCCCAGGTGTAGAGGCGGGCAAGCCGGCTTGCGTCCTCGCGGCGACACCCGAGTGCTCTCAGGCACGCGGCTTGCAGGTCGTCGTCCAGTGCGCCGGCGCCTGACCCTTCCTCGATGATGTCCACCGGTCCCATGACCGGATAGGCGGCGACCGGGACGCCGCTTGCGAGCGCTTCGAGAATTGTGTTGCCGAAGGTGTCAGTCTTCGAGGGAAAGACAAAGACATCCGCCTGGGCATAGGCGCGAGCCAGATCCTCGCCGGTCTTCATGCCGGTGAAAAGGACGTGGGGGTAGCGTTTCTTCAGTTCCGCCAGAGCAGGGCCATCACCGACCACGACTTTCGAGCCGGGCAGGTCCAGGTCGAGGAAGGCGGGCAGGTTCTTTTCCACCGCGACGCGACCGACCGTCATGAAGATCGGGCGGGGCAGGTCGAAAGGACGTTCCTCAAGGTTCATCGGATGGAAGGTGGTCTGATCTATGCCGCGGCTCCAGCGCAGGAGATTGCGGATGCCGATCTTCGACAACTCGCGCTCGAGGCTTGCGGTGGCGACCATGCAGCCGTTGCCGGCATTATGGAACCAGCGGACGAAGGCCTGCATCCAACGGATCGGCACCGGAAAGCGGGCCGCGACATATTCGGGAAAACGGGTGTGATAGCTGGTCGAGAACGGCATATCGTTCTTCAAGCACCAGCGGCGGGCCATGATACCGAGCGGACCTTCGGTGGCGATATGGACGGCAGTCGGCAGGGTTTTTTCAATGGCGCTTGCGACCTGCGCGAATGTGGTCACCGAAAGCCGGATTTCGGGATAGGTGGGGCAGGGGATGTTGGCGAAATCTTTCGGCGTCACCATGACCACCTCGACGCCCATGCGCGTCAGTTCGCGGTTGGTGTTCTCGATCGAGCGAACGACGCCATTCACCTGCGGGTACCAGGCATCCGTAACGATGGTAATTCTGGTCATGCGTGGCCCAAAGCCTCGTTGCCGATCCGGTTGCCGCTCCATCGGCGACTCAACGCCATCGGATGCGTTTTCCAGCCCTCTATCGGCAAAGTTCATGACAAGCGAATGAAGCATGCTGTGGAGGTGGTTGGCGGTGAAGGTGATGGGCGAGATCATCGCGCTGTTCAAACTGGAGAGATGCCATAAACGGTTGATGGCGAGGACGCGTTCGATCTCATCTCGCAGGCAAAGACTGTTTGTATTGTGGCCAAATCGGCCATGCGAGGTTTCCCGGTTGCCTTCGCAGCCTTGGCTCACAGGAGGCGAAAAAGACGCTGACTTTCATTTCGGGTTTGCAGCGCTGCAAACCAAGTCTTATCTGATGGCCAGTTGATGTTGTGAGTATCTTCCGTGACCCTGCGTTCGATCAAGATTGCTGCTGCCCTTATCGCGCCCATCGCTGCCGTTGGCATCTATATGGGCGTCAACCAGATGACCGGCAATTTCCATGAGGTCATTCCGGGCGAGCTTTACCGCTCGGCTCAGCCCGGTGATGCGGCGATCGACACGGCCGCGGCGCAATACGGGATCAAGACGATCATCAACCTTCGCAACGAGCGCCGTGGAGACTGGTATGCGGAGGAAAAGGCGTCGGCCGAGGAAAACGGCGTGACGCTGATCGATTTTCCCTTGAGTTCGTCGAAATTCGTGCCGGTCGAGGAGAGCGAGAAACTGGCCGAAATCATGCGGACGGCGGAGAAGCCTATCCTGATCCATTGCGAGCACGGCGCCAACCGAACGGGGCTTGCCTCGGCGATCTATGTCGGTGCAGTCACCAAGCGTAGCGAACTGTTTTCCGAACTGCAGCTTTCGCCCTATTACGGGCATATCCCGATCCCCGGCATCGGCCGCTATGCGATGTACCAGTCCTGGGACGAGTTCGAAGAGACGATCGGTTTCTGATCATCTCTTCGCTTCGGAGGTTCTGATTACTTCGGCAGCAGAGCCGGGCTGATGAGCGCGCCGTGGTGGCAGATGACGGTGGAGGCAACTGCGGCGCCATGGGCGGCGGCCTCGGCAGGTGTTGCACCCTGAACGAGGCGTGATAGGAAGCCACCATTAAAACTGTCGCCGGCGCTGGTCGTGTCGACCACCTTGTCGACCTTCACGGAAGGTACATGGACGATGGGCGTGGTGCCGAAGACAAGCGTGACGCCGCCGGGACCATCCTTGACCACGACATTTTCGACACCGAGCGCCTTGTAGCGTGCAACCGTGGCTGCCACGTCCTTGTCGCCGAAGTGAACGGCTTCGTCATCGAAGCTCGGCAGCACGAGGGTCGAGGCGCGGGCGCCGTCCTCGATCGTTTTCAGCATGTAGGTCTTGTTGTGCCAGAGGCGCGGACGGATGTTCGGGTCGAAGACGACCGTCTTGCCGGATGCCCTGGCGCGGCGGGCTTCCGCCAGCAGCGTGTCGACCGCTTCCGGCGCCAGGATGCCGAGCGTGATGCCGGAGAAATAGATGATCTCTGCGCTCTCGATTGCGGCACGCAGATGGTCGGCGTCGTCGGCGAGTTTTTTGGCGGCAGCTGTGTCGCGCCAGTAGCTGAAGGTGCGCTCGCCGTCCTTCAGGGTGATGAGGTAGAGGCCGGGCGTTTTGCCTGCAATTCGCAGGATCTGGCTGGTGCCGATACCGGCGCCAGCCATCATGGCCAGCATTTCAGTGGACATCGGATCATCGCCGACCGCGGTAAAGTAGTCGATCGCCCAGTCGGAGGGGAAGCAGGCGCGGGCATACCAGGCCGTGTTCAACGTATCGCCGGCGAAACCTTTGCGCAGCAGGCCTTCGCCCGCCTGCGACAGCTCCACCATGCATTCACCAATCGAAAGAAGCCTGCCTGCCAAAATACTGTCCCTCCGGTAAAGTCCTGTCGTCGCATAAGGGGTAAGACGCTGTCTGACAAGCCCGTGTAGGAGGCTCGATACGCGTTGTCTTTTGTCGCAGGGGCTCTAGGTTGGCCCGAGGCTAATGTTGGAACAATGGCAGAGAGGAGCATGATCGTATGGCGACGGAAGTGCAGAGCAAGGCCGCTGGAGCAGGTGCGGATTGGTGGCGCGGTGCGGTGATCTACCAGATCTATCCGCGATCCTTCCAGGACACGACCGGCGACGGACTGGGCGACATCAAGGGAATTACCCAGCGCCTTGCCCATGTCGCCTCGCTCGGCGTCGATGCGATCTGGCTGTCGCCCTTCTTCACCTCTCCGATGGCCGATATGGGCTATGACGTCTCGGATTACTGCAATGTCGATCCGATGTTCGGCACGCTGGCCGATTTCGACGAGATGATGTCGGAGGCGCATCGGCTGGGCTTGAAGGTGATCATCGACCAGGTGATTTCCCACACTTCCGACCGGCATCCGTGGTTTATCGAAAGCCGCACCAGCCGCACCAACCCCAAGGCCGACTGGTTCGTCTGGGCGGATCCCAAACCGGACGGCACGGCGCCGACCAACTGGCTCTCCATTTTCGGCGGGCCGGGCTGGGAATGGGACGGGGTGCGCAAGCAATATTACATGCACAATTTTCTCATCTCGCAGCCGGACCTCAACTTCCACAATCCGGAGGTTCAGGATGCGATGCTGGACACGGTGAAGTTCTGGCTCGACCGCGGCGTGGATGGGTTCCGGCTCGACACCGTGAACTACTATTTCCACGACAAGCAGCTGCGCAACAACCCGCCGATGGTCTATGACACCGATGGCGCAGGCATGGAGACGGATACCAATCCCTATTCGATGCAGAACCATCTCTACGACAAGACGCAACCGGAAAATATCGGTTTTCTCAAGCGGTTCCGGGCGCTGCTCGATAGTTATGAGGACCGTGCTTCGGTGGGTGAAGTGGGCGACGGGCCGCGTTCGCTCAACACGCTGGCGCTTTATACTACCGGAAACGACAAGCTGCATATGTGCTACACGTTCGACCTTCTCGGGCCGGCGTTTTCTGCCTCCTACATTCGCAAGGTGATGCAGACCGTGCTCGACACGGTGGTCAACGGCTGGGTGTGCTGGGCGTTTTCCAACCACGACGTGGTGCGGCATGTGACGCGCTTTATCGAGGATCCGTCGGAGCAGGACCGTGTCGCAAAGCTCTCGGCTTCACTGATCTCCGTGCTGCGCGGGTCTATCTGCCTTTATCAGGGCGAGGAGCTCGGCCTGACGGAAGCGGAGCTTTCCTTCGAAGATCTGCGCGATCCATACGGCATCCGCTTCTGGCCGGCCTTCAAGGGCCGCGACGGATGCCGCACGCCGATGGCATGGGAAGCCAAGGCTGCGCATGCGGGCTTTACCGAGGGCTCGACGACGTGGCTGCCGGTGCCGAAGGAGCATGCTGTCCGCGCGGTGGATGCGCAGGAAAAACTGGCAGATTCCGTGCTGGCGCACTATCGGGCGACGCTTGCCTTCCGCAAGAGCCACCCGGCCTTGGTCGATGGCGATATGACGTTCATCGAGACCAATCAGGATCTGCTCGCCTTCGTGCGGGAGAAGGGTGGAGAGAAGCTGCTGTTCGTGTTCAACATGACGCGGGAGCCGCAGAGGTTCACGTTGCCTGCGCGGTTCGGTAGCGTGATGCCGGTGGATATGCCGGGGTTCAGTTCACGGCTGGAGAACGGTGCGGCGGTGCTGGACGCAGTGGATGTATTCTGCGCGCGGGTGTGAGGGGGATTGCTTACGTTAGGTGAGGGCGTGCCACACTCACCTAACCACCTCCTCCTTGGCCGGATCTTTGGCGAGACAGCGCCACAATTACCCTCATTCCTGTGCTTGTCACAGGAATCCAGGAGCGCCGCGTCTGCGGCGCGAAGGACTCTTGAATAGGTGAAATAGACTGTCATTCTTCGATTATGAAGGGTTATGTCTACATTCTCGCGTCCAAGAGGAACGGCACGCTCTACATAGGCGTGACCCGTGATCTGCCCGGCCGTCTTTATGAGCACCAGAACGAACTGACGCCGGGCTTTACCTCAAAATATGGCGTCAAGACGCTCGTATGGTTCGAGGAATACGACCTCCTTGTCGATGCGATAACTCGTGAGAAGACCATGAAGAAATGGCCTCGCAAGTGGAAGCTCAACTTGATCGAGCAGATGAATCCGGAATGGGAAGATATTTCCAACTACCTTCATTCGCTGTGATCAGGGAGTCCTTTCGCCGTGCGGACGCACGGCGGCTGGATTCCTGTGACAAGCACAGGAATGAGGGAGGTTGGGGTAGGCGCGGTGCCTCAAGAGAGCCTTGTGGCTGGATAGTCATGCTCAAATGGACTTCCGAGGATCACGCCTCAGAAAATGGAAAGGCCCGCGATCGCTCGCGGGCCTTTCGTCATTTATCGATCAGACTTTCGCCGCATCTCAATCGAAATGCAGTTCGCGTTCGCCCTGTTCGTCGCGGATGCAGGTCTGCAGGCCGATCTTGTTGAGGATATGCAAGAACGGGCGCGGGGCCAGTTCTTCGACGTTTGCCATCTTCTTCACGTCCCACTCGCCGGTGGCGACCAGCATGGCTGCTGCGACCGGCGGAACACCGGCGGTGTAGGAAATGCCCTGGGAGCCGACTTCGTTGAAGGCTTCCTTGTGGTCGGCGACATTGTAGATGAACACCGTGCGTTCCTTGCCGTCCTTGATGCCCTTCACGAAGTCACCGATGCAAGTCTTGCCTTCGTATTCCGGCGCCAGCGACGACGGATCGGGCAGGCAGGCTTTTACGACCTTGAGCGGCACGACTTCATCGCCATTGGCGAGCTTTACCGGCTGCTCCGACAGGAGGCCGATGTTCTTCAGAACGGTGAAGACGTTGATGTAGTGATCGCCAAAGCCCATCCAGAAGCGCACGTCGGCGCCTTCCATGTTCTTTGCCAGCGAATGGACTTCATCATGGCCGCAGAGATAGGCGCGGCGGGTGCCGACGACCGGCAGGTCGTAGTCCTTGCCGATTTCGAACATCTTGTTGACGTTCCATTCGCCGCCCTGCCAGGAGTAGACGACGCCGGTGAATTCGCGGAAGTTGATTTCCGGGTCAAAATTGGTGGCGAAATACTTGCCGTGGCTGCCGGCATTGATGTCGACAATATCGACGTCGGTGACCTTGTCGAGATATTCGTCCTTGGCCAGACGCGCATAGGCGTTGACGACGCCCGGATCGAAACCGGCGCCGAGGATGGCGGTGATGCCCTTTTCCTCACATTCGGCGGCGCGCTTCCACTCGTAGTTACCGTACCACGGCGGGGTCTCGCAGATCTTGTTCGGCTCTTCGTGGATGGCGGTGTCGATATAGGCGACGCCGGTATCCATGCAGGCGCGCAGCACCGACATGTTCAAGAAGGCGGTGCCGACATTGATGACGATCTGGCTGCCGGTTTTCTGGATGAGCGCCTTGGTGGCTTCGATGTCGAGCGCGTCTAGCGCGTGACCTTCGAGCACGCCAGCCTGCTTCATCGCCTTCTTTTCGTGAACCGAAGCGATGATGGCGTCGCATTTCGACTTGGTGCGCGATGCGATATGGATATCACCGAGGACATCGTTATTCTGCGCACACTTGTGGGCAACGACCTGTGCGACGCCGCCGGCGCCGATGATGAGCACGTTCTTTTTCATTCTGGGGACCACTCCTTGCGTCCAATCGTCAGAAAGTCTGTCCTGTGGGCCTTTGGCCCTTTCTGATCAGGACAGGCTCTGTTCGTAGTCCGTGTAGTCAAACTCACGGACCGTCCTGAGGCTGCCATCCAGTTCCCGGATGGCGATTGCCGGCATTTTCACGCCGTTAAACCAGTTTTTCTTGACCATCGTGTAGCCGGCAGCATCCTGGAACGAGATGCGGTCGCCGACCTTTACTTCTTCGGGGAAGTCGAATTCCCCAAAGATGTCTCCGGCAAGGCATGACTTGCCGCAGACCATCGCACGATGGGGTCCCTGGTTGGGGTGAACCTTGGCATTCTCACGATAGATCAGGAGATCCAGCATGTGCGCTTCGATGGAACTATCCACCACGACAAGGTTCTTGCCGTTGTAAAGTGTATCGAGGACGGTGGTTTCCAGCGTCGTCGATCTGGTGATCGAGGCTTCGCCCGGCTCGAGATAGACCTGGACGCCATATTCGCCGGAGAAGCGCTTCAAGCGTTCGGCAAACTGGTCGACCGGGTAATCGTCGCCGGTGAAATGGATGCCGCCACCGAGCGAGACCCACTCGGCTTTTTTCAAAAGCGGTGCAAACTTTTGCTCGATATCGCCGAGCATGCGGTCGAACAGGGCAAAATCCTTGTTCTCGCAGTTGTTGTGGATCATGAAGCCGGTGATCATGTCCATGACCGGTTCGACCTTGGCGAGATCCCATTCGCCGAGACGCGAGAAGGGGCGGGCCGGGTCAGCCAGATCGAAGGACGACGACGAAACGCCGGGGTTCAGGCGCAGGCCGCGGGTGATGCCGGAAGACTGGCTTTCAAAACGCTGCAACTGGCCGATCGAGTTGAAGATGATCTTGTCGGCGTGGGAGACGACCTCATCGATTTCGTAATCGGCATAGGCGACGGAATAGGCGTGGGTTTCCTTGCCGAAACGCTCGTGGCCGAGACGGACTTCATTCAGCGACGAGGAGGTCGTGCCGTCCATATAGTCGCGCATGAAATCGAAGACCGACCATGTGGCGAAACATTTCAGCGCCAGCAATGCCTTGGCGCCCGACTTCTCACGCACAGCGGCAATCCGTTCCATGTTCTGGAGCAGTTTTGACTTGTCGATGAGGTAGTAGGGTGTTTGCAGCATTTTTGTCGGGTGGCCTTCTTACGGTTATTCTAAAACTTGAAGGGGCCTATTGCCTGACAGAGATGACATCTTCAAGACCCCATGGCTTTTCGGGGTAAAGAAAAGCCCCGCAGCGGAGCCGCGGGGCGCGATGTTTTCGAATTTCAGTCGTGTCATTCAGGGATAAGCCGCTCGTATTCGTCGCGCAGCCGCAGCCAGCCCTGCCAGAAGTGTTCGGGTTTGCGACCACTTGCCTTGGCGGCCAGGATATCGAGATGCATGTGCCAACCGGCGCCGACCATGGTCATGTTCTTGCGATCGGAAATGCGCTTGTGGACGAGGGTCAGGAGGACGTCGTTTCCAATCGTCTTCAGCTCGATCGATACCTCGCCGCGTGGCGGCCAGGTGAAGGCCAGACGGTGCGGGGCCTCAAAGAGGGTGATTTCACTTGTCATCCGCTGTTCTTCGGGAAAACCTTCAGGGCGGGCTTCTGCGCCTTCGGTCAGTTCATCGTTGCGCCAGATGAGTTCGAACGTGCCGCCGGGCGTCTCCGGCATGATGCCGGAGGCCAGCCATTGGCGGCGCAGGTCGCTATCCGTCAGATAGTCCCAGATGCGCTCGATCGGGCCGGGCAGCTTTCGCTGGATAGTGATCTCGGACGGGGCGGTAACGGTCCCGTATTTCTCCAATAAATTCATGCTGTTCATCGGTCTTCTCCCAGTTTTGATTCAAGTGTTATTTCCAGGTTTCGATGGGGGAAATTTGTTTTTCTGATCGGAAGCGGCCGTGCGGGCATCCTCCTCCCTCAGCAGCCGGTCCAAAGCATCCAGACGGCCGGTCCAGAAGCGTTCGTAGAAGGTCAGCCATTCGTGGGCGGTGGCGAGCGGGCCGGGATCGAGGTGGCAGAGATGCGTACGGCCCTGGATCTCGCGCCGCACGAGGCCGGCGCTTTCCAGTACCTTGATATGCTTGGATGCGGCGGCCAGCGACATGGCATGGGGCTCGGCAAGCTGTCCCACCGTGCGTTCACCCGATGTCAGTTCCGCAAGCATGTGACGACGGGTTGCGTCGCTCAGCGCGTGGAAGACGCTATCGATCTGATCTGTTCTTAATTCAACCATGTGGTTGAATGTGCGCTCGTGAAGAAAGATTGTCAACCGATTGGTTTAATGTTTTTCGTGGCGGGGTGCTTCCGTATCTCAGCCCTTTGTCCCAATTTCCAAAAACGGAAAGCCGTCATATCGTGGCGCCGCGCCGGTGGGCTGGGACAGCTATCCGCCGCGCCACAAGACTTCGCATGCATTTTGCCAGATCAACCCGAGGGAAAATCATGAGTAGCGGTTTCATCACCACCACGGACGGCACGCAGATCTTCTACAAGGACTGGGGTTCGAAAGATGCCCAGCCGATCGTCTTCCATCACGGCTGGCCGCTTTCGGCCGATGACTGGGATGCGCAGATGCTGTTCTTCCTAGCTGAAGGGTTTCGCGTGATCGCGCATGACCGGCGCGGTCACGGGCGGTCCAGCCAGACCGAGACCGGCAACGAGATGGATACCTATGCCGCGGACATGGCGGAGCTGGCGGCGCATCTCGATCTCAGAAACGCAATCCATGTCGGGCATTCGACCGGGGGTGGGGAGGTGACGCGCTATGTCGCAAAATTTGGCCAGCCGCAGGGGCGGGTTGTCAAGGCGGTGTTGATCGGCGCGGTGCCGCCGGTCATGGTCAAAAGCGACAAGAACCCGGGCGGGCTGCCGCTCGAAGTGTTCGACGGGTTCCGCAAGGCACAGGCGGCGAACCGGGCTCAGTTCTTTCTCGATATCCCGACCGGGCCGTTCTATGGCTACAATCGGCCGGGCGCGGAAGTTTCCGAAGGGGTGATCCGCAACTGGTGGCGGCAGGGCATGATGGGTGGCACCAAGGCCCATTATGATTGCATCAAGGCGTTTTCGGAGACGGATTTTACCGAGGATCTGAAGGCGATCGATGTGCCGGTGCTGGTGATGCACGGGACGGACGACCAGATCGTGCCCTTCGAGGATTCGGCGCCGCTCTCGTCCAAGCTTCTGAAGAACGGGGTGTTGAAGGTCTATGACGGGCTGCCGCATGGCATGGCGACGACCCATGCGGATATCATCAACGCGGATCTGCTGGCGTTTTTCAGGTCTTAAGCGATGTCAGAAACCTGGTGAAGCTTGCCCCTCATTCTGCTTGCCTGTGTATGGATACTCGGGGCAAGCCTGAAGATGACGGCCGACAGGTGGGGCAACCCAAAGCATAGTTTCTGAGCCAATGAGTACAGCACCGAGCATGTGGCGCGCGTTTTGCTCTCCAACAGAAACCACAACCTCAGTCATCCTCGGGCTTGACCCGAGGATGACTTGCAAGCCCGCGGCATCCAGCTCGGCCGTCGCCAAACTCGATACCCGTACGCAGAGAAGGTGCCGGCAGACGAACGAGAGGCGTTGCGCAGAGTTTGGCGGTCAATCACCTCAAATCAGCTGAAACTTGTCCACATCCACCATGCCCTTGTCGGAAATCTTCAGGTGCGGGATCACCGGGAGCGGCAGGAAGGCGACCTGCAGGAAGGGTTCTTCAAGAGTCGTTCCAAGGGCATAGGCGTGTTTCCTCAAGTCGTGCAGCGTGTCGCGTACCCATTCATAAGGTTCGAGACTCATCAGGCCGGCAATGGGCAGTGCGATCTCACCCGTCACCTTGCCGTCTTCCACCACGACGAAACCGCCCTTGATCTCGCCAAGACGATTGGCGGCGAGCGCCATGTCGTCCTCGCTGACGCCGACAACGCAGATATTATGGCTGTCATGGCCGACGGTCGAGGCAATGGCGCCCTTCTTCAGTCCGAAACCCTGGACGAAGCCGTTTGCATGGTTGCCGTTCTTGCCGTGGCGCTCGATGACAGCGACCTTGATGATGTCGCGGGCAAGATCGACACCTGCTTGGTTGCCGGCGGCGGGCAGGCGGTAGCGGCGATGTTCGGTAATGATTTTTCCCGGCATGACGCCGATAACGGGCGTTTCGGCTTCGGAATAGGGGACGCCGAAATGCATGGCCTGGACGGGGCGGGCCTTGACGCTGTCGAGGCCGACCGGAGCGACGGGCTTGCGGGTGGCGAAGAGGTCATCGCCTACGCGGCGACCGGCGGAAAACACCATCTCGGCCTTGCAGTTTTCGAGCGTGTCGATAACGACGAGATCGGCGCGCCAGCCGGGGGCGACAAGGCCGCGGTCACGCAGGCCAAAAGCTCTTGCGGCAGAGATCGAGGCGGCGCGGTAGATCGCGAGCGGTTCAACGCCGGCTGCAATCGCGGTACGGATCATATAGTCGAGATGGCCCTGTTCGGCGATATCGAGCGGATTGCGGTCGTCGGTGCAGAGCGCCAGATAGGGCGACAGGCGCTCGGTGATGATCGGCATCAGGGCTTCTAGATCCTTGGAGACCGAGCCTTCGCGGACGAGCACATGCATGCCCTTGCGGATCTTTTCGAGTGCCTCCTCGGCGGAGGTCGACTCATGTTCGGTGCGGATGCCGGCGGCGAGATAGCCGTTCAGATCGTTGCCGCGCAGCAAAGGGGCGTGGCCATCGATATGCTGGCCGTAGAAGGCGTCGAGTTTGGCCAGGCAGATCGGGTCCTTGTGGATGACGCCGGGGAAATTCATGAATTCGGCAAGGCCGATGACCTTAGGGTGGTCGCGGAAGGGGAGCAGCTTTTCGATCGGCAGATCGGCGCCTGCTGTTTCCAGATGCGTGGCGGGCACGCAGGAGGAAAGCTGGACGCGGATATCCATGATCGTCTCAAGCGAGCTGTCGAGAAAATACTGGATGCCTTCCGTGCCGATGACGTTTGCGATCTCGTGCGGATCGCAGATCGCGGTCGTGACGCCATAGGGCAGGACGCAACGGTCGAATTCGTGCGGGGTGACGAGGGAGGATTCGATGTGGAGGTGGGTGTCAATGAAGCCCGGAACGACGATTTTTCCGGAGATGTCGATCTCGGTCTTTCCCACATAATCGCCATAGGTTCCGACGATGCGATCACCGCAGACGGCGATGTCGGAGGCAATAAGTTCACCGGTGACGAGATCGAAAAATTTGCCGCCTTTCAGCACGATATCCGCGGGCTCGCGGCCGGTGCCCTGATCGATGAGGGTTTCGAGGCGAGTGGTCATTGGGTGCTCCTGGCATATTTCGATTCCCTCTACTTAGCCCGTCAATGTGAAAACAGGGAGAGAAGAACGGGAATACCGGCTTTTATCCCGGGCTTGCCCTGACATTGCCGCCGCATAGGATCGTGGCGACGGTTTTGCCCTTGAGGCCGCCGGTCTCGATGAGGCCTGCAAGACCGGCAACTCCCGCCTCTTCGACGACAAGGCTGTAATGGCTGAGGCAGAAGTTTCGTGCCTGGCCGATCGCTTCCTCGCTCACCTGCCAGACCTCGTCGACGGTGGTCTGCATGCAATCGAGTGCATAGGGCACACATTCGCGCACGGCGATGCCATCGGCAGCGGTATCGGCCGTATCGGTCGAAACGAGTGTGCCTGTTTCCCAAGACCGCTTCATTGCCGGTGCATTGGCGGCGACAACGCCGATGATCCTGCAATCCGGCGCCTTAGCCCGAATCCATGTGCCTATGCCGGTGAGCAATGCTCCGTTGCCAAGCGGCACGATGATGGCGTCGAGCGATATGCCGTCTCGTGATAGGCGCTCGGTGATTTCGAGAGCGATCGTGCCGGCTCCTTCGGCGATGGTGCGCAGGGCGCCGTCTTCAACGAAGGGGCAATCATTGATTTCCGCGTAAGCGCGGGCTGCAGCTTTTGCGGCGTCGAAATCATCGCCTTCCAGCCGCACCTCAGCGCCGAGCCGGCGCATGGCCTCCACCTTGCCGGGATTGGCTGTGGTTGCGGAGAAGATCGCCACTTTCCGACCGCGGGCGCGGCCGGCATAGGCGAGGCCCTGGCCGAAATTGCCGGCAGAGGCGGAAACGACGGGATGATCGCCCGGCGGTTCGTTCTGCATCCACCAGTCGGTGCCGCGGCCCTTGAAGGAACGGATCGGGTTCAGCGTTTCCACCTTGGCGAAGAGGCGCAGGCCGAGCTCGGCATTGGCCGTCGGCTGTTCGATAAGCGGGCTACCGGTGAAGACCGGATCGATGGCGCAGGAGGCTGCAAGAATGCCGTCGGCGGAGGGAGCTGTCTGTATCTGAGTCATTTCAACAGGATGACAAGGAAAAGCTGGCGTTATTCCTGAAGATATCCGACCATGCGGGAATATCTCCCGATTATCAGGGTTTTGGCGGGAAAATTAGTCATGGGGTTGACCAAGACGGATCGCGACATCCTCAAGCTGATGCAGCAGGACGCGACCATTACACTGAGTGACCTTGCCGACCGGGTGGGATTGTCGCCCTCTTCGGCCCAGAGACGGCTGCAGAAACTTCGCGAGGACAGGGTGATCCTGCGTGACGTTTCCATTGTCGATCCGAAGAAGGTGGGTGGCGCGGTCTCGATGCTGGTCGAGGTGGAACTGGAGCGCGACCGGCCCGAACTTCTGCCGCCCTTTCTGCGCTGGGTAGCGGAGACGCCGGAGGTGCAGGAAGCATGGGGTACGTCGGGGCGAGGGGACTATACGCTGGTCATCCTGGCGCAGTCGGTAGAGCATTTCGATGCTCTGGCCGACAGTATGATGGAGCGCAATCGGAATGTTCGCAAATTCACCACCAGCGTGGTGTTGAAAACGCTGAAACGGGGACTGGTCGTGCCGGTGGAATGATCTGCGTTGGCGCCGATCTCATGACCTAAACGGCATTGCCTGTTTGTTGGTCCAAGGCCTAAGCTCTTTCCATGGACGCTACCCCCTCATCCGGCCCGATCATCGTTTTCGATGCGGAGTGCATCTTATGCTCGGCCAATGCGCAGTTCGTGTTGCGCCATGACCGGGCGCGGCGGTTTCGTCTGGCGTCGATGCAGGGAGAGGCAGGTGCTGCGCTTTACCGGCGTTTCGGCATCGATCCGGCCAATCCCGAAACCATGATCGTGGTGGATGACGACAAGGTTTTGCGCGACAGCGATGCGGTGCTGGCGATCTATGACGGACTTGGTTGGCCGTGGAAGGCGTTTGGCGTGTTTCGTCTCGTGCCGCATTTTGTGCGCGACCCGCTTTACCGACTGATTGCCCGCAACCGCTACCGTATCTTCGGGAGGCGGGAGGCTTGCTGGGTGCCTTCCCGCGACTATGCAGACCGCATGCTATAATGACGATCAAGTCGCCGCAGTTCGATAAAAGCAAAGCGGGCGCCTGAGGCGCCCGCTGCAGACTTGTCCCGTGTCCGATTATTCGGCAGCGACGATCTTGCCGCCTTCCCACTTGTAGAGCGAGAAGCTCTGCGAGGTGAGATCACCGGTTTCGCCGTAGGTCAGCTGGCCAATGGCGGTCGGGATGGCGCTGCCATCCTTCAGGGCTGCGGTAACAGCTTCGGCGTCTTCGGCGGTCTTTGCCTTTTCGATGCCGGCCTTGATGACCTGGACTGCGGCGTAGGCGTTGAGCGTGAAGGCTTCCGCCGGGATGTTTTTGGCAGCCAGCGAATCTGCTGCAGCCTTCGAATCCGGGTTTTTCAGCGCATCGGATGCGTTGGTGAACAGCGTGCCGGCTGCTGCTTCGTTGCCGATCGTCCAGTATTCGGAATTCGACAGGCCGTCGCCGCCAATAATCTGGGCATTGAGCGCGAGATCACGCAGCTGGCGGGCCAGCAGGCCGCCTTCCGGATGATAGCCGCCGAAATAGATGACATCGACGTTTTCCGACTTGAGGCGGGCCGTGAGTGCGCCGAAATCCTTGTCGCCGGGGGTGATGGCGTCGTTGACGACTTCGGTGATGCCGCCCGCATTGAGAGTTGCCTTGAAGGCATCTGCGAGGCCCTTACCGTAGGCGCCCTTGTCGTTGATGATAGCGACGCGCTTGTCCTTGAGCTTCTCGAGAACGTATTTCGCCGCAACTTCAGCCTGCTGGTCGTCGCGGCCGCAGGTGCGCAGGACGTTTGCCAGATCGCGCATGGTCAGGTCAGGCGCCGTTGCCGTCGGAGTGACCATCAGGATGCCGTTTTCGGACAGCACGTCCGAGACCGGGATGGAAACACCTGACGTAACCGGGCCGACGACAAAATGGATGCCTTCGCCGACAATCTGGTTGGCGGCGGAAACGCCCTGCTTGGGTTCGCCGGCGTCGTCTGCCAGTTTCAGCACGACCTTCTCGCCGAGAATGCCGCCTGCCTTGTTGATGTCGTCAACGGCAGTCTGGGCGCCGTTCTTGACCTGGTCGCCGTAAGCTGCAACCGGGCCGGTCAGCGGCGCGATGAGACCGATGGTGATATCGGCATGAGCGAGCGGCGCGAAAGCCAGCGAGGCGGCGAGTGCTGCCGTGATTGTCTTGAATGTCATGTCTGTCTCCTTGGGGCATCGGCAGAGTTCATTGACGGGCCTTGCGGACCATCGGTCATGACGCCTGGCGCGCCCGGCTGCACGAACAGGACTGTCGTACAGATGTGGCAGCGCAAAACATCGACCTGCGCACCCCCATGTTTGGTTTTGAACGCAGGCAGCAATTTTTGTAGAAATCTTGGAGGTTGCGCGCAAGAAGATAACAGAAACTGCGACACTTCGGTGGGGATATTTCAATGCCTCATCCAGAAAAATCGGACGTCAGCCTGCCGCCATCGACGGTGCAATAGCGTTCCTCAACAAGGGCACCGCGCCAAGATACAAGAAATATCGCGGAATAAGCGATGCGTGTCGCCGACCCTAGTCGGAAAAGGTCTAATCTCGGCGGCCAAACGTAAAAGAGCCCGGGATTCCCCGGGCATCTTTTAGACCGATCCAAATAAATCACGCGGCTGCGGATGTCTTCCGCTCTGCGGTGATATAAATATCCTCGAGGCTATCGAGGATCTTCAATACGGATTCCGACGAGCTGGAATAATAGATCGTCTGTGCGTCGCGCCGCGTCTTGACGAGCTTCTGGGCGCGAAGCTTGGAAAGATGCTGGGACAGGGCCGATTGGCTCAAGCCTACGCGTGTCGCCAGTGCACCGACTGCGACTTCTCCCTTCACCAAGCAGCAGAGAATCATCAGCCGTTTGGGGTTGGCCATTGCCGACAGCAGGCCTGCTGCTGCGTTCGAATGCTCAGAAAGTGCTACCTTGTCCATAAGTTCTCTTCACCTCGTCTCCAAAGTGGCCGCGCAATTCACCAGATATTGTTATCCGGTGATGTTAGGCGGCACATGCAGAATTTGTACATCCCCTAAATTTCGGGTAGTTCGTGCTACATTTTAGTTTATTTGCAGATATAATGTATGACATCTTTCGGCAAGTCTAGTCGGTGCTGAAACTCGTGCCGGACGAGTACATCGCCCGAAACAAGGTCGATCCCGGCAGGATCAACCAGTCCAAATCTCCAACTCTTGTCTCCAAGACCCAGACGTTGCGCAAATTTCGCAGCTTCAGGCGTCTTTTCGACCAGTTCGTTCTGTAATTCCAACCAGGATGATTCGTCCGCAGCGAGCCGAAAAACCAGGTCTTCGCCAGTCAGTGCATAGGCGCGACCAAAGCCTCCGTTCAGCGAAGCCTGAATCGGGACAAGCCGGAAAAACCTGAAATCAGGAAAATCGACGTAAAGCTGCGCCTTGGCATGGCGTCTTAAAAAACGAGCGCGAATCCTTTGGTGGATCGCGCTATCCTTGGAGACCGGTTCGGCCTCGCAGAAAACAGTAATACGGGAATGGGCCAGAGGATCGCCTTTTCCCGGTTCTCCTGCAAGCAGGGAACAACGGGAATCATCCTTAAGGCCTTTCGTGTGACCGGAGAGCCCCGAGACGAGTACGACCGGAACGCCATCGAGATCGACAGCAGTCAAAGCCCTGCTGACGGAAGGAAATCCGGTTGCGGGATCAAGCACTGCGAGCGACATGTAGCGTGCGCCACGGATCAGCGTGCGAGCAAGCTCGCGTGCTTCTTCATCGATGGGGCGCAATAACTGGGCCTGTTCGGCCATCCGTCACTCTCTGGTTGTTTTTCGAATTTGCTTTATTTTTATATCATTTAATTCCGCGCTGCAAAAGAGACCTTGCCGCGTCAAGTTTGCGCACCATATACCGGAGGTTAAGAATATCACTCAACGGTTGTCGCGCAGTCGATGTCGTGTGAGACCCGCCACAACGTCGTCTGCAGTGATGGAGCCGATCACGCTGCCATTATCGACGATCGCAATAGCGCCACGCTGGCGGGCAAGGCCATCCAGGATGTCAACCAGAGGTGTATCAGGCGACGCGGAGGCCGAGATTGGAATTCCGGCCGACGCAGATGAGACGCCCTTCGTCATAATGTCGCCTGCGGTCAGCATGCGGATCGGATTCATGTGCTGGACGAAATCGGCGACGTAATCGTCCGCCGGATCCCGGACGATTTCCTGGGGCGTCCCGCATTGGATGATTTTCCCGCTTTCCATGATGGCGATGCGGTTGCCGATGCGAAAAGCTTCGTCGAGATCGTGGCTGACGAAGAGGATGGTTTTTTTCAGCCGGTGCTGGAATTCCAGCAGTTCATCCTGCAGCTTGGTGCGGATCAACGGATCGAGGGCGGAGAAGGGCTCGTCCATCAATAGAATGGGCGCTCCGGTGGCGAAGGCGCGGGCCAGGCCGACACGCTGCTGCATGCCGCCCGAAAGCTCACCAACGCGGCGGTCCGCCCATTGGCTGAGGCCGACGAGTTCCAGTTGTTCACCGATGCGTCGTTTGCGTTCTGTTTCCGGAATGCCAGCAAGTTCAAGGCCGAAGCCGACATTTTCCGCAACCGAGCGCCAGGGAAGCAGACCGAACTGCTGGAAGACCATGGAGACGGTATGCATGCGCAATTCACGCAGCGTCTTTGCATTGGTCCGGTATGGGTCGACAGGGCCTGCGGGCGTTGCAACGCTGACGCTGCCGCGCACAACGGGGGCGAGACCGTTGACGGCGCGCAGGAGCGTCGATTTACCTGAGCCGGAAAGCCCCATCAGGACGAGAATTTCGCCTTCGCGAATGGACAGCGATGCATTCGAGACGCCGACGACAATGCCGGTTTGGGCGCTGATTTCATCGCGGCTCCTGCCGTCGTCGAGCAGCGGCAGGGCGGCATCCGGTGCGTTGCCGAAAACGATATCGACATTCTTGAATGTCACACAGTCCCTGGCCTGATTGTCGGTGGGTACGGGGCCGGTCATGTCGCATCTCCGTTTCCGCTTTTGAACAGGCGATCGAGGATGATGGCGAGGATGACGATGCACAGCCCGGCCTCGAAGCCGCGGGCAATATTGACGGTGTTGAGCGCGCGTACGACCGGTACGCCAAGTCCGTTCGCGCCGACCAGCGCGGCGATGACGACCATCGACAGCGACAGCATGATGGTCTGGGTGAGGCCAGCCATGATCTGCGGCATGGCATAGGGGAGTTCCACCTTGCGCAGCACCTGCGCCGGCGTGGCGCCGAAGGCCACGGCCGCCTCGGTCAGGGCGCCCGGCGTCGAGATGATGCCAAGGCGCGTCAGGCGGATCGGTGCGGGGATGGCAAAGATCACGGTGGCAATCAGGCCCGGCACCATGCCAAGGCCGAACAGGATGAGGGCGGGGATCAGATAAACGAAGGTCGGGATGGTCTGCATCAGGTCGAGAACCGGGCGCAAGCCTTCATAGAACCACTGGCGCCTTGCCGCTGCTATGCCGAGCGGTATGCCGATCGCCATGCTGACCACGGTTGCGGCGAGCACGAGCGCGAGCGTCTCGATCGTTTCCTTCCAGTAGCCCAGATTGTAGATCAGCAATAGACCGAGACAGGTGAATACGGTGATACCGAGCGAACGTCGAAGCCCGTAAGCCAGCGCCGTGAAAAGCGCGATGAGCAGGAAAGGGTGCGGATATTGCAGCACCGCCAGCAGCGCATCGATGACATTCGACAGGACATGTGACAGCCAGTCGAAAAACCAGCTTGCATTGGTCGTCAGCCAGTCGACAGTGTTTTTCGCCCAATTGCCAAGGCGAAGCTTTCCGCTCGAATCGACGAGCCAATCGGGTAGCCAGTTCACGTCCGGTACCACCTCAAAATATTAAACAGGCAGGGCGAAAGGGCCGGAAACCCGGCCCTTGTTGATCGGGATCAGAGCCCGAGTTCTGACTTCACGGTTTCGAGGCCGGGCTTGCCGTCCTTGGTCGTCACGCCGGCAAGCCATGGCTCGATCACGCTGCCATTGGCCTTCAGCCAGTCGGTTGCTGCAACTTCCGGCTCTTCTCCGTCATTCAGGATGCCGCCCATGATCTCGTTTTCCATCGGCAGCGAGAATTTCAGGTTCTTGATGAAGGCGCCAACATTCGGGCATTCCTCGGTGAAGCCGGCGCGAACATTGGTGTAGACTTCCGCACCGCCGAAATTGGGGCCGAATACATCGTCACCGCCGGTCAGGTAGGTCAGCTTGAAATTGGCATTCATCGGATGCGGTTCCCAGCCAAGGAAGACGACTGGCTCGCCTGCCTTGTCGGCGCGGGCGACCTGGGCGAGCATGCCCTGTTCGGAGGATTCCACCACTTCCAGCTTCTTCAGGCCGAACGTGTCCTTCTCGATCATGCCGAGGATCAGGCGGTTGCCATCATTGCCGGGTTCGATGCCGTAGATCTTGCCGCCGAGCGCATCAGCGTGAGCGGCGATGTCTTTGAAATCCTTGATGCCGAGTTCGGCGCCCTTGGCATTGGTGGCAAGCGTGTATTTCGCGCCGGTAAGATTGGGGCCGAAGGATTCGATCGACTTTTCGTCGATATAGGGGCGGACGTCGGCTTCCTGGGTCGGCATCCAATTGCCGAGGAAGACGTCGATATCCTTGTTCTTCAGCGACGAGTAGGTGACCGGGACGGACAGGACCTTGATATCCGTCTGATAACCCAGCGCCTTCAGGAGCACGGAGGCGGTTGCCGTGGTGGCGGTGATGTCGGTCCAGCCGACATCGGAGAAACGCACGGTGCCACAGGCGGCCGGTTCGGCAGCGGATGCCGTGGCGGCGAGGCCCGAGACGGAGGCGGTAAAAGCGAGGCTGAATGCCAGCGATTTATGGATGCGCATGATTTGCTCCCGTTCTTCTTTGTTCCTGTCCATTATCAATAACTTCCTGCGGCAGGCAAGCATGTGCGTTTACGCCGCGAGCATGGGGGGATTTGCGACATGTTATCCCTAGGGGAACCTGTGGGGCTTGTGGTGTGGCGAGAATCACCCACGGGAGCGGTGTTAGATCCGATGCCCTTGTTGTGACTTGATCTAACGCAGGCGACGGCTGATAGAGGCTCATCACTCTCTGCTGATTTTCGGAAACACCATACATGCCCTCTGCCTTTCATCTTTCGCGA
Source organism: Pseudomonadota bacterium (assembly GCA_023451735.1). Taxonomy (GTDB): domain Bacteria; phylum Pseudomonadota; class Alphaproteobacteria; order Rhizobiales; family Rhizobiaceae; genus Neorhizobium. Next base: position 50,885 of record JAEXYH010000038.1, on the reverse strand, counting down.
CGCTCATTCGTACTCGGCTCCGTCTCCATGACGGCGGCGTTGGCCGGCTGCACCACCACCTCGCAGCCTTCCGCCGTTCCTGCCGTGGCTCAGCGTCCTGTCGGCCCGCCGAGCGAAGCGGAACTGCAGGCGCGGTATGCAGCGGTGGAAGATGCCGGGCATAAGCTGCCCGCCATTCCCTACCAGCAGATCGATCCGAAATATTACCGCCAGCGCGTCATCGATCCGACGGGAGAGAAGCCCGGCACGGTCGTCGTCGATACGCCGAACCGTTTCCTCTATGTTACCGAGCCGGGTGGTACCGCAATGCGCTATGGCGTCGGTCTCGGTCGTGACGGGTTCGCCTGGGAAGGCGAGGGCACCGTTCACTGGCGCCAGCCATGGCCGCGGTGGAAGGTGCCTTCCGACATGATCGCCCGCCAGCCGAGCCTTGCACGCTATTCGGTGGAAAATGGCGGCATGGATCCAGGCATCAAGAACCCGCTTGGCGCCCGCGCCCTCTATATCTTCCAGAACGGTCAGGACACGCTTTACCGCCTGCATGGCTCGCCCGAATGGCAATCGATCGGCAAGGCGACGTCTTCGGGCTGCGTGCGGCTGGTAAATCAGGACATGATGGATCTTTATACCCGCGTTCCCTATCATGCACGCATCGTCGTCTATCAGGGGCCGTTAAAGGCCGTTTCCAGCGTCTGAAAACGAGCGTCTGCCGAGGCGGCAAGGTTCGCCCTGTCATAACGACTTTCCATATGGCGTGTCGGCTGTCTGTCCGGCCGTTCGTCTTTAGCGTGAAGGGAGGGCAATCCGTCATCCCTGGAGGAGGAAGTCATGACACGTTATCTGGTCGCCGTTCATCATCCGGACGATTACGATCCCGCCGCTCTTGAGGATGCGGCGATGCATCATGATATCGACGTGCTCAACGAGGAGATGGTGGCGGCCGGAATCCGGCTCTTCGTCGGCGGTCTGCACCGGGCGCGTGAGGCGAAATCGATCATAACCGGAGCAGACGGACAGGTGTTCATCACGGACGGGCCGCGTCTGAAGACTGACGAACATATGGGCGGCTTCTGGGTGCTGGAGGCTGCCGATATGGACGAGGCGGTCGAGTGGGGGCGCAAGGCCTCCATCGCCTGCCGGGCACCGATCGAGGTGAGAGAGTTTCACTAACGGATTGCGCTCACAGATCGAAAGCTCGCCGACGTGACTGATATGTGCGCTTGCCTAACCGAGCATCGGCCATGTGTCGGAAAGCTTGTAGCCGCCGGGAAACGGGTCGGACGGGTCGAGCATCAGTTGGGACGTTCCGCTGATCCATGCCCGTCCGGTGATCGATGGCACGATGGCCTTTTCTCCAGCGATGGTCGTTTCCTTGACGATTTTTCCGACGAAACGTGTGCCGATGATGGAGATGCCGGTCAGGCTCCCGCCTTCTTCCAACTGGCCGCGTGCGTTGAGAAGCGCCATGCGGGCCGAAACGGCCGTGCCGGTCGGTGAACGGTCGATCTTGCCGGGCTGGATGGCGACGACGGATTTTGCCAAGAGCTGACCATCCTCATGATAAGGTTTTCCGGCGAAGAGGCAGAAGGAAATGTGGTTCCAGCCTGTATCCTCCGGATGTGAAAACCCCAGTTGCCGGTTTGCGGCATTGGTGATCCTGATGCCGGTTTCGGCGATCAGGCGGGCATTTTCGGGAATGAGGTCGATGCCGATCTCTTCCGGGTCGACGACGACAAAACTGTCACCGCCATAGGCGGTATCCACCGTGATGGCGCCGATGCCCGGGACGTCGAGCGACACGCCGAGTTTCTGGGCGAAGCTTTTGACATTGGTGACGGTGATCCGTTCGGCCTTGCCGTTCCTGCATTCGGCTTCGACCTCGACCAGTCCTGCCGGCGCTTCCAGCACCATTTTCGTCACCGGTTCGGTCATCGGGATGATGCCGCTGTCGAGGAGCACGGTAGAGACGCAGATGGAGTTCGAACCGGACATCGGTGGCGTATCCTCCGGCTCCATGATGATCCAGCCCATCTGGGCCTTCGGGTTCTTCGGCGGGACCAGAAGGTTCACATGGCGAAAGACGCCGCCGCGGGGTTCGTTGAGGACGAAATTCCTCAGGGCCTGGTCTTTGGCGATAAAGCGCGACTGTTCCCAGATGGTTTCACCCGGAGGAGGAGCGACGCCGCCGACAATGACATCACCGACTTCGCCTTCCGCATGGCAGGTGACGATGTGGACGATTTTGGATGAGCGCATTGCTTTTCCCCCGGGGGTGTCGAGTCGCCGTTGAGAAGTACGGAGACCGAAGCGCTCCGTATTTGAAATATGCTAGCCATCGATCGGTGGCGCGACAACATGAAGAGGACATGACATGAACCGGTGCGTGGTGATTTCCGGATGTTCCGGCGGAGGTAAGTCGACACTTCTGACCGAGATTGGTTCGCGCGGCTTTGCCATCGTGGAAGAGCCGGGCCGGCGTGTCGTCAGACGGGAACTGGAAGGTGAGGGGAGCGCACTGCCCTGGGTCGATCTCGCAGCCTTTGCACGACTGGCGATCGAGACGGCCATAGCCGACCGGGAGGCGGTGGCCGGAAAAACAGGCTGGACGTTTTTCGATCGCGGGCTGATCGACGCAGCGCTTGCGTTGGAACAGGCCACCGGAGAGCCGGTGGCCCAGCCTATGAACGCTCTCCATCCGTATCACCCGACGGTTTTCATGACGCCGCCGTGGCCGGAAATCTATGAGGGTGACGCAGAGCGGCGCCATTCGCTGACCGATGCCGTCGAGGAATATGAGCGGCTTTGTACCGCCTATCCGGCGCTTGGTTACGAGGTCGTGGTGCTGCCGAAGGTTTCCGTTGCCGAGCGGGCGGATTTTGTTCTGGGCATTCTCGGCTGATCGGGCGTTATTTTTTCTTCGGCTTGAAGTCGATGATGAGCGATTTGAGTTCGATTTCGCGAACGCGGTGGGCAGCTTCCTCCGGTGGAAGCCAAGCGAGTTCACGCTGGCCGCGTTCCTTGTAGTTCTTTTCGATCTCCGTCACTTCGACCTGAAAGACGTCGACGATACAGGGGGCGACATCGCCGTTGTCCAGCCATTTGAGATAGGTATAGCGGCCGACAGGTTTCTTTTTGGCGCGACCGCGAACGCCTGCTTCCTGCCATGCTTCTATCTCGGCCGCCTCATGCGGCTGTTTTTTCTTCATCGGCCAGCCCTTGGGAATGATCCAGCGGCCGCTGTCCCGCGAGGTGATGACGAGGATCTCGATTGCATCGCCATTGGCGGTTCGGCGGAAGCAGAGAGCGCCGTATTGCTGGCGAAATTCGCCGCTGAAAAGCTTCTCCGGCATCTGCGCAAGCTGCTGCAGCAACGTCCGCGGCTTGACGCTCTGTCTGATGCTCTGCTGCTTCTGGTCTTTCGTGACAGGTTTCATGTCCTGTCTAAATGCCGATTTTTGCGGTTGATTCCAGCGGTCCGATGGCTTTTATGACAGTTTTGTGACGGCCCTGATGTCGGTGCCGCAGCAGGGATTAGTGTCATGATGAGTATTTTCCGGAAGTTGATGCCACGCGAGGACAAGTTCTTCGACATGTTTTCCGAGCATTCGCGAACGGTGGTCGAAGCGGCTGAAGCGCTGCGCGATCTGCTCAACGGCACGGATGTCGAGGCCAATTGCGAGCGCATCGTGACACTCGAGGATCGTGCCGACAACATTACCCGTGACGTGCTGCTTGCCGTCCGCCGCAGCTTCATCACGCCTTTCGATCGCGGTGACATCAAGGATCTGATCCAGTCGATGGACGATGCGATCGACATGATGCACAAGACGGTGAAGACCATTCGCCTGTTCGAACAGTCTAATTTCGATCCGCTGATGCGGCAGATGGGCGAGGAGGTCGTGAGGGCGGCGCATCTTGTCGCGGAAGCCATCCCGCTGCTCGACAAGCTCGGCGCCAATGCGCAGCGCCTCAGTGCGATTGCGGAAGAGGTGATGCGCGTCGAGGGTCGGTCCGACGACCTGCACGATCAGGGACTGAAGGATCTCTTCCTGCGTCACGGCACCTCCGGCAATGCCATGGCCTATATGATCGGCAGCGAGATCTACAGCGAACTGGAGAAGGTCGTTGATCGATTCGAGGACGTTGCCAATGAAATCAGCGGCATCGTGATCGAGAACGTCTGATGGATCTGACGCTCGCTTTTCCGCTGCTGGTCGGATTGATCGGCATTGCGCTGTTCTTCGATTTTCTCAACGGCCTGCATGACGCGGCAAACTCGATCGCGACGATCGTCTCGACCCGGGTGCTCAAGCCGCAATATGCGGTGGCGTGGGCCGCCTTCTTCAATTTCATCGCCTTCATGTTCTTCGGTCTGCATGTGGCGGAAACGCTCGGCACCGGCATTATCGATCCGGGCATCGTCTCGCCGGCGGTGATTTTTGCGGCGCTGATGGGTGCGATCATCTGGAATATCGTCACCTGGATTTTCGGTATTCCATCCAGCTCCTCGCATGCGCTGGTCGGCGGGCTGATCGGCGCGGGTCTTGCCAAGGTCGGTATTTCCTCGATCGTCTGGGGCGGGTTCCTCAAGACTGCCGGGGCGATCTTCATGTCGCCGGCAATCGGATTTTTCCTGGCACTCGTGTTCGTGCTTGCGGTGTCCTGGATCTTCGTGCGCCAGACGCCGTTTGCGGTCGACCGGACCTTTCGGATCATGCAGTTCATTTCCGCCTCGCTCTATTCGCTTGGCCATGGCGGCAATGATGCGCAAAAGACGATGGGCATCATCGCGGTGCTCCTGTTCAGCCAGGGTTATCTCGGCTCGGAGTTCTACGTGCCCTTCTGGGTAGTCATCACCTGCCAGTCGGCCATGGCGCTCGGCACGCTATTCGGCGGCTGGCGGATCGTCCACACGATGGGATCGAAGATCACCCGGCTCAACCCGATGCAGGGTTTTTGCGCCGAGACAGGCGGGGCGCTGACCCTGTTCGGCGCAACATGGCTCGGCATTCCGGTTTCGACCACCCACACGATCACCGGTGCGATCATCGGCGTCGGTGCCGCGCGACGCGTATCGGCGGTGCGCTGGGGGCTTGCTGGCAATATCGTCATCGCCTGGATCGTGACCATGCCGGCTGCAGCCCTGATCTCCTATCTCACCTATCAGGTCGCGTCCTTATTGGGGTAAGCGTCGCGGGGCGATAAAGCCCCGCGTCACCTCTCCTCGCAAATATCTGTGGTTATCCGGCGCCCTCCCTTCCGCTTGTGGCTTCAGGATAAGAAAACGCCGCCATGGCCAAGCTCTATTTTCACTACGCGACGATGAATGCCGGCAAGTCGACAATGCTGCTGCAGGCATCCTACAACTATCGGGAACGCGGTATGCGCACGGTGATCTTCATCGCTGCGCTGGACGAGCGAGCGGGCAAGGGCAAGGTCGCGTCGCGGATCGGGCTTTCTTCCGATGCCATTCCCTTCAATAGGGAGGACGACCTTTTCACGGCTATCGCAAACATGCATGCGGAAGAGCCTATCGCCTGTGTCTTCGTCGATGAGGCGCAGTTTCTTTCGGCTGAGCAGGTGTGGCAGCTGGCACGTGTCTCCGACCGGGTCGGCATTCCCGTCATGGCCTACGGGCTGCGCACGGATTTTCAGGGCAAGCTGTTTCCAGGCTCGTACGAGCTGCTGGCGATTGCCGACGAATTGCGGGAAGTCAGGACCATCTGTCATTGCGGCCGCAAGGCGACCATGGTCGTCAGGGTGGACGGCGCGGGCGAGGTGATCCGCGAGGGTGCACAGGTCGAGGTCGGCGGAAACGAGAAATACGTTTCGCTTTGCCGGCGTCATTGGGAAGAAAAGATGCGCTGTGACTGACGTTGTCGTGATTGCCCCCTAAAAAAACGGGGAGCCTTGGTTCTATTGACCAAAGTCAAAGCGCCAAAGTCCTGCAGCGGTAAAACGCAGACATCGCGGTGGTGCCGCGGACCTTTGCAGGAGAATTCAATGATCAGAACGATACTGAAGACCGCCACGCTCGCCGCTGGCGCGGTTCTGCTGGCCTTGCCGGCACTGTCCGCCGAAATCGAGATCAAGATGCTCAACAAGGGCTCGGACGGTCAGGCAATGGTCTTTGAACCGGCTGCCGTGAAGGCTGCTCCGGGGGACACCATCAAGTTCGTTTCTGTCGACAAGGGGCATGATGCCGCTTCCATGCCGGGCCTTATCCCCGAAGGCGTGGAAGCCATGAAAGGCAAGATCAGCCAGGATCTGGTTGTGACCGTCGATCAGGCCGGCGCTTATGTCTTCAAGTGCACGCCGCATCTCGGCATGGGCATGGTTGCGCTCATCGTCGTTGGCGACGCGCCGTCCAATATCGACGCGGTCAAGGCCGCCAAGATGCCGAAGAAGGCAAAGGAACGCCTCGACGCAGAGATTGCAAAGCTCGGTCTCTGAGCTTTCCACTTTTCCAGACAGACCTTTTCATCACCTAATCATTACCCTTTTTATCACCTAGTTATTATTGCAGGGCCGCTGTCGTCAAAATGCGCAGCGGCCCTATTTCTGTTTCCGGGCATGGAGGCAGAGACCATGATGAAGGCGGGAATTTCCAATCGTTTCGAAGACACGGTCGCCGAGATCGACGCCGGTTTCAAGGCTGTGCTCGAGGCCGGCACGGATTTGCTGGCGGCAATCCCCGTGGCGACGCGCATGGACCAGCCTGTGGATGGCGAGGCTTTCAACGAACTTGGCGCACGACGCCTGAAACTTTTGATGCTGCAGAAATCCGTCTATGGAGAACTGGCCTCGAACGTGGCGAGGATCGGCGCTGCCGTGGACTATGAGCGAGCGATTTTCGACAGCCGGGAGAGGCCGGTAACGAGCGACCTCGTTCTCGGCTTCTTTTCAAGGACGTCGATGCGTCGGCGGATCGAGCGGCGAGCCGCAAGAACGGGCGGCACCGAACGGCTGCGGACTGTGCTCGGCAGAGCAGACCGGCTTGCCGGCGTGATCGAAACCCACCGGCAGACGGTGATGGGCCAGCGGGTCTCGGCCGAAGATGTGCTGGCCGTGCTGGCCGGGCACAGGCCCGGTGCAGCAAAAGAGAACCGGGCCGAAGGCGATGGCGGAGAAAAGGCGACGGGAGCGCCTGCCTTCGAAAGTGTGATCGGCCTGATTGATCCCGTTGCCCGTGCCTTCAACGGAGGTGTCCGCGATCTGAACCTGCTCCTGCAGAAGCTCTGCCTCGATACCGAAAATCTTCTCGATCTTTATTCGGTTCTGCTGTCCTTCGACCGCGAGCGGGAGGTGCATTCGCTTTCGCCCGATGCCTATCCGCACCTTGCCCGCCCGGTGTGGCGTTTCGGGAGCGGGCTTCTGCCGGGCGCGCGGCTCGATCGCAGCCGCTACAGGACGGATCTCGCCTTCGCCAAACGGTTCGAGGACGCGTGACATGTCGTGTCCGTGGCCGCCAAGGAAGGGTGCGACGTTCTCCCTGTCGAAATTGTTCCAATCTTGCCGCCGCAACTGTTGTACCCGGCGGGTCGACATCATATGTCAGCGGTGACCGATCGGCTTCCAGGAGGACTAGATGCGCGACCAGATCACCGGATTCTTCAAAGGCGTGGCCGCCGCCATAGGGCGTGGCATCCGGATACTGGTCGCCTGGCTGGTTTGGCCGCTGATGGCGGCGAATAGCTGGTACCGGGGCCGTCGTCTCTGGGTTAAGGGACCGATCGCGGTCTTTCTCGTCCTGCTCATCGCTCTCTACGGTTATTTTATCTGGCAGACGCAGGTCTGGCGGGGTTTCGATCCGAATTTCGTCGATAGCTATCGCTGGACCGAGCGCAACATGCCGGCCGGGCAGGAACTGCCTGTGCCCGGTGTCGAGGCGCAGGCACAGGCTGCCTCCGGCGTGGCGGCATCGCCTGCCAGACAATGCCAGACGTCTGCGATCGCGGATGCCGCTGCAGACCTCACCGACATGAACGTCAATCAGAATGCCTGGATTTCTTCCATGCTTCTCTATCGCCTCGGCTTTTTCGGGGTCGACTGGGACCACACGCCATTTCTTGACAACAAGGCATCGTTCCAGCGTGGCGTGAATCAGGCCGTTCGCCGCACTTCGGTCGAGCTGGTCGATACGCTGGCACGGATGAGGGGAACGTCGGGCGTCAACATCAATCTTCAGGATGCACGCAGCAATCTGCAGTTCGACGAATATTCCTGGTATTTCGGGCTGAGCCCCTTTGGTCCCAAGACGCCAACGCCGAGCTATTACCGGGCTGCAATCAACAGCCTGAACAAGTTCAATGTCGAACTGGGGAATTGCTCTGCGACGTTTGACAGCCGTGCCGACAATCTCGTCCAATTCATCGACCGGGTGGCCAACGATCTGGGCGGGACATCGGCGATCCTTCGCGAGCGTTCCGAGAATTTCAATGGCGGCTGGTTCGATACCCGGGCGGATGACCGTTTCTGGTTCGCCTACGGGCAGCTTTACGGTTATTACGCAATTCTGTCCGCCGCCGGGGCCGACTTCTCGCAGGTCATTCGCGAGCGCAACCTCGCTCCGCTCTGGACCGATATGCTGAAGCAGATGCAGGCCGCGTTGCGCATCCAGCCGGCGATCATCTCGAACGGTGCCGAAGACGGCTGGATCATGCCGACGCATCTGGCGGTGATGGGCTTCTACACGCTGCGGGTCCGATCCAATCTGGTTGAAATCCGCCTGGTGCTCGATCGCTAAAGAGGGCCAATCAGCCCTCCAGCAATTCTTCATCGGGAATGAAGCCGATCGTCGTGCTTGCCTGCGGGAAGAGTTCGTAGGTCATGCCGATGACGTCGCCCTTTCCGGTATCGTCCGCACGAAATTTGCCGACGCTGCGAACGAACTTGAAACTCGAAGGGCCGGTCCTGATACGGTAGAGATTGTGGAAAGTCAGCCGCGAGGCGCTTGCGCGCTCGAAGGTTTCCATGATCGCTGTCAGGTCGTCCGGGTGGATGGTCGCGCTCAGCCGGACAAGGTCCAGTGGTCCGTCGCTATGTTCGATCCCGAAAATCTGAGCGTATTCTTCGGTGCCGAAAAGATGACCGCTATCGACATTGAAGCGCCAGAAACCGCAGAGGCGGAACGAGCCGACGAGTTCCAGGACTTCTGTGGCGCTTAAGCCGACAAGTTGGTGCTGCGCTTCATAGGGTTTACGGGAGTGCTCGATCCAGGATGCCAATTTCAGGTATACTCCAGCCGGGGCTGTCTTAAGCGCATGGCGATCCTTCGGATCAGCTCCCCACGCTTTAGATCCTTGTTTTATCGCATGTCTTTTGTGCGGCATGCGTTGGAATTCATGCGATGAGTCTCAGCCTCAGTGCCTTTGCCACAAGCTGGGTGCGATTGACGCAATCGAGCTTTTTGATCGCATTGGTCATGTAAGCATTGACCGTGTGATCGGACAGCGTGAGTATCTGACCGATTTCGGCGGACGTCTTGCCTTGCGCCGTCCAGCGGACCACTTCGAGTTCCCGGACGGTCAAAGGGGACGGGGTCGCCTTGCGTTCGGTGCGCCGGATTTTCTCGAACATGCCGAAGGCATGCAGCGTGATCATGCCGATCTCGTTGAGCTCAATCTGCGTCAGGCGGGGGCGGGCACCATCGAAACGCAGAATGAAGCGCTCGCCCTCAAGGGAATGAAGCGTCATCGCGACACTGGTAATCAGCCCGTAACGTCGCTGCAGGTCTTCAATGGCTCGGTCGACGGAAAATGGACGAGACTGCAACGGATCGCCGATCGACCAGCAGAACGGCAACTTCGATTCGACGATCACATCTGCGAGAGTGCATTTTTCGAGAAGGCGCTTGCGGTCGAACTCCGCAAAATACGGTTCCGCGATGCTGCTCTGAACAATCATCCGCGACAACAGCTTTTCGTCGGGATTGTTCAGAGATAGCAGCGTCACGTGCTGCAAACTGAATTCATGCGCCACCCGTTGCAAGGTCAAGAATAGACCTTCTTGCGAATGGGCCGCAGATATCTCGCTGCTCAGCACCGATTGCCGTTCGTGAGTTATCATCAGCTTTTCGAGTTCAAGGGAGCTATGTTATTGTTAATAAATATACTATCTACGTTTAATAGCTAGAGAAAAGTCGTCGAGAATTCACCAGTTAACAATTTTTATGACATGTGATCACGTAAATTATTTGATTTCAGTGACTTATGAGCAAATGCCTGCGTTGCAAAAATAAGCTCACATCGTCTTTTCTTGCCTAGTTGCCAGAGAAAGACTGAATATCCTGCACCAATGACCCGCAATCGGAGCCTGACCTTGGTATGTCGACTGGCCAGTCGGGGAGGGCGCGCGGTAAGGCATCAGGCAACGGATGTCCGCCATTGCCCGGTCAAGACAGCAATCCCGAATGGCCCCCAATTTCAATTGCCGGCAGATGCAGTCGGGTTGATCGCTTCCGGGATCGTAAGCGTGGAATAGACGCGGTTTCGGCCTTTTGCCTTTGCCAAGTAAAGAAGCTGGTCGGCGGCATTCAGCTGATTTTCGAACGATTCATCCGGCTCGAATTCGACAACGCCGATCGATATGGTCGCCGATATGGACTGGCTGCCAGCCTCAATCGCCAGGGCCTCAATCCTTCCGCGCAATGCCTCGCAGAAAGAATGCGCCTGAAATGCATCCAGAGTGTTCAAGTAAATGGCGAATTCTTCCCCGCCGATGCGGGCCGGCATGTGTCTGGCGGGGGTACACATCGTCGTCATCACCGTCGAAATTGCCTGCAGCACGGCATCGCCTGCGTCATGACCATAGGTGTCGTTGACCGTCTTGAAATGGTCGATATCAAGAAGGGCGATGGAACCCTGCATTGAAGCCTTTCCGTTCTGCCGCATGGTCGAAAAGAAATGGCGCCGGTTTGCAAGGCCGGTCAGATAATCCTGTTCCGCCAGACGGCGGAGATGGTTGAGCTGCGTCAGTGTCTCGACATTGTTGTCGATGCGGCATTTGAGCTCCTCATGCACGAACGGGCGGTAGATGAAATCCGACGCGCCGGCCTTGAGGAAGCTGGCAGACAAAAGCCGATCCGACGAGGAGGAGATGCCGATGATGCGCAATTGTTCGGAATTGCGGGTCTGGCGGATGCGGCGTGTCAGTTCATAGCCATCCATATCGGCCATATGGTGGTCGGTGATGACGATGTCGATCGTTTCATCGGCGGTCAAAATCTCAAGCGCCTGCCTGCCCGAGCGCGCTTCCAGAACGTTAAAATTCTGGCGGCTGAGGATTTCGACAAGTTCGGAGCGTGCTGTGCGGGCATCGTCCACGACGAGGATCTTGTGCACGCTGTTGGCAAGGATACGGCTGACGGTCTGCACGACCTTGTCTACGGTTTTCGTGCCATCCTTGACGATGTAGTCGACGATCTTCTTGCGGGTGCAGCGATCCCTTGTGTCCGCGTCGAACATTGCCGTGAAGACGATCGTCGGGATTTCCTTCTCCACCAGCAGATCGAGGATTTCGCCATTGGGCGCGTCGGGAAGGTTGAGGCCGGTCAGGGCAATCAGGAACGGGCCTTCCTCAATGCTCCTGCGGGCCTGCGAGAGAGAGCCGCAGCGTGTGACGATCGCGCCGGTTTCCTCTTCCAGCCGCTGGGTGAGAAGTGTCGACAGCGCGACGGAATCCTCGACGAGAAGTATCCTTTCCCCCTGCTTCAGTTGCAGCCCGTGTATGGAAAGCAAATTCTCGCGGCCTACCGTCATCTCGTTCTCCAGTGCAGTCTTGCAAACCGGATAAGCGACATGGATTACGAATCAATTATTCGGCCGGCAACCGTGCTCCGCGCACGCGGCCTCCCGCTGCGGCGGGTGGCCGCGGAAGCGCATCACAGATGCGCTTCGTGTTTGGTTTCGCTCTTGTCCACCTTGGTTGCAGCCATGATGCGTTCCAGCCAGCCGAGCATGACGGCCGAGACGACAAAGGTGAGGTGGATGATCGTGTACCACATCAACTGTCCGTCCGTGTATTGAGCGGCGTTGAGGAAGATCTGCAGCAGATGGATCGACGAAATCGCGACGATGGAGGAGGCGACCTTGATCTTGAGGCTGCCCGCATCGAGCTTGCCGAGGAAGGAAACGTCTGCTTCTGCCTCGTCGAAACGGCTGACGAAGTTTTCGTAACCCGAGATCATCACCATGACGATGAGGCTCGCGACCAGGGCTGCGTCGATCAGGCCGAGCATGGCGAGGATCATCTCCGCCTCGCCAAGCGTGAAGACGTTCTGGGCGACTTTCCAGAACTTGAAGGCGAAGGAAAGCGCATAGACCGCCAGCGCGGCGACAAGGCCCATGTAAAAGACGACCAAAAGCCAGCGACTCGAGAGGATGATCTTCTCGACCAGCAGTTCCAGCGATTTCATTCCATGCTCTCCGGCTTATTCAGGGGTGCTTCACATAATGGGCCGGAGGTGGTTACGGCAAGACCGGAGGTGTCGTGCTTGTTGCATTTTGATCACTTGGAACAAATCACATAAACATGATTCATTGCGTCATGTTTTAATAATTGACAACGAGAGTCATGTTTTCTAATGGCATGAATAAGGCAGGTTTCTGCCCTCGCCACATTTTTGACAAATTTTACATTGGCCGCTCACCATCGTGCTCTTGCGCGAGGAGGATGACGTGCGGCCATACGAAGGGATAGTTATGGCCAGCCGGCGTCTGCGATCGATCCTCACCACCTGCACCGCGCTTGCGCTGCTTTCTTTTGCCGCCGAGGCGTCTGCCCAGCAGGCCGCGACAGCCGAACAGGACGAGACAACCTTGAGGCCCATCACGCTGAAGGGAACCCGGGTCAAGGCCGGGGATGTTGAGAATACCCCGACGGCCACGGAGACGACCGAAGCCCAGCTCGAGAAGAAGCAGGTTCAGTCCATCGCGGATCTGGGGCGGTCGGTCGATCCCGGCGTAAATTTCAATCGCGCGACCAATTCGGTGAACATCCGGGGCCTCGAGGGAAACCGCGTCACAACATTGGTTGACGGAATTCCGCTGAGCTATCTCCGTGACAATGCGCGCCAAACCAGTGGCGGGGCTGACAGCGTCGACTTTTTCTCGCTGACCAACATCAATGTCGTCAAGGGTGCAGACAGCAGCCGCATCGGTGACGGAGCACTCGGCGGTGCGCTTCTGTTCAGGACACTCGAGCCCGACGATCTGATCGGTGAGGGCAAGGACTGGGGCGGCAAGGTCGGCACCGGTTTCGATAGTGCGGACAATAGCTGGTATGGCGGTGCGGCGATCGCAAAGCGGATCGAAAACACCTCGGTCATGTTCCTTGGGAGCTATAAAAAGGGGCACGAGCTGGACAATCGCGGCAGTGTCGGCGGCTATGGCGCGACGCGCACGAAAACCAATCCTGCTGATTACGACCAGTATAACATGCTGTTCAAGCTGCGCCAGGATATCGACGGCGGCCATCGCTTCGGCCTGACGGCGGAACGGTTCCGTTTCGACAAGGATATCGATCTCAAGCAGGCGCAGACGGGTACAAACTATCGGCCGGAAGGCAAGCATACGTCTGGACAAGAAAACGAACGCACCCGCGTCTCTCTAGACTATGAATACGACGCGCCGAGCGCCGATGGATTGATCGATGCTGCGAAGGCAACACTTTACTGGCAGAAGCAGGAGCGCGTCGACAGCCAGGACTCGATCCGTTTCGGCAGCCTCGCTGGCCCTTTTACGCGAAACAATGAAATCTCCGAGTCCGGCATCGGGTTCAACGGATTCTTCGACAGCGGTTTCGACGCGGGCTCGGTACAGCATACGTTCACGCTCGGAACGAGCCTGTTCTTCTCGAAGGCCGAGCAGTATTCCGCCGGCGAGGATGCATGCGACACGGTTGTACCGGTGCCGTTCGCCTGCGGCATGCTGCACACCAACCAGTCGGATATGCCTGACGTCGACAGCTCGAAGGTCAGCGTCTACGCGCAAGACCGGATGGTGTTCGGTGATAGCGGCTTCTCGCTGACGCCCGGTATCCGGTTCGACTGGTACGATCACTCTCCACAGGACACGCCGGCTTATCTAAACAATCCTGCGACGCCGGTTTTGCCCAATGGTTCCAACGACAGCGCGTTTTCTCCGAAGATCCTTGCTGAATACGAGCTCAACAAGGACGTCACACTCTTCGGTCAATGGGCGATGGGCTTCCGTTCTCCCACCTCCAACGAATTGTATCTGACATACGGAGGCACAAACAGCTACCTGTCGATCGGCAATCCCGATCTCAAGCCTGAGACCAGTAATGGGTTCGAAATCGGTGCACGCCTCGGTGACAACGAGTTCGGCGGTTCTGTGAACCTGTTCTACAATCGCTACAGGAACTTTATCGATAGCCGCAGCTATGACCCGGATGAAATTGTAGATGCGGGCTATAATCCTGCCGATTTCCCGCTCGGTGTAACTGGTTACCAGAATATCGCCCGTGCGAAGATTTACGGTGCAGAATTCAGCGTCCACAAGAGCTTTGTAAACGGCTTCAATACCCGCGCCGGCCTTGCCTTCACTCGTGGCGTTAACATGGAAACGGACCGTTATCTTAATTCCGTTGCGCCGCTCAAGGCTGTCATCGGAGTGGGCTATGCCACCGAGACATGGGGCGTCGATGCTCTTTGGACCGGCGTAAAGCGCGTGTCGAACATGTCCACCTCAAGCTTCAAGGCACCGGGTTACGGTCTGGTCGACCTCACCGCATGGTGGGAGCCGGAGCAGGTCAAGGGGCTGAGCATCAGCGCTGGTATCTACAACGTCTTCGATCGCAAATATTGGGATGCGCTCAACACCAAGGATGCCAACGTAACGGCCGGAGCGGAAGACTACTTCACCGAGCCCGGCCGTTCGTTCAAAATCTCTCTGACCCAGCGGTTCTGACCGCGGTTCCTTCAAAATCTCCAGTCGAGGGCGGTGCGAGTGATCGTGTCGCCCTTTTTCTTTGGATCGGCGGCGGACGCGGGACGCCTGCTATTCACAGTGGGGGCAGGCTTCGATAAGCATGGCCGCACAGAAAGCTCCCACCGGTCGCCAAGAGAGAAGCCCATGCCAGATGTGAAGTCGGATATCGAGATTGCGCGCGCGGCGACTAAGTTGCCGATCTCGGCGATCGGCGGGAAGCTCGGGATTTCGTCCGATGCCCTCATTCCATACGGCCATGACAAGGCGAAGATCGGCGCCGATTTTCTTGCCTCGCTCGAAGGCAAAAAGGACGGCAAGCTGATCCTCGTCACCGCAATCAACCCGACGCCGGCGGGCGAGGGGAAAACGACGACGACGGTGGGCCTTGGCGACGGGCTGAACCGGATCGGCAAAAAGGCTGTCATCTGCGTGCGCGAGCCGTCGCTCGGTCCATGTTTCGGAACAAAGGGCGGGGCGGCCGGCGGGGGTTATGCGCAGGTCGTGCCGATGGAGGACATCAACCTTCATTTTACCGGCGATTTTCATGCGATCACGTCCGCGCACAATCTCCTGTCGGCGATGATCGACAATCATGTCTATTGGGGCAACGAGCTCGATATCGATATCCGTCGTATCACCTGGCGGCGGGTGATGGACATGAACGATCGGGCGCTGCGCGAAATCGTCATGTCGCTCGGCGGGGCCAGGAACGGGTTTCCGCGCGAGGGCGGTTTCGACATCACGGTCGCCTCCGAAGTCATGGCGATCCTTTGCCTTGCCGAAAACCTCACCGATCTCGAACGCCGGCTCGGGCAGATCGTCATCGGTTACCGGTTCGATCGCTCGCCGGTCTACGCGCGTGACCTGAAGGCCGACAAGGCGATGGCGGTACTCTTGAAGGACGCGATGCAGCCGAACATGGTGCAGACGCTGGAAAACAACCCGGCTTTCGTCCATGGCGGTCCGTTTGCCAATATCGCACATGGCTGCAATTCGGTGATCGCCACCAAGGCGGCTCTCAAACTCGGCGATTATGTGGTGACGGAAGCCGGTTTCGGGGCGGATCTGGGAGCGGAGAAATTCTTCGACATCAAGTGCCGTCAGGCGGGTCTGAAGCCCGACGCGGCCGTTATCGTTGCGACCATCCGGGCGCTGAAGATGAATGGCGGGGTCAAGAAAGAGGAGCTTTCCGCCGAGAATGTAGAGGCACTGACGCGGGGCTGCGCCAATCTTGGCCGTCACGTTGCCAATGTGCGCAAGTTCGGCGTGCCGGTGGTCGTTGCCATCAACCATTTCATTTCGGACACGGATGCCGAAATCGCCGCGATCAAGGATTATGTCGATCGGCTGGGTGCCGATGCGATCGTCTGCCGTCACTGGGCTGAAGGCTCTGCGGGGATAGAGGAACTCGCCTACAAGGTGGTCGAGCTTGCAGATGGCGGGCAGGCCAATTTCCAGCCGCTTTATCCCGACGATACGCCGTTGATGGAGAAGATCGAGACGGTCGCGTCGAAGATCTATCACGCAGGGGAAGTGACGGCCGATAAGGCGGTGCGGGATCAGTTGAAGGCATGGGAAGAGCAGGGATATGGCAACCTGCCGGTCTGCATTGCCAAGACGCAATATTCCTTTTCGACCGATCCCAACCTGCGCGGCGCGCCGGAGGGGCATGTGGTGCATGTGCGCGAGGTACGGCTTTCGGCGGGAGCCGGGTTCATCGTGGCGATCACCGGCGAAATCATGACCATGCCGGGCCTGCCGCGGTCTCCATCCGCCGAGCGGATTTTCCTCAATGACGAAGGCGATATCGAGGGACTGTTTTAGGCAGGACGGCGCGGTCCCATCCTTTCCCGGCAACCAACGACGATCCGCGAGCGTTCGACGTTGAGAGCCAGGCCATAAAGGAGCCGTCCATGCCTTATCTCGAAGTTGCTCTGAAAGCCGGAAACACCATTCTCGTCGAGGACGAACGCTCGCCGGAGGAGTTTTCCAGCGCGCTTGCCAGGGATCGCAAGATTGCCCCGATCGTGTGGAAGTTTTCGATACAGATCAGAAATATGCGATCGTGTTGACCGATGACGACGTCGCAGGCGTTGCTGTCGCTGCTGATCTCTGACCGGATCGTCGATACGATAACATCATCTGACTGGTCGTTTTTGCGGTTGGCTACGCAGCAATCAGGCTGCCACTATCGGCAGTAGCGGTAGCCACCGTTCCGTTCGAGAATGTCCAGGTGAAGATGGTCTTCGTGAGCCTCGTCACTGCCCGGTGATAGGACCGTTGTGAAGTACAGGCAGGCGCCGGCCGTGGCAGTGCGCTGGAAGGCGCCTTCGAGTGTCGAGTCTTCGGTGCGCGGTTTCATCTCGATCTTCTCGCCATTGTCCAGCTTGAAGGCAGCGACGTCATAGGCGTTCCCGCGGGCATGTTCGGAAATTTTTCCCGTCGAAGCACTGTTGCGTAGCCGGCACTGGTAGGTCGAACCCGGTACCAAAGCGATAATCTTGCGGCCCGGCATGGCGATGTTCATGGCTGGCTGGACCGTGTTCTTCAGCCAGTGAGCCATGGTGAGCGCCGTCTTGCAGCGCATGGTGGCGCCGCCGAGGTCGACGCCCGGCAGGACTTCCGTCACGTCGATCGGATGTTCTATGCCGCAGCCGTTGCCGTCGTTGATCGGATCATTCGTCTCGAATTTCGCGCCGATCGCTTTCAGGTCGGCGAGACACGCCTGCAGTTCCTGCGGATCCTCCTTGACCAGTGGCGGTGGCGGCGGCGTTTCTGCCTTTTCCGTTTCGCCTTCTTCCGCCTGCTTGCCGTCCGGCTTTGCCTCATCCTGGGTGGGCTGGTCCTTTTTCGTCCGATCCTCGGCCGGTTGCTGCCCGCTTCCATCCGGCTTGGCCGGTTGTTGCGGGCTGGCGGTTACGGTGTCCGTTGCCGGTTTGGGCAAAGGTTTGGGAACCTCTGCTTCACGAGCCGGCTCGGTGGCCGTTGCAGGTTGCTCGACGACGGGTGGGCTGGCTGGCTCCTGCTTATCTGCCTGTGCAGTCGACGGGGGTGTCGCTTCGTCGGGCTTTGCGGTTTCGGAGGATGCCGGCTTTTCGGCCTCGATCTTTTCCGGCTCCGTCCGGGGCGATTCAGCCCGCTCTTCCGGCTTGCGCTCCAGTGTGCCTGGGGCTTCCGAGGGAACGGGTGGTTGTTCTGTTGCCGTCTGTGCCGTCTCGGCTGGTTTCGGGATCGGAAGCGGAACAGAAGCGATCGGCGGTGGTTTGGGACTGGAATTGCGTGTGGAACGCGTGCGCGACTTGGATCGCTGCGATGAGGAAGACTGTTTGCGGATGCCGGTGTCCTTGAGGAACTGGTCGATCACGTTGACCTCTATGACCTCGGCATTGCGGTGGGAAATTGCCGGCCGTTCCGGGGGACGTGCGGCGCCAAGCATGAAAGGCGCCGCAAGCGCAAGGAGAGTAATGGACCGCTTCATTCGTCGTCTGTCCTCCAGCCCGTGTCTATATTTTTCCGGCGTAAGTGGAAGCCGGGCGAGAGGGGCAACGCGGATCACCGGGTTTTGGTCGCATCATGCGACAATATTTTTGCGCTTGCGCGGATTGTGGAGCCACGCTAACAATTTCGCCCATGACGATTTCGATGAACAACAATGGTAACTGGTGGTGGGCACGCTAACGCGGCCTTGACCAGTCATGTCCATCGACAAGACCAGACCAAGCCGCCCGAGAACCGAGGCGGCTTTTTTATTGGCCGCAACGGGATCCGGGCACAAAAGAGATCCGATCGAAAAGGCAAGGCAGAACATGGCGACGATCATTCACGAGGACGGCTCGGAAACCTACGAGACCAAAGGCGGGATTACCGTCAGTCGCAAGCGCCGGCCGGCGGAATATGCGACCGCGATCTCATCCTATGTCGACCGGCTGGACGAGCGCCGCGGCGCAGTGTTTTCGTCGAACTACGAATATCCGGGCCGCTATACCCGATGGGACACGGCGATCGTCGATCCGCCGCTCGGGATTACCTGCAATGGCCGCAGCGTGTGGATCGACGCCTATAATGAACGGGGAGAAGTGCTGCTCGGTTTCGTTGCCGACCGATTGGCAGGCATCGAGGATTTAACGCTTGGTAACCGGACCGTCCGTCGTCTTGACCTGACGGTGAACCAGCCTTCCCGCGTCTTTACCGAGGAAGAGCGTTCGAAAATGCCGACGGTATTCACCGTTTTGCGCGCGATCGTCGATCTCTTTTATTCAGAAGCGGATTCGGCGATCGGCCTGTTCGGCGCATTCGGCTACGATCTTGCCTTTCAGTTCGATGCGATCAAGCTGGCGATGGAGCGGCCGCAGGACCAGCGTGACATGGTGCTGTTTCTGCCCGACGAGATTCTCGTTGTCGACCACCATGCGGCAAAAGCCTGGATCGATCGTTACGATTTTGCCAAGGATGGCGTAACGACCGAAGGGAGGGCTCAGGAGATCGCACCCGATCCGTTCCAGCGCACAACGGTGACGCCGCCGAAGGGCGATCACAAGCCGGGCGAATATGCCAAGCTTGTGACCGAGGCAAAGGAGAGTTTTCGCCGCGGCGATCTCTTCGAAGTGGTGCCCGGGCAGAAATTCATGGAGCGCTGCGACAGCAAGCCTTCGGAGATCTCCAACCGGCTGAAGGCGATCAACCCGTCGCCCTATTCCTTCTTCATCAATCTCGGAAACCAGGAATATCTGATTGGTGCTTCGCCGGAAATGTTCGTGCGCGTGTCCGGCCGCCGCATCGAGACATGCCCGATCTCAGGCACGATCAAGCGTGGCGAGGATGCGATTTCCGATAGCGAGCAGATTCTGAAGCTGCTGAATTCGAAGAAGGACGAGTCGGAGCTGACGATGTGCTCCGACGTCGACCGAAACGACAAGTCGCGCGTCTGCGAGCCGGGTTCGGTGAAGGTGATCGGCCGCCGGCAGATCGAGATGTACTCGCGGCTCATCCACACGGTCGACCATATCGAGGGACGTCTGCGGCCGGATATGGATGCGTTCGACGGGTTCCTCTCCCACGCCTGGGCTGTGACCGTGACCGGTGCGCCAAAACTTTGGGCGATGCGCTTCATCGAAAGCCACGAGCGCAGCCCGCGCGCATGGTATGGTGGGGCGATCGGCATGGTCGGTTTCAACGGCGACATGAATACGGGGCTTACGTTGCGCACCATCCGCGTCAAGGATGGCATTGCGGAGGTGCGCGCCGGGGCGACGCTGCTCAATGACAGCAATCCGGAAGAGGAAGAGGCAGAAACCGAACTGAAGGCATCCGCCATGATTTCAGCCATTCGTGATGCGCGCGCCGGCAATTCCGGCAAGGTTTCCCGCGACGTTGCCCGGGTGGGCGAGGGGGTGAAAATCCTGCTCGTCGACCACGAGGACAGCTTTGTTCACACACTCGCCAACTACTTCCGCCAGACGGGGGCGACGGTTTCCACCGTGCGCACGCCGGTGCCGGAAGAAGTGTTCGACCGGATCGATCCCGATCTCGTGGTGCTGTCGCCGGGTCCGGGCAATCCAAAGGATTTCGACTGCAAGGCGACGATCAAGGCGGCGCGGGCGAAAAACCTGCCGATCTTCGGCGTCTGCCTCGGGCTTCAGGCACTGGCGGAAGCCTATGGCGGGCAGCTTCGGCATCTCGCCATTCCGATGCACGGCAAACCGTCGCGCATCCGGGTGCTGGAGCCGGGTATCGTCTTCTCCGGACTTTCGAAGGAAGTGACGGTCGGCCGTTATCATTCGATCTTTGCCGATCCGGCGACGCTCGATCCGGACTTCATCATCACCGCCGAGAGCGAGGATGGCACGATCATGGGTATCGAGCATGCCAAGGAGCCGATCGCGGCTGTGCAGTTCCACCCGGAATCGATCATGACGCTCGGCGGTGATGCCGGGATGCGAATGATCGAGAATGTCGTGGCGCATCTGGCAAGGAAGCGCGAGACGAAGGCGGCGTGATATGGCTGATGAGATCCGTATCGAGCCGATACGGGAAGATCATGTCGAGGGTTTTCGAGAAGCCCTCGACATCGTGGCGCGCGAGAGGAAATACCTGATCTTTCTCGAAGCGCCGCCTGTCCCTGCGATGCTGGCTTTCGTTCGCGACAATATCGCTGCTGGTCACCCGCATATGGTGGCGGTTGTGCACGGCAAGGTGGTCGGATGGTGCGATATCCGCCGCGGAGCGCGTGATGCGGAATCACATTGCGGCACGCTCGGCATGGGTATCATTCCCGGCTATCGCGACCGCGGGCTGGGCAAGCGGTTGATTGCCGCCACGCTCGATGCTGCAAAAGCCGCGGGCATGCATCGGGTCGAGCTCAACGCCCATGCGGACAATCTTCGCGCGATCGCTCTCTACGAACGGGTGGGTTTCGAGCACGAAGGTGTTGCCCGCGATGCGGTGAGGATCGACGCTCGCTATATCGACAGCGTCAAGATGGCGATGATCTTCGGTTAGGTTTTTTCCGGTCGCCTGACCACGCGAAAATGCATGTCGCTGCGGATCGCAAAACCGAGCGAGCGATAAAGGCCGACGGCTCCTTCATTGTGCTTGTAGGCATGCAGGTAGACGGCCTCGTTGCCGGCCGAAATCTCGCCGGCGACGAAGCGCAGCATTAGCTTGCCGAGGCCCTTGCCCTGGAAATCCGGATGGACACAGAGGCCGCTCAGTTCGGCAAAACCCGGCTGGCGCATGCGCTGGCCGCCCATGGCGACGAGCCGGCCATGCATGCGGATACCCCAGAACTGGCCGAGGGACTGGGCCTTGAGCGTGAAAGGACCGGGTTTGGTCAGCGTCGCAAGCGCCAGCATTTCTTCCGCATCCCGCTCGCCCAGTTTTTCGATGCGCGGATCTTCAAGTCGCTCGAAGGGCTTTTCTGCCAGCATCTGCACCAAGGTTGCATCGATGATGGTTTCGAAGCCGGGAAGCGCGGGAATCGGCTGGGCTTCCACCAGCGCCATGGTCTCGCCGTTCGTGGGCAGAGCCGCTATTGCGGCGATGCTTTCGGACGTATCGGCCTGCATTGCGGCGAAAGGCACGATGGAAGGGAAGTAACGCTTTGCGAGTGGCATTCCTTCGGCGAAGGCTGCGTGAACGGTGGCGAGCGCGTTCCAAGCGGGGCGATCGAGAATGTGGCTCATCGGGATTTTCCATTTTTCAGTGTACGTTGGGTCAGGGGACGTTGCGCGAGACCGTCCTCTATGGCGGCGAGGTGCAGGAGAAGGTCCGCCCCGAAGCCGTCGCAGAGGTTCGTCACTGCCGCCTCGACATCCGGCCAGACCTTTTCCTTCGCGAAGGTGATAACGTCACGTCCAGCGTCAGTGAGTGAAACCTGCCGGCGGCGCTGGTCATCGTCACTAACGGAAACCTCCACCAGTCCGGCATCTGCGAGTTGCCCGATGGCGCGGGTGGCGCCCGGCTGGGAAATGCCGACTGCTTCGGCAATCTCGCCGATGGTCAGCGCGCCATCCCGATCCAGGGCAGCGAGATAGGGATATTGGGTCACCTGCACGGCCACGCCATGTTTCTGCATGATCCGCTGAGTGTTCACCTGCAGGTTTTCCCCGATGCGCTTGAGGCGGCTGCCCAATGTGAGAAGGCCAAAATCACGCACGATATCCGCGGTCACCGATTGTCTCTCCAGGTTTGCATGTATCGTTATATAACTTGTTATGTTTTTGACGGCAAGTGAGTTTTACCGGGGACGATGTGTCGATGCTCGAATGGGGCGGGGCGTCGGAGAACTCTTCATGACGCACCCAATGTGGCTTTGACAAAACCGGCGTGCTGCGGCATATGCTGATCCATCAGAAACCGCTGCTGCGAGACCGCTCGCCGTGGCGGTTTCGTCGTTTCGGGGCATGGCTTCTGCAAGTCATTCTCACCAGCAAAAGGCGTCTTGAACGTGACGCAGCGAATGAAGGACAGACCAGTGAACACGGCACACAACAAAGATCGGGCCATCGTCGAAAGGCTCGCATTCTGGGGTATCCCAATCTCGATCGGGGTGATGGGCCTGAAGCTGCTGGCGTGGTGGGTCACCGGCTCGGTGGCACTGCTTTCCGACGGGATGGAATCGCTCGTCAATGTGACCGCGGCCTTCATCGCCTATTTCGTGATCCGCTATGCCCAGAGGCCTGCCGATCATGACCACCAGTTCGGTCACCACAAGGCGGAGTATATTTCCGCTGTCGTCGAGGGTGTGCTGATCGTGGTCGCCGCAATCCTGATCATTCAGGAAGCCTGGGGCGCGCTGTTTGCGCCCGCAGTCATGGAAGCACCCGCGCTCGGCCTTGCCATCAATGTCGCGGCCGGCATCATCAACGCCATCTGGGCGACCGTCCTGATCCGGGTGGGCACTGCGCACCGTTCACCGGCGCTGACGGCTGACGGCCACCACATCATGTCGGACGTTGTCACGTCCGCCGGTGTCTTTGTTGGCCTTATTCTCGCGGTGGTCACCGGGTATGCGATCCTTGATCCGCTGCTGGCCATCCTCGTCGCGATCAACATTCTCTGGCAGGGATACAAGGTGATTTCCCATTCGCTGGGCGGATTGATGGACAAGGCGCTGGAACCGGACGAGGAGGAGGCTGTACGAGAGGCGATCACCGCTCATTCTGCCGGCGCGCTTGATGTGCATGATCTGAAATCGCGGCGGGCAGGGGCTGTCGCCTTCATCGACTTTCATCTCGTCGTGCCGGCGTCGATGAGTGTCGGAGAGGCGCATGATATCTGCGACCGCTTGGAAGATGCCATTAAAGAGGCTATTCCCGGCGCCACATTAGCGATCCATGTGGAGCCCGAAGGCGAGCGTGCCCATGGACAGAAGGTAGAAATCGAAGGAACTGGAAAATGACGATGACGGATGTCAGCGGGCTGTCGCAGCTCGGTAAACAGGTTGACGCGCCGAAGAGCCCGGAAGAGGCGGTTCTGGAGCGGGTGCCGAACAGCAATCAGGGCACGGACTACGTGACGCGCTTCACCGCGCCGGAATTCACCTCGCTCTGCCCTATGACGGGCCAGCCGGATTTCGCCCATATCGTCATCGACTATATTCCGGACGCGTATCTGGTCGAATCCAAGTCCCTAAAGCTATTCCTCACCTCGTTCCGCAATCACGGCGCCTTCCATGAGGACTGCTCGGTCTATATCGCCAAGCGGCTGGTCGACCTGCTGCAGCCAAAATGGCTGAGGATCGGCGCCTACTGGTATCCGCGCGGTGGCATTCCGATCGATGTGTTCTGGCAGACCGGCGCTGTTCCCGAAGGTGTATGGCTGCCGGATCAGGGTGTGCCGACCTATCGCGGACGCGGGTGAGGAACGGTCCGGCGAAGCCGGAGCAATCGATCCAGTCGACCGATTGCATTGATGAACGCACAGAGAGTAGCGAAGGGCCAGGATCGGTCGCCTCGCTTGCTACAGAAAAAGCGCCGGAGCATCGCTGCCCGGCGCTTTTTGTTTGCGACGTTGTGGATGTCAGACGTCGAAGCTGTCGTCGTTGTTGTCGAAGTCTGCCCCGTTATCGTCATTGGAATAATCGGCCTGTTGCCAGCTATCGTTGCTGTTGTTTCCGGTGTCCGAATTGTCCGAATTGTCCGACGCTTCGCGGATCGCGTCGTCGCCGTAATAATTGTTGACCACGGTTTCTTCGACGGCGGGCTGTTCGGGCGCACCAAAGGCACCTGCGCCTGCAAGAGGATTACCGAGACCCGCGCCGGCCATGTGATTGCTGAAAATGCCGGACAGCGAGTTGGCGAGCAGCATGCCGCCGGCGACACCGGCCGCGGTGCCCAAGGCGCCGGTGAGAAAACTGCTGCCGGCCGATGGCCCGCGAGAAGCGCCACTGCTCCAAGGGCCTGAAGGTTGGAACCCCGAAGATTGAGGTGCTGATACGTGTGAGCCATAGGACGGGGGAGGTGCGCGGTAACCGTCGTCATAACCGCGTGGCCCCTCATGGCTTTGGCGTGCACCCCAGGGGCCGGAGGCGGCTGCAGACGATTGCTGGCGAGATTGCTGCGAGCCGAAGATCGAGTTCAGGAAACCGCCGCCCTGTTCCGCCTGGCGATGGTCTCCCTGAGCGGCCTCAAGCTCGTGAATGCGGTCTTCCAGTTCGCGAATGCGGTTGGATGCGGCCTCCAGCCCTTTTTCCTGCACGACGACCGCCTGAGCGAGATAGTAGGTCGCGTAGGGTTGCTTGCTGGTTTCCTGAGCGATTAGTTCCTCCGCTTGCACGTCCCGCGGGGTGGCCGAGGCGGTGCGAACGCGATCGAACAGGCCATTGAGAAGCTGACGTTCTTCCGGTGACATGGTTGCCTCCTTGGGCATTTGGGCTGCCCAAGGAGTTAAGCGGAGATTGCGGCTTTTCAAATCGCCGCAGAATTAAATGTCGGTAATGCGGTGCCTTCCGTCCGACGCCATTCCGGACACAAAACCGGCTCCCGCTTCTACCGGACCTGTTCTAGCCGCCAAAGGCGAGCGACAGGCCGAGAAGCGCCGTGATGCCGCCAAGGATGCGGGCGACATAAGGGCTGAAACGGGAGATGCCGAGGCCGGCCACAATGCCTGCGAGATGCAGAAGCGCGGTTGCCATGACGAAGCCGATGCCGAACTGGAGCGCACCGGCAGATCCAAGTTCACCCCCGTGGGCATGGCCATGGAAAATGGCGAAAACCGCGACGATCGCTGCACAAGCCGCCGTCGGTAGGCGGACCGCGATGGTGACCAGCAGGCCGAGAGCTATCACGGAAGCGAGGATCGCTGGCTCGACGAACGGCAATTCGATCCCGGTCAGCGCGAAGGCAAAGCCGGTCCCCATCGCAGCGACGAAGGCCGCCGGGACAATCCAGAGCGCGCTTTTGCGCCCACCTTGCGAGAGTTGCGCGGCCCAAAGGCCGACAGCGACCATGACGAGGATATGGTCCATGCCAAAGAGCGGATGCGAGAACCCGGCCATAAACGAGCCATGCTCTTCCGGGTTGAGATGGGCAAAGGCCGGTGCTGATGCCATGAAAAGAATGGCGGCGGAAAGTGAAAGGCGTCTGAGCATTTTTGTTCCCCGGTTCTGACAATTCTTCAAATATGACGGAAGATAGGACGCGCCATTTGCCGTTGTCCATTGCAATCGGCCATTGGTTTCTACGTCATTCACCTTATAGAACGCCTTAGTCGCGGGAACGAACCGCTTTCCATTGTTTTGTGGCCGCGAACACATTATGTCCGATGTTATGAATCCCATGCAGGAGACACTGACTGTGCTGAACGACGAAGACGACAACGACGACAAGACCAAGGAATTGCCGCTCGGCAAGGAAACAGAGGCGAATCTTTTCAAGTCGCGCTCGATCTTCATTTACGGTCCGATCACTCAGGAACTGGCGCAGAAGGTCAACACACAGCTCGTCGCACTTTCGGCGGCCAGCGATGACGACATTCGCATCTATGTGAATTCCCCCGGCGGTCACGTCGAATCGGGCGATTCCATCCATGACATGATCAAGTTCATCAAGCCGAATGTCTGGATGATTGGAACGGGCTGGGTCGCTTCCGCAGGCGCGCTGATTTATGCAGCCGCTCCGAAGGAACGCCGTATTTCGCTGCCGAACACCCGCTTCCTCATCCATCAGCCATCAGGCGGCACGCGCGGCATGGCATCCGATATCGAGATCCAGGCACGCGAAATCGTCAAGATGAACGAACGCCTGATCAAGATTTTCGCCAAGGCTACTGGCCAGACGGAAGAGAAGATCGCCAAGGATATCGATCGCGACTACTGGCTTTCCGCCGAGGAGGCTGTTTCCTACGGTCTGGTGTCGAAGATCGTGACGTCTCAGAGCGAAATCTGAGGCAGGCCGTCGCTCATTGAATTCAAAAGCCCCGCCGGTGGAAACCCGGTGGGGCTTTTTCCGTTTGTCGGGCGGGTTTTCAGGGCCGATCCGGAGATTTTGTGATCCGAGAAGCGTCATCGAATATTCCGGCCGCATGATAGCGGAATATCGCAGGCGAACTTCAAGATTTTGCTTTTTGACAGGTATTTATTCTGTATTTCTGGCGATCTACACGGAATTGCAGAGAACATTGTGGGGAATGACTGTCGGAGGGACGTTTCTGGTTGCTCTTACTACAGTTTGTGGACTGGACGTATACCAAGGTTGAGGCGCATAATTTTCCACCGGGAGGTGTGCCGATGCAAGACGAGGGGTACAACCAGTTCTGCCCGATCGCCAAGGCTTGCGAGTTGATCGAGCCGCGATGGACCCTTTTGCTGCTTTCCGAGATGTGGTCTGGCTCCACTCACTTCAACGAGATCCGGCGCGGAGTGCCCGGCATGTCGCCGACGCTGATGTCCAAGCGGCTGAAGCAGATGGAGGTGAATGGGCTGGTTACCCGTTCGACCAACGAACGTACCGGCGAGATTACTTATAGGACAACGGGGATCGCCGATGAACTCGGCCCGATCGTTCGTGAACTGGGCCGCTGGGCGCACCGCAATATCGACGCCGACGTGACGCTGGAAAACCTCGATGCGCGGCTTTTGATGTGGAACATGCGCCGCAAGATCGATGCGGAAGCGCTGCCCAAGCGCCGGCGCAGCGTCATCGAGTTCAGCTATCCGGAACTGCCGCGTGATGAGCGTCACTATTGGCTGGTGAACAAGCCTGGCCAGCCGGTCGATCTTTGTCTGATCGATCCCGGATACGATGTCGATCTCTACATCACCGCGGAGCTGAAGGCGATGACCGCGGCGTGGATGGGGCTCTCGGTCCTCAAGGCCGAAATCGAACGAGGCCGGATTTCTTTGATTGGCGATACTGATATCGCCTCGCGGGTCAGTGACTGGATGGTGCGCAGTTCGTTTGCCGCCTGTTGAACCGGTCCATTTTCTGTATGGGGCCCGGTTCATTTTCTACACTGGAGCAACCGGCATGCACTGAAGCATCCTCTGATTGTCGTCCGGCTTGTCGGGCAGTTCGAAAAGGGAGGAAAGACAATGCAAACAGCAAATTTCAACCTTTCGCCCCCTGCCGCGCCAGCGGCAGCGGATTTTGCGGCAGTCAAGGCGCGCCAACAGAGTGCCTGGGCATCAGGGAATTATGCGGTCGTCGGCACGACCTTGCAGATTGTCGGCGAGATGCTTTGTGAAGCGCTCGATCTGAGGGCAGGCGAAACGGTTCTGGATGTTGCAGCCGGCAACGGCAATGCGACACTCGCGGCAGCCAGGCGCTGGTGTCAGGTCACCTCAACCGATTATGTGCCAGCCTTGCTGGAGCAGGGCAGGCGGCGTGCGGATGCAGAGGGCCTCAGCGTGAATTTTCAGACCGCGGATGCCGAAGCGTTGCCCTTCGCCGACAATCACTTCGACGTCGTGCTTTCGACATTCGGCGTGATGTTCACGCCCAACCAGGAAAAGGCCGCTTCCGAATTGCTGAGAGTGTGCCAGCCGGGGGGACGGATCGGTCTTGCCAACTGGACGCCGGACGGGTTCATCGGACAACTGTTCAAGATGATAGGACGTCATGTGCCGCCACCGGCCGGCGTGAAGCCGCCTTCGCTCTGGGGCACGTCCGAGCGGTTGAACGAGCTGTTCGGTCAGGCTGCAGGCGTCTCCGCCGGCCGGCAGAGCTTCGTCTTCCGCTACCGTTCACCGAAACACTGGGTGGAGGTGTTCCGCACCTGGTACGGACCTGTTCACAAGGCTTTCGCCGCGCTTCCGGCGGAGAAGCAGACTGATCTGGAAAAGGATCTGCTCGACCTGATCGACAGTTTCAACCGGGCTGAAGACGGCACGATGGTGGTGCCAAGCGACTATCTCGAGGTCATCATCGCGAAGCGCTGATGACCGGCGGGCCGACGTCTGCAAACGAGGATGCAGGCGTTTACGGCGCCGTGGGCCGATTGTGGTTCACGGCGCCGGCTCGATGCCTGAGATGTCGATGAGCGTTTCAATTCGATACGGAAATTCTGCCCGTTTAGGCTTGGCTTAACTCTGATGCCCGGTTCTTGGACAAAAGTGACACGTCATTGGAAAACCGTACTGTTGAAGCTGTTAGGCTGCGGGTGGGAGGAACCTGAAGGAGAGCCAAACAGACAGGAGCAGTTTCAATGACGAACTCCATTTCCAATGCGCTTGGCGTAGCACTTTATTACAGCGGAAGCTCGACAGCCTGGTTTTCCGCAACCGGTTCCGGTCCCATCCAGTATGGTACCGCAGGCAATGACTCCATGTGGGGCGACAGTTCGGTCAACGTCACCATGACGGGCGGTGCCGGCGATGACATCTACTATCTTTATTCCGAGAAGAACCGCGCCGAAGAAAAAGCCGGTGAGGGTGTCGATACGATTGATACCTGGATGAGCTACACGCTTCCGGAGAACTTTGAGAATCTCAGGGTGACCGGCGACAACCGCTATGCGTTCGGTAACACGGCCGACAACATCATCATGGGTGGCTCTAGCCGGCAGACGATCGATGGCGGCGCCGGAAACGATGTGTTGATCGGTGGCGGTGGCGCCGACACGTTCATCATCTCCAAAGGCAACGGTACCGATCTCATCACCGATTTCGGTGACGATGATACGATCCGCTTCGACGGCTATGGGATAACCTCCTTCGATCAGTTGATCAGCCAATCCTCCCAGCAAGGCGGCGACCTCTGGCTTAATCTGGGCAATGGCGAAAGCGTCGTGCTGGCTGACACGACGGCGGATGACCTGAGTGCTGACCAGTTCGAGTTGAACCTCGACCGTTCCAGCCTGACGCTGAGCTTCAACGAGGATTTCAATTCGCTCTCGCTCTTCGACGGTGAAGATGGCGTGTGGGAAGCCAAATACTGGTGGGCGCCGGAGAAAGGTGCTTCGCTGCATACCAATGGTGAGCAGCAATGGTACGTCAATCCGGAATACGGGCCGACTGCATCCGCCAATCCGTTCTCCGTCACCGACGGTGTGCTGACCATCACCGCGCGGCCGACGCCGGATGCACTTGCCGGCGAAGTCGAGGGGTATGATTACACGTCGGGCATGCTGACGACCCATGCGTCCTTCGCGCAGACATATGGCTATTTCGAAATCCGTGCCGACATGCCGGACGAACAGGGCACATGGCCGGCCTTCTGGCTCTTGCCGGAAAATGGCGCATGGCCGCCGGAACTGGACGTGATCGAAATGAAGGGCCAGGATCCCAATACTTTGATCCTGTCGGCGCATTCCAACGAAACGGGAGAGCAGACCTCGGTCATCAACAATGTTGCCGTGACGGATACAGAAGGTTTTCACACCTATGGCCTGTTGTGGGACGAAGACCATATTACCTGGTACTTCGATGATGTGGCGGTGGCCCAGACCGATACGCCATCCGACATGCACGATCCGATGTACATGATCGTCAATATGGCGGTCGGCGGCATGGCGGGAGCTCCATCCGACGGGCTTGCCGATGGTGCGGAAATGAATATCGATTATATCCGCGCCTATTCGCTCGACGATCTGGAGGCTTCGAATGCCGCCTCTGCGGCTCAATCCCACGAGTGGCTTCTCTGATCGCTGATACCAGGGACATCCTGTCGCCCGCCGATGGCGGCAGGATCGACACCGGTCCGACCGTACGGTTTCGGTCTCTGCAGGCTTGCAAGCGGCACGGGATTTTGATCTGCAGTGATCATCAAGTTTGCCCCAAGCCTTTCGGTCGCCCATGCTCAAGGATTTTTCGCCCTCGGCCCTGACGATGGGGCTGCTGACAGCCTTTGTCGGTTTTGTCAGCTCCTTTGCCGTCATCATGCAAGGCCTTCAGGCGATGGGCGCATCGCCCGACGAGATCGCCTCGGCGCTGCTGGCCGTTTGTATCGCGCAAAGTGTGCTCACAGTGTTCTTTTCGCTTCGCCATCGCATGCCGATCATGATGGCGTGGTCGACGCCTGGCGGTGCGCTTCTCGTGGCAACCGGCGCGATCGAGGGAGGCTTTCCAGCGGCTGTCGGGGCTTTCGTTCTGTGTGGAGTGATGATCACCCTATCCGGCCTGTTCCGGCCGCTCGGGCAGATGATCCGTAAAATCCCGGCACCTCTCGCCAATGCGATGCTTGCGGGCATTTTGCTCAGCCTCTGCCTTGCGCCGGTAAAGGCCGTCGCCTTTAACGCGGCGCTGGGGCTTCCGATTGTGCTGACATGGATGGTCGTGGTTTCCCGGTGGAGGCTGTGGGCCGTGCCGGCGGCACTGGGCGCCTTCATTCTGGTGTTGATCTTCGGTGTTGATCTGCCCGACGACGTGTTCGGCCAGATCGGCGCGGCCATCCATCCGAGCCTGATCTGGGTTCCGCCGCTCTTCAGCTGGCACGGCTTCGTGTCGGTCGGGCTGCCGCTTTTCATCGTCACCATGGCTTCGCAAAACATTCCGGGCATCGCGATCCTGAAGGCGCATCACTACGAGCCGGCGCCCGGGCCGCTGTTTGCCTCGACCGGCGTTTTCTCGACACTCTCTGCTTTCTTTGGCAGCGTGCCGGTCAATCTTGCGGCAATCACGGCGGCTATGTGCGCCAGCGAGGATGCTCACCCCGATCCGAAGCGGCGTTACTGGGCGGCCGTTGTCGGCGGCGCGGCCTATACGGTGCTTGGGCTGATTGCCGGGGGCATCATCGCCTTCGTGTCAATGGCACCGCCGATTCTCTTGCAAGCTGTCGCAGGGCTCGGGCTGATCGGGGCATTCTCGAACGCCGCCTTTGCCGCCTGGCGGGAGCCGGAGACGCGCGAGGCTGCTGCCATCACCTTCCTCGTCACCGCCTCCGGTGCGACCTTTGCCGGGATTTCCGGGGCTTTCTGGGGACTTGTCGCCGGTGCCGCGATGATGGGACTGGCAAAGGTGATGAAGCGGTCCGTTTGATCAGATGCGTACCGCAAGCGCGAAACCCGTTCTTGCCGGATGCCAGATGTGAGGCTATACATCACTCCATGACCATGACCATGACAGGCGCGATCATGTTTGACCGTTTTGCCGCCCGCAGCACCGCTGCCGGGGCGACGGCTTTCGCGCCTCTCTCGCTTCTTAGCCTCGACCTTACACTCGGTTGCCGGGTCCGTTGAGGAGCGCCCGGCGGCCGAAAAGCCCGCCGGCGTAATAGCTCCTCGCATCAAATCCCACACATGAAACCGGACCATAAAAGGTCCAGCATCCGCAGTCGGGTTGCCGTGAACGGCATCGAGCAAGCTGCTCCTGCGGATGGGAAGCGAAGGACGAAGACATGGAAGCCAAGATTTCCACTCCCAAGGGCATGACCGACGCGGCGGTGAAGTACCGCGCCTATCCGGCCATCAATATTCCGGACCGCACATGGCCGGGCAAGACCATCGAGAAGGCGCCGATCTGGTGTTCGGTCGACCTGCGTGACGGCAACCAGTCGCTGGTCAACCCGATGGGCCACGACCGCAAGGCGCGCATGTTCAAGCTGTTGCTCGACATGGGCTTCAAGGAAATCGAGATCGGTTTCCCGTCTGCCTCGCAGACCGATTTCGATTTTGCCCGCTGGTGCGTCGAAGAGGGCGGTGTGCCCGAGGACGTGTCCTTGCAGGTGCTGGTCCAGTGCCGGCCGGAACTGATTACCCGCACCTTCGAATCGCTGGAAGGCGCGCATAAGCCGATCATCCATTTCTACAACTCCACGTCCGAGCTGCAGCGCCGCGTGGTGTTCGGCAAGGATGTGCACGGCATCAAGCAGATTGCCGTTGATGCGGCGAAAATGATCACCGACATGGCGGCGAAAGCCGGTGGTGGCTATCGCTTCGAATATTCACCGGAAAGCTTTACGGGCACCGAACTGGACGTGGCTCTGGAGATCTGCAACGCGGTGATCGAGGTGGTGAAGCCGACGGCCGACAACAAGCTGATCCTCAACCTGCCATCCACCGTCGAAATGGCGACGCCAAACATCTATGCCGACCAGATCGAATGGATGTGCCGCAATATCGACAACCGCGAGAACGTGATCATCTCGGTTCATCCTCATAACGACCGCGGCACCGGCATCGCAGCGACCGAACTGGCGCTGATGGCCGGTGCAGATCGCGTCGAAGGCACGCTGTTCGGCAATGGCGAGCGTACGGGCAATGTCGACGTGGTGACGCTGGCACTCAACATGTACACGCAGGGTATCGATCCCGAACTGGATTGCTCCGACATCGAGAGGATCAAGGAAGTCTACGAATATTCCAACGAGATGGTCATTCCCGAGCGCCATCCTTATGTCGGCGAACTGGTCTATACCGCTTTCTCCGGTTCGCATCAGGATGCGATCAACAAGGGCATGAAGGCGATCAAGGTCGCCAACCATCCAGTGTGGGAAGTGCCGTATCTGCCGATCGACCCGCAGGATGTGGGGCGCTCCTACGAGGCGATCATCCGCATCAACTCGCAGTCAGGCAAAGGCGGCATTGCCTATATCCTGCAACAGGATTACGGCCTGAACCTGCCGCGCAACCTGCAGGTCGAATTCCGAGAGGATATCCAGCGGATCACGGATGAAGAGGGCAAGGAAGTGGGCTCCAAGCGCATCTACGAACGCTTCATGGAGCGGTATGTCGAGCAGACCGGCGCGCGGTTGAAATTCGTCGATCACCACACCTATCCATCCGAGCCGAACCACAAGGGCATCCGCGTGGTTGCGGCAGAGATCACCGATGGTGGCGAGACGAAGCGGATCGAAGGCAAGGGGACAGGCCCGATCGACGGGTTCATCAATGCGTTGTCCGTCTATCTCGGTATCGACCTGTCCGTGAACGACTATTCCGAGCACTCGCTGCAGCATGGCTCGAATGCCTCGGCTATCGCGTATGTCGAAATGCAGCATCCGGGCGGCAAGCTGTTCGGCGCCGGGGTCAACACCAATATCGTTGCAGCATCGCTGGAAGCAATTGTCTCGGCAGCAAATCGGGTTCTGGAGGAGAGGGGCCGTTAAGCGCCTCAGCCTCTCCTTGAAATGCAAAAAAGGCCGCTGCGGAATACCGCAGCGGCCTTTTGGTTTGGATTGGAATGGTTCACATCAGGCCGGCGGCCTTGGCGGCGATCTCGTCGAGATCGGCTGCGGAAGACGGTGCGACGATGACGTAGGTTGCAAGCGGGGTGCTCCAGGAGACCAGGCTGGTGTCGAGGCGTATGTCTTCGATCGGTTTCGTGGTTTCGGGCCGTGCCCTTGAGAAGGTCAGAGCCAGAATGTCACCGTCATTGTCGCCAGATGTACGGCGGTAGAAGAGCATGCCTGTCGGAGTGTTCTCGGCGGTAACGAGGCGCGCACCTACAAAGCTCAGGCCGCTCTCCGTAAGATCCGGAATGCGGAAGCCGATACCGGTCCCGGTGGTTAGCCATTCCAGGATGTCGGCCGGCCTGTCGGCGCCGATTTCCGCCAAGCGGTTTTGCTGGCGGCTGTACAGGCGATAAGTGGAGACGATGTCGTCCAGCCAATCTCGCTGCTGGAAGCCTTGCGTTGCCAATGTCTGCTGGGGATGCGTCGGACTCGGCCGGGCGCCGACCATGTATCCCAGGCCGCAGCCCAATATAAGTGCGAGGGCCGTGGCTGACAGGGCCTGCAGGCCCGACGGGCGAAAGACAGCACTGCGGCGGGTGGATCCGGGAAGGCGCACCGCCTTGCGAGGCAAAGGCGCGTTCTTGATGCTGCGGACGAGGTCGAGCGGCACGGGTTCCTTCAGCATGTCATCGAGAAGATGACGCCCGATCTGGCTACCACGTTTCAAATCGTCGTGCCGCGCCCGCGCATGCGGATCGTTGACGAGCAGGGATTCGACATCCTGACGTTCCGCATCGGAAACCTGGCTGTCGACAAATGCCGATAGACGCCGTTCAAGCGATGATGGCTCGGTGCTCACCATGGCTATGCTCTCCTTTCCGCCAATCCGGGCGGTTGGGATGCGAGCGCAAGGCGCGCGGCACAAAGATTGGATGACAACAGTTCTGGCGTGATGCCAAGGATACATGCCGCTTCCGAGTAATCAAACCCTTCCACATCGACCAGAAGCAATGCGCCTGCATATCCATGAGGGAGGCCCAGAAACGCCTTGGGGGCGATAGTCACGTCGCTGTCGACTTCCTTGGCAGCTGTCTCATGGCGGTTGCGTTTGCGGGGCTCTTCGCTCCAGCTGATCCGGATCTGATTGAAGACCCAGCTTTCCAGCCGTCCTTCGCCTTTCCAGTGATGGCTCTTGAGGATGACGCGGGTACAGACTTCCTGCACGAGAGTGTCTGCCATGGACACGTCTCCGGTCAGTGTCCGGGCGAACCGGCGCAGACGCGGCAGCAAGGCCACAAGGTCGCGGCGGATATCGGTCGAAGCTGCTGACGGATTCATCAGAGAAATATGGCCTTTTGCTCTCAGTCGATTGAGGTCGTGAAAGCACTAACTATGAATCGAATGTGACGATTCTGCAACAAGCATCTGCTAACCTTGCAGAACTCGTGCCGCTTCCTCCACTGAGAACTGAAGCGGAGCCTCCCCATAAAAGAGCTTGGTCTCGTCGAGATGGATGCTGTCTCCGCTTGCCGTCAAGCCATACCGCTCGCAGGTGAGGTTCCACGCACCCGGCTTGCCGGAGAGATTGAAGAGATTGTAGGCGGCAGGCGGCTTGTGTCCGCCTGGCCCCTGCGACGCGGATGCAATGCCGACGACAGGCACGGGCCGGTCGTGCGTTTTAAGCCAATAGACTGTGTTGAGATGGGTATGGCCATGCAGAATGAGCTCGGCTCCGCCCGTTGAAATCGCCGCTGCGAATCGTCGGATGCCGATCATGCGTTTGTGCGAGGCGGCAGCGCCGTGGATCGGCGGATGGTGGATGAGGACGACGCGGAATAAGCCTTCCTCGCCGGCCTTTTTCAAGAGGTTGACCGTTTCTCGAGCCTGTCTCGGACTGAAGAAGCCGGAGGCTGAAAAGGGCGGGGTCGCGTTCGATGTGGAGCAGCCGATGATCGCTAACGGTCCGCGCTGGCGATAGGTCGGGAATATATGATCGTCTTTCGGCCATTCGCCGGGATCATCGTCGCTCTTGATGAACGGATACCAGGCGGCCACCGATTTGTCGTGAGCGCCCGGCACATAAGCATCGTGGTTTCCCGGGACGACGGTCGTATCTTCCGGGTTTCCGATTGTATCCAGCCATTCCCGTGCCAGCCGGGTCTCGATCTTGGTAGCCAGATTGACCAGGTCGCCGGTAATGAAGAGCTGGTCGGGATGGCGGGTCTTCAGGTCGCTCAGCAAAAGATCGAGTGTGTTGACGAACAGGTGCTTGCGCCGGTTGCGGTGCCAGTTGACGAAACCGGTGATACGCTTGGACATGAGTTCCCGAATCGAAAGTTTCGGAAGCGGTCCCAGGTGGATGTCGGAAATATGGGCGAATTTGAACATGGCCCAGACATAACGCACGAAACGGAAATTCGTTATGAAATTTACGCGAGCGGAGCGGAGAGCTGATGAGCGCTACCGGAATAGCTGAGATCGGCACATGGCGAACCCGCGTCGTCGTGTGGTTGCTGCATCGTTTTTTCCTCCTGTCCCGCGGGATGACGATGGGCGTGCGTGCGGCCTGTTTCAACGCTGAAGGCAAGGTCTTTCTGGTGCGCCACACCTATGTTCCGGGCTGGTATATGCCGGGCGGCGGTATGGAGCACGGCGAGACGGCGCTCGAGGCCTTGACCAAGGAACTGAGGGAGGAGGGCAATCTCGTCATGACCTCGGAGCCGGATCTCCTGCAGGTCTATTATAACCGCAAAACCAGCAAACGTGACCACGTTCTGTTCTACCGCGTCACGGTGGAGCAGACGGCGCCGCGGCGGCCTGACCGGGAGATCGCCGAGAGCGGCTTTTTTGCGCTCGACGCGTTGCCCGACGAGATTACCGACGCGACGCTGCGCCGTCTACGGGAATTGAGCGGCGAAGAGGCGCGGTCGGATTACTGGTAGCTATTCGCCCAGCCCCTCGCGTCCATGCCCGGCATCCAGATCGAGCGCCGGGCCAACCGGGATAATTCCTGTCGGATTGATGGTCTTGTGGCTGCCGTAATAGTGGTTCTTGATGTGAAGGAGATTGCAAGTCTCAGCCACGCCCGGCTGTTGATAGAGATCTCTCAAGTAGCCGGAAAGGTTGGGATAATCGGCGATGCGGCGGATGTTGCATTTGAAGTGGCCGACATAGACGGGGTCGAAGCGCAATAGCGTGGTGAACAGCCGCCAGTCGGCTTCCGTCAGTTCGCTGCCGAAAAGATAGCGACTTGTTTCCAGGCGCTGGTCGAGCATGTCGAGCGTTTCGAAAAGTGCGACGACCGCTTCCTCATAAGCCTCCTGCGTGGTGGCGAAGCCGGCCTTGTAGACGCCGTTATTGACGCGGTCATAGATGATGGCATTGAGTGCATCGATCTCGTGCCGCAGCTGGGCGGGATAAAGGTCTAGGTCGGAGCCGGTGAGCTCATCGAAGGCGCTGTTCATCATGCGGATGATCTCGGCGCTTTCGTTCGAGACGATGGTGTTCTGCTGCTTGTCCCAGAGAACGGGTACCGTTACGCGGCCGGAATAATTCGGATCTGCCTTCAGATAGACCTGATAGAGGTAATCCGAGCCGAAAAGATCGTCGCCTGTTGCGCCGTCGCGCTTTTTGAATTCCCAGCCGTTTTCCAGCATCAGGTAATCGACAACCGAGACGGAGATGAGGTTTTCCAGCTTCTTAAGCTTGCGGAAGATCAGCGTTCTGTGAGCCCATGGACAGGCATAGGAGACGTAGAGGTGGTAACGCGCGGCTTCGGCCTTGAAGCCGCCCTTTCCGGTCGGGCCGGCGGAACCATCGGCGGTGACCCAGTTGCGGAATTGCGATTGCGACCGCTCGAAACGTCCCTTGGTTGCCTTCGTATCGTACCAGACGTCCTGCCACTTACCGTCGACGAGCCTGCCCATTGTGCTCTCCTTTTCTGTCATCGGATAGATACGGCAGGGGCTTGAGATTGCGAGCCGCAATTTTTCGAACAGTGTGTTTTTGCATTGGACGGGTGAAAAAAATCCTGCTAGTTGGCTTTTCACATTTTTGTGGGATGACCAATCTACATGACCGAAGCACGGGCACTGCGACGACGCTGAAGATCGATCAAGACGCCAGACGAGGCGTCATCGACTTCGCATGTCCTGTCCGCTCTTTCTCTACGGCTTCGGTTCCCCCATGTCCTCATCCGCTTCCCTGCATGCTCTTGCCCGGAAAACCCCGGCGAAACACGATCTCGTTTATCTGACCGAGGACGCCTCGCATGATGACGCCATCGAGCTGATCAACGAAGAGGCTTTCGGTCCCGGTCGCCATACGCGCGCGGCCGCGCGCATCCGGGAGCAGGGGCCACATGACCGGTCGCTTTCCTTCATCTGCACCGACGATGGCGAGACGATCGCCTCCGTGCGGATGACGCCGGTTCTCGCCGGAGCGGTGAAAGGGCATATGCTTGGCCCGCTTGCCGTGCGGCCGACGCACAAGAATATGGGTATTGGCCGCGAGTTGGTTCGGATCGCGATAGAGGCAGCGCGGCGGAAGGGGTCGGAGGCGGTCATCCTGATCGGAGACCCGCCTTATTATATGCCGCTCGGCTTCGAAAAGGTTGCCTATAACGCGCTGGATTTCCCCGGCCCTGTCGATCCCGCGCGCGTTCTCGTCGTGCCGCTGGCCGGGGACGTCCATCCGCAGCTGAAAGGCGACATTGGCTGGCGTAAATAACACAAATCAACTATGCCTCGAATGGTGCGGCAACGGGGAGCCGGGGACATCATGGCAAAGGCAACGGGATGAGACCTATAACGGTGGACGAGGCGCTCGACCGCGCCGGGGCTGGACGATACCAGCGCAGACTTATCGGAGTTTTCGGTCTTGTCTGGGCGGCCGATGCAATGCAGGTGCTGGCCGTCGGCTTTACGGCGGCCTCCATTGCCGCAAGTTTCGGGCTTTCCATTCCCGAGGCACTGCAGACAGGTAGTGTTTTCTTTCTAGGCATGTTTCTCGGCGCGATGGGATTTGGCCGGCTGGCCGACAGGATTGGCCGACGTTCGGTCTTGATCATTACCGTTTCCTGCGATGCGCTGTTCGGGCTGCTTTCGGTTTTTGCACCTGACTTTACCATTCTTTTGATTCTGAGGTTCCTGACAGGGATCGCGGTCGGCGGCACGCTTCCGGTCGATTACGCCATGATGTCGGAATTCCTGCCGGCGAAAAATCGTGGACGGTGGCTGGTGGCGCTTGAAGGGTTCTGGGCTATTGGCACGCTGATCGTTGCGCTGACCGCCTGGGCCGCCAGCCTTGCCGGCATGGTCGATGCGTGGCGCCTGATCTTTGCCGTGACCGCCCTGCCGGCGCTGGTTGGGATCGGGATGCGCGTTCTGATTCCTGAATCGCCAATTTATCTGTTGCGCACGGGCCGAAACGCAGAGGCGCGGGAGGTCATGGATCGTATATTGACAGTGAACAACGGTCGTGGGCTTGCCGACGATGAAGAGCTTGCTCCGCCGCCGGCCGTGCCGCGCACGGGCATTTTTTCGCCGGCGCTGCGTCGCACGAGCATCATGATCCTCGCCATCTGGTTCTTGGTTTCCGTTTCCTATTACGGCATCTTCACCTGGATGCCGGCGAAGCTCGCGAGCGAAGGGTTCGGTTTCGTTCGCGGTTACGGTTTCCTGGTTCTGGTGGCACTCGCTCAAATTCCCGGCTACGCGTTGGCTGCCTATGGCGTGGAACGATGGGGCCGCAAGCCAACCTTGATCGGATTCTGCATCCTTTCTGCCGCGGGATGCCTGCTTTTCGTTCTAGCGTCAGGGCCCGTCGTCATCGGCGCATCGCTGCTCATCATGAGTTTTGCGTTGCTCGGCACATGGGGGGCGCTTTACGCCTACACGCCTGAACTGTTTCCGACCCGCTCGCGGGCCACCGGCATGGGGGCGGCCGGTGCGATGGCACGGCTTGGCGGGCTTCTTGCTCCGTCGGCGATGGTTTATGTGGTCAGCCACGGGTTCGGTCTGACGATCGGCATTTTCGCCGCTCTTCTGGCTCTGGCAGCCGTGGCGGCACTGATGATCCGGGTCGAGACGCGCGAGGTCTCGCTTTCGTAAATTGTCAGGCACCGCGATTAAGCGGTGCCTGACACACATTCAGTAGTTGGCGCTGTAGAGCAACGGTACCCAGTCGTAATTGGTTTCGTCGCGGCGGACATGGCCGATGCCCGGGAAGGCGTGGTGGGCGCCGGCAACCAGATACTTCCGGTCGGCAGCTTCGGCGAAGGCGACGGCGCGAGTAGCAGCTGCCTGTTTCTGGTCGACGTCGAATTCGACGGTGATCTCGGGGCGGTCATATTGCAGCACGTCGCCATGGGCGATGTCGCCCCAGAAGACGATCTTGTCACCCTTGCTTTCCACCGCAATAGCGCTGTGACCGGGCGTGTGACCTTTCCTCAGGACCGAGGTGAAGCCCGGAACAGGTGCTGAATCATCTGCAAAGGTCTTAAATTTATCCGCCGCGATATAGGGGCCGACTGCTGCCTCTGCCTGAACGATCTGAGGACCGAGATTTGCATCGGCCTTGGCTGTGGTATCTGCCTTCAGCCAGAAGTTTGCCTCGCGCTCGTTGACGTGGAGGATTGCGTTTTCAAACACGCGTTTGCCATTCCGCGATAAGCCGCCGGAATGGTCGGCGTGGATATGGGTGAGGATAACGTCGTCGATTTCGCCAGCCTTGTAGCCGGCCGCCTCGATATTGGCGACAAGCTTGCCGAGCGATGGCCCCATCAGGTCGCCGGTGCCGGCATCAATCAGAACCAGCCGGTCGCCGGTATTGACGAGGAAGGCGTTGACGGAGGTTTCCGTCGGGTTCTTCTGGAAGTAACCGGCGAGGTGGGTTTCCGCCTCCTTTTCCTCGATGCCTTCGTAAATCTTTGCCATGGGAAGGGCCACGGTGCCATCGGACAGGGCGGTGACTTCATAGTCGCCAAGCTTCAGACGGTAATAACCGGCGGCCTGCGTGCCAACGATCGGCGCCTTGGCGAGTACGACAGAGGGCAGGGCGGCATAGACACCGGCGGCAAGCGCCAGGCCGGTGGTGGATTTCAGAAGAGCGCGACGGGTCTGCATGGAAAGGCTCCAGGTGAGGATTGAAACGTTGGTCTTGAACTGACCTGGAGAGGACGTATGTATCGCTGTATCAGCAAACAAATCGATGCGGCTCATGACTACTATCGATCATTTCAATCTACGCTCCTTCGACCTCAACCTGCTCGTCGCATTCGATGCATTGATGTCGGAAGGCAGTGTTACCAAGGCGGCGAAACGGCTGAAGATCCAGCAGCCGGCGATGAGCCATTCGCTTTCGACCTTGCGTGTGCTGCTGCAGGACGAGTTGTTCATTCGTGTGGGGCAGGTGATGCAGCCGACGGCGAAGGCGCGCAGTCTTGCGGTGCCGGTGCGTCAGGCGTTGAAACAGGCACAGCTGGCACTCACCGGGGGCAATGCCTTTGATCCCGCCACCGAGGAGCGGACATTTCGTATCGCCATGTCGCCAGAGGTGGAATTGTTGCTGATCCCCGACCTGACGGCGCGGCTGCGGCGGCTTTCCCCCGGTATTCGGATATTGGCGCGGGTGTTTCCCTATGAGGCGATGGATCCGTCCCTGGAGGATGGCAGCATCGATCTTGCGGTAGGCTGTACCTATACGCAGACGAGCCGGCGCTCGTTCGAGGTGCTCTACAGGACCGAGTTCGCCTGCTGCCACAATCCTGATCTGCTCAATCTGGCCAATCCCGTCGGGCTTGACGCTTATCTTGCGGCAGACCATGCGACGATCAGCCAGAACGAAACGCTGCAGGGCTGTATCAAGGATGCGCTGGAAATTGCCGGCATCGAGCTGAATGTCGTGACGGCTGCACCCGGTTACATGTCGGTTCTTTCCGCCGCTCAGAGCAGCCCGCTGATTGCGACCGTGCCGAGCCGGATCGCCGAGCGTTACGCGCCATTGCTAGGGCTCGCAGTCAGCCCGCTGCCGGTCGTGCTAACCTTTCCGCCGGTCAA
The DNA here is from genome assembly GCA_023451735.1 of Pseudomonadota bacterium. GTDB lineage: Bacteria > Pseudomonadota > Alphaproteobacteria > Rhizobiales > Rhizobiaceae > Neorhizobium. The sequence goes on along the minus strand of JAEXYH010000038.1, from coordinate 8,831 downwards.
CATGGTGTGGGCAAACCATGCCGATGGCGACCCTGCCAATGTCTGGCTGCGCCGGCAGATCCGTGACAGCTTTTCGTCCAGCGGCGTCTTCGGCGAGACGGAGGCCGATGAGCAGCAACCGACCGAGCGGGAACTGGAAACGGCGTAGACTTCAGAAACGCTTGGCAAGCCATGTTACGACATGGCCGCCGGAAAGCGCATCCAGCCTGCCGATCTCGGTGTAACCGAGTTTCCGATAGAGCGAGAGGCCAGCCGGGTTCATCGTATCGATATAGGCGCCGATGCAACCACGCTTGCGGGCTTCGTCCTCGGCCATGTCCAGCATGTGGGTGGCGAGGCCCTGACCGCGCAGGTTTTCGGGAATGTAGAGCATGGAAACATAAAGCCAGCCGCGGCCGGTGTAACCGACAAGGCCACCGCTGACCTCCCCCGCATCATCATAAAGAGGGATCGTCAGCTCGCGGCGACGGCTCTCGCCGAAGGTGGCGATGTTGAACGCCCGCAGCTCTTGCAGGATACGCTCTTCCTCCTGCGGCGCGATGCCTTCGGTTACTCTCAGTTTTAGGCTCATGCGCTCCTCCCAAAGACGGGCGCATCGATAAACTAAAGGGCCTTTTTAAGGAAGGTGCGGGTGCGGTCGCCGACAAAGGCAGGAAGTTCGCCGAATATTTCGTAGCCTTGGCGCTGGTAGGCTTTCAGAGCCTGTGGATTGAATGTGTCGATCCAGGCGCCGCGGCAGTCGCGGCGACGCGCTTCCGTCTCCGCCTGATCGAGAAGTCTTGCTGCCATGCCCTGTCCGCGCAATTGCTCGGGAACGAACAGAACCTGGGTGAATAACCAGCCCCAGGACGTATAGCCGAACATGCCGCCGATCACCTTGGCCTCGGCATCACGGATCAATACAATCAGCGCTGTACGGTTTGCGGGGCCAACCTCCGCTTCATTGTAGTCCGTCAGGCTGTTCAGGATGATATTCAGATCATCTGCGGCCGCCTCGGCCGTGGTTTCCAGACGGAATTCCACTAACGTCCCTCGCGCCACCACATGGCGGCGACGGCGAAGAGCAGAGCGGAGAGACCAGCGAAACCGGCAAACAGCGGCAGGCTGTTAACGCCGCGCAGCACGGATTCATCGGTCATGCGGATCGACATGCGGTTGGGGTTGCTGATCCGCACTTCGCCCCGCACCGGCAGGATGTCCGGCAGGGTTATGTTTTCGCCGGAAGCTACACGGGTGACCAGGCCGTGGGTCTTTTCCGCATAGGGTTTCAGCGTCTCTTCGGTCGAGATCATCGCCTTGAATTCGGGGGCATCGACGGCGCCGACATGAACAAGGGTCGAGAACTCGCCGTTCGATACCTGGAAGAGACCGACTTCATCCATGCGGCGTTCGAAACGGTACTGACCGGGCTCGGCTTGCGTCATCGGGATGGTTTCCGTGCGGCCTGAGGGGAAGCGGACGGTTGCCGGGCCGGGATCGTCGCCGATCGTCTGGCGCGTCGCTTCCAGGGTGCGGCCGGAGGAGCGGGCGGTGAGCGCTTCCTCTTCCAGTTCCGGTTCCTTCATCAGCCAGTGGGCGATACGACGGTAGAGCGCCACATGCGGGCCGCCGCCTTCGAAACCGCGTGCCCAGAGCCAGCCCTGATCGGAGAGCAGCATGGCGACGCGGCCTTGACCCTGGCGGTTGAGGACGAGAAGCGGACGTTCGCCGTCGCCTTCCATGACCGTCTGGCCGCGGGGCTGGTCAACATCGATGGTGCGGAACCAGCGGCCCCAGGCGGGTGGCGTCTGGCCGGAGCTGTCGAGGCCACGGGTGACCGGGTGCTTCTGACCGACCTCGGAGAGGTGCGGATAGAAGCCGGCATTATGGACATCGCCTGTCGGGGAGGCGGGAAGCACCTGTTCAAGCGGGGTGAGCGCGATCGAATCCTCGCTCGCGTGTTCCGGCCCGGCGGCGATCAGAAGTGCACCACCGTTCTGTACGTATTGCGAAATGTAATCGTAATAGAGGATCGGCAGCACGCCGCGGTGCTTGTAGCGATCGAAGATGATCAGATCGAAATCCTTGATCTTCTCGACAAAAAGCTCGCGGGTCGGGAAGGCGATCAGCGACAGTTCGTTGATCGGCGTACCATCCTGCTTTTCCGGCGGACGAAGAATGGTGAAGTGGACGAGGTCCACCGAGGCGTCGGATTTCAACAGGTTGCGCCAGGCGCGCTCGCCGGCATGGGGTTCGCCTGAGACCAGAAGAACGCGCAGGTTCTGGCGGATGCCGTCAATCACATGAACGGCGCGATTGTTGGCGGTCGTCACTTCGCCCGGCAGTTCGTCGACGGAAAACTCCATGACGTTGTTGCCGGCGCGAGGAACGGTGAAGGGGAAGGGCGTGTTGGCGCCCGGCGAGGCACGGAAGGTGGCGATCTGTTCGCCGTTCATGCGTACCGTCACCTGAGCCGGAGTGTTGGTGGCGCGGCCGTCATCGACGACGCGCAAGGTCAGTTCCTGCTCCTCGTTGACGATGCCGAAGCGTGGCGCGCGGACGACTTCGACGCGTCGATCGAACTCGTCCGGTTGTCCGGTGATCAAGCCATGAACGGGTGCGGTGAAGCCGAGTTCCTGGTTGGTGCCCGGCAGATCGTGAATCTGGCCGTCGGTGACGAAGACCGCTGCGCCCAGGCGTGCCGGAGGAACATCGGAAACGGCGGAGCGAAGCGCGGTATAGAGCCTTGTGGACGGCGTGTCGCTATCCGGGTCATCGGCCACTTCGACGATCCGGGTTTCTATATTCGGGTAACGTGAAAAGCGGTCGCGCAGTTCGGCCAGCGTCTCGTCCGTCTGCCGCTTGCGTTCATCCGTCTGCTGGCTCTGGGAGCGGTCGACGAGGATCGGCACGATGGTCGAGAGCTGTTCTCGATCTTCTTGCAGCAACGTCGGGTTGGCAAGCGCCAGAAGCAGGAAGGCGAGTGCGAGTGTGCGCAGGCTGGCCCCGCGGACACGACGCCAGAAGACGAGGACGCAGAGAACCAGCGCGAGGATGCCAAATCCGATCAGCACGGGCCATGGGAAGAAGGGCGAAAACTCAAGTGTCATCAATGCTCTTTCCTACTGGCCAAGCCGTTCGAGAAGGGCAGGGACATGGACCTGATCGGCCTTGTAGTTGCCGGTCAGCATGTACATCATAATGTTGACGCCGGAGCGGTAGGCATATTCGCGCTGCATGTCGTCCGGGGGGACGGTCGGCAGGACCGGTGCGCCCTGCTGGTCGACCGCCCAAGCGCCGGCCAGATCGTTCCCGGTGATCATGATCGGTGAAACACCGTCACCGCCCGACGAGACCTGATTGGCATTGCGGGCATCCTGACGGGCCTCGACCCAAAGTGCGCTGCCATTGTAGCGCCCGGGGAAGTTGGTGAGCAGGTAGAAGGATCGCGCAAGGACGTGGTTTTCGGGTACCGGTTCCAGCGGCGGAATATCTATGTTGGCAAGGATCTGCTGCAGCCGCTCGCCATTAGGAGAACTGCCGCCGCCATCGAGCGACGAATATTGGTCGCGGGTATCGAACAACACCGTGCCGCCATTGCGCATATAGGCATCGATGCGCGAGATCGCGGCCTGTGAGGGCATCGGCGCGTTGGCCGAGATGGGCCAGTAGATGATCGGGTAGAAGGACAGTTCATCCTTGGTGATGTCGAGGCCTACGGGCGCACCGGGTTCGAGTGTCGTGCGATAGGTGAGGAACTCTGTCAGCCCCGCAAGGCCTTGTTCGGAGATCCGGTCGACATCAGCCTCGCCGGTCACGACATAGGCGAGGTGGGTTGTGTCCAGATGTTCGAGTATCTGCTCGTCGCCGGCTTTCGTGCCGCTGCCCTCGGGCATTTCCTGAGCGGAGACCGGGTGAGGCTGAAAAGCGAGAAGGCCGAAGGCGACTGCTGTTATCGCGGCGGCTGCTGCGCCGGAGCGGCGGCGCGAGGCTTTCGACGAACGTGAGAAAGCGCCGTTCATGAACAGAACGATGAGACTGTCGATGATAAGCATGGCGAAGGCGGCGGCAAACAGTGCAGGGCGCAACGACACAGCGTCTCCACCGGCGAGGCCTTCGCGGGTAACAGGGCGGCCGATCGGGGCCGGATCGAATGCTGCCAGCACCGACCCCTGCGGCAACAGGTTGACTGCGGTAAACCCGTCCTCGGTGCCGTAAAGGCCCGGGGGATGATCGAACGTGGCAGCGGGTGTTTCTCCGGCGCGGATCATGATCGGGCGGACCCCGCTTGTTTCGGTAGACAGCAGCCCGTCGGCGGTCAGCAGTCGATAGGCGGGAAGCGTGGCGGCCGCGTTTTCGGAGCCTGCCGAGGCGGTGGTTGCTCCACCAGCACGAGCGAGCTGGACGACACGGCGCAGCATTTCGACGAAATTGCCCGAGAGCGGCAGGTTGGACCACGTCGCTTCGGCGCTCGTGTGGAAGAGGACGAGGCGGCCGGCATCGACATCGCGGGTGGTGACGATCGGCGTGCCATCGGCAAGGCTCGCCCAGGTGCGCTCGGCAAGATCCGGCGTCGGCTCGGCGAGAACCTGGCGGGTGACTGTAATATCGGTTGCGCGCGGCATGCCGGCAAACGGGCCGGCCTTGGGGAAGTCCGCAAGCGACTGCGGTTCCGACCAGGACATGGCGCCGCCGAGTGCGCGCTCGCCCTGACGCAGCCTTACGGGCACGAGCGGATCATCCGCGGGGGCGGCGGCAAGGCGCGGACCGGCAAAACGGACCAGCATGCCGCCGCGGGCTATCCACTGTTGCAGCGGTTCGTAGGTTTCTGCGGGCAGCCGGCCGACATCGGCCATGATGATGGCAGACGGGTTGTTTTCAAGGATCTGCGGAATAGAGACTGCGAGATCGGCGGTGTTCGGCTGGATGATATCGGCATAGGGCGAAAGAGCCCGGTTGATATAATAGAGCGGCTGCAGGAGCGGCTGGAAGTCGCTACCGCTTTCGCCGGAAATCAGTGCGATGCGGCGGCGCTTGAAACCGTCGTCGAGCAGATGGGTGGCGCCTGCTGTCGCGAGACCCTCGATGCTCAGCCGGGCGAAATCGTTGCGTAACTCGAACGGGGCGGAGATTTCGGCTGTCGCAGTGCCGGAACCTGCCGCGAAATCGACGGTGCCTGAGGCGAGCGAGCGTCCCTGCTGATCAAGCGCATTGACCGTCAGTTGCTGCGGAGCGGCGGTATCGAGGCGGGTTGCGGTGACGGCCATTGTCTCGGAATTGTTGGTGGCGCCGGTGAGTGCGATCGCGCCGCGGTCATCGCCCTGATACAGGCGGACATCGTTCGGGGCGAAGGCGGCAAGCGCCGTCATGGCCTCACCGTCGCCCGGTGCTGCAATTCCATCGGAGATGAGCGCCACGGTGCCTAGCGGGTTGCCGTCCAGCGCTTCCTGCAGGGAGCGGATGCTGCGAAGGCGATCGGGCACAAGTGGTTTCGGTTCCGTTGCGGCGAGTTTGTCACGGGCCGCGGATGCGGTGCCGGCCGCGGGTTCATTGTTCGTGTCGGCGGTGAAGGTCAGAGATACCGGCACGTCAGCGCTTTCTGCTTCGTCGATCAGCATATTGGCGGTTTCGACGCGGCGCTCCCAGTCGACGGCGCTCGACCAGCCATTGTCGATGATGATCGCGAGCGGACCGCCGGAATTGAGCGAGCTGGCGCGCGGGTTCATGACCGGATCGGCAATCGCGAGAATCACGGCCGCGGCAAGCAGCATGCGCAGAAGCGTCAGCCACCAAGGGCTTTGGGCAGGCGTTTCCTCGCGTTTCAGCACCGTGGCGAGAATGCGCAAAGGCGGAAAGACTTCGGCTTTGGGGCGCGGCGGGGTGAGCCTGAGCAGCCACCAGATGGCGGGCAGTGACAGAAGGCCGAAAAGGATCAGCGGATTGGCGAAGGCGAGTGCGTTCATGCCCGGCCTCCCGGAAAGGCTGAGGGCATGCCGGATAACTGGCTATGCACGGCGACCAGCGCTTCGGAGGCCAGATGATCGGTGCGATGGAAGGTAAAACTCCAGCCGAGACGGCGCAGGCCCTCGCCAAGCGCCTCGCGACGGGCGAGGTAGGCGCGCTGGTAATCCTCGCGGATCATTTCGGCGCGGCCGGACGTGAGCTTTTCGCCAGTTTCCGGATCGGTGAATTCGGTGCGACCGGTATAGGGGAAGGTCTCTTCGGCGGGATCTGCCACTTCTATGACATGGCCGCGCAGACCGCGTTTTCCAAGCGGTGAGATGCGGGACATGATGGTATCGGCGTCATCGAGAAAATCGCCGATGAGAACGATATCGCTCTGTCCGCGGATCATTCTGGTTTCCGGCAGGCCGGTGGTCAGCGGCGCATGCATGATGGCGGCCGCCAGCCGTTCGGCGGCATTACGGGCCGAGACCGGCTCCATGATGCCGGGACATCCGATGCGCTCGCCCGAGCGCGCAAGGATTTCGGCCAGCGCCAGCATCAGGACGAGCGCGCGGCTTTCCTTTGAAACCATGGCGAAGGTCGACTTGAACATCATTGATGGTGACATGTCGGCCCAGAGCCAGATCGTGTGGGCGGCCTCCCATTCGCGGTCGCGGACATAGGTATGGTCGTCTCGGGCTGAGCGGCGCCAGTCAATGCGCGACAGGCTTTCGCCCTCGGTGTAAGGACGAAACTGCCAGAAGTTTTCGCCCATGCCGCGTTTGCGTCGGCCATGCCAGCCGGCGATCACTGTGTTGGCGATACGCTTCGCCTCGACCATGCAATCGGGCACAAGTGCTGCACGCGCCTGGGCGCGGGAGAGGACTTCGCTGCTGGGTGTCTGCTCGACGATCTGGCCGATTGATGCCACGCATTGTCCTTTCGAGAGGCGGGTATTTGCCCTGGGCGATTAGCCGCGAGCCTGCTTTACCAATCCGGCGATCACGTCGCGCACCGACATGCCTTCGGCACGGGCGGCGAAATTCAATGCCATGCGGTGCTCGAGAACAGGTTTTGCCAGAGCATAAACGTCATCGAGCGAGGGAGCGAGCCTGCCTTCATAGAGCGCGCGGGCGCGGGCAGTCAGCATCAGCGATTGGCCGGCGCGGGGGCCGGGACCCCAGGCGACATGCCGGTCGGTATCGGCATTGCCGTGCCCGGGACGGGCCGATCGGACCAGCGCGAGAATGGCATCGACCACCTTGTCGGAGACCGGCATCTGGCGGATCAGCATCTGGATTTCCTGCAGGCGCTTGCTATCGATGACGCCGCGGGGTTTTGCTTCGGCGAGACCCGTCGTGCCGAGCAGGATCTGACGTTCTGCATCGAGATCGGGATAAAGAACATCCACCTGCAGCAGGAAGCGGTCGAGCTGGGCTTCGGGCAGCGGATATGTGCCTTCCTGTTCCAGCGGGTTCTGGGTCGCCAGAACATGGAACGGCGCGGGCAGATCGAAGCGCTGGCCAGCGACGGTGATGTGATATTCCTGCATGGACTGCAGCAGCGCCGACTGGGTGCGCGGTGAGGCACGGTTGATTTCGTCGGCCATCAGAAGCTGCGCAAAGATCGGTCCCTTGACGAAGCGGAAGGAACGACGGCCGTTCTCGTCGGTATCCATGACTTCCGAGCCGAGGATATCGGATGGCATCAGGTCGGGGGTGAATTGGATGCGGTTGGAATCGAGACCGAGAACGGTGCCGAGCGTGGTGACGAGCTTGGTCTTGGCGAGGCCCGGAACGCCGACGAGCAGGGCATGACCGCCGGAGAGGACGGCAAGCAGCGTGTTTTCCACCACCCGTTCCTGGCCGAAAATGACCTTTGCGATTTCCTCGCGGACGGCGGCGATATCGGCCAGTGCCTTTTCGGCGGCTGCAACGATCGCCTTCTCGTCAAGAACGGCCTCGGTTGGATTCATCACGCCCATGTCGTTCTCCATAATCAAGGTCGGTATTCAAACGCCGGATGGCTGGACTGCCCTCAGCACGAGTCGTCGTTCCGCAGCAAGTACATTAGGCCTAGAAGTTATTACCCGAAATAAGGCTGACAAGCTCGTTTCGAATGACTATCTCGTGAGGAACGATCGCGACGGTCAACGATTAATTTCGAACCGGGACTGAATGATGGCAGCAGAAACGATAAATTCGGCGTCCGACGCCGCCGGCCTTGCGGCCCTGATTTCGCGCGCTGCCGAGCAAGCGGGTGCGACAAGTCGCGGATTGCCGCCGGTGAACACGTGGAATCCGCCCTTCTGCGGCGATCTGGACATGGAAATCCGCGCCGACGGCACCTGGTTCTATATGGGAACGCCGATCGGCCGCGCTCCGCTCGTGCGGCTGTTTTCAACCGTGTTGCGCAAGGACGAAGACGGCAGAACCTATCTCGTCACGCCTGTGGAAAAGATCGGGATCAGGATCGTCGATGCGCCATTCGTGGCGGTCGAGATGCAGGCAGGAAAGCGAGACGGAGCGCCGCTCATCACATTTCGCACCAATGTGGGTGATGTGGTGGAGGTGGATGCAGCACATCCGCTGCGGTTCGAAACGGTTGGCGAGGAGCGGCAGCTGAAGCCTTATGTGCTGGTTCGAGGCCGTCTGGAAGCGCTTGTTTCTCGTGCGGCGATGTACGATCTCGTTGCGCTGGGGGAGACGATTGCGATCAAGGGGATCGAGATGTTTGCCGTTCGCTCGGGAGGCGAAGTTTTCCCGATCATGCCTGCGGACGAACTGGAACGGCTGGCATCATGAATGACCTGACAATCAACGAAACGGCACCGTTTTCCGCTGGAGAGTTCCGTCGCCGCGCACTTCATCAGAGCGGCAGACCGCTGGATACGGCCTGGGGTGACC
>JAEXYH010000035.1 GCA_023451735.1 Pseudomonadota bacterium | reverse complement strand
GCTCAGGAGGGCCGCGACCTTCGTAACGAAGGCCGGATCGAGGACGGCAAGGAGCCGAAGACCACCCCGCCCGGCTCTGGACACCCAGAAAAATGAAAGAAAGCCCGCCTCACCGGCGGGCTTTTTGCTTTGGTGTTGGCCGCCCCGCGCTCTTGAGCAAGTATCGGCTCCTTCGTGAAGCGAGCGGCCAGGCCGTTACATATGATTGCCCTGTTCGGGAGCACAGCGTATGGTAGGAAAGTAGTGCAATACGTCGAGCTCGCTATGTTCGTCCGCAATCTTTGCCCTCTTTGCGACCGCCCGCTCAACCTTGTCTATGTTGAGCCACATAACGAACGTGTCGTGATTCACACCCTCCGGTGCTTTGCGGACGGCTACTCTCGGCAAGAGCCTGTCCTGGCCAGCGCTGAACCGATTGGTGGCTGGCCTATCGTTGTTACAGACACAACCGGCAAGCTGCACTCTTGAGCAACCCGCGCGGCCCGTCGGAACGTATCCGCTAAGGTCGCCTTGTCGAGATCATAGGAGATCTCCATGCGAACCAACCTCTTAGCAGCACTCCTCGCAACATTGATCGCAGCGGCGGTCCCAGCATGGGGCCAAGGCGGAGGCGGAGGCGGCGGTTCCGGTGGCGGATCGGGAGGTAGTAGCTCTGGCGCCGCCATCGGCGGCACCTCGGCGGGCGGTAGCGGGGCAAATGGACAGGCCGGGCTCGCTACCAATGGCAATGCGAACACGGTCACTCGGGAGAACGGCACCAACGAAAATAAAGCTGTCCCTTCGCCGTCCTCGTCAAGCTCGCCATCGTACGGTCAGTCACCAGGAGGTGCGGCGGCGACCAAGTCACTCAGCAGCACGAACACTGGCGTCATGGCCAACCCAAATGCTGCGCCTCCATCGCCTGACAACGGTAACGCAAGCGTGGCCCCGGTAGGTCGGCTCGGCGACAGAACGCCTAGCCGTGACGCGCGGTGACAAGCGGCCGCTGCGACAACGTTCGCAACTCACTTCTTTGTTCCCGAAAATTGCATCACAAGTCTGTGCGCGCGATTGTACACATGTGTGGCAAAGGGGTGACGCTCGTATGGCTACAATGTTTCTAAGGTCTTTCCATGATTTCAAATGGAGACCATCATGCAAAAGTATCTGCTCGCGACTGCGCTCGCAATCTTCGGCGTCTCATCGGCTTCGGCCGCTGACCTTGCCGCCCGCCCCTACACCAAGGCTCCAATGGCCGCTCCTGCCGCTGTTTACGATTGGACCGGTTTTTACATCGGCGGCCACGTCGGCGGCGCTTTCCGCGGCAACTCCGACAACTTGGTCGGCGGCGGTGTCGATGGTCGCTTCATGGGCGGCGGTCAGATCGGTTGGGATACCCAGTTCGGCGGAAATTGGGTCTTCGGTCTTGAAGCGAACTACAGCTTCCTCGATACCAGCAGCAGCTTCGCCAACCGTGGCCTTGGTTCGGTCACCGGCCGTCTCGGTTCGGCATGGGGCCCGACCTTGCTTTATGTGAAAGGCGGTTACGCCTGGGCTGACTCGCGCTTCACCAACGGCTTCACGGGCGACGCAGGTCGTAACGGCTACACCGTCGGCGGCGGTATCGAATATCTCTTCAACCGCAATTGGTCGGGCAAGATTGAATATCAATACTACGATTTCGGCACGACGACTTTCCTGACCCCCACTTTGGCAGTTGGTGGTTTCCGGAACGACGAGCACACCGTCAAAGCTGGCCTGAACTATCGCTTCAATTGGGGCAACTTCGGCGCCGGTGCATTCTAACCTGCTTTGAATATTCTCCAGAGCAACTCAAAGCCCGGCGTCATGCCGGGCTTTTTCTTGGTGGTGATGTTCGATGGACGACCACGCTCATGAGCTTATGACGCTCGCAATCTTCCTAGTTTTGGCAGCCGCGGCGATCATCGCGGGTGAACGCGAGAAGCCACCAGAGCGTTGGTAAGAGACTTGCGCGCAGCGTCCGCTTCCGGACCGACCTCTGGCGAGAGATATGGCTAGATTGGAATCGCTTCCATCCAAACCTTACCGCCTTACGATGCCCCGCCGCCCACTCACCCGACAATGGACTAACGAAGACGTTGCAAAGCTGACCCAGCTCATCGAGAGCGGTGCGACGCTGACACGAGCTTCGGCAGCGCTAAACCGCAACGGCAATTCGGTTCAGAAGAAAGCGCGGCAACTCGGCTTGCTGTTTCCCGGTGTGCGGGCCGTCCGAGCGAGCCTCCGCGAGTCCGGGGCGATCGAGCCCGGACCCAAGCGCTCATAGGCGGCCTCGGAGTAAGTCTGCTATCGGCTCGTGCCGGAACGAGGCGCTAACTCGGACATTGGCGAAGCGATCAAACAAAGGGAGATCGCTATGAAGAAGATGCTTGCTGTAACGGCTTGCGCCGTTCTGATGTCCACAACCTTCGCCGTCGCTCAGTCAAGCCAAGGTAAGGGCGGCGCCGCCGTCACGGGTGAATCCGCCGATCCAACCAAGACGCCCGGCGGGACCAATCAGGGCTCCAAGACGAACAATAGCGCAGCACCAAGCGGCATGTCGTCCGGTCCATCGGGGATGGGTGGCGCGAACAAAAACGGCGACGGTCAAATGACTAAGGGCGGTGCCAATAAGTAAGCATCCTCGCCGAGGCTTTGACTCATTGAGTGTACCGCGCTCTCAGCCGGGGCTGTCGCTTCGAAGCAAGCATCGTCGGCGCAATTGCCGCGATGTTGGCAACTTCGCGGTAGGTATCGGCGCATACCAAACCTCGCCCTGAGCTGAGTTTATGCTGCTATAGGAGCGGGCGTTCAACGCGCCCAACCCAGACCACAGAAAGCCCCGTTCCCGCGGCCGGGGCTTTCGCTTTGAGCCCGCGGCATCGCTTCGGGACCGGTAATCCTCGCCGGGATTATGCCTCAAAACAACGCGTTATCAGCGGAGGAGCAATGGCGCGCAATTCGAATAAGCTTTGGACAGGCGAAGATGACGCAAAGCTGCGCGCCTTGGCCACGCGACATGTGTCGCTTATGAAGGCAACGGCTGCAATGCGGCGATCGCAACATTCGGTGAAGCGGCGCGCTCAGGAATTGGGGCTGACTTTCCCCACGCCCACGCAAGAGCGGGACCGTCTACGCGCGGCAATGGCTGCGAGCGCCTGATCCGTTGGACCTTGAGCAACTTACCATCAAAAAGATGACCTTCGAGGGCATCGCCTACGAGGATGACTGGCTGGTGATGTGGCGCGGCTTGAACATCGGCCGTATCCTGAAACAGTCGGGCGTGACTAAAGGTGTCCCAGCATGGTTCTGGGGGATCAACGTCTCAGGAATGCCGCAGCCGGCGCACTGGAAGGGCAGCGGAACCGGCCTGGCTGACTGCCAGCGGCAATTCGAGGCGGCCTGGGCGACCGTGCGGACCCGCCTAACCGACGACGACATCGATGCTTGGCGCCAACGCGACGCGACAACAGAGGCCAGGATAAATCTCTTCCAACCCTAGGCGAGCCGACGGACTCGCGACCGAGCTGAGCCGACATATATGAAGCCCGTAGCGTTGCGTTGGAGTTGCGTATGTCGTGGGACAGCCTGTTGCCGACCCCCATCCCTGTGCATGGCGCCAAGCCGCTGATGACCCTCCGGGATGCGGGCGTGCTCGTCCAGAAATTGCCGAAGGCTGAAGCGATGAGCGCGAAGTGGCAGGCAGCGATCGAGGCCCTGATGCTAGCAGCCGAAAAACGAGGCCCGCTAATGCATGCGCAAGTGGGCCTAATGAAAGCCCTCCATCCGCAAGAGCCGGCCTATGATTCGAGCCGGAGAGACCCGTACTGGGGGCGCCGCAAGCTGGCGCGCGACCGATGACCCCACGCCGCCTCGCTGAACGTATGCGAACAAGCCACTCCGGCGGCGACGGCTTTGTACGCGAGACCTTCACCCTGCCCCGTGACGCCGCCCGCGCCAAAGCCCGCGAGATCCTCCAGCGCTATCCCGCCGGCGGCTATTCGACCACGGTTGAATTCTGGCGAAAGCTCGAGGACGGCCAGATCGAGTTCACCATGCGCAGATTGCCGACGGCAGACGGATTGCCGTCGCCGTCAACATTTGCTGCTAAGCGGAAGCGACAACCTCGACGGTGGCGTGAGGCAAGACTTGTGGCGCAGCCTTGACCCATCTAACAGCCTCTGCCGGGTTTCCCGTCATAACATCAAAGCTCCACACCTGAGGCGGCCTTCCTTCTGGCATTGGCGTGATTACTCGTATCTTGGTCTTCTGCATCATGTCACCGAATCTTGTGGATACGCGAGATTTATACTTGCAACGGGGCAATGGCTAAAGCGGACGTCACTGATGTGTAACCTCTACTCGATGACCCGAAACCAGGACGCAATCCGCCGGCTGTTCGCCTTCGACAAAGACAGCTCGGGCAACCTGCCATTAATGCCGGGCATCTTCCCCGATTACGCGGCGCCGATCGTGCGCAATGTTGATGGCGCCACGGAGCTAATGCTGGCCCGCTGGGGCATGCCGTCGTCGCAGTTCGCCCAGATGCAGGCGGCGAAGAAGCGAGCTGCTAAGCTCGAGGAAAAAGGCAAGCAGTTCGATTTCAAGGAGCTGCTCCGCATGGAGCCCGACAGCGGCACGACGAACATCCGCAATCTCGACAGCAAGCATTGGAAATGCTGGCTTGGCGTCGAATCCCGGTGTCTGGTGCCTTTCACCTCGTTCAGCGAATACAACAAAACTGAGTACGGCGACATCTGGTTTGCTTTTTCCGAGGATCGGCCTCTGGCCTTCTTCGCGGGAATTTGGACGAACTGGACCTCGGTCCGGAAGGTCAAAGAGGGCGAGACGACCAACGACATCTTCGCCTTTCTCACCACGGAACCAAATTCCGAAGTCGGCGCCATCCACCCGAAAGCCATGCCGGTTATCCTGACGGACCCGGATGACCTGAAGACATGGATGAGCGCGCCCGCCGATGAGGCGACTAAGCTACAGAGCCCGCTCAAAGATGGTGCGCTGCAGATCGTCGGCCGCGGCAAGAAGAGAGACGAAGCGCCTACCCCATGAAATACGTTGAGCACTGCCCCTACGCTGAGCCTGAAGCTGCCGCTGCGAAGCTGATTGAGATCGCTCAGACCCTTCGAATAGACGAAGGCCGCATGTCGGTCGGGAAATGGAACGACGCGTTTCGGGCAGCGGGCGGGAATATTACCGAATACGTCTCCGGCCGAGACCACGCCATCGCTTCAGGCATCATTCAGATGCACGAATGCGGGGGCTTCATCATGTGGACCGCAGGCGCGCCTCCAGAGCTCGCTTAGGCCGCCGCCGTCAGTTCCTTCACTGCGCGACCGCGCAGCTCATATTCAGTGACCGCACCACATGGAGCGCATCGAAACGACCGTACTTCCACGCCGGACGTACCCTTCTTTATTCCGAGAAATTCTCGATGGGCACCGCACTTAGGACAAGGAACCAAGCTGTTCGTAGGCATGCTATCACTCTCGAATCTGGCAATAACAGCATCGCGCAACGCATGAGCTTGGTGCATCACCTAAATAGGTGAGGACAACGAGGTCCGTGAATCTCACCTAGCACCAAAATGCTGCAGTCATTTTCGATGCTGTTCGAGCTGGATCACGCGCTTTGACGGGGGCCCGAGTTGCTCGACGGGGTCCGCCGCATGTCGATTGACCCATATCTCCGCATCGTGCGGTGTATCAAAGACCCCGATAAGTTGTTCGACATGCCCTTTTGGCCAAGAAGCAATGATCACAAATCCCGCGTCGGAGTGAGGGCGAACAGCAAAGGTCGGAACGCATGGCATTGTGGCGGACTCCCATTTTTGGTGTGATAGCACCGAAAGACGAGCATGTCCGCTACCGCGCGCGGAGCAAAGTGAAAACCTCACTTGCACTTTGGACATTTCGCAGGAAGAGCCAAATATTTCTCAAGAATTGTTAGCTCGGCGCCGTCAGGCGACAACTGCGCAGGCGGAGTCGCCCTCGCTGTGGCGACAGCCTTCCAAACTGACGCCGGCTTCTTGCCCGCGACGATGTAACCATGGCGGTGGCAAACAGATGCGCCGCCCTCGCGGATCAGCCCGCGCTCTGCCCATTCGTCCAATGTCACGGCGTTATAAGCCGCTTGTAGATCCACCGCCGCCCGTCGTGACGCCTCCAGACGCGGCCGTACACCAGCCGCCCCGTTATCGAACGACGTGGGATAATCACCGACCACATATGCCAAACGATAGCCCATTGAGGACGATCGCGCAGACGAAGAAGTCGATGTGCTGGCATGATGGTCATGCCGGCGACCGTATTGCTTAGGTAGTTTCTTGCAATCAAACAGCGTCATTAAGGTTGACGCTCGCAGCGAGGTTAAATCGGGAACTGCAAGCAGAAGCAATTTTTGAAACCTAGCCAAAGCCGAGGATCGAATTTGTTTAGATCCTGATACATCACTGTGCCTTCAAGGATGGGCTGTGAATTGAGTCCGCTGGCGCCGCGGATAAAGAGCCAGCCGAAGTCCTGTGTCGCCCGCCCCAGATCCTGCCGCTCGGGCTCCGCCTTCTCCACCGCTACCCCTTGAGCTAGGGCGGCAAGAAACGAGCAAAGTCGCACCAAGCGTTACAGCGAAGCGGGTTTGCGTTTCACCCTCTCGGAATTTGCGAGCACGAGCTCTGAAGTGCAGCAACTGTTCCGTCGAAAACCTTTAACCATTTGGGGGACGCGGTGCGGTGCCATATTTGTCTACAATCCCTCTCCCATTACACGGATCGACAAGCGTGACGTCTCCGAAAAAAGGAAAAAGAACTGGTCGCCGCATGGCGCGTCATGGCGTATATGCGCATGCACTCGTCAATGGCGAGGAGATCGAGTGCATGGTGAACGACGTCAGCGCTTTCAGCATCCGCTTAATGTTGCCGGAGCCGAAGCGACTCCCCTCGCAGATAAATGTTACAATAACACCGCGAGAGACGCATCGTCTTGCGGACGTGCGATGGCAACGCGGCTCACATGTCGGAATTCAATTTGCTTAGACGCTCTTGATGCCGTCGATTGAATTTAGTCTGCACTTGAGGCACAGGTGGGAACCTATCCCATTTGGGTGAGGCCATTTCAGCACACATCTGCGCTATCGCTCGCGGAACCGCTGTTGTTAGTTGCAGCCTGAAACTCATGAGTGCTTTCTCCGGCAATCAGAACGGGGCCGACTCATGAGAAGCATGATAACGCAGACCATCTTCGATGCTGTGCTGGCGATCGCGCTACTCTTCATCGTTGCGATGATCATCTTCCGCTAATGCAAAAAAGGCCGCTGCCCCGAAGGTCAGCGGACGGCTTAGTTGAGACGCAACGGGTCTTTGGCCACCCGGATAGCGGCTGGCAGCAACTTGTTCTCAACCATTCAAATCCGCGGTGATGGGAGATAGCTGCGCGCCGCCACGTTTCAACCAAAGCGCCGGTTCCGTATAAACCACGATGCCCGATTTATACCCTTCCTGCCATTGGGTTAGAATGGCGAGATGGGCGCCGAACTCACCTTCCGCAAGACGAATTGCCGATAGACTTGGCGGTATCATGACTAGCGTAGGAACGATACGCGCGTTGCTCCATTGAGCAATAATGGAAACGAAACCAAAGACTTTACGTGAGATGGCAAACCAGTGCCGGGAAATGGCGGCTAACGCGCCCGAAGGCGACTATCGTCACCGACTGCTTGCTAATGCTGTCGAATACGACCAGCGAGCTAAAGAAGTTGAAATGGACGATTCCACCGGCCAGTAGGATTTGCCCACAGCGAGGGCTGTTTACACCTTGGGAACACAACAAATACTAGATCATTGAGGAGCCACGTCGGGCCAGTTGCCCCCAGCGCTGGGCCGGCGAGGCTCGACGGCTTGTTTCCTCAGCACGACGGCTGTCGAGCCGCCAAGGATCTTTTGGTTGACCCCGCCAACGACGCTCGCAATGCTCTCGCCAACCTGCTGAGTTGTTCGAAATGCCAGACGGTTATGGCTATGGTCTCCCGTCACGCCAGACCAGAATAAGCACCTCGCTCTGTATCGCTGCCGGACATGCCACGAGGTTGAAACCGTGGTTCTGATTTCGCCACCGCGAGCATAAGTTTCTGGCGCTGTGGACGCTGCATAGCGGGCACAACGCAAAAAGCCGCCCGGGCGCGACAACAAACGCTTTCAGAGCCCCGCCTATTTTGCCCACGCCGACATAACCTGATTGATCGGAAGGCCGAGGTCAGTGCGACCCGCGCGATGATCACGCGTACTAAAGCTTGCTTCGGGATCCATCCTGGGCGCCTGGCTGCCGACAGCGCTTACGGATCAGCCGACATGCTGGGCTGGATGTAGACCGGAGTGCAATCGAGCCGCATATACCCATGTTCGAAAAACCGATGGCAACGTCGTTGGCACACGCAAGGGTTATAACGGCCTGCGCGGATGCCGCTGTGAAGCTCATGATCGCCTGCCGCTGCCGCCATTAGTCTTATCATCTAAGACATCAGGCGCGTGCAGAGCAGTGCGTTCGGGCCGGCGAAGATTATCGACGCCGTCAACGCTCTGAACCAGAGCGCCCCGGATCAGTGGCGATTGAAAAAGGCGCTTGCGGGCGGCGGTTCGCTAACAGACTTCGGCTGTACTGTCTGAACGCTGCGCGCGCCACCTTTGGCGAGGAGCCAGGGGGGATCGAGGCTCAGATCCATTCGCCGGCAAACGACTCGCGCATCGCGGAAGTCGAAGAGACCGTAGCCTCGCTTATGCGCTTTCCGGCCGGTGCGATAGCAAACCTTTCAACTAGCTAAGTCACTCGCCGCACGACGCGGATGGCCGTTCATCTGGATCGCGGCAGCTTGGTGCTCGACAGCGTTCTTCCGTATCGTGGCCAACGGCTTCGGATCGTTATACAGAAGACAAGATCGAGACTGCAACGGAGCTGCAGACTGCCTATCAAAATCAGTTTGCGGCAGAGACGGATCACATGCCGAGTGCGTTCAGGATAACACGATACCGCGGACCTCCGGCGAAGGATTACGAGACCATCTGATCATGGAAGCGATTTATCGATCCGCTGAAACGCGAGCGCAGACGCGGCTGCCCGATTAGGTCTGCGGTTCATACGCCTGCGTCGAGTGATGCGTGTCTACCTGAACTTCGTAAAAATATTCGAAGGGCGTCAGGAATGGCGCCAGTGTGGTTGCCGTAAAGCGGAAGCCGGCGGGGTCGTCGGCGATCAAGTCGGTCATCTGCGAGCGATGCGCGGCGATGGCGCGCTGCTTGATTTCAGCCGCCGCCGCGATGTCGAGCCGGCCGCCGCTTGGGGCGCCTGTCAGGTCCTGTGCAGGATCAAGATGCCAGCCCCAGATCGGATAGGCCCAAAGCGCAAGGCCCAGCCGTTTCCGGGCCACGGCCTCGGCGATGGCAGCTGCAGCTTTGTGGTCGCAATGCGGATCCTCACCCCATGTCACGAACAGCGAGCCGGCGCCACAGCCGTCGAGGACAGCGACAACAGCTCTGACTGCGGCGTCAAAGTCCGGCCCATGCATCGGTGCGTGGGCGTCTGGCAGATCGAGATGATGTAACCGCTCCGACGCGAGGCCGAGAAGATCGGCGGCCTCCATCACCTCGGTCTTGCGGAGTTGCACCAGGCGCTCCGGCGGATAAACCCGCGACTGGGTGTGCGAGCCAGCGCCGTCGGTCAGGACTATCACCTCGACGCGTTGCCCGACACAGCAAGCCTCATAAATCAACCCGCCAGCCCCCAGCGTTTCGTCATCGGGATGCGGCGACAACACCACGAAGGGTTTTTCCCGCGTCAGCTCCGAACGTGTGATCAGCGGCAGCCGCCGCGTCGCGTCGAGATAATCCGCAACACGCATCACAAATCTCCCACCGAGCCCGACGCGGAGAGGAAACTGCGCGCTGCGTCGCTCATGGCAAGATCCGGAGCGGGCTGGCGCAGATAGGTGGCGAGATCGCGGGAGATGCGTTCGGCATCATGCGGCCGCACGAACGCACGCAGCCCGATGCCGCGCTGCACCGTCTCCATCACCGTCAGCGCGCTGCGTTCCACGGTCATCCGCGTGAGATGCGTGATGGCGACGGTCTCCGCGGCATCGCCGGTGCCGGCCAGTCGGCGGGCTGCATCCTCGACCCAGAACCGCGCGGTACGGGCGGCGACGACGCAGTGCGCCAGTCGTTCCAGTTGGTAGGCATCCTCGCCGCGTTTGGTGGCAACCAGATGCTGGCGAAACAAATCAACCAGGCGCTCGGTCGCACCAAGATGAGCGGCACAGAAACGCCAAGCTCCGCCGGAGAAAGTCGGCTGCCGCATGTAATCGCCTGGCGCGCCGATGCGCTCGCGCGCGCCCACCACCGTGCCGGTGAAATCTACCGTGCCCGTGGCCGTCGCCCGCATGCCCTGCGACTGCCATCCGCTGATGTCTTGGGGATAGCCCGGAGCGAGCTCAAGCAGATACATCTGCTGGCCGTCAGGCCCGGACGCCGTCACCAGTGGCCGCGTCACGAAGCCCGCACCGGAAGCGAGGATCTTGCGCCCCTGCAGAACCGTGCTGCCCTCACCCTTCGCGGCCTTAAGCCCGATGGCATCGTCGGCGCCCCACACGGCGGACAACGCGCCGGCAGCGACGTCTTCGGCCAAATCCGCGATCTGCTCGTCGGTACCATAGCGACACACCAGGCCAATGGCGTTCACATGACCTTCGAATAAGCGAGCAATCGACAGATCGGCGGCGCCGAGCATGCGCATAATGCTGCACAGCGTTTCGCCCTGGCTGACCTCCCACAGGTCGCAGCCTCCGAACTCTGTCGGTAGTGCACAGGTGCCAAGGCCGCTGGCCTCGAATGCCATCCAGATGCCGTCCGGAATGATGGCCATTCTATCCGTGGTGGCAGCTTCGGCAGCAACGGCATCGGCGAAGCGGCGTGCTTGGGCGAGCAGATACGCGAGGGGGGCATCGTTTGAAATGGCAGCGGTCCATAAGCTGAATGACTGGAGCTGAAAGTATGGGGGGCGATCTTTGTTCCTGACCGAGGAACAATGCTTGTGAGCCCCGTTTATCCGGTTTTGAACGGAGGAAGAGCGGTGGCGACAATCGAACTTGTGCCGCACAACGAACGCAGCGATACCTGGATCCTGTATTGGGTCGAACGCAAAGAAACGATCGGTCGTGTCCTCGTCCAGGAGGACGGCAGCTATACCGTATCGACCCAGGGGCCCCATTGGAATCCAATGAAAAGCTTTGCTGGCAACCATTTTGTGACGCCGTTGGACGCATTGCGCGATGTCCGGCTGTATTTTGCCAATCGAGATTAGCGCTACGCTTCGCAGGCGTTGGAACGTAGATCAATCGACGGACTTGTCGGGCCGGACCCAGAACCGGACATTGCCAAGTTGCGTATCGGAATCATCTCTCATCTCAAATACCCCATCGGCGAGCCCTTTGCTGGCGGCCTAGAGATGCACACTCATCTGTTGGCAAGCCGGCTTCGCGCGCGTGGACATAACGTCGTCGTGTTTGCCTCAACGAGGTCATGCGGCACGATCGGCGTAGAGCCGATCTGTGCGCAGACGTCTATCGATGTGTTCGGCGCCGACGAGGCAGAGGATGTAGCCTTCTTCAAGGAGCATCACGCTTATCTCACCTTGATGAATCAGCTGCGCAGCGCTCCATTCGACATCATCCATAACAATTCGCTGCACTATCTGCCGATCGTCATGGCCGATGCGCTGCCCATGCCGATGGTGACCACGCTACATACGCCGCCGTTCAAATGGCTTGCCAGCGGCGTTCGGATAGCCGGGGGACAGAACCTGCGCCTGATCGCAGTGTCCGACGCGATCCGCAAGGATTGGGCCGATGTGGCGCTTGCACAAGACACGATTTTGAACGGCGTTGATCTGACCCGTTTCCGCTACCGAGCAACGCCCGATATCGAGCCATATCTCGTGTGGTACGGCCGTATCGTGCCGGAAAAGGGTCTGCACTTCGCCATCGAAGCCGCGCGCCTCGCTGGCTTGCCGCTGCGCTTTGCCGGGCCCGTATCGGACACGACCTACTTTGAAACGCAGATCCGACCGCGGCTCGGCAACGATACAATATATGCCGGTCATCTCGACCACGACGCACTGTCCGAATTGGTCGGCGGCGCCCGTGCTTTTGTCTGCACGCCTTGCTGGGAGGAACCGTACGGCCTGGTCGTCGCAGAGGCGCTGGCCTGCGGCGTGCCAGTGGCTGCCTTTACCCGCGGCGCGATACCCACCATCCTCACCGCGGCCAGTGGCGCACTGGCGACGCCGGACAGCCCGGAGTCGCTCGCCTGTGCCGTTATGACCGCCCTGACCCTCAATCGCAGCGATTGCCGCCGCCGCGCCGAAACCTTCTGCGATGCCGAGGTGATGATCGATAATTATGAGACGATCTATCGCCAGGCGGTCGGCAACGTCGTGCCTACGGATCCCGCAACGCTTGCCGACGCCAATGTGTTTCTGCCCGGGGTGACCTGACCGATGGCGCAGAGTGCATTGGTGGTCTGCGTGCCAGCCTGCAACGAGGCCGACCGCCTTCCGCACCTGCTGGCCGCGCTGGCGCAGCAAACGCTGCAAGGCTGTCCCGTCGTCGTCGCCCTCAACAACACCACTGATCATTCTCGCGATGCCATCGTCGCGACATGCCTGGCATATCCAATGCTGGACGTAATTGTTGACGAAACCACCTTTGCTCCGGCTATGGCGCATGCCGGCAGCGCGCGCCGCCGCGCTATGGACTGCGCAGCCGACCGCGCCGGCCCGCATGGCCTGATCGTCACCACCGATGCCGACACCCGTCCCCCACCCCACTGGTTGGCGTCCAATCAGTCGGCGCTGGTCCGTGGCCTTGATATCGTTGGCGGCATGATCGTGATCGACGAAGCCGAGCCGCTACAAACGCCGGTGGCCGTTGCTCGCAAGCTGGCCGATCGGTATTGGGCCGAAGTGCGGGCGATCGAGGATGCCGTCGATCCGGTTGCCTGGGATCCACCGCCGCGCCATGGCGACCATACCGGCGCAAGCCTTGCCCTGAGCGTCGCTGCGTATCGCCGCAGCGGCGGCGTCCAAACCATCCCGACCGGCGAGGACCGTGCATTGGTCGCGGCAGTGGTGCGGCAAGGCGGCCGCCTGGCCCATCCTGCAGATATCTGGACACGCGTGTCGCCGCGCACCGAAGGCCGCGCAACCGGCGGCATGGCCGAGCATATGACGCGGTTACAGGCCGACTGCCTGGCAGATATGGAAATCCGATTGCCGTCCTTCGCGCAGTGGCGGCAGCGTGCGCAGTGGCGGCGGGACATCCGAGACAAGGGCGGCGCTGCCCTGGTCGTCGAACTCGAACAGACGCTTCCGTCGATGGTTGACGACATGGTGCTGAACGCGAACGCCTTCGAGCCGGTGGCATGATTCGGCCGATTGGTTACTACGTGCATCACCACGGCGACGGTCACCGCCAACGCGCTTTGGCCATTGCCGCCGGCGATCCAGGCCGCGTCGTGCTACTCGGCAGTGGTCTTGCGGGGCGCAGCGGCAGCGTCGCCGCCATCGATCTGCCCGATGACCGCATGCCCGCGACGCAGGCATTCGACGGCGCCGATGGCGCGAGCTCGCGCCCGCTGTCCATGCATTATGCGCCATTGAATCACGCCGGCGTCCGCGCGCGCATGGCGCACGTTGCGGCGTGGATTGCTTCGGCGAAGCCCGCGCTCATGGTGGTCGATGTTTCGGTCGAGATCGCGCTCTTGGCACGGCTTTGTGCCACCTCGGTGGCTTTCATACGCCTCAGCGGTCGGCGCGATGACCAGCCTCATCTGGAGGCCTATCGCGCAGCATCGCTGCTTATTGCGCCTTTCGCGGCGGCGCTCGATGATGTCACAATGCCTGACTGGGTACGCGCCAAGACCGTCTATTGTCCCGGCATCGCCGTGCCGCCGCCGCGCATAGCGGCGACTGCGGACAGCGTGCTTGTCGTCGGCGGCAAAGGCGGCGCCCCGCTCGATGGCGCGCTCATCGCAGCCGCCGCTGCAGCGACGCCGAACCACAGCTGGCGCGTCATTGGCTCGGCCGCGGTGCCGGATCAGTACCCGGACAACATTTCATTCGATGGCTGGATCGAGGATGCGCCAGCGGCGATCGCGGCGGCCGGCATCGTGATCGGCGGGGCTGGTGACGGCCTGCTCAATGCGGTCATCGCCGCCGGGCGCCCTTTCATCTGCTGTCCAGAGCCGCGCCCGTTCGACGAACAATTGCAAAAGGCACAGGCACTGCGATCGGCGGGGGCGGCCGTCGTGATCGATGCGTGGACGCCTGCGCAAACCTGGCCGGCATTGCTCGCGACGGCCGCGCAACTTGATCCGCGGAGATTGACCGCTCTCAGCATTATCGATGGCGCGGCACGCACATGGCGCTTGCTGGCGGACTTTGCCGACCGTCAAAAATAGACCGATGGCGGCTGCGTCGCCGCCGCGATCTCGGCGGAAGTCGGCAGGCGCAGCAGTTGCCACATGTCGTTGTCGCAGCGGATCAGCCCCATCGCTGCAAATTGCTGCAACCAGCCGTCCATCGGACAAATGCCCCAGCGGGCGTGGAAGCGGTTAGCATTCCGCACGATATCTGCGAGATGCTGCAGCGGCGGCGACATCACCCCATGATGCTGATGAAACGAGCCGGTACCGCCGAGAAACTGCAGTGGCAATCCTGCCTCTTTGGCGCGAAAGCCGAAATCGGTGTCTTCGGCACCGTAGCCTTCATAGCCCTCGTCAAAACCACCGAGTGCTTCGAAACTAGCACGCCGGATGCCAAAGGTCAGTGACCAGAAAAGGCCGGCATTCGGTTCAATGCGGCTACCGCTGCCGGGAAAGCTGCGAACGGGGTGGCGGACAGAGGCGCGATCTAGCGCTGCGTCGTCCATATGGTTCGCGCCATCAGGCCCGAGATAGCGCACTTCGGGGCAAATCAATGCATCGGCGGCCACCAGCTCGCGGTCCATCGCCGCCACCAGATTTCGGCGGGGAATGCAATCGACATCGAGAAATAGCAGTCGGGTGCCCGAGGCCGCGTGGGCGCCGGCGTTACGGGCAGCGGCCAGTGGCAGGCTGCCGGTGTTGAACGCGATCCGACAGACCGAAAAGCCGAGTTTCGGCAGGTTGACGGGCACGTCGCTCATATCGACCACGATCAATTCGCGCGGAAGCATATCGCTGACCGCAAGGCCCGTGATGAGCCGCGATAGATGCCGCGCCCGGTTGCGCACGATGGTGACGACGCTAAGATCGCTCATGCCAAGCGCCACAAATCCAGCCGATATTTATCATGCCGGTCGGCGCGGATGTCTTCTGCCCTCGGGATCGCGGCTCGCAGCAGCCGCACGGCTTCATCGCCGGTTTGAGGATAGTCGGTTGCGCCTGTCCAGTGTACCAGCAGAATATCGGCGGGCCGGTCCGTATGCGCCGTGATCCACGCGCCAGCGGTGGCGATGTCGGCGGCGTCCCAATAGTACACCACCTCGGACAACACGATCAGGTCGAAAAGCCCTTCCGGCGTCTCGCTGGGGAATGTCATCCGGGCGAAGGCGACGTGCGGCAGATCGGCGTTACGCTGCTGCGCCTGGGCCAAGGCCGTGCCGCTGACGTCGATAGAGATGAGCGCGTCACAATGCGGCGCCAATTGGCTGGTCAGCACGCCGTTCGCGCAACCGATCTCGAGGCCCAGCCGATACTGGCCGTACCCCAGCGCCGCAATGCTGGCTCGGTATTTTTCGGTCTCATAGGGACTGGTTGCGAACTGCCAGGGATCAGGGTCGCTGGCAAACATCCGCTCGAAATAATCCGGCGGCAAGGACTCGGTCACGCGCGTCTCCGCTTCAAAGAGGCGCCAGATAACGTGGCACGCGAGGCTTGGTTCGACGTTTAGACCTCGTTTCGGCCCCCGATCGACACAGTGATCGATGGAATCAAGTAGCCGAACGCTATCGTTACACAAACCCCGGATGCGGCGACTCTCCCGGGGAGTAGACGTCATCGGGGCGCACCCTAGCTGACTTGTGGAATGGCAAACCCGTCATCCCAAACCAGTTTGAGCGGCGCGTACTTCGAAGGATGGACGACGACAGGATTTTTAGTCCTGTCTCAAGAACCCAAGTCATAACAGGAACTTGCTTTATTATGACTTGGGTGTATAAGTCATAATAAGGAGAGTTCCCGTTATGACTTCTGGCACGTTTGAGCTTGATTCTCAGGGGCGGAGGCTTTTCCGACCCAATGTTCCGTCATTCCCTCCTTTAGAAGACGTCATCGGGCAATTGGAACCAGCAACCGTCGCGCTTCGGGAGTTTGATCGCCGCCTCTCGGCATTCGACAGGACTGGAGCGATTGGCCGCCTGTTCGCCAGACTGGACGCCGTTCATTCCTCAGGTGCTGAAGGATCGACTACCACGTTTACTGACCTCATGGAGTACGAGAGTGCCCTGCAGGTTGCACCGGATCTTGACGACGCAGCCGTTGTCGCGGCTGCGGCGACAGGGTTGGAGGAGCGGCTGGATAAGGGCGACATGAAGGGGCTGATCCTGCGCATCCACGGGCGGCTTTTTGAGCGGAACCCAAACGCCATGTTGGCAGCGAGCGCAGGGAAGATAAAAACGACCCCGAATTACGTTAGAGATCCGGACGCGCCTAATTCATTGTTCGGCTATACGGCACCATCTGCCGTCGAAGCGTCGCTCGCTGATTGGACCTCCTTCACGCTCGCAACCGAGGACGGAACGAGCGAGTTGGTGCGCCAGGTACTGTCTCATTGGATGGTCGAGCACATTCACCCGGTTGCAGACGGAAACGGCCGTATCGGGCGTCTTCTGGTCCCGATCGTCTTGCGGGCCAAGGGGTTCACGACCAATGCCTGCGCATTCTTCGGAGAGGCGGTCCATGAAGACAAATTGCTCTATATCGAGGCGCTGAAGGATGTCCGGACTTCCGGGAAATCGGCCAGCTATGTTCGCCAGATGCTGAGCTTTCTGCGC
Organism: Pseudomonadota bacterium; assembly: GCA_023451735.1. GTDB lineage: Bacteria > Pseudomonadota > Alphaproteobacteria > Rhizobiales > Rhizobiaceae > Neorhizobium. Next base: position 14,720 of record JAEXYH010000035.1, on the reverse strand, counting down.
CGGACCGCCGATGCGAACATTGCACGACTAGACAAGCTCGAGGCCATTGAAGCGGAATGGAAATCGCGTTTTGCAAGCGTACGCCGTAACAGCGTAATTCATCGCCTCTATCCTTATGCGATCACAAAACCAGTCTTTACCGTCGGTGAAGCCCAGAAAGAATTGGGTGTCAGCTTCGCGGCCGCAAACACGGCTGCCAGCGCGCTTGTAGATGCAGGCATCCTGAGCGTTCCGGAAGACTCCCGTCGAAACCGCCTTTTTCGTGCTGACGCAGTTCTTGATGTCTTCGATCGCTTCAAGGGTCTGAACAGCCAGACCAGATCATGAAAAATACAGGATGTCCTCGAACCCGATGACGCCCTTCGCCAATCCGACGCGCTTTGCGTGCGTCTTACGGAAGAAGTTGACGTTGCCCCCTCGTGAGGGGGAGGGAGACAAAGCCTTTTGGCTCCTCCCGAAGAAATCTCCGGCATGGTCGGCACCCCGAATTCCTTACAGAATAAGGGATGCCGATGAAGGTGGAGATAAGATTCTACACTTAGGTTAGGGGCTGGCCCGAACTGGGGCCTTTTTCCGCTAGCGCAGCAGCAAAACCAGAAGGATCAGCGGCAGCGGAATTCCGAGCAACCATAAAAGGATGGGCATATCTCTCTCCTTAGCGCGTGCGGCGCGTTTTCCAAGTTCCATCTCGAAGTCCGCCACCTTCGGTCGCAGCAAGACCTGCTGAGAAAGCTCCGATGAGAAGCGATGCGGTCAGCCAAAACGCGAGCTGGATGGCGGCCTTGCGTGCCGCATCGGCTGCAGCTTTTGCATTATTGATGATCTCGGTTACTCGCTTGTCAGCTTCGGCTTCGCTGAGACCCGTGCGAGCAGCGACGATCTTGTTCACATAGGTTCGATCGGCCGGCTTCATGTCGCCGCTTTTCAGACCTAACGCAAACAGCCGAGTGATCTCGCCACGCGCTTCTGCGCTACTTCCGCTTGCTGACGGAGTCGATGGACGCAAAAGCTCATCCACGTATCCGTCGATTGGACCGGATTGTGCGGAAGCGGCGGTCGCCCCGGCGGCGACGCCAGATGTTGCCCCGCTTACGACCGATGTGACCGGAGAAGCCAGCAGGATTGCACCCAGCACGGTCGCGAATGACCAGGCCAAGAATCCGTGGGCTGTATCGCGGAAATAAACCTCGTCGGAATGGACCCCGACCCAACGAGTGCGCAGCCGGCCAGCAAGATAGCCGCCGACGGACGACGAAATCATCGCGATTACGATCAGATAGATGCCCGACGCAATCTTAAAAGTCGTCGTGGATGGATTTGGAGACCACGGCGAAATCGCAGCAAGACCTAAGGCCGCACCGAACGCTATGAGTACCAATGTCAATGCAAGCGATGCGGTGGCGCCTGCGGCAACAGCCGGCCACGAAACGCCAGACACGGCGGGTTCATCAGCGCCAACCGCCCCCGGTTGCACAACAACTGTATCGATCATCTGTCAATCCTGAAATGTACCCGGGCCGGGTACCGTTGCTCATCCAATGTGCACCATTCGTTATGGTTCCAGCGGAGCCCTGCGCATCACATAGAAACTTTCCGGCAGCCGTGAAAATGTCAGGAAATCGCAACACGCTCGAGATCTGTGAGGGTTACGTTGCGCATCGATCGGGTGACGAGGCCTTAGTCTGTCATCATCTCCCAAGGGAATATGGCTAACCGTTCCACCTGGTGACCAATTCGACCAACTGCGATAACGCTGCCATGCGCGCTGCTGGCGTACTCGCGCGCTTGAATATCAGCCGACCATCCTTCCATGTCAGATCGTCATCATCATCAAAGCGTGCGGGCAACTTCCTTTGCTCCGAAGCGAAAGTGACGGCTATCGATTTTGGTCCAGCCTCTACGGATGTGATGCCGAGGTGGATGCAATCGAGTTCGAAGCGAGCCAGACCAAGCAGGTTATGCGCTTCCTGCGGCGGATCGCCGAACCGCTCCTCGATCTCGTCCTCAATCGCCTCGATCTCCCGCGCATACTTGCATCTGAATATGCGCGAATAGAGTTCGAGCCTGATGGTCTCATCTTGAATGTAGGAGTCCGGCAGCAAGGCCGGAATATCCGGGCGCACTTCTGGCCGGGTGTCGAACAGATGTTTCGCGCTTCCAAGCGCCCGATGAAGCAGGTGAGCAGACAGATCGGGACCGAGCAGCTGGAGGTGGCCGCTTTGTTTGTCGGACCCGAGGTCTCCGCCGCCGCGCAAATCCAAGTCGCTGGCGCTGATTAGAAATCCGGAACCGGACGCGTCGAACTTGCGCAGTGTCTCCAGACGTTTCGCGGCCGCCCTTGACACCTTGCTGTCCGGATCGGTGAGGAATAGGGCGAAAGCGCGGGTTGCTCGGCGTCCCACCCGGCCGCGAAGCTGATGCAGTTGAGCCAGGCCGAACTTGTCCGGTCTCCAAACAATCATGGTATTGGCGCGCGGTAGATCGAGACCGCTCTCAATGATGTTGGTTGCAAGGAGGATATCCGCCTCCCCGGCTGCAAATTGCAGCATCGCGCTGTCGATGTCCGCCACCGGCATCTTGCCATGGAGAACAATGGTTTTCAGGTCGGGGACGAGATCGCCCAGCCGTTTCTCCATCAATGCGACGTCTTCAATCCGCGGGCAGACGAGAAAACTCTGCCCGCGCCGACGATGCTCCCGGCGCAGCGCCGAGGCTACCGTCGCATCGTGGAATGTGCCCACGGTGGTCTTGACGGGCATCCGTCGGACGGGCGCCGTCGCGATGATGCTGAGCGAACGAAGCCCCGCCTGCGCCTCGCTCATGGTTCTCGGAATCGGCGTAGCCGTCATGGTGAGCAGATGGAGGCCGTCTGCCAGAGCGGCGAGTTTGGCCTTTTGCGACAGCCCGAAATGCTGTTCCTCATCGATGACCAGAAGGCCAAGATCCTTGAACCTGACCGCTTTCCCGGCCAGTGCATGCGTTCCGATTACCACCGAGAGCGATCCGTCGGCGAGCTGCTTCTTGATGGCGCGGGCATCGGACGCGCTGGTGAAACGTGACAACAACCCGACCTTGACGCCGAACGTCTCGAACCGCCGGCGAAACGTTTCCAGATGCTGGCGGGCGAGCACGGTCGTCGGCACCGCGACCGCCACCTGCTTTCCGGCGAACACCGACGCGGCAGCAGCGCGAAGCGCGATCTCGGTTTTCCCATAGCCAACGTCCCCACAGATGAGACGGTCCATCGGCCGGTCGGACGCGAGATCCTTCAGGACATCGGCGATTGCCTTGCCTTGATCAACCGTCGGCAAATAGCCGAAACCCGCCGCAAAGGCCTCATATTCGGCTGCGCGTGGCACAAGAGGCGTGGCTTTGGGTTCGTTGCGCTCCTCGATGCGTGACTTGATATGAAGGGCAGCAGAGGCAATGTCGCTCTCAGCCTTCGCACGCCGCTCGTGCCATGAGCGACCATCGGCCCGGTCAAGAGTAACGCGGTCGGCTTCGGACGAGTAATGCCAGATTGCACGCAGGTCGGACAACGGAAGCAGAACCTGTTCCTCGTCAGCGAATTCCAGCCGGATCATTTCTGCATCCGGCACGCCCTCCGCCTTTACAGCTGTGAGGCCTCGCAAAATCGCCATTCCGCGATCCATGTGGATGACAGCATCGCATAAGGATAGTGTGCTTGCGCCGATTGTCCGGCGCGCACTGACCGCCATAATGTCCTGATGAGCAGCGCGGCTTCCAAGCAAATCGCCTGCCGCCACCACTACGCAGCCGTCTTCCGAAACAAAACCCCGATCAAGATCAGCTAGGATCGCCGCGGGACGGTCCTGCGCCGCATCTCTCGCCTGCTGCCAGTCATTGCATAGCGTGCTCTTGATTCCGGCCCGCCGGTCCATCGCGCGGAGATCGCCTTTGGTGGCTGCGGTGAGAACCACCCGGCGGCCCCCCTCCCTCTGGAGAGTCAAGAATTTGCGGAGGCTTTTCGCGGGCGACGCATCTTTGAAAAAATCAGCCGCATCCGGCCAAGACGCAGACTCAGATAAAATGACCGTTTTTGAGCGGCCCAGATATTCATTCCAAGCGCCAAGGCTGAGATAACCATCGGCCGATACATGACCGATCCGGTCGAACCAGCGCCGAGCACGGTCGTCAACTCCATGATCCACCACCAGGCGCGCTGTCGGAGAATAATCAAACACGGCTACCGTCGGCGACCGTATGTCGGCGTCGTCTAACTCCTCCCCCGACCGGTCGGCTTCGTCGACCACATCGACGACAACCTCATCGAGGGAAGCGCCATCGCGCTGATCTTCCAAATCATACGCATGCATATCGGTGATGTGGCCCGCCGGATAGCCGATCCGAACCGGCCCCAGCGCGCCGGCAGGGAAGATCTCGAGCGCCTGTCCCAGAAACATTGCCGTGCCTGGGCTCTCGATGCGTTCATCGACAAGATAACCGGCGGACACCAGGAAACTGCGGACGGCGTCAACATCGAAAGCAGCGCCGGGCTTAAAGCGTAGCGCCGACTTTTGCATCGCCGCCGGCGACGGCACACGGATGCTTAGCGCCTCAGCCGTACTGACCAGGAGGACCGATTCCTGCTCGGCCATCCGACGCAGTACCGAGCTTCGCCGTCCAGCGATCTCCGGGGACGGCTCAATATCGTCATCGGGCGCCGGGCGCAGGCTTGGCAGCACCATGACGCCGGCATCCGGATCGAGCGCATGGATGATGGCACCCAGATGCTCTGCCCGCTGCTCAGAGGCGCAGATGACCATGAGCCCGTCCGGGCCGGCGGCCCGCCACTGACCGAGCAGATGCAAAGCCAGCCAACCGAGCGGAGCATTGGACGCCGGCGCGGGCGAGGATGCCTGGCGTTTTCCCTTCTCGGCGATGAGCGGTGGGGTCGATTTCTGTCGCGCAGGCGCAAGCGCCGCTCGCTTGGAAGGCATATCAACGGGCCCGGGCTTGTGTCTGTGCGTATCTCGCGAGTCGATGCCAAGAAGCATGTCTTCGGCCGCAATCGGAATCCGGCTTCTCAGTTCGTCGCGACATCCCGATCTCCGGCGGGTGAACATAGGTGCTCAACCGTCGCGTTTCGCTGTTGTTCCTGAGCGCGACGGTTTCAAGGCGTGCAGGTGAAGCGCAAGCAACAAGCCGCCCCGCGGGAACAGGTCTGCCCTCCGTCGGTTGCTCAGTCGAATACAAAGATACGGGCGACGCGGCGCTGAGAGCATCGAGGGAGAGCAACCATGAACGCGAAAGACACCGTCGTTGGAACAACCAAACGTCTTGTCGCGGAGATCGTGGGCGATGGCGCTCTTGCTGACGAAGGCTCGCGCCAAGCGAACGGGACTGCGTCAATTCGCCCTTTGGCGGATCGCGCAAGTAGCGACCCGGGGCGCAACCCGCCGCGCGCCGAAGCGATCATCTCGAATGCGGAGACGAAAACTGAGCACGATCGATTTGCATTGCTGCTGGGCCATGCGGCTCTGAGCGTGTGGGCGGACCTTCCGCGGGACGCGCAGGAGCAACTGTTCGCCGCTGCCGTGGACGATGGCATCATCGCGAACTCGCTCGCGGTCTTCCTGCATGACCGTCATCCAAAGACAGCTCATCCGGCGCGCCCCTCGCAGATCGCGTGAGTACTAACGCCCCGCATTGTTCGAGAATGCACCTATGTCGATCAAGCATCGGGAAGTTGACTCGAGCCGGCCTACCCTCGCAAGGTTCCTGAACAAGAGATGCCAAAAGCCAGCGTCGATGACGCCGGCAGGCTGCAAGTCGGCAATCGCGATCTCGTCCAAGGCGAAGGCGACGCGCTTCGTCTTAGCGAGGACAACGAGTTGAACCGAGACGATTAGCGGGTCACTTCGCCAAGACGGATTCTGCAGAGCGGGGAACCACGAAGGCGATCGCTCCGTTTGAAGCGGGCAGTTACTTGCATCAAGCCATTCCAGACAGCACAATGACCGTCATGAAGGCTACCGACCACTGTCCGCATCTCAGCGCGCCTCGGAGGTTGTCGCGCAATCAGGGCCTGTGCCTGAAACCTTTCCATAACGGGAGCATTGCCAGGGCAGCATACGCCGGGTGTCAACCGGCCATAACGGGGATGATGGACGCGACGGTTTTGCCGGTTTCTCGTCGCGACAGCAACGCATCGGTACGCGTGGCAATCTAACCTGTTCCTGGTGTGTGCAACCTAACGATTATTTCGCCAGCCCGGCTTCACGCCGGGCTTTTACGTTTAGTCGGCACGGTGCGACTACACAAGCAGTCGATCACTTGTCCGCGGCGACACGCCAGACCGTGTTGCCGGCATCGTCGGTCACAAGAATGCCGCCACGCTGATCTTGAAAGACACCGACCGGGCGGCCATGCGCTTCTCCTTTTTCCGGATCTGGCATGAAGCCCGTAAGGAAGTCGCGCGCCTCTCTGAACGGCTTGCCGTTTTCAAATGGAACGTACATGACCTTGTAGCCCACGAAGGCGCTGCGATTCCAGGATCCGCGCTGCGCGATGAAAGCGCCGCCGCGATATTCGGCTGGCAAAGCATCCCCGGTCGAGAATTGGATGCCGAGTGTCGCGGTGTGCGGTCCGGTGGCGTAGTCCGGCGTCAAGGCGCGCTTGGCGAAGAACTCACCCTGCCCGGCCAACCTTGGATCGGGGTTCTTGCCCCAATAGCTGAAAGGCCATCCATAGAAGCCCCCGTCCGTCACGCTGGTGATGTAGTCGGGGACGAGATCGTCACCCAGCATGTCCCGCTCGTTCACGGCGGTCCACAGCTTGCCCGTGATGGGCTCAATCGAAAGACCGACAGGGTTACGAAGCCCGGTTGCGACGATCCGATGATCGCTGCCATCGAGTGCGACTTGGTAAATCGCCGCGCGCCCGACCTCCGCCTCCAGACCGTGCTCGCCGATGTTACTGGCCGACCCGACCGACACGTACAGCGACTTTCCATCCTTTGCAGGCAGCAGGTTGCGGGTCCAATGATTGTTGTAACCGCCGGCCGGGAGCGCGAGGATCAACTGCCCGCGGTCACCTATTTTTGCTGTGTCGCCGAGCCTGTAAGGAAATCGCAGGACACCATCGGTGTTGGCCACGAACAAGGCGTCCTCCAGAAAGGCCAAACCGAACGGCTGCTTGAGGTCTGTCAGCAGGACGTGGCGCTCGTCCGCGACACCGTCGTTGTTCGTGTCGCGCAGCAAGGTCACGCGGTTCGCGCTCCGCAGCGCCGTGGATCCGGCCTGAACCATCCCGATTGTCTTCGGAATTTTGGCGACGTCCGCCGCGCCGACCTCAGTCGTGGCCTCGGCTACGATGACGTCGCCATTCGGAAGCACGTGAAGCGAGCGTGGAGAGTCCAGATCCTTGGCAAAGCGTGTCACCTTAAAGCCCGCCGGCGCTTTTGGAGCGGCGTCCTGAGGCCATCCGGTTACCTTCGCATAGCGCGTGGCATCGTGCTTCGTGTCCGGAGGCGGAAGCTTCGGATCCGACCCCATTCCAGCATTCTGGGCCGCAGCGGCAGTCGTGCCAAGGGCGAAGGCGGCGACCATGATCGATGAGCGTGAAACGTTTTGCATCTTAATCCTGACGACTGACGGAGGTGGGTTCGCCGCATCAACGTGCGTCTGCTGGCGTTGTTCTGGGCCGCGACATTTGGCTCGCCGCTCTAGTCGCGTTGGCGACGAACGACGAGCACACGGTCACCGTTGGCCTGAACTACCGCATCAACAGTGATGACATTGCTCCGCGGCTTCTGCGTTCGCAGCCATCTCGACAATGATCCAGCCTAGCGCCCGGCTTTTCGAGCGAACCCTGGAAGCCATACCAAGATCGATCGCGTAAATTATCGCCTTCGAGCAGGCCGAAAAGAACCCCAAGATGGTTTCAGACTCATGCGCTTTGTCGGGTACCTGACATATCTAACGCGAGACACCGCGATCAGAGGGGAGTGTGACCAATTACGTAAACGTTCCCGGTCGACTTAGCGAAAAACTTCCCGCGACGATCTAGGAGAACGCTGCCTGTTCCCGTATGACGGACGATAGAGGATTTGAGAGCATGGAAGATACGGCAAGCATCCCTAAGTCGCGTACTGGGATCGAGGGGTTCGACGAATTGACGCTCGGAGGTCTTCCAACCGGCCGCCCGTCTCTTGTGTGCGGCTCCGCCGGTTGCGGAAAAACCTTATTTTCTTCGACTTTCCTGTTCAACGGCATCAACCGTTTCGATGAACCGGGGGTCTTCGTCACGTTCGAAGAACGTCCCATAGATATCGCCGCCAATGTCGCTTCGCTCGGCTTTGATCTTCAAGAGCTGATCGATCAGAACAAATTGCATATAGAGCACATCGCGATTGATCCGACGGAAGTGGCCGAAGCAGGAGATTACGATCTTGAGGGCCTGTTTCTCCGTTTAGAACTTGCAGTCGATCAGGTGGGGGCCAAGCGTATTGTTCTCGATACGATCGAGAGCTTGTTCTCAGCCTTTTCCAATCCTGCAATCCTGCGCGCTGAAATCCGGCGCCTCTTCGATTGGCTGAAAACAAAAGGCCTGACCGCGGTCATCACCGGCGAGCGCGGAGATGGCACGCTGACCCGCCAGGGCCTGGAAGAATACGTCTCCGATTGTGTCATTCTTCTCGATCACCGCGTCGACAACCAGATCTCGACCCGACGTCTTAGGATAGTCAAATATCGCGGCACTGCTCACGGAACAAACGAATACCCGTTCCTCATCGATCAAGACGGTTTCAGCGTGCTGCCGGTCAGTTCGCTGGGTTTGAACCATATGGTTTTCGAAGAGCGGATATCCACGGGCGTTCCCGATCTCGACGCCATGTTGACCGGAGAAGGTTTCTATCGCGGCTCGAGTGTCCTGATCACCGGCGTCGCGGGGTCGGGAAAGAGCACGCTTGCTGCGATGATGATCAATGCGGCCTGTCAGCGGGGCGAACGCGCCCTTTACCTGTCGTTCGAAGAGTCGGAACAGCAGACCGTACGCAATATGAGATCCGTCGGAACCGATCTCTCGCGGTGGCTGGCGGGCGGCATGCTCCGTTACATCGCAGCGCGCCCCACCTTTTACAGTCTTGAGATGCACCTGGCGATCATGTTGCGGGAGGTATCGCGATTCAAACCGCAGCTCGTCGTGCTGGATCCTATCTCTGCATTTACAGGCTCGGGGGATCACCTGGAGGTCCAGTCCATGCTGCTGCGCATGGTGGACTACCTGAAGTCACACGGCATTACGGCGATCTTCACGCATCTTTCCCACAGCCAGCAACGCGAAACCGAGACAGACGCTGGCCTGTCATCGCTTATGGACGCATGGATCCTGCTGTTGAACCGCGAAGCGAATGGCGAGTTCAATCGCGAACTTTATCTCTTGAAAGCACGCGGTATCCCACATTCGAACCAAGTCCGGGAGTTCGTCATGTCGGAGCACGGCATACAGCTTCTGGCCCCATACATGGGAGAGGCCGGCGCACTCACCGGTTCAGCCCGACGGAACGAGGAAGCGCGCGAAAGACGCGCAGAAGTGGATCGCAGGGCGGAAGTCGCCCGGGCGCAAGAACAGGTCGAGCAGCGGAGGCGGAAAGCTCTCGCGCAGATTGAGGCGCTGAAGGCGGACATCGATGCGGACGACGCTGAGCTTGCACGCTTGACCAAAGCAGAAGACATCTATCTGAAGCAAAGTGAAGCGGACACCGACGCCCTGGCCCGCGGCCGGGGCGTCGCCGTAACGGAAGAAGAGAAGTAGGAAACGGCGATGGCCGAAGTGAAACCTGAACCCGTCAAGCTCGTTCTGTATGTGGCCGGCGAGACACCCAAGTCTCTTGCCGCCATTCGCAACCTGGAGCGGATCTGCACCGAGCATCTTGCCGGCAAGTACAAGATTGAGGTCGTCGATTTGAAGAAGTCCCCACAGCTCGCTCGCGAACATGGCATCGTGGCAATTCCGACGCTGGTCAAAGAACTGCCGGTCCCGATCCGAAAGATCATCGGCGATTTGTCTGACACTCAGAAGGTTCTTGTGCACCTTTCCGTCGAGGAAACATGACCGGATCCCTAGTCGCCTCCTCGCTTTCGCGTGACGAACTCGAGGCACGTCTTGAGGAAGCCGAGGAAACTCTCCGCGCGATCCGGGAGGGTGAAATCGATGCCGTAGTCGTGCAAGGTACGACCACGACTCAGGTCTTCACTCTGGAAGGAGAGACCCAGTCATTTCGAACCTTCATGGAGACGATGGAAATCGGAGCAGCCGCATTTGATGCAGACAGGCGCTTGATCTACGCGAACCAAGCGCTCGCCAGGGTGTTCAATTGTCGTTCGGCCGAGCTGAAGGATCAGGGGCTTTCCGATCTGCTGAGTCCTGTAAGCCAGAACGTGCTTCGCAGGCTGCTATCGCAGGGGCTCGTCGAACGTCAATCTGCCGAGATCCACCTTTCCGCCGATGGCCAAAGCAAGAGCTTTATCTTGAGTGCGGCTCCTTTGGAGCTGGGGACGACCTGCGGTGTCGCTCTCACAATGACCGACGTAAGCGACAGGGACCAAGCCGCGGCGGCGCTGGAATCCGAACGTCTGGCCCGTGCCATCATCGCTTCCGCGAACGAGGCTGTGATCGTTTGCGATCGAAGCGCGATCGTTACTCATGTGAATGCAGCAGGCCTCCGCATATGTAACGGCGATCCGGTCGGAAAGGCCTTCGAGGAGGCGATCACGCTCACCCTCTCGGGCAGCTCAGGCATAATGAGTGGCGCAGATATCGCTCTCATGGCGATCGGAGGAACGCCCGTCCAGGGGTTGGAGGCTGCGGTCAAGGCCGGATCGGCGGATGTGACCGACGTTCTGATCAGCGCGGCCCCGTTGACAATTTCAGCCGACCGCGTTCAGGGCTGCGTCGTGACGCTCATCAATCTCTCCCAGCGGAAATCCGTGGAACGCCAGCAGTCGCTCCTGATGGGCGAACTCGATCACCGAGTGAAGAACACATTGACGATGGTCCTCGCCATCAGCGCGCGTACCGCCGCCAATGAACAAACGATCGAAGGATTTCAGAAATCATTCTCGGGTCGCATTCAGGCGCTTGCGGCGACCCATAACCTACTGTCCGGAGCATCGTGGGAGAATTTGTCGATCGAGCAGATTCTCCGAGCCGAAATCGAGCCTTACGCGTCGCTATCAAGCAATCGCGTGCGTATTGAGGGCCTTGACGTGAAGGTGGATGCACAAAAGGCCGTCTCACTTGGCTTGATCTTTCACGAACTCACGACCAACGCCGTGAAATATGGCGCACTGTCGTCCCAATTCGGCAAGCTGTCGATACGCGCGCTCGGCCGGTCAGATAACGACAAGGCATTCGGCGTGCTGTGGGAAGAGACGGGCGGCCCAAAGGTTGTTCCGCCAACGAGCTCCGGGTTCGGTAAGACGCTAATCTTGCGAAGTCTCGGCGACGGCGCGGGAGGTGCAGCCATGGACTTCAAACCTGAAGGTCTTGTCTGCAAGATATCCGTCCCGGTCTGAACATCGTCGTAGCACGCAGCACAAAGCATCTCTCTCGGCGGTCCAAACTTTCGACCTTAGGCGTGGATTAAAGCGTCTGGCTTTTGCTGCACGATTTCAAGAGATCAAGTGCCGACATCTCGTCAAGCGCGCGAAGCCTGATCCGGTCACTGACGGAGACGTTGCCATCCGCTCTCTGTTCTGAATGGAAACCCATGCACCAGTTGGCGAACCATTGATCTGCGAAGATCCCACGATGAAGCGTGGAAATATTGGTGTGGCGAGGATCGAGCGATATCCGCTCGAAAGTGCCGATAACATCCGCTGGTTCTCCCTCCAGTGCTTGAAGGAAATGCCCCCCGGAATAGATCAGCATGCCTGTAACGCGATTAGCCTCATTTTTTGACCTTGCTACCGACAAGAGGTCGCGCAAATCCTTTTCCGAAAACGGAGCGATCGGTGTGCTGACATAGACGATGCGAAACATGAGATATCCCTGCAAGTAAGCAGGCCCGGTTGGAAGACATTGCAGCAACAGCGAACGCGGTTGCTAGCCGTTTCGTTTAACATAAGCTCCAGAGAACATATCTGCAGTGACTGCTACCCCGCAACAACGCCCCGTGGTGCGAGTGGCGGTTGCTGGACGAGATTTCGTAAGCCGCCTATTTCGATTAAGCCTCAAACATAAACTCGCGAGCGAACTTCAGGCCCTCGATTGCCAAAATGTTGGTATCGGTCTCGGTCGATGCCGCAAGATGTACCGTGACCGCCTTGCGAACATTTTCCTCGTTCTCGGCGATAGGTTGGCAATTATGTCGTAAGTATCCATAACGCGATCGATGGCCTCCTGCATTTAGTCCTCCTATGAATGCCTCTAAAACTTTGGACTTTGACCACGGTTCCGCGGGGACTGGCGGGTGGAGGTCATCCGTTTTTCCCTGCTCGGTGCGTCGTTCTCCTGAAGATAGTCGGGCCGCTTTCGGTCGTGTATCGTTCGGCAAATGCAAGTACTTCTTTCCGACGCTCTGGCTCGCTGATGCGGTAGGCATCCGTTGATTGTACGGTTGCGGGAAATGCACACTTGATCGCAACGGGCTAGCCATTCGCTTTGCTGGCGCCATCGTCGATATCACGCAGGAAAGATCGACGACATGTCGCACAGCATAGCGCCGTCGTAGTCCAGGTTATTGAACCCAAGCGTGCTGCGCGATCACGTCTTGAAGAAGACGAACCAGAGTGCGGCCAGCACGGCGAGAGCCATGACGACGCTGATCACCAAAACATTGCGCACCGTCGGCCCCCGCTCGGCCTGTCGCGCTTCGGTCGCCGTTGCCGTTACCTGCCCGTCTTCAACGTCTGGCATTCCATCCTCCATAAGTGACAGGCGGCCCGATCGTTGGGGCGAAATCGGACCACCTGGCGGAGGCATGGCATTCGGAAATACGCTCCGCAAGACGCCTACGATCGAAAACCAGAAAAGCTCCAGGCTCTCGTCCGCTGTGCGCAAACGTCGCCGAAGACAGTCGTCAGTCATTCCGGCATGGGTTGGGGCGTCTGGCGCTCGTTGCCGGGTTCGTCGGCTTCGAGCTCCCTTTTCGCCTGATGCCAGAATTCTTCGGATCGGCTCTCTGGCTTTCCTGCCCTTTCCGAGAGCTTGTGTGCGTGTTCGCGGATCTGCTCGTCGGTGACGTTCGGCATAACGACCTCCCTCTTTGCTTCGTCCGCCAGTAAGCCTTTGGCGAGGCTCCGTTCCTGATCCAAGCGACACGACGTCTCCGTCGCACGGAGGCACTCCGCCGCACTCCACCGCCAGGAACGTCGCCAGCGGCACGGCGTTTCATTCGTTCGCTTGAACAGGTTGGGGCACGACATGCTGGAATGGTGGTGGCGCAGGCGCGATAGAAAGAAAGCAAGCGCCGAGAGCGGGGACAATCTGCCATTTATACGTAAAGAGCTCGCCTACCTCATTCGAAGTGGCAGCCCCCACGATTTCAAACGTCTTGCTGCTGGGCTGGGTGATCCGCGCAAGGTCCGCCATCCGCTATAAGGAACACCAGCCTGATGCGCGTCGAGCAGGTACTGCGGGAATACGGTTATGCTTTGTTTCCAATGAGTGACGCGCCAAGGGACGGTCGCCCGATCGTCGCGTACTCGGACTGGGAAGGCGCCAAGATTTATTTTTGGCAAGCCACGCCTCCCCGCCTTGCAGGTCCGGTCTGGGTAAAACGGCTGGACGACGAGAGAGGTTACCTGGATCGCTATTTTAAGGGTTGGATCGATCTGGCACGCCTGAGGCCGATCGATGAAAATGGTCTTCGTCGCCTCCTCATCGCCCACATTGATGAAACGCGGTCGAGAGGCGATCCCATGACCATGCTCGACGATGTAGCGGATCGACAAAACGCCAACGATCGCTGAGCCCGTCGTTGGTTGTTCGGTATCCGACACCCTAATGGCCTCGCGCAACGCAGCTGGGGGAAGCTCGAAACTTGCGGAACCAGTATGACCCGTCTGAGTTTCGAAGTCGTTTTGAACAGGGGGACAGCATATGGCTGAGAAAGACCTCAACGACCTATTCCTCGACATCCTTAAGGACATCTACTACGCCGAGAAGCAGATTTACAAAGCGCTTCCAAAAATAGCGAAGGCCGCGAGCTCGGACGAGCTTCGCGCCGCACTCGAGAAGCATCAGAGCGAAACAGAAGTTCAGATTGACCGGCTGGAGCAGATCTTTGAGACGCTCGGCAAGGCCGCGCGCGGAAAGAAGTGCGATGCCATCGAAGGCATTCTCGACGAAGGCCAGGAGATCATGGACGAGTATGCGGACAGTCCGGCGCTCGACGCTGGTCTTCTCGCGGCCGCGCAAGCTGTGGAGCATTACGAAAATTCCCGCTACGGCACCTTGAAGACCTGGGCGCAGACGCTCGGCCTGAAGGACGCGGTCAAGCCTCTGGATCAGACTTTGGCCGAAGAGAAAAAGACCGACGATAGCCTCACGAAGCTCGCAACATCCGCCGTCAATCTGGCCGCGGCCTGACGTCGATCCCAATCCCGAACTCCGTCCGGCGCGTTGATGATTGCTCCGGTCCCCTTCCCCCGCCACGGATGTACTGGCGGGGGATTTTTGTGGTTTACTCGGAGTACCCTCGTCGGGAGGGCTATGACGACCGTTCCGAAGACGAAAAAGGCCGCGGCTTG
>JAEXYH010000028.1 GCA_023451735.1 Pseudomonadota bacterium | reverse complement strand
ACTGATCAAAGCTGTGGGGGCGCGGGTTACCCCCGTTCCCGCGCCACGGCGATCCCCTGCCCCACTCCCACGCACATGGTCGCAAGCGCATAACGTCCACCCCGCCGGGAAAGCTCAAGCGCCGCAGTTCCCGAAATCCTCGCTCCCGACATACCAAGCGGATGGCCGAGTGCAATCGCTCCGCCATTCGGGTTGATATGGTCGGCATCCTCGGCCAGCCCAAGCTCGCGCAGCACCGCAATCCCTTGTGAGGCAAAGGCCTCGTTAAGCTCGATCACATCAAAATCCGCGGGCGAGAGCTTCAGCATCGCGCAGAGTTTTTGCGTCGCCGGCACCGGCCCGATCCCCATGATACGCGGCGCGACCCCGGCAGCCGCTCCGCCCATGACGCGGGCAATCGGCGTGAGGCCATATTTCTTCGCAGCAGCTTCCGAGGCGATGATCATCGCCGCCGCGCCATCGTTGACACCCGAAGCATTGCCCGCTGTCACAGTACCGCCGTGCTGTTTGAACGGGGGCACCAATCTGGCCAGCGCCTCCATCGTTGTTGCCCGCGGATGCTCATCCTTCGAGACTGCGATCGCATCGCCCTTGCGCTGCGCAACAACGACCGGCGTGATCTCCGCCGCGAGACGGCCATTCTCCTGCGCCGCCGCCGCCTTTGCCTGACTGCGAAGCGCAAACGCATCCTGATCCGCACGGGAAACGCCATACTCCTCGGCGACGTTTTCGGCCGTCTCCGGCATGGAGTCGATTCCGTATTGGCCCTTCATCAACGGGTTCACGAACCGCCAGCCGATCGTCGTGTCATAAATCTCGGCATTGCGTGCAAAGGCGCTCTCGGCCTTTGGCAAAACGAAGGGCGCGCGGCTCATGCTTTCCACGCCACCCGCGATCATCAGTTCCGCCTCGCCCGCCCTGATGGCGCGGGCAGCGGCGATGACCGCATCCATGCCCGAACCACAGAGCCGATTCATCGTCGTACCCGGAACAGAGGCAGGCAGCCCTGCGAGAAGCGCCGCCATGCGGGCAACATTGCGATTGTCCTCGCCCGCCTGATTTGCACAGCCATAGATCACATCGTCGACCGCGCTCCAATCAACGGAGACATTGCGTTCGATCAACGTCTTGATCGGGATCGCCGCCAGATCGTCGGTGCGCACCTGCGCAAGCACTCCTCCGAAACGGCCGACCGGAGTGCGGATATAATCGCAGATGAAAGCATCAGGCATGGCGCGGCTCCCGCAGGTTACTGGAGGACAGCCAACACCAGCACAAAATAAATTACAAGCTTCAAATATTTTATCGCCCCGCCGCTGGTTGCGCTCTCGAAAAACAACGGCATATACGGCCGCCCGACCCAATCGACATGGCGCTATACACTCTTCGGCATAGTCGCCAAGCACCTTCGAATATCGCTATATATTTGAAGATTTAGCCTAGAGGAGACGGAAGAAACACTGGCCTATATTTCTGACCACCCGGCGATAATGAATTAATTATATTTGGAGACTACGTATCGAGACTTGTTCGATGCTCGCATGACTGGGAACGCCGGCATCAATGTGAATTCGGGGGCAAAATGGCTGGCGTATCCACGTTCAGAAGTGTTTTCTCGCGGCCAATTTTCTGGCTGCTTGTTGCATTTGTCCCGCTGATCCTGCTTCTCATCATCCCGACCGTGGCCCCGATCGGGCCGATGTATTGGGACACTTATCTCTATCTTGATGCGGCACAGCGGATATGGATGGGCCAAATCCCGAGTGTAGATTTCTCGACCCCGGTCGGCCCCCTGCCCTACTATCTTTTTGCTGGCGGCCTGAAGCTGTTTCCGAATGCGCAGCCGCTTCTTTTGGCGCAATGGTGCATCCTGCCTGTTGCCGCCCCAATTCTGGCGCTCGTTCTCGCAGACGTTTCCAGACACGGCAGGGCCTACGCCTTCGCGCTGCTCATACCATTCCTCGTCTTCGCCACCTTTCCTTCCAATGTGAGCGCCTATCATCCGTTTCCGACGCTGGACGGTTTTGGCATATACAATCGCCACAGCGTCATCTTCCTTTATGTCCTGACCAGCGGCCTCGTGTTCCTGAAGGACGGCCGCAGGATGGCAGTGCTGATTGCAGCCACTATGCTGGCCTTGTTCCTGACCAAGATCACGGGCTTTCTGGTCGGTGGCCTGTTCTGCCTTCTGGCGCTTCTGTCCGGCCGCATTTCCCTGCGCCATAGCATCATCGCCATCGTTCTCTTCCTGGTCCCGCTCGGGATTGCAGAACTCATAACCGGTATTGTGTCGGGCTATATGCGTGACATCATCCAGCTCGCAGGCATGAATGAAGGTTCACTTCTCCCCCGCTTTCTGACCGCGGTGTCGCTGAAGCTGGATGTCGTTCTGCCGGCCGGAATTATGGCGCTCCTGTTGATCTGGATTGACTGGACCCGAGCAGACCGAAACATCCGCTTTTTCGATCACAATTTCTGGTGGTTCTCGGTCGTCATTGCAGGCGGCGTGATATTCGAAACCCAAAACACCGGCAGCCAGGAATTCATCTTCATCTGGCCGGTCCTCCTGATGATCTTCCAGCGTGTCAGACTTGTCGAGCACGGTCCAAAAATGGCTTTCCTTGCACTCGCCGCATTCTGCGTCATCCCCACCTTCACCAAGGTGGCGCACAAGACGCTCCGTGCCGTCGTCGTGGCCCCGACCTACGATCGACTACGCCTGCCGGACATGAAGAATATGCAGCAGGTATCGCAGCGTCAGGAAATCATCGATCGCGCATTTTATCTCGAAAGCCATTACGAGAATTTCGCATCCGCCTACGCAGACCTGTCCGCCCATGGGCAGTTGCCGAGTTGGCAATATTACTCGGAACTCGATTTCCAGCTTTATTGGATAATCTCGGCCAACAGTCTGGTGGAGTCACTCAAGACATTCGAGACACAGAATAATGTTCGGCTCGACAGCTTGATGAATCTCGATTTCACCAATCCTTTCCCCTGGCTCCTCAATCGCAATGCAACCAAACATATCCAGATCGGAGCCGATCCTTATCGCACCGTACCGCCTCTGGATGAGGAAGCCATCCGCTCGATTGGCGAGACGGATGCGGTGCTGCGACCGAAATGCCCGCTTACGACGGGACGCCGCATGCTGTTTGCCCATTACGAGGAGGCGTTGAAGGGTCGGCAGATCGTGGAAGTTCACCCCTGCTGGGACATGCTCCTTCGTCCGGATATCCTCGCCGGAAAACAGTAAAGGCCGGGAACGGATCCCGGCCTTCGACACTGTTTCACGTCGAAAAGCTCACTTCACCTGAGCGGCCACAAAATCCTTCACGATCCGCACGATGCCGCGGGACATGACCTCGTCGAGCGCCGTGATGAAATCATCCACATGACCGCGCTCGGCAATCAGCGGCGGCTCCAGGCGGATGACGTTGCGGTTGTATTCGGTGAACGCTACCAACACGCCGTGATCGCGCAGCAGATGGCTGCCGATGAAGCCCGGCAGCGAGCCCTTCAGCTTGTCGTCCAGCATGGCGACGACCGGGCGCAGCACCAGCGGCATGGTCTTCGACAGGTCATGGAACTCGATGCCGATCATCATGCCCTGGCCGCGGACTTCCTTCAGCAGCGACGGATAGCGGGCCTGAAGCTCCTTCAGGCGCGACAGCAGGTAGTCGCCAGTATTCGCCGAATTGTCGATCAGATGCTCGTCGTAGAGCACGTTCATCGCTTCGATTGCCGTCACGCAGGCTTCGCCAATACCTCCGAAAGTCGCCATGGCATGGATCATCGCCGTCTTCGGCGTGCCATAGGCTTTCATATAGACCTCGCGCTTGGCGATCATCGCACCGACGGCCGATTTGCCGCCGCCGAGCGACTTTGCCAGCGCCGTCACATCCGGCACCACGCCATGATGCTCGAATGCATAGAACTTGCCGGTGCGACCGAAACCGCACTGCACTTCATCTGCGACCCACAGCACGCCATACTTGTCGCAGAGTTCGCGCAACCGCTGCCAGAAGGCGGTGTCGGCCTGGATAATTCCGCCGCCGCCCTGCACCGTCTCCAGCACGATCACACCAATTTCCGGATCGGTGCGGAAGGCGATTTCGATCGCATCGATATCGCCGAACGGCACTTTCACGGTGTTGTCGACGAGTTTGAACTCCCCGCGGTAAAGCGCGCCGTCGGTAATCGACAGAACACCCTTGGTTTTTCCGTGGAAGGAATTTTCCGCATAAACAATCTTCGGCCGCTTCGGACCGGCAGCGCGCTCGGCCACTTTGATTGCAGCCTCCATCGCCTCAGAACCGGAAGAACCGAGGAACACCATATCAAGCTCGCCCGGTGAGCAGGCCGCAAGATTATGCGCCAGCGCCGTCGCATATTGCGACATGAAAGCGATGGCGATCTCCTGCCGATTCTCGTCCTGGAACTTGCGCCGTGCGTCGAGAATGCGGGGATGGTTGTGACCGAGCGCCAGCGAACCGAACCCGCCGAAGAAATCGAGGATCTTGCGGCCGTTCTGGTCGTAATAATACATGCCCTCGGCACGCTCGATCTTCACCTTGTGGAAGCCCAAGAGCTTCATGAAATGAAGCTGGCCGGGATTGAGATGACGGGTGAAGAGATCGGTTATCTTCGCCACGTCGAGCGCTTTGGCCTCCTCGACCGAAATAAGCGCCGGCTTGGCGACAAGCTCGCGCACCGGATTGGCGGCAAGATCGATCATCGCATTGTCATCGTGGTTGTTCAGGCTGACTACAGTGGCCATCGTTCTTTCCCCTTCAGGCTGCCTTGGCGTGAGCGACATTGTCCTGCGAACCGCCGGCAAGTCCCCTGCGATATTCGGAATAGGCGGCAATCAGCATGTCCTCGTCGCGATACTGCGGCACCCAGCCGAGTTCGCGTTCACCCTTGGAGACGTCGAGAACGCACATTTCATCGGCGATCAGATATTGTTCCGGATCCATGATCGGCATGTTGATCAGGTCGAACAGATCGAGCGTCCGTTTCACCGCCCAGGCAGGCGTCGGTAAAAGGATCGACTTCGAACCGGCATGCTTGATCAGGTCGCCCAGCAGCTTTCTGACCGGCGGCGGATTGAGCGAACCGAGATTATAGACCTCGTTCGGCACACCGGCGGTAAAGGCCGCGTGGGCCGCAGACGCGCAATCGAAGACCGAGATGAACTGATACGGATTTTTGCCCGAACCGATCATCGGCACCGGCAGATTGTTGTCGATCAGCTTGAAGAGCTTCGAGAGAATACCGAGACGGCCGGGGCCGATGATCAGGCGAGGACGGAACAGCGAGATATTCATGCCGCGCTTGCGCCATTCGACCGCCAGTTCCTCGGTTTTCAGCTTGGAAAGCCCGTATTCGCCGAGCGGCGCGACGGGATGCTCTTCCGTTTGCGGCCAGACAAAAGTGTGACCGTAGACCATGTCGGTGGTGAAATGGACGAGCGACTTGGCGCCCGCCTGATCCATCGCCTTGATGATGTTCTCGGTGCCGTAGTAGTTGACCGGGAAGAAGAAGTCATGCCGCTTGGCGCGCACCTGCAGCGGCGACAGCATCTTGGCCGACAGATTGTAGACCATGTCGTCGGCCTTGATGCCGACCCGGGCGATCGAGGCGGGATCGGTCACATCGACGTTTTCGAAGCGGATGTCGCCATAATGCGGCAGATCGCTCTTGGCGATATCTGCAACAATGACTTCGTGGCCTGCGGCCTGCAGTCTCGGTGCAAGGTGGCGCCCTACGAAACCGTCACCGCCGAAAATGATATGTCTCATGGTTTTGATCCCCGTCGTTCTGTCGGTTCGAAATTGGGTTGGTCAGGAATTGGCGCGCTCGATAGACGCCGTCTGATCTGTCGTTTCCTTATGCCCGCTCTGTGCGATCAGCACCGTACCGACACAGATGAAGGCGATTCCGGCGATCTTCATTGCGCCCAGTTCCTCCTTGAACAGCAGCCATGCCAGAACCGCGACGGCGACATAGGCAAGGCTGAGGAAGGGGTAGGCGAAGGACAGGTCCACCTTGCTCAGCACATAGAGATGCGACGCCATCGAAATGACGAAGGTCGCGAGGCCGAAGAAGACCCACGGATTGAAGACGATCTGAAAGATCCGCTGGATCATCGTATCGGCGGAAAAGCTGAGCGGCCCGAGCGACAGCATGCCCTGCTTCAGGAGCAGCTGTGCAGCCGCATTGGTCAGCACCGTGAAGAGGATGAACGGAATGTATTTCATGGGTGTCCTCGTGGGTGATCCGTGGCAAGCGCCGTACGGCGCCAGAAATCAGAGCAAAAGCTTTTGTCCCGAAGCTTTTCCAGTTGCGGCCATTGCGGAAGGCCGGCCTTGAACACTTCGGCGCCCATGCGGCTGTCCTTGTAGGGATTGACCCGACCGCCGGCGTCGAGCGTCATACGGTCGAGAACCGTCAGCAGCGCCAGCGTCTTCTCGCCATGATTGGGAAAATCCATCGTCAGCGTATAGCCGGGGCGCGGAAACGACATGAAACCCGGCGAGGCAACATCGCCAAAGCGCTTCAAGACGGTGAGGAAGGACGACAATCCCGCCTTGCGGCTTGCCTCGAGCATGGCCGGAATGACCGAACGCCCCGCCTCGAACGGAATGACGCTTTGGTGCTGGAAAAGACCCCTCGGCCCATAAAGCCGGTTCCAGTCTCCGACACCGTCGAGCGGATAAAAGAATTTGCCGTAACCGGCCAGATGCGGCGCGGACTTCAGCCTGTTGACGGCAAAATAGGCCGTATTGAACAGCCCGAGGCTCACCCGGTTCAGCGCTGAAAAAGGCAACTCGAACGGAACGGCGAGCTTCGCCTTCACGCCTTCGGTGCGGAAATTGCCGTTGTCCGCATGATTGCCGGTAATCAGCACGCCGCGGCCGGCAGATCTGCCGGATGCAAGCTGATCCAGCCAGGCGACGGAATATTCGTTCTCCTCGTCGGCATCTGCCGCCAGATCGAAATAACCGTCGAGGCTAGAAAAGGCAGTGACCTTTTCGTCGATGTCGAGGGAGCCGACCTTCATCAGCTTTACCCGCGCGGACAGGATAAGACCCGTCAGGCCGAGCCCGCCGATAGTCGCCGAGAACAGGTCCGGATTTTCCGCGGCGCTGCAATGATAGGTGAGACCGTCGGACCGCAGCAGCTCGAAGCTCTCGACATGGCAGCCGAATGTGCCACGGCGGTGATGGTTCTTGCCGTGAACGTCATTGGCGATCGAGCCGCCGAGCGTGACGAACCGGGTGCCCGGTGTCACCGGCAGGAAAAAACCATGAGAAGCGATATGCGCGATCAGTTCTTCCAGCGAGATGCCCGCTTCCGCCTCCACGACGCCTGTCGCGACATCAAGGCTGAGCACGGATTTCTGCGGCCGCATCGGGATAAGCACCCCAGCGTCGTTGTGGCAACTGTCGCCATAGGATTTGCCGTTTCCGAAGGCCAGCAGGCCGGACTGCCCGGTCATGCCGCCGCGCAATGCATGCACCGCCTGTTCAAAGGCGATGGCCTGTCTGGAGTGGCGGCTGATGCGACCGAAACTATCGAGGCTCGCCTGCATCACAGCACACTCGCCAAGATGAAGAGCACGACGCCCACGGCGATGACCAACTGACTGCGCCAATCGGTTGCAATGAAGACGACCGGATCGTCATCCAGCTCCTTGCGATGGGCAAGGATCCAGATGCGTACGTTGATATAGAGTACCATCGGCACCAGCGGCCAGATCACCCAAGGCTCGCTGTAAAGCGCACGAATGTCTTCCGATTGGATGTAGAGGGAAAGGACCAGGGCAGCGGCGAAGGCCGACGAGACACCGCTTTGAGCGACGATATGGATATCTTCCGGACGATAACCGCGGCCAGCGATCCGGTCTCCCACATCTACTGTCGTATAGCGCAGTTCGACATAGCGCTTCACCAAAGCCAGCGACAGGAAGAAGAACAGACCGAAGGCCATCAGCCAGAACGAGAGCGGCAGATCTGTAGCCGCCTTGCCGCCGAGAATGCGCAAGGCGTATAGCCCTGCAAGGCACAGAACATCGATCAGCAGCATCCGTTTCAGCGCCAGCGAATAGGCAGTCGTCACCACTAGGTAAAGAACGATGACTGCAGCAAACTGCAGTGGCAGAAGCGAGCAGATGGCTGCCGTTGCAACGAGGAGCAACGCCGAAACCATAAGGCCGTAAGGAATGGAAATGGCACCGCTCGCGAAAGGCCGGTTCCGCTTTGTCGGGTGCTGCCGGTCGAGCGGCAGATCAAGAATGTCGTTGATGATGTAGATGGCGGAAGCCGAGAACGAAAATGCCACCATGGCCAAGACGGTCGCGACAAAGGTCTCCGGCAGGAAAACTGTGTGCGCAAGCACTGGAGAGGCGAAGACGAGGAAGTTCTTCAGCCACTGATGCACGCGCAGCATCTTGATATAGGTCTTTATATCCGCGCGCTTTGCATCGAAACGCATCGATGAATGGGCTTTCTGGTATCGGTCCGCAGCAGCATCCGGAGCAACGACGATAGCGTTCCGCGCGGTCTGGAAAACCGCAATATCTGCACGGTCGTTGCCGGCATAATCGAAACCTTGCGCGCCATAGAGCCTTTCCAGCAAGGCCGCTTTTCGATGTGAGGCAAGGTTGGTTGTTTCATCCGTATGATAGACGGCGCTGAAAAGACCGAGATGAGCTGCCACGGCTTTGGCAAAGGGTTCGGCTGCCGCAGTCACCAGGATGAGCTCGCGTCCACGGACACGCTCTGCGCGCAGATAGGAAACGAAATCCTCGCGGTAAGGCAGATGGGTGGCATCGAACGTAATACGGCGGGCAATCTCTGTCTTCAGGCGCGCCTTTCCCGAAAACAACCAGATGGGCAGAAGAAATAAATAAAGCGGATTTGTTCTTATGAGCTGGAAGACGCTTTCCCACAACAAATCGGTCGAAATCAGCGTTCCGTCCAGATCAACCGCCAAAGGTATATCAATGATGTTCTGTAAACGCACATTCATTGTCGAAATATTCCCCTGCCGACAGTCCCACGTCATCGTATCTCGGGATGAGAGGGCGTTGCCCAAACTCCGGTGCTTAGGCTTCGCAGGAAGCTGATCCCGAGATCACCGACACCAATCACAACCAAAACTTGCAATCCTGTTGACCGGAAAATATGCGGCAACCAAGAATGAGCGGTTAATAACATGAGGTCCTGCTCCGCTTTGGAGCGCGTTTTCTCAGGCAATTTCGATTAGGGTTTAGAATTCACTGGGAGGCGTTGCTAATGAAGCGTTACCTTGCTTCTCACAATTATTCGGAAAGGTACCGATATATTCTCAAGCGCCCACGATTTCGGCCCAATTTACTACAACCGGACTATTCACGGACAGAACTGTCGTAGGCTGAAACATGGTTTACGGTTCTCACGATTCAGGCTGAGGACCACCGCTTTCTGCCCTAGGAGCGACGCGTAAAACGCTCGATCGCATCCATTAATGGCTTGGCCTTGTAATCACGGTCGAGCGGCAGAGGGCGGTTCGGGCTTCCATCATCACGGGTGAAATACATCGGAACCCATGTATAGCGATCGGTAATACCCCAGGTCAGAATCGCTGTCGGTTCGTTCACATCCGAAATCGCCTGCAGAAGGTCAGTGACCCGGCCCGCAATGAGGTCATCGCGCTGGTTTTCGTCGGAAGGCAGGAGATTGTCGATCACGTCGAGTTCCGTGACCAGCACGTCGACATCCATCGCCTTGAGTTCGGCTACGAAAGACGAAACACCTTCCTTGTCGATTTCATACTGGCCTTTCAAATGAGCCTGAAAGCCGACCGCATGGATCGGGGCGCCACGGTCGCGAAGATCCCGCACGACACGCAAGAGCGCATTCCGACGGTTTTTGAACTGCTCGCCGACACATTCGATATCGTACTCATTGATCACCAGCTGAACTTGCGGATCGGCCTGTGCCGCCCGGCGGAACGCTGTTTCGATATATCCCTTGCCCATATTCTCAAGCCAGAGATTGGGCCTCAGATAGTCGGAACCCCGTGGGTCCTCCGCAATCGCCTCATTGATGACGTCCCAGCTCGGAATGCGCCCCCTGTAGTGCCCGACCACCGTGCGGATATGCTTGTTCAATGCCCGTTCCGCAGCCTTGCCGCCGCGGATGGTAGATGTCCAGTCGGGCATCGCGGCATACCAGATCAGCGTGTGGCCACGCATTTTCATGCCGTTCTGCTCGGCAAAAGCCAGCAGCTTGTCACCTTCGTAGAAATCGAACCGATCCTCCGAAGGTCTGACCGTATCCCATTTCAACCCACCTTCCGGGACAACCAGCTGGCAGTGATCGACAAGTGCAGTCCGGTAATCATAGTCATCGACGAGAGCATCTCCGCGCACCGCCGAACCGTAGGGTATCCGCCGAGAAGGCGCTGCAGCTCGGGCGGCCGGCACCTGAAGCGCCGCCTGGGCCGCAATGGCAAGGCTACCCTGAACGAAATCCCGTCTGCGCATGGATCTATCTCGTCTTGATCGAAGGAAAGCCGGCTGATCGCTATCGCCGGAAGCATCGCAGGGAGGCTAGCCATGAGGCGTTATGATAATATTACCTCGCCTGATGGAGGTTCTTCACCGGCGGTTAACGTATATCGGTCTCCTGTTGAAATGAACCGTGGTTTCGCGCATACGACAGGACCGATCACCTTGAAGCAGGCAGGGGCAATTTCTCAGGCAGGAGCACTGTCAGCCATGCGTGCCGAGCGTGCCACCTGGAGTTTTGGCTCCGTGGTCATGCTCTTGCTCTTCTGCTATTTCTGGATCGGCCTTACGCCTTTCGCCCATTATGACGGCAAGGGCGGCCTGCCTTCCACCGGCAACCTCCTGAACCAGGTGGTCATCATTGTTCTGTTCACCATCGCCATTGCAAACCTGTGGCGCAATCCGGGCAGGAGTGCGCTTTTCAGCCCGCATGCGCTGCTTGCCTTGATCCTTCTCTGGTTCTGCTTCGTTTCACTGTTCTCCTTCGATCCGGCAACGGCGTTTCGAAGAATCGTCTACGCAATGCTTGTCTGCGGATGTGCGAATGCCGTGCTTCTGTTGCCGCGCGATAGCCGCGACTTTGCGAGGGTTATTGCCATCGGCACGATGGCAGCCCTGCTGCTCAATTATGTCGCCGTGCTATTGATACCCACCGTCGGCGTCCACGGAACCAATGAAGTCGAAGCCGCTCTGGCCGGCGATTGGCGCGGAATTTTCGGGCACAAGAATGCCGCAGCCGCGGGCATGGTCTATTTCGTTCTCTTCGGCCTTTATCTGCGCAAGACGTCCTACCCGCGGCTGGGATCGCTTATCGCGGTTCTCTCAGCGATTTTTCTTCTGTTTGCGGGGGGCAAGACCGCAACCGCGATGCTACCAACCGTTTTGCTTCTTGGCTGGTTGTTCGAGCATTGCCGGCCGCTACGAGGTCTGGTCACCATCGGTGTTGTCATCGCGATGAATGTCATTCTCATCGGGCTTTCAAGCTCACCGGCAACCAGTTCGATACTGGCGAGCCTCGGGATCGACGCCACATTTACGGGAAGAAGTGCGATCTGGGCTTTCGCCCTCGCCCGCGTCTCCGAAGCCCCGTTCATCGGTTATGGTTTCCAGCTTCTCTGGGGAAGTGAATTCCTGCGCAACATCACGACGGAATCCTGGGCCTATCTCGCCGCCCATTCACATAATTCCTTTCTTGAGACGCTTCTCAACGGCGGCTTCCCTGCCCTCATACTCATGATCCTTTGGCTTCTCATTCTGCCGCTCAGGGATGCGGGCGAGGCCTTTGCAACGCAGAACGATGTGGCGCTGACGCGCCTTTTCCTGCGCATCTGGATTTTCTCGCTGTTTCTCGCCGGCCTCGAAAATCTTTTCTTCGTCAACAATGGCCCGCTGTGGTTCACCATGCTCATCGCCGTGTTCGGATTGAGACTGCAGGCCGGCGCCAGCCTGCAATCCCGTCAGGCGTGAAAGCAGTGTCCGTTAGTGCCACGTGATATTAACTGAAAGCCGAACATACGTTTGTATTCGCTGATTTCCTTTCGTATTGAGGCCTATCGCGTGTGGCGATGAGCGAAAGTGCCGTGCCCCGCACAAACGCGAACATGACCGGAGAGCCAAGCGTGCAGAATGAAAGCAGAGCTTCGGTAGAAGCTGTCATTTGCATTCCGACCTTCCGTCGGCCGGATGGCGTGGCACACACGCTTCAATCGCTTTTAGCGCAGCAGGGTGACGTTCGCTTCGCAATCGTCGTCATAGAGAACGACGCCGAAAATCCGGTGGGAGCAGCATCCGCAGGCGAAATACTTGGTGCTTCAGGTGTTCCCTCGGCAGTGATCATCGAACCGCGTCAGGGCAATTGCCACGCGATCAATCGGGCATTCACGGAAGCCCGCGAGCGCTTCCCGGCTGCAGACTATTTACTGATGATCGACGATGACGAGATCGCAAGCCCCGACTGGCTGACCAAGATGGTCTCGACGGCTCGCCGCACAGGTGCCGGCATTGTCGGCGGCCCGGTCATTCGGCAATTCGATGTGCCGGTAACGCAGTCCGTCAGCCGGCACCCCCTTTACGGCTTCATCAGCGGGCCAACCCGGCAGGTGCCTGTCATTCACGGCACCGGCAACTGCCTCATTCACCGCGATGTCTTCGCGCGTATGGAGCCGACCCTATTCGACGTCGCCTTCAACTTCCTCGGTGGTGGCGACATGGATTTTTTCGCCCGCTGCCGCGCTGCCGGCTTTACATTCTGGTGGTGCGAGGAAGCGGTCATTCATGAGACCGTTGCCGCAGGGCGCACGAAACCCGGATGGATCATGCGCCGCTCTATCCGCACCGGAAGCATCAATTACGTCATTGACAGCAAGCAGATGGCCGGACCTGCCGTTGCAGCCAAGCTTCTGGTCAAAAACATCATCTCGTTGGGTCTCAGCATCTTCAAGGCAATCGGGCTTCTGGCCCGGACAAGGCGCCTTCTGCCGGCCACGCATCCCGTATTGATGTCGATCGGCAGGATTACGGCAAGCTTCGGCTTCCTTCCCGTGCCCTACAAGGCCAGCGAGATTCAGTCAGTCGACAGGCAGCCCAAGTTAACGACCGGCCATCGCATCACCGAGAGCTGATTGGGACAAATCATGCCGTGAGCTGTTTTTTCGATTCCGGCTCGCTATCAGCAGGCTGCGACATATGCCCGACGCAGCTCTGCGCCCTGAAAAGTGACCGCCAGGCGAGAATCGCGATCAGGATTTCCAGCAGGTACGTAGTGGCAATTACACCGCTGACGCTGGCATAATAGGCGGCAACCGCCACAAGCCCCGCGCCGACAATGTTCGAGACATTGAGGATTCTTGCCCGCACATTCTGCAGGCTGGAGGCCCCGAGCGCTTCGAAAGCGGTGGCACTGATCGCGATCGGGATCACAGCCCAGCACAGGGCACGGGTCATCCACGACAGCGAAACATAGTCGTGGCCGAACAGAAGCGGCAGCCACGGGGTAATGATCCAGACAAACAGGCCGGCAGCGATGCCGATCCCGGTTGTCAGAACCAGCATCTGCCGGGCGCGTCCCAGAACAGCTCCTATGCCGCCGAGGGCGGCGGCGGCATAACTGGGATAAACGATCCGATTGAGTGCTTCGACCGCCATATAGGAGGCTTCCGTCAACCGCCGGGCAATCGAATAGCTGCCGACAATTTCCGACCCCGCAACAGCGCTCAGGACGAGAATATCTGCATTGCTGCGCCCGGCCTTGAAGAAAAACTGGCTGGCAAACATGATGCCGATCGGCACCTCTTCGCGAACGATCCTGAACTTCGGCCTGCCCAGCCGCCGTATCGCGACCAGCGCGATGGCCGCAACGACCGCATGTGCGGCGAAATTCCAGACCGCCCATTCCGCCACCGTCGTAATATTGAAAACGAGGCAACTGACGACAGCCGCCGCCATACGCAGCGCGGCAAACAGGAATTCGATCCGGTTGGCGACCGAAAAACGCGAATGGGCGATATAGCTGTTGGTGGCGAGCCAGATGACCTTCAACAGAATGATATTGGTGAAAAGGATCAGTGCCGTAGCGACCAGCGTCGTCGAAAGATGATCCGAGACCGGAAAAATCAGCGGAATGGCGATCATGCCGGCAATGACCAGAACCGCCCCCGAGACCAGATTGAGAATATGAACATGCCCGAGCATGTCGGGATAGAAACCCGGTTCCTGCGCGACACGTCGGACGAGCGATTCCTGTGATCCCAGGCCGCAAATCTGAATGCCGAGATTGGTCAGCGCCGTGATCGTAGCATTGAGCGCGAACTGTTCATGACCGAGATGGCGGGCGAGCAGCGCAAAGGTCAAAAGCATGGTGATGCTC
>JAEXYH010000075.1 GCA_023451735.1 Pseudomonadota bacterium | reverse complement strand
ACCGGTGGACCTGGGCCTTGGTTTTCAGGCTCCCACTATCTTCGGTCGCAAACCTGTTGGCGATCGCCAGCAGATCCGCCATACCGAGCATGGCCGCCTCGTGAGCGCCGGGATAGGCGAGGATGCCGACCTCGACAGAGCTCGGGAAGGGACCGATCTGGGTCATGCTGCGCTCTCCTCATCTCGAGAACGTGGAGCGATCAGCCGGACCCTACGGTCCGGCCGCCGTTACGCTATCAGTGTCCAGCCGCCTCTTTCACAGCCACCACCTTGTCGGGGTGAGAGATCATGATGACATGGCTGGAATCGACTTCCGTTACCTTGGCATTGGCGCGCTTGTACATCCAGCGCTCCAGCTCGGGATTTATCGTCCGGTCCTTTGTCGCCACCATGGCGAAAGTCGGCTTGTCCTTCCAGGCCGCCGCCTTGGCCGGGGTGTCGAGCGCGTCCTTGAGGGGAGGTCTTGGCTACCTCCCCTCAAACTCCCACTCCCGCCGCATCTGCAGGAAGAGGAAAACGCTGGCAAGGATATGCAAAAGAGGATATTATAATATCCTCAAAAGGATATGCTGCTATGCCGCTCTATGTAAAAGACCCGGAAGTCGACAAGCTGACCACAGAACTCGTCGGCCTAACTAAGACGAGTAAGGTGGATGCCGTGAAGGACGCGCTCAAGGAGGCGATCGCCAGCCGAAAGGCCAGATTGCCAATTCGCGAGCGTCTTGCCAAGACCCTTGCAATGGCAGAGGCTGCTGGCCCGTTTCATCCTGGCGATCACAAGCAGGAGACCGATGAAATGTGGGGCGAGGAAGACTGATGCTCTTTATTGATGCCTCGGTGGCTGTTGCGATCATCACCAAGGAAGCCGATGGGAACGCCCTTATGGACCGACTTGAACGTGAAGGCGGGCCGTTTTACGTTTCAGCCATCATGAGGCTCGAGGCCACGCTTTCCGTCGCGCGCCGTTTGGCGGGCAAGGACAATCCCACGACGCCGGAGATGTTTACCACCGCACGACGCCTTGTCGATCAGTTCATATTCGACCTGGAAGCGAGTGAAGTGCCTGTGTCGGGCGACGTCGGGACCAAGGCGGTTGAAGCAGCGGAGCAGTTCGGCAAGATCGTGAACCATGCCGCCAAGCTGAACCTTGGTGACTGCTTCAGCTACGCGTGTGCGAGGGCCTATCGCACCAAGGTCGCCTATAAGGGCGACGACTTTGTCCATACCGACATAGGCTGGCAAATGCACTGAACGAATTCACCGGAAGCCTGCCATTTGGCGTTTTTTGTCTCAGCGATTTAGCATTTCCGATTACCGAGCGTTCCCAATAGCTTGACGGGATCTTTGCCTCTATGGTGAGGTCGGTACACCGACGACGGAGCGTGCTGCACTGGTCTTGAAGGGATACGAACCTGCGACCTGCTCATCAAACCTTCTAAGTAACTGAAACATCGATTATTTAGCGTATGCGGATAAGCGGTACGGCGTAAGGCAGCTTATGGAGCAAACAAGGGGGGCAACTCACGAGCCTCAAATCGAATGCTATGTGCATGCGGCACGTGATCGCGAGTGCGACTGTCGCGCATTCGTCGGGGCGGCCTATGCGATTTTTTGGATGAAGTTCTCAAGCCTGGCGGCGGCCATTGCCGAGTAGGGTGCTCGTGGTTCAGTCATCGCCTTCCGCTCATCCAGCATCCTTTCCCGCAGCAGGCGGAGGCGCCCGGGAACCTGCTCGATACCGATTTTTTGCGCTGGGGGCAAAGCCTCGACCTTATCGGCGATTTCAGTGACCTCGTCGTTTTGCATTTAATCGCGAGACTCCGCATCCAACAATTTCAACAAGATAGCGTGGCACTTAAATGGAGATCGGGCACTAAATTTGAGGTTCGCCGGTTCGATCTGGCACTTAATGTGAGATTCACCGCGTAGAAAAAGATGACTACCAATGGCCAGGCCTCATCGGAAAATGCGAAATACTACAGACGTTATTTCCGAATCGGAGAGCGTCAAGCGCCGAAAATCGAACCGGTGAATCTTCATATTAAGTGCCATGATCTGCCGGAACGGGCGCATTCTTACAATTAAGTACCAAACGACATATCAGCAGGCGAATGTGCGTGCCGTGCGTATGGACCTGCGCCGCTCGCTGCCCATACCGGTAAATCGGAGCTGGCGCGGTCTCACGGATTCAAACCTCGTCTTCACTGTTCATATCCGGAAGAGATTCGTAGTCCGTCCTGAGGACGGGGACCTTAGGCTGAGTGAGCTTCTTGCGCTGGAACTCAGCCGGAATCATTGTCCTTGCGTGGCTGCAGCCGCTCCTCCAGATCGTCGGGGAATCGGTTATTAGCAACCGACGGAACGCGGCTACTCTCCGACGATGCGCTCGCCGCCGTCACCCTTGCCAGCCCGAACAGGTCCGTCCTTGTGGCCGCGGCGAGAACGTCCGCCGCGGGCAACGAGCGAATCAAGGTCAAACCTTCCTCGATCTGATTTGAAAGCACTTTATCAGTCTTCAAATACTACGCGAAGTCACCTGAAAATGTCCCGGTCAGCTTTGCTTCCACCTTGCGGGCGAGCTCTAGGCGCGTGCCGTACTCGGTCGCAGCGTTTGAGAACGTTTTGTCGAGGGATTGAAATTCTTGCCTTGCACTTTCGAAAGCGCTGTCGTCGGCAATCTCGTTTTGCGACGCAACGAGCTCGTCAAAGCGAGAAACTGCTTCATGTGACAGCCGAGCGATCTTTTCGCTGATTTCCTCGGACTTTTTTTCCGCTGCCAGACGCGTGGCGATGATCCGCTGAACTACCGATTTACGGTCGCTCTCAGCGATGCCTGCATTGGCAAGTGCGCGATTGGCCAACAAGATTGCGACGGCTGCGTCTGGCGGCAGACCCGCCACGGTATCGGCTGAAAGCGTCGGCTCCGGCGGCGGATTTTTCCATGGCGGAATTAGCGATGAGAGGTCGGCCCCTGTTCGTACGATGGACCCGTAGAGCATGAAAACCAAAAACGGCAGTGCGAGAGTGACCGACGTCCAGCCGGCAATCGAAAGCTTCGCTTCCGTGGCTTTTGCGGTAGCCGAGGCCTTAATCGCAAAGAGCCATGCCGAACCGCCGATCAAGGCAAACAGAAGCGGCAGGACAAATTGGACAACCGGACTGCTGCTCAATCCGACCAGAAGGCCGGTTGTGATGCCGAGGACAGCACAGCCAAGATAGTATCCGAACATCGCATAGTCTCCGATTTCCCCTTAAGCTCTCGGCCCGGCAAACCCGTCTAATTCCGCGAGCGAATAATGCCAGCAGCCTGCTATTCGGTCGGAGGCTCGACCTGCGCCGGAAAACCGCCACCCTTTTTTACAGGGGTTCCCGGCTCCGGCTTAGAGACGCCTTTCGTCTTGTTACTGTCGGACTCTTTGCCCGCTTTTGCCAGTATTCGTTGTATCGTTGGACGTATTTCTTACTCCATATATCCGGGGCGGGTTGTTCAGTCGTTGGCCCCGCGATCGTGAATTTGATCGACTGAACGTCATTGCGTTCACTTGTTGCGCCGACATTTCCGGCGAGGAAGACCACGTAGAAGTCGATGCCCGCCTTGTCGGTTTTGACCACCCCGAACTGGGCGTCGTAGACGATCGAGCGGTCAACCCACGTGGATATTGATAGGCATTCTCATCCATCCCACCCATGACAGAGGCGAGCCATTCGGTGAACCCGTAGCGCGCCTGCGTGCTCGAATCGACGGAGCCGCATACATCCTTGTCGATTCCATCCAAGTAGTAGCGAAAATTGATGTCTGTCTTGATTGTATTCGTTTCCGCCGAACTGTGACTGGAACTTGGAAGGATACTGCCCGTCTGTGCGAGATAGCTGAACACGAAAGGGCCACCGGCGACCGCTTTGCCCTTGATGCTAAAATCCGCGTTCCGTTTGTAGACCACGTTCAAGGTCAACGTGCCGTAGGCGACCTGCCCCCTCAGGCTGGGAACGCTCCCGGTCTCGTTTTCCTTCACCAGCGCCGTGGCGAATGCACATTTCAAGGCGCCAATTATCTCAGAAACTTTGACGAGTTAGGAATCCATACGAGCGGGCGCATGCCCACAACTCACCAAACAGACCGCAAGTGCAGTGGCGATCGCATACTTGAGCATCATGTAACATCCCCTCGATTGGACGATGCTAGTCTTGCAACTTATTGTCGAGAGGCAGGATTTCCCTGTGAGAGAACCATTGCCGATAGCTTGTCCAACTGCTGCGTTTGACCTCCTGCTCAACGATGCCGAGTGCCAACGACGGCTCTAATCGAGGAGCCGGGGATTACGCCTCGCTGGGTTCTAACTTCTCGGACCGCGCGCAAGGGAGATCGAAAAAAACAACTCCGTCTCCGCACTGAGATCTGCTCAGACTGTCAGCGCGTAGCAGCGTTGAATTCGCTTACCGCGAGCTGCGCTAGTGCGAGAGCGACGTCACTGGCACAGCGATGACCGTATGAATGATGAATCCGGGTTCGCGCTTTCGAAGCAACTTTGCGAACAGGAAGTGATCGATGTTGCGGCGCCTCCAATATTGATCTCGCTTCGGCCAAAAACAACTCATCATACGACAGTGAATTTGCGAACGTCTCGTCTATATGGGAGATTGAAACGCGCAGCATGTTAATCAAAGCGAATGCGTGCTCCGGCGTTATACTGTTAAGCTCCCGACTCAGAAAATTATAGCCAAAAATCTTTGTTGTATCGTTATCCCAAAACGTGTTCAAATGGTGCGCGCGCTGGTTGATGAACCTGGAAAATGCTGGTTCAAGTTCAACGTTCCCATGCGCAAAATGATTTCTTCGATGCCTAAGGTATCCGAGGGTGTCGAAGAATCCTCGCACTTGCTTTTCTCCAGACCAGGCAGAGATCTTCTCGCGTAACGTATCCTCGTCGGCGTCCTCCTTGATGGAGTCTGCGGGGGAAGGACAGTGGGCTTTCCGAAAGTTTTGCAATTCGCTGCTGAATGCATCCGCATACTCATAGGATGCAATAATAGCCATCTGAAGCCCTACCTCAGCCGACGATATTCCGAAGGGCCGGAGCTCGTGTCCTTTCCGGTACATCCTGGCAGCGTACGGGTTGTCGCAAAAGATTTCGGTTGTGAACGCATTTGGCTGCGTCATCTCAAGTTGATGAAGAATCTTGGAGAATTCAAAGTGCTCCAGGGCCGAGAAGCAAGCTTGGTCGTTGGCCTTAACAAGTTGCTTTTGAAATTTTGTGCCGATGGGCGTTTTCTTTACCATTCGCTCCTCAAATTTCTGATCACGCGGCTATTTAGTCGATCATCCGATCGGCTGTCGATGACGACTCAGCCAGGATTTCTTGCGCTCGCGAAGCTATAAGTTGAAGTTTCTTGCGGGAGCGATCCGAGCGCGTAACCCGACGCGAAGGCCGGAACATCTCGCCGAATACGGATTATCGCGTTTCAGATAAACTCCAGAGGGCGCGAAACGCCGATAATCATCATCGAGACCTCGCGCATTTCGGACTTGGCGTTGTCCAGGTCGAACGGTGCGACGTCTGCCGAGGCGTCGGTCTCCGTGGCATTTTTGGCGTGAAGGATGGCATCCATAATTCTGAATGGGGCGGATTGATCAGCTTCGTCATCGTTGCTAAATTCGCGGGCCTCCTTGGTTGCAAAAACTGTGAGAAGGCGAAGCCGGCCGGTGGCTGGCCAAGCATTAGGAGGAAACTTGACATACGATCCCATCGTATCTTCGGTATGGACCGGAGCGGCGAACACCGGAAACTCGGACCGCCGCCCTTCCGCGTCGGTGATCCATCGGGTCACTATCGCAACCAACCGGTGGCTGGATCCTGCAGCGCCGCCGCTGGTCCTGTCTTCAGGCAGTAGTGGCTGAACGCTCGTGACAGCCTCGCTTGCCTGCCCGAGGGTGGTGAAGGTGATCCGGTTATTCGATACACGAAGCCTGAGCGCTTCAATCTTGCATACCGACACCAAGGGTGCGCCAAGAATCTGGCAGCGGAAGCGCGAGCTGTCGCTGAAAAACTGCGTCCAAAATCCACCCGAGAACGGGCTTGCCGCAAAGGGTCGAAGATCTGTGGTGGCGCCAAGAACAGTCGCAGTCCCGGGAAGGTCGAAACGAAGTGTACCGTTTCCTTGCGGTGCCTTGAACCGGGCAAGCATGCCGCCTTCCCATTGACTGGAGGATACCGATTTTGCCGAGATGACGACATCAAAGGTATCCGGTGGAACAGCATCCTGGTTTTCCGCGACCGGCGCCGTCGGAGAGACCTCCAGCCGCAGCGTGACTGCACTGTTGGCGAGGACCGGGAATTCAATCGGCGGTAAATGATTGATGCGCCATCCAGTCGTCTGCAGATCCATCAGGGGCTCCGACATTGCAGCACGTAGTCTGGCACGCCCATGTGCCTTTTCGAGCATCACGACGAGGCGTCGCGGGACACTGCCTAGCGTTGCGGCATCTTCCAGGCGCAGAATGACGGGCGCGCCGTTCGTCAAATCAGCTGGTATCCAGTCGAAGCGCAAGCCCTGGTAGCCGGCTGGCTGTCCGGAAAATGACGTGGTGGTCTGGGTTTGAGGCGGAAAGAAAGACCAGTCCAAGCACAGCCTTGGAAGAGCCAACGGGCCGCTTTCCGTTGCCGTCTGCCACAATGCCTCCCCCCTCAGCAAGTTTCTTGGCAAATCGACCAGACTGGGGTCGAGGATCCGGCGGTAGGCAAGCTGGAACATGGGGCGCAGTGCCAACAAGTCGGCTAAGGAATCGTTCGCCTGGGGTTCCAACAGAAAACTGGTTCGCCTGAAATCGCTGTGGGCACCTTCACTTTGGGTCCATCCGAGCGGGCCGGAGAGCGCCAGGGTCACCGCCTGAAACTTCGCGCCCGCTCCAGACAGGATCGGGTCTGGAGCCCAGCTTTGACGGAACTTTGGATATTGCAAGGCAGTATCGAAGGCGGGATCGTCACCGAAAAGCGCGCGCAGCTCTCCATTTGGCCAGACGGGTTCGTCGGCGGCACCGGAAAAGGCTTCCGGATAGGGGTGGCGCGCAAGAAGGGTGACCACCTGAAGCCTGTCACCAAGATCGCCTTGTGCATGCCACGGTTCGCGGAACATCAACAAGACGGGCGCGGTCGCCGATGTCTCCCGCAACTGTTCGGCAAGTGGCAGCCAGACCTCGAACGCCGGTCGGCGCTGTTCGGGTGGTTTGCCGAGCGTGCCACCGGGAGGCGAAAGCGCTCCAGGTGCAATGAAATGGGCCCAACGTGCGTGCCGCGCTTCGACACCCTCCTTGCTGGAACCGTCGAGCGTATGGCGATTGAAGTCCGTTTCGTTTGGATAGCGGCCGTGGAACTCAGCAGAAAACCTCCACAACATCGGCGCACCACGGTACGTAATATCGCGTTCGGTGAGCCACATTTCGGGTGCCTGCTCAAGGCTGTCGCGCCTGCGGATATGCTGCGATAGCAGCGGGATTGGATTTCCGGATTCCGCGTCCTTATCTGCTCTCCCGTAGAACAGCCGAGCCGACCAGGCTGCGAAATGATCCGATCCGCCTGACGACTGGGGCGGTGCCGCCTCACTGCCGGTACGACCGCGCCAGCTCCATTGCTGGTCGTAAACCGTCACCGCCGCAAATAAACGAAGAATGCGCGCGGTGGCTCGGTTTTTCGGCGCCGCAAGCCTTGGCCGCGCTTCGACGCGTTGCAACCGCCCGGTCCCGTCGACGATCAGCTCCTTCCAATCGGCAAAAGTGTCAGCGGTCTGGCCTGTCAGACGTGCTCGCCAGGCATCGGGGCTGATAATATCATCAACCAGCAACGCATCGGCGGACGACTCAACCCGCAGCCGCAACGGAGCCCCTAGCACGAATTCGCCTTCACGTCGGCACCCGCGCGCCAGAGCGGCGGCAAAACGCGCTGTCGATCCGGTGAACTCGTTGAGCTTAACACCGCCGTAGACTCTTACCTCCGCGGTGCGTCCTTGATCGACAGATATGACGACATCGCTGCCTTGAACGTCGATCCTGACGGCCGCATCGTCTGGATCAAACGCCTTTCGGCTTCCACGGCGGATGGTCAATCTGGGCCCGCGCTTGTAGTCGCCATAAGGATCTTTTACGGCGTCCGAGCGAAGGGGTATTTCAAAAAGCCTTCCGCTCGTGCGGGTTCTTGGAAATAACGGCACGAGTTCAACAAACAGAGCTGTCACGCGAGGGTGGTCAAGAACCGCTTTCGCGAGGCCTGGCCGCCCCGGTGGGCTGGCATGATAAGCGCCGTCGATGCGTGTCCTCAGTGAATTGTCGAACAGCGCCTTATCCGAGAGCAGGTGACGAACCCACGTTGCAAAGGTTGCCCCAGGCGGTCTGATGTCGACGGTCATATCGCCAGAGCGGCTGTCCAGAGCGACAGTCTCCGGTTGCTGGCCTGCGGTTTCAGGGCAAGTCTGGCGAAAGGGACCTGCCCACACACGCGGTGGAACGACCCGCAAGGCTCCAATGGCAGCCGTGATCGCAACATGGACCTCGTCAGGTTCGGTCTGCGCTGCGACAGCGACGTTGTCGCCGAGTGAATGGACGACATGAACAAGATCGGGCTCAAGCACCGCCACCATCCGACCGAGGTCGGCCTCCATGAGGAGCGCGGCGCACACCGTCACCGTTGACACACCAAGACTGACCGTCAGCTGCAAATGCCATTCGCCGATATCCACATCCCCGTACCTGTCGCGCATCGTATCCGGCAGCACGGCGACGACGTCGCCATCCTCGACACCAAGGCTTGCCGTCACGCCCTGCCGGATACGGATCCTCAGTCGGTCGTCCGGGCCGCCAACACGACCGCTGCGAAGGGTCAGGATTGCCTCGCCACCCTCGGCGAGGCGCAGTCCATAGAGCCTTATTTCCAGAGGCGTTGCGGCGGTATAGGGCAACAGTCCGGACCCGTCCTGCTCGGACACATAAAAAGTTGCAGTAGAAGCCTCGGGAATATCAATCGGCGGAGGCAGATCCGGAAGTTCGCCGGCCAGCGGTCGCGACCCGTCTGGAATTCTCCCGGCTGGCGTTTTTGCCCAGCGCGGAGCCCCGATGGGTGAGCGACATAGATATACGAAAGGCTCGCCGAAGCCCCTGGTCTCGCCGACAGCTGGACGGCGAAGCTTGGCAGGATTTCCGTCCTTCCACAGATCCGGCGGCAAAGCCCCGCCTTGCGCCATGAGAAAGCTTCGGAACCGGTACGTCCACCCGAAACGCATTTGCGGGATGAGACGGCCCCAGTCATCGTCACCTGTCGCGGTAAATGGACGGATTGCGTAGACGTCTTCGAAGGGCTGCTCTTTGTTGTTCTCCTCGGCCGGAAGTGGCGCAACCAGCGGTCGGGCATCGTAGGAAAATGTGCGGATGTCGGCCCCCTCGCGCGGGTTTGGCCGCGATCCGACGGCAAGTTCCTGGTCATCATCACCGCCGGCATAGACAAGCCGCGCAGCATTGAGCGTAAATGTGCCTGCAAATCTTGTTTCGGAAGCATGATCTGGAGCGAAGGCGCGCCCGTCGGCTTCGACGAGGACGGCGACGCCGGTAGTCTCGCCGAGAAGATCATTGAGGCTGACTGCGTCACCTAGGTCATAAGGAACAACAATTGGATGAGCGTCCGGGATCGGCAGGTCGACCGCTTCGCCACTGTCGAGCGGAATAATGGATGTTGATTGGCGCGCCGCCATTTTGCCGAAAGTTTCACGAAATCGGGCCAACAAGATCGTCTTGAGATGTGTGAGCTTATCATTGTCGGCAGGATCGGTCGTCAACGGCAGCAGCGGCCGGCAGTTTACCGCGTCCATCCTTGCCTCGAGCCAGGCCGCGAAGGCCTCCGACACCGCATCCAGTAGCCGCTGCCTGATCGGCTGGCTCGGATCCGGCGTTGTCGCGCCACCACTGGCGAGCTTGCCGGCGAGCGTTGGGGGCCCCTGGATGAGCCATCCTTGCGGGTCAAGTCTTGCCAGCCGCTCCGCAAACCTGCTGGAGAAAAATAGTTCTTTACCCGTCCCGTCATCCGAGGCTGACCGACCGAGCAGATCGGCAAGCCCCGCTGGTCCGAAACTCACCGTCATATTCTGACGAGCTTCGAGCTCTAGCAAAGGCGGCTCGGTGCCAAGGATCGAAAATTCCTTGGTTTCACCTGCAAGGGTCACGGCAATCGGCGTATGGCCGTCGGCGACCCACACAACCCCGGTCAATCGCACAATTCCCTGCGCATCGGCGACAAAGGGCTGCCCGAAATCGGCTCCGGCGATACGCCATTGTGCACCGGCCGCCGTCATGGCCAACGCGATTTCGAGCTTTCCACCTGCCGCAGACCCTGCAGGATTTGCGGTAAGCTTGAGCGCAACCAGGTCCCCCATCACCAACGCAGTCGGGTTGATGAGCAAGTCGAGACGGAAAGGCTGCGGTCCTGTCCCGCTGCTGGCAAAACGCGGTATCAAGGTTATCCATGTCCCTGGTGTTCCCGGTGTGCCAGCAGCGACTGAAGCCTGTGCGATTGGCAGGCTTTGTGCGGGTGCCATCTGGTAGCCCGTACCCTCCGGCCCTGAAAGCGCATCATGCCATTGGCGCAGTAGAAAGGCGGCCGTAACATCTTGGCGTGCGAGCAGCGCGCTCCTGACCGCAAATTCGGCAGCGATAGCGCGGGATTGTCTCAGGCCTGCCTGATCGTCGGCATGAAGAAACGCCTTGAAAAGGTCTTTCCATGCGCGGTCCGCCAGTCTTGTTTCATAGGCCGAGAGTGCCGACAGGAAGTCACGATCGAAGCGTGCGCTTTGGCCGGCCGGGCCCGTCAAGGCGACCTCCAACGTGCCGGCGTTCACATAGCTCAGGGCCGAACCGCTATGGAAAAGGCTTGGCTGAACGAGAGCCTGGATTTCAGTACGGCCTGCAGCCGTGACGTATGTGACGAGCAGTGCATTGCGGTTGGCATCGTCGAGCTCACTTTCCTGTGGCAGGCGTACTGTTTCCCAACGGTCCGGACGGTAGACCTCGCCAGAAAGCGCAAACGCCGGTGCAAATGCTGTTCGGCCTGGCAGGCATCGCGTCACCGACGCGACCTGCGGTCTGAGCAGGGAAACAAGGCCGAGCCGACGCGCCAGCGCACCCGGCCCGGTTCCGAGCCCTTCTAAGGCGCTCAGCCAGGTTCTTGGACCGTGGGTGGGCAATGGCCGCAGCTCGATATCGTCCGGATCCGGGGCTTGGGGCACCCGCCGCATAATCACCGCGCTCGCCTCTGCCGGCATGCCCGATCCCGAGGGTGCCAGTGAACCGAGTGATCGTTCCGTCGCCTCCGCGTTCGGTGCGTCAAGTGGAACATGCGGATGGGCACCCGGCGTGGCGGCCGCAGCGAAACTGCCGTCTGAAAGCGCCATATACCAGTCGATAGACTGCCAGCGCCACGGCTGGATGAAGGGCCATAACGGGTCGCCGGGCACCAGGTCATCAGGGCTTTCGGCAGCACAGGCAAGGCGCGCGACGAATAGTGAAGACGGGTCACCCTCGGGGGACTTTCCTGCGCGGATCTGGCAGCGAATAAGGACGTCAGGCATCCGGGTATCCTCAGGCAAAGCTGTCGGCGTAACTTCCGCCACCGCCCCCGGAGAGACGATAGTCGGCGGCACGTTCGACGTTCAGCGTATAAAAGAACGAGATCTTGATGTGCACTGAGAGCTGACCATTGGCGCTTGCACCACCAGCTGTGTCAAAGCGGGTTTCGAGCCGAAGCGTGATATTGCAATTGACCACGCCGAGTATGACTAGATCGCCGCTTGCAATGACAAATGGAATGACCGCGCCGCCGGCGCCGCCGCTACGGGTCGAGAAGTAAAGTTCGGCTTCAACCCCGAATTGGAGATATCCGTGCCCTCGTGCAATGCCCGCAATATTGAGTGAACGGCCGATGCCAGCCATGACTGCGACCGACATTCGCTGGGTGACCTCACCGCGGCCCGGCACGATCTGCGTATTTGAGGTAAGGTAGCCGCCGCCGATCATCGTTCCGACCGACAATGCGAAAGGCGACATCTTCGAATTGACGTCCGTGCGCACGGAGACCAAAAAATCTGGCGCGGCGATCACCGTGAACTCGCAATTGATCTGGATCGCTGACACGGCGAAGGCACCGAACTCCAGATCGGCAATGGACAGGGTAAAGGGCGCAGTCATGCCCACGATGCGACCGTCGGCTTCAATCGGCCTGACCCGCGACGCGACTTCGCCGCCGAACGTTTTTAAAAGTTGAACGAGGCTCTGGAGAGCGTCGGCAAGCTGTATGCGATCCGCTTGCACATCGAAGTCGAAGCGGCCGCTTTCATCAAATCGCAGACCCGTATCGACGAAAGTTACGAGGCGGGTCCCGAAGGCCGTCAGCCGCCAGTCGCCGGTGATAGCGCCTGTGACCTTCTTCGACGTACCTCCGTCCGCGCGCCCTTCAAAGCGGGCATCGGCACCAAAGTGACCTTTGAGAAGGTCAAGTTGCACTGGCCCAAGCGCGAACAGGCGGCGCGGCTTGCCGGATGCTTCTTCAAGTGGAGTATTGACCTTGCACGCGAGCCAGGCACGTCCCTCCTCAGGTTTGAAACCATGTGAGATCTGAATTGCGTCACCATATTTGCCGCCGAGAGAGGGAAATTTCTCGCCCCCCAGAAGATGTGTCAGATCAAGTCCGCCCATTTGGGGGAATATGCGCGACAGGTCGAAATCTTTGAGCGGATCTGGCGTCAAGGTCTTGCCGAGTTCGCGAAACGGGATGCGCAAGCCGAATTCGCTCAACAAGTCGTTCAGCGCATTTGCAGCCTCCCCGGCCGCGGCAACCGTGCTGGCGGCGCGATTTACCTGGGCGACGACGGGCGATAGCCTGACGCCTCGCTGTTCGAGGGCGTTGTAAACATAGGCAACGCCTGGCCGGTTGAAATCGAGCATCTCGACTTTCGGAGGGTCACCGACGGCGCGCATTAGCGCCAAGGCGCGGTCGCCTTGCTGAAGAACACTTTCGGCCCGACT
This sequence comes from Pseudomonadota bacterium, assembly GCA_023451735.1. Classification (GTDB taxonomy): domain Bacteria; phylum Pseudomonadota; class Alphaproteobacteria; order Rhizobiales; family Rhizobiaceae; genus Neorhizobium. Next base: position 114,673 of record JAEXYH010000075.1, on the reverse strand, counting down.
TGCGGCCCGGTCGGCCGCGCCGATCAGCCGGCCAAGTTCGGCACGCCGACCTTCAGCAATGCCGGCGACCGTGCCGACCGCAGCATCGGCAGCGTTGGTTAGGTCGGTAATTTCGGCCGTGAGATCATCTGCAGCCGTCTGCAGTTTGCTGGCAATCGCCTCGACCGCATCCGTAACACGCCCGAAGGCAGGGTTGTCGAGGAACGCGACGAGGTCGGTCTTCCAGCCGCCGACAGTGCCGGCGAGTTCGGCACGGATGCTGTCAACAAGTGCATCGGCCCCGTCTGCCAGAGCGTCGGCACCTGCCGTGAGAGTCTGTTCGACGCTTCTCTGACGCGCCAAGACCTCACCACGCACTGCGCCGATGAAGGCACGTGCGGACGCGAGCCCCTCGCTTGGAAGATGGGCGCAGCGCGAAAGACCTGCCTGAATGCGGGTGCGCCAGCCTTCGATTTCTGCACGGACGATCCCGACCTGTGATGGCCAGCCTTGAGCCAGGGCGGCGACGAATGCCGTCGCATTGTCGAGCTTCGTTGCCGCCTCGCGCGACAGATCCCCTACCTTGGCAGCGGTATCGTTCTCCAAAGCCGCGAGGGTCTGCTGAACCGCCTTCATCCTGGTTTGCAACTCGCCCTTAACGGCGTCAATCTGATCCGCCGGTAGGCCAGCCCAGGCCCGTGCATTGAGCGTGACCCACTGCAACAGCGCCATGGGCTGCCCCGGCTGCGCATCGGTCAACTCGGCATCGATAAAGTCCTTCAGATGGCGTAACGCCGCCACGGCATCTGCGAAAGCCTGACGCACACTTGCCGGGTCTGCCGGCACATCGGCTTGTCGCGCTTCCACCGATCGGATTGCACTCTCCAACCCGTCTTTTATAGCCGCAGCCGAGGCATTCAGTGCCTGCGCCGAACGGGCGAGCCCCAAGCATTCTTGGCTGAAGGCGTCGGCTGTCGCGCTCGCGGCAGCGGCGGCCTGAGCTATCAGAGTTTCTAGAAACTCTCGTCCTTCGGCCTGGGCTTGACGCCAGCCGTCAAAGATTTCGACCATGCGTACGATTTCATCGCGTACCGCTGCAATTCGGCCACTAGCCTGCGTGCCAGCTTCCAGGCCGGCATATTCAACGCGGTCGAGCATCATGAGTAGCGCGGCAAATTCGCTATCGATGTCAGAGGCGGCCTGCGACAACGCGCCGGAAACTGCGGCACCGAGAGCGGCTAGCCGCGCGTCCGAAACCTGCAGTGCACTGTCGAGGCGGCTCGTGAACCGCACTACATCTGCTTTTGCCGCGGCAAGCCGGGTATCGATTGCCGACCGAAGAGCCCGCTTGAGCTCGTCACATCCTTGTTGGACGAGTGCGTTTGCGTCGAGATCATTGATAACATCGCGCGCGCTCTTAGAACCGCCAGCGGCAACCCGCAAACGGGCGGCTGCCTCCGAAATACCGCTCAGGGCGTTCTTCGCTTCGCGGCTTCGCCGTACAAGTTCACCGCGTTGTCGCGCACTGAACTCGGCAAGGGGCGCGGTCTCGATTTCCCGTTTCAGGTTGCCGATCACAGCACGCGCGTCACCGACAATCATCGCCATCTCGTCGATTGCCGCGAGCGTCTTGGGGGCTGCCGCACCCGCAGGCGGCGCAACCGGCGAGGCTCGCGAAATCGTGACAGAATCGATTGCGGCGAGCGGCGGCTCCTCGTCAAAGCCATGCGCGACGGCGACCGGCTGCCCTTTGAGAAGTTCTACGACGAAGCGGCCATGTTCGAGCGGAGCAACAGCCGGCTTGCTGAGCCTTGCATCATGGGGCTGGGAGCCCGAGCCATGCTCGGATGGGACCTCTGGCCACAACTCGTCAGCCCAGTCGATTCCTGCCGTTACAGTCCAGGCGTCGGTATCGTCTGTTTCACCAAGTCTGGTCGAGGCGAAGAAGATCAGGTTTTCGGGATAGCGGATTTCCTGCTCGTGTTCCTGTCCATCGCGGCCTGCGCAGACAAGTGAGATCTGGGGCATGGGATAGATGGCGGCGGGAGAATCTTCTGTCGAGACCTTTAGCTCGCGAAAGACGCTCCGCCAAAGCGGCACCATCCACCCGGCGCCGGCAACGTCGGCGCCCCAGCGCGAATCGACGCGAATGCGCTGCGATTGGAAATGACTGCCTCTTACAAAACCGGTGCGATCAGCGACATCGGCGAGGTCCGGGTAGTTGCGCTGCGGCTGGAGAATCTCGATGAATTCCTCCCATTTACGCAAGACCGCGCGTCCGGCATGCTGGTCCTGCTGCAGGCCTATAGGCGCCTCGTTATAGAACTGGCCGGGTGGGACCACCTCGCGGCGATAAATGATGACGTGCTTCGCCTTGTTCCAAAGCGCCCCAATTCTTCCGACCCGTTCGAGGGCAAAGAAATGAGTACGCCCTAGGGCAACTGTCGCTTCGATTGCCGTGCGACGGTTATCAAACAGACCGCGTACGTTGCCATAGCCGCCAAGCGGCGTGAGCACCAGATCACGGACACGACCGGCATTGGAGCGCGGTGCCGCATAGACGGACTGGACGATATTGGGTGATTCGAACGCCCAGCCAGCTCCGCCAGGAAGATGGCCCTCATCCGATGGCTGGGTTGCGTCAAGCTCAGAGGGATGCGTCCAGGGGCCGTGCTCAGGAACCGGCACATTGGGGATCGGATATTTGAGCCGTGCGCTGGTACGCAGCCGGAAATCGACGCCGGGGCCGTCGAGTTCAAAACCGTCAAGGCGGTCCGTGCGCGATACGGCAAGGCTGAGTGGCCGGGTAAACGTGACACGGCGCAAACTATTCCAGTCGTCGATCCATGCTCCCAGGAGCGTATCGCTGTCCGACAACGGCCGCGCCAGCCGGGTCGGCGCAATTCCGTAGCGCGCTGCGGTATCAGAAAGGCGCAATTGGCCATTCTTCAGGCCGCGATCACTGATCGCCCCTACCATACCGTATAGCAACTCGTAGGCAGCGCGCTTGAGCCGTGCGCCTGGCTCCACGATCCCTGGACGTCCGAAAATACGATCGAGATTCCAGCTGGGCTCGACGAAACCGGAATCGAGTGGAGACGGATCTATCTCGATGACGGCCGGCGGCGTCAAACGGAAGCCGGCGGGCCGATCGGGAACGATATCAATGTAACCGTCTTCACTTCGGCCCTTCTCCATCGCCTCACCAATGCCCTGCGGCCCAAGAATGATGGTAGCCGCCTCCTCCGGGTCCCGGAGGCGCCAGCTGCCGCCCGTCTCTGCTCCTGAAGACCAGACTGCAACCTGACCTGTCGCGGCATTCGCTCGGCGGGAAAGCGGCGGCATTTCCAACCGCGCCACCTGCATCGGAACACGACCAAGCACAAACCAGCTTTCGTCCGACCGCGGTCCGCCAACAGGTTCTCTGAGCGTCAGGGAAAGCGAAAGCTGCGGGTCTAGGCCCCAGCCAAATGCTTCCGCAACTCGCAGCGACCCGGTCACGCCTATGGATGGAGCCGTTGCCAGGGGCAAGAGCAGAGGGAGTTCGGGCGCGTCCTCCAACTGCGCTGCCTGGATTGCCATGTCGCGGTCGGCGGGAGGGCGGTCCGGCCGCGCCGGCCGGGCAGCAGCGGCTGGAAACGAGGCAATCACGCGCACGCGCATTCCTTGCTGGCCGCCGATGCGAGATATCGCGGGAGCCAACGTCACTCTGACGATGTTGCCATCAAGAGGCGCCGGCGCATCCGTCATCGGACGGCGAAGGGTAAGATCGAGTGCACCGATACGCACGGGATCACCATCTTGCGTTCCGGCAGCAGCGGCAATGCGCAACACGACACGCTGACTGAGAAATCGGTTCAACTCACTGGAATCGCTTTCCCCGAGATCCTCACCAAGCAGGGTCTCCTCGTCTTCAGTCGGCTCGGTCGAATGGAAAAAATTGCCCGCGGACAAGGCGGCGCCGGCGTGAGTTTGAACGGCCGGCCATGTAGCCCGGCCAGGCGATTCACTAAGCCGGAAACTTGCCCGCAGCGATAGGGCAAGCTCGTCTGAATCAATCGTTCGCCGTGCCGGCGAAAGATCGCTCAGTGTCCCGTTCAGGCAAAAGTCTCCGGCGAAGCCAGGGGTCAGGGAAAAATGCGGCGCGAAGGTAAATGGCGGCATCCCGCGTGCGACTGCCCGGGCCTGCGCATGGCTGGACAGCAGGTCCCGCAGGGCTTCAAGCGGCCGCGCCCTGCCGGTCGAGGTCGGGACCTTGTCCAGCGCCTCGGCTGGAATCTCCAGACTGAATTGCCAGTTGACGGTCGACCCGGGCCTCAGCCACTCGGCCGTGGTGACATTGCCGACATCGCCCAGCACCTGCACGGCCCGTAGCGGCCGACGGACGTTCAACGCACTGACTGCGCTGATATTGAAACCGGAGGGAAGTGCGAGAGAACGGACCGCAGCGTCGGCCGTCGCCGTCTCGATTGGAAAGTCACCAAACAGCACGGGCGCGAGCCGCATGGGATTATGGTGATCTGCGGGTATTCTCTGCAAACCAAAGCCACGCACCGGTGCCGTCTCGGCGTTGGGACGAATACCGATCTTTCTGACTGCGGGTATTCCGCCGCCGTTGCCGTCGGCACGGCGCCATGCCACGGCCCGCAGCATACCTTCCAGAGTCGCCGCACCGACTACCCGGTCGCTGGCAAGGGCATAAAGCGTGGTTGGTGGATACAAACCGCCAACTTTGGCGATCTGTGTCCATCCCCAGGAGCGTGCAAGATCGGTGCTGTCCTCGCGATTGCGTTCGGAGACTCCCGCAGCCCAGAAAGCGAGCTCTGAATAGCGCAGGCTGCCGTGAGTGAGCCAAGGGTCGTCGACATTCGCATGCCAGGTCTGCAACGCAGCGGCGCTTCTTGAAAACTCGCCCGGCATGTCGCCAGTCGCATGAGCATTGAGCAGATGACGCATCCGATGGTCGACGATAAGATAGGAAGGTCGCTTTCGGGAAGTGCCTGGCGACGGCAGCACGACAAGAATGCTGCTGCCCGAGGCCGTGCCGATGGATGCCGGGTTGGCAAGGTCGAGAATGAGGCGAGGTATGGCAGCTTGCCAGTCTTCACCGAACGGCTGCAGACGATCGCCCACACCGTCCACGAAATAGGCAATGCGGCTAATGTCGGGAACGCAGATGGTGCGCAATGCGCCACCAACCGGACGTGCAAAAAGCCCGGCTTGCGCCAGCGTCGACTGGGGGAAGTCGAAAGGCAACTCGTAGGCACCTGTTTGCTCGTCTTTAGGGAAACTCTGAAAGACGCAATTCAGAGCGTCGTTGGGTGTTAGCGGCCCGTCTGCTCGCAGCCATTGGTCAAGGCCAGCACTGTCGAAAAATCCGATAAACTGACGGCAACGCCCCTCGACCAGTCGGGAGCCGGCCACAATATGGCTGGGCTCACCTGCGCTGGCCATTCGCGTCGCAATAAATGCGATTGCGGTCGCACGAGTTTGGCTCGGCATCGCTTCCCCCACCCCGTCAAAAGCCCCCCGGGACGCAGCCGTCATCGTTTCATCGTTCTGCCTCAGAGGACTGAGGCAAGTGCGAAAGAACGTCTGCGAAGTATAATTTTGTAAATAACAACATTAGAATCTGGCGATTGTCGAGAGCATAAATATTGCGTAGGTTGTATTTCGTTAGGGGCACTATGGGGATGGGCCATGACAGATGATGACGCCGCAGCAGTCTTGTTTGCCGAGACGCGACGATGGCGGCCGCATCCGTCGGACCCCGACCAAGTAAGACATGCTCGGCGCGCACTGGCGCGCGGCCTTTTAGCGAGCAAGGGCCAAGGATTTCCTGTCGGCGAGCAACCGAGCATAAGTGAAATGGGAGATCAGGAAAGCTTCGCTGCCTGGCAGGATTGCTACGCTGCTGTTGCCGAGGCCAAAACGACGGCAGCAGCCTCGACGCTCGGTTACGTGGTTCAACAGCTTGCGCCGCAGGGTGACAGTGGGCTGATCGACCGAGCGCCAGCACTAGCATCGGCGTCGACCGCCAACGAATTCGGTCCATTTATCTTTGCCGGCGGTGGCGCACCATTTCATCTTTACGTGTTCGAAGGGGTCGAGGGGGTCGGTCCCGGGCTTTTCCCGTCCAAGGCTCCGACCCTCGGCCGCAGTTCGCACAGTGAGAGCAAGTTCCGTTATGCCTGGCTGGCCGCAGTAATCATGCTGGTCTGTGGGGCAGCGTTCTTGCTGATCGCTTATGCAGCTTATTGGCAAGGAGCAGACGCCTCACCCGCCATTTTCAGCTCTGACAGCCTCACCAATCGTCTCCAGGCGGCAGTCGAGGACGCGGAGCCTCGTCTTGCAGAGGATGCGGGATTGATTGCGTCACAGATCGTTGACGACGCCAAGCTCCTTCCAACTGGACGCCAAGCCTGGTGGCAGGGTGCGGTCGGCAACTCTGACGCGACACAGGGCGGGGCGACGTTGTTGCAACTTGATGGCCTTGCAATTGCAGCCAAAAATGCCGCGGAAAAACGTACCCTCGCGGCGCCGGCGCTTGCCGGCGTCAACGAGGCGGACCGCACCACGGCGGCGCGTCGGGTGGCTGATGCTGTTGACAGAACTTTCCGGTACGACCCGGTGGCGGTGCCGCAGGCGGTCAATCTCGCCGGTTGGTGGTTTGCCGCGATTGGCACGCTGATGATTCTCGCCAGAGTCATCGGCAAGGGCTTCTGGGGAAGCGCGCTCGGTGTGCTAATCGATTCTCGAAACCGGCTGAGCCTCTCGCGGATGCAACTGGTCTTCTGGAGCATACTGGTCCTTAGCCTTTTTGCCGTCACCAGCACCTTTCTGATCGGGGCGGCCGGTTCGCAGGCGGGCTTGCCGCAATATCCGTGGGAGATATGGGCTTTGCTCGGTATATCGATTGGCACCACGCCACTCAGCGGCTTGATTCTGGTTACCAAAAGCACCCAGCCGCCGCAGCCCAACGCAGAACGCGACATCATGGCGGATCCTAGCGCGACCAATGTGGGCCGCGTGGAGGTCAAGCTTGCGGAAAATGGTTGGAGCTTCCTCGATTTTTTCCGCGGTGAAGAAATCGCCAACCGCAACGAAATCGACGTCTCGCGCTTCCAGTATTTCGTCATCACTTTTGTCCTGATGATTGTTTTCGTGGCGCTGACCGGCAGCGAGCTTTGGGCAATCCAGCTCGGCCAGGATTGGCTTGTTTGGGCGAAGACCAAATCCTATCCGCATCTGAACGAGACGTTCATTGCGCTGCTAGCGCTCAGCCATGGCAGCTATCTCGGTATGAAGATGTTGGCAAAGCCGGACGTCACGCCGGTCTAGCAAGATCGTGCGGGATACGACCTATGCCGTTGGCGCAACAAAATGTCCGTGAAGGAGCATCATATGCCATTGGAAATTCGCGTTCGACTTCCGAATGATCGTCGCAACACCGGTACCCTTGAGATGGTTGATACCATCACCGGCTTGACCCTATTCGGACCAATTCCCGCACTCGGGCGGGCGGCCCGCAACACCGCCGCCGCCCATGGAAATCCGAACGGCCTTTCCACCCTTCCGTTCGGCGACACCCCTACCGGCGGTTATCGTTTGCCGATGGTGCTTCGGAGCGGAGCAAACACCAACCATCCCGCGGATGTCTACGGCTCCAGCGGAGTGATCGTCCTCGACCCCGTCAGCGGCGACGCGCTAACGGCAAAGAACAACGGCAGGACAGGTTTATTGATCCACTCAGGAAGGCAGATCTCGACGCCGACCCCTCTGCCTAGCCATTTGCGTCCGACCAACGGCTGCATTCGTGTGCTGGAAAGAGATCTTGCGGCGCTGGTCCAAGCTATGCGCGACAACGCCTTCCTGTTTCCGGGTGACGTGACGCTCACGGTAGGTCCGAACGGACCGCAGGGCACTATGGACGAGAACGTCTCAGACGGCGACCCACCGCCCTTGACCGGAACTCCGGTTGTTCCCTAGCGGACACGCAACAAAACGGCCATCGCGCTTGCCTATGGTGATGTCGTGCTCGTCGGCCACAGTTATGCCAGCGCGGTCATCGGCCAGGCCGGTAACGACCCGAAGGTTGCGCGGCTTGTCTATATCGATGCATTTGCCCCGGATGCAGGTGAATCGGCTGGATCGCTGTTCGCGCAGTTTGAGGCCGCGCCGCTGAACGCCGAGATCAGACCGGATGCGGCTGGTTTTCTCTCACTCACCGAAACCGGCATTTCGACACTTTTTGCTCAGGATCTCGACGAGGTTGAACAGAAAGTCCTTTACGCGACGCAGGGTCCGGTCAACGGCGCTGCACTCGGCGGCACGCTAAGCGATGCGGCATGGCGGACGCGCCCAACATTCTATCTCGTTGGTGATCAGGATCTGGCGATCGATGTTGTCCCATCCGGATATCGTTGTGAACTTCATTCTTCAGGCCGCAGCCTGAATACCCAATTTCTTTGAGAACAAAGGATTGCCGCCATGAAGATCAAAGCCAACAATACCGAACTTCATATCGAAGATTGCGGTTCTGGAGTACGAGCCCTCGTCTTCCTCCAGCGATGTCCGTAATGGGGTGGGCTGCGGATTAGCAGTTTCCGAGCGGATAACCCCCTCAAGTTGCCTTTCGCCTAACCAGAAAGCATCGAAAACGCCAGAATTTCAACCTTTGCGCCTGATTTCCTTCACTCCCGAATAATGGGTGGGCATCGTGCGTGGCGTCTCAAACAATCGAATTTAGGACGGATGGCGCACTTGTAACGCCTCGCAACCAGACACTGAATCTAGTATGCGACCGCCGGCGGAGTAGTGCCTTCGGAGCCTTCACCGGGAACCTGGAAGAGCACAACGATTCCTCGCCCGAGACTGTCCACAAACTCGTACCGGCCGGCGCTGATGATTTCCTCATCGATGAAGCTGACATTACCTCGATCACGATTATATTGCTCCTCCTTCACCTCGGATAGCACCCAGCGTTTGCCTTGGAGCGTCAGTTCACCCCCTTGCCGGAGCTTCATTCCAGAAGGCGGCATACAGCATTCCGCATGCACCTGTCCGCCAATTATCTTCACCTTGGGCATCTGCCCCACACCGCAGACGAGTTGCCCGCCGGGTGGATAGGGGATTGTGAGAGTATTGCTCATTGTGTCGCCTTTACAGTGACGGTCCCGTTCTGTTGGACCAACTCATAGCTCGGGAAGCCCGAGAGTGTTGTTATCCTTCCGGCGAGCAGCACGGCATTCCGCTCGGTGCCGCATTCTAGATGCTGCCCACGCACCGGCGCGTCGAGCTGCTCCTGTGTAAAGTTCTCGAATGTCACGAAACGATCAGCAAGTAGCGCTCGCACCACCCCTTCGAACGGCCAACCCTCCTGGAACGTGACTCCATAATTGTCAGGAATGACAATGGCAGCGTGGTAATAGTGAAAAATCGCTATGCCAATACCGATCATCAGCAAGCCTAGGATAAAGGCTGCGACGGCAAGCATTGTGTCAACACTCTGCTGTGGCGGTGCAACTCGATCCATGATGTTGAGCGCCAGAGCGAGATAGAGCGGCGGGCCAGCGGCGAGGACTGTACCTGAACGAACTAAAGTCACCGCGAAACGCTGCGCCGCATTGCCCCGGAGTAACCTCCAGAGGTCAAGGATGAATGACCCGATCCGGGTATCTAGAGAACCAGCCATATCGACAAATCTACTCTATCGGAACCCGGCCGGCAGACATCGCATTTCATTGCACAAGACGTCCCGTCCTCCTGTTCGACCTCGCCGGTCCACCTGATCTGATCCAAAGACCACACCCGCAAAGAAGCTTCCTCACGCCTACGGATTCCACTATCTGATCGCAAGGACGAGCAGACGCGCCGACTGTAGGACAAATTGCCCGGAATCGATGACCATCGCAACATTCGTTCCGCATGATTTTCTACGCTATACTTGCAACTTTCGGTTTAGTGCCAAGAGCGATGACTTTCGGGATGCAGCCAGTCGGCTAAGAACGACATAGATGGGATCGGAAGCGATCATGCAGGTCACCACACTCTGTGGCAGCTATTTCATCCCCGAACTCCAGAACCGGACGGTCGGGAAGTGGCCCCGTATCAGCCGCATGCCTGTTCATTGCGAATGTCTCCTGTTGGCGGGAAGCTGCCGAAGGCCTTCGCCTTCATGGGATATGGACCATAAACCCGCAATCGAACGAAGCTGAACGTCTGGAATTTCATAAAGATGGTTTGTTATAGCCTACACCAAAACCAGCAACCGCTGAAGGGTCAGCCCTATAATCCTATTCTCTCTCGTGTGCCCGTTGAACCGGCATTCTGAAAGGCTACCCAAGCTCTCAAACTTCTGACATTTGTGTTCTTTGTGGAAGCAAGAACAGTGTGGTTCAGAGCACTTGGGTAGAAAATAAGATGGCGGATGATTTACCAAGCAGTTCCGAGCGACCGCACACATTAGCGGTTGGTATACTTTCGGACGGTCCAGTCGACGCGGCAGATGTAGGAAGGCTCATAGTTGACATGGCGGCCGACTATAAACGCGCAACGCGTGGTCGGTTGGTTCTCGCCGGATATGAAAACGGTTCGGCATGGATTTTTGTACAGGATGCGGTAGCCGCAGCTGGTAGCGTCGCAGGCTCAGTGTCTTCGATCGCGGCGGCGGCTGAACATATGAGTACGTACGTTAATTTCGTGCGAGGGCAGCTCAAACCGAAAGAGTCTGCGTCGCTAACTGTCGATCAAAGCGCTGCGGTGGCAAAATCAGCCGCGAGGATGTTGGAGACAGCCGCCAAGCATGGCGCCGGCCTCGACCTGCGGTATACCTCCGATGAGGCAAAGGGAAAGCACTCTCTCCAAATTCGTTTGACTCCGCCTCAGGTCCAAGAAGCTAAATCCGAGATGTCGCTGCGCCGTCAGGCCGCTATTTCCCACATGAAGTACACAGCGATAGCACCGCCGAGGCATGAGGATAACACAGAGATAGAAAGAGCTATGAAGATGCTGTCCGGTCCACGAAGCCAGGGCGAACTGGAAGAGATTGTAGCGCTTATTGCCGCCGTTTTGACGAAAGCTGGCAACAGCCGGATTTTGCCTACGATCGCAGCGGCATTTGATGAACAAGGGCGGCGGACTATTGGCGACCATGATTCGCAGCCATATCTAGATCAAAGTTTGAGCCTGTTGCCTGCTTGCGAAGCACCAATTCCCAGCTTCTTGATTTCGAGCACGAAGATGGCCGCGTTAAAACCGGGCCGCAGCGCATCTTCAGGTATGCGCAAAGGCTGGAAATTTTTGGGCTCGACACACATCTGACGCGCCCGCGTGTCGCGCCGACCGGGCGGGCTTGGAGTGCTTCCAGACTTCCGCGGCAAGCCGGCAATATCGACGACAGGGCAGCCGTTCATTGGCAAGATCAGATCCGATTTGCCATTCTTCGCATGCGTTACGGTTTAGGCTTTCCCTTGCGAGCATTTATGTCCTGAATTTTCTGAGCAAGCTTTGCCTTTGTCTCATCGATAAGTTCAGTCATCGCTTCTTCAATGGCCTCGTAACAGGTGAGAAGGTCTTCGAAATCAACGACCCCTTCGTGGCTGCCGACATTGCCAATAAAACGAAGAGCATTCAGCGCTTCTTCGTGGCCCGGCTTTGCAAGTTTGAGTAGATCAATACGGTCCGCTAAATCTAGACGCGCATTCTTGCGGTTTCCTTTCTGCCCTTCCCTAGCGATTCCAAGTTGATCAAGAAGATACTCCACAACGATGCGTAGGCGGTTGGCGCATGCAGCGTAGTCCACCCAGAATAAAACGAACGATCGTCGGAGATGCTCTGCAGATTCCTTGTTCAACTTCCTTGGATAGCGGATGATCTCGGGTGCCGGGCTCATACAGTGAGGGCGGTAGCCCGTCGACTCGTGCACGATTGGCTCTTCGGCCTCATGGTCATAGTCGTGATGATATTCGGTCGTGAAATTCCCTGTTATCGCAACAATCTCACCACAGAACTTATTGTCGCAGCGAAGAAAACCTTTGAAGCGGCCAGCGGTATAGTCAGCTCCAGTATCTTCACTGCTCAATCGGATACGCACATGCTCCGGCACCTCGCGTTGGAATGAAGTCCTGTCCATCCGCAAAGTGCCCTTGGAGCAAGTGGGACAAGTCATGCGAGCGAACGTTCCGTAGCTTTGCCGCCATAAATTCCTTTCCACATCCCCTCCAGATATCGCTTAGGGGCTGACCAAATCAGTAGTTTTTGGCCAGCTAGGCGCAAGTTCTTTCTTTTCCTCCTCTTCCATCTTGTGATTTACGGTCTTCAAACCTTTCTTAGTTGGACGAGCCAGTCCGGAATCTGTTGTTCTCCAACAAGTCGTTAAACCCTTCGCAAAGCAAAAAATCGACATGCATCAATCGCCTTAGAGCTCACACCATTCCATTTACGCCTGACGGACATAGTTGGGGATCTTTTCAACGATTGACTTTTCCCCCGTCTTTCGTGTTCTACACTTTCTGGCACTGGGCGGACAGCCAGCCTGGGAACGACGGTGCCAATTTTAGAGATGGCTTCGCCTGGATTGCGCTGTAATATGCAGCATGAGAGCAAGGAGAGTGTAGTTGGCAATCGTTTCTGGCAAACGCGAACGCGATCTGCAGGAGCGTCGTCAACTCGGAGCGTACTATACGCCAGAACGCCTGAGCGACATGCTTGCCCTATGGGCGATCCGATCGCGCGCTGACCTGATCCTTGAGCCAAGTTTCGGAGGATGTGGCTTCCTTCAGTCCGCAGTTAAAGCACTAGAAGGTTGCGGGTCAAACGATCCAAAGAGTTCAATCTATGGATGCGATATCGACGTCGTAGCGTTTGACTACCTCGCCAAGGTGCTTGGCGGACCGGCTGATCTCATCAGATTCGTCCAAGGCGACTTTTTGGAGGTAGAGACACCAGATGGCTGGCCGGGCACCTTCGACGTCGTAATGGGCAATCCACCTTACATACCCTATCAGAAAATCGAGTCGTCACGACGCGATGAACTTAATCGGCGGATCAACGCAGTTGGGAGACTAGGTGGTCGGGCTGGGCTTTGGGCTTACTTCGTCTCGCATTCTATCGCCCGGCTGAAGTCTGGCGGGCGCATGGCTTGGGTGCTTCCAGGAGCTTTCATTCATGCTGACTATGCCGCGGCACTTCGCGAATATCTAACTTGTCACTTCACAAGGGCAGCTGCGTTCGTCGTACATGACCGCCTTTTCCTCACCGAGGGGACTGACGAAGAAACGGTAATCCTTCTAGCCGACGGACATTCGCCCGACGCCACCGTGCTCGGCAGCCTGCAGTTCGGCCAAGCGAGTTCGCTTGAAGAACTCGGGTCGATGATTGTAGACTGGGACGAAAACAGATGGATCGGCAAGACCGGAACTGTCCGCTCCGCTGAAATCGGGCTAGCAGCCGAAGATGTAGCTCTTATTTCAAGCGTAAGTTCCTTGGACGCGTGTCGCTCTTTGAGTGACTTTGCTCGATTGAAAATCGGGATAGTGACCGGTGCCAACGATTTCTTCCTTCGTTCGGAAGACATGTTGCAACCTTCCGGCCTTCTGGCAGAGGATTGCGACCCGATCGTATCGAAGTTTCGCTTTCTTAATGGTCTCCAATTCGATCAAGCGGACTTTGCTGGTTCGGTCGCTAATGGAGCCAAAGGCTATCTCGTAAACGGCACGCGGCGCGACACCAACGAGCGTATTGACGGCTATCTGAAGACATTCTCCAAGACCCGAATCGAGACAACATCCACATTCAAGAAGCGTGCCCGTTGGGACTACCCGAGTGATACCAATACTCCTGATGCTTTTTTCCCGGTGATGAACCACCTTGGCCCGCGCATCGTCCTGAACGAACTGGGCTGCAACTGCACGAACACACTTCACCGGGTCTATTTCAACAAGGAACAGGGTTTCTCGTGGAAGGTTGTCGTAATCAGCATTCTTACGAGTTTCTCTCAGGTATCGGCGGAGATGGTGGGGCGCAGATATGGTTCCGGAGTACTTAAGCACGAACCGCGGGAAGCTGAAACAATCCGATTACTGATACCCGAGGCGCGAGACGCAGAAGTGGAGTCTACGTACGCAGCTATTGACACGCTCCTACGCGCCGGAGAATACGAAAAGGTCATTTTGACTGCGGATGAATTCATCTACTCTAGGGTTAGTGGTGTTCATCCGGCGAGAGAACTTGGCGGAAAGATGCGATCGGTCCTGTCTACTGTTCGACGGATTAGACATCCCAAAACGAGATCGCTACCGCCAATTGAGAGCCCACATGCATCCTAGGGCGGTACTATCGTTTCGTCCTAGGCTATGGGTCAATTTTTCGACGTACTGAGTGTAACATAGACGCTCGAAGACCTTAATCGACTTGCACCAGGTTTGGTCTTGGATCAGCTCCGACCACTTCTCTGAAAAGAAGTTAGCTGCGACCACTTCGCAAAGCAACGCAACGTCCATTGGTGGGTGGCACCACCGGGGTTCCTTTAGCTTCTCGTCAAGCTGCCTGAAACCGTGTTGATGGCCGCCGTACTGGAGGTGATAAAGTGGTCCAGATTGGATGCGCCCGTTTTTCTCGTCTTCGTTCGCGAGGTCGACATGCCACCGGGCAACCGGATGTTTTTTTTCGTCTCCGATTTCGATGGCGATATCGAGTGCGGTGAACGGATGATTCACATCCTTTCTCTGATCGACCTGTATGCCCTCGCATGTGATAGTGGGAACAATGATATTCCCCTTCGAATCCAATGCTTCCTCGAAAATGATTGGATCTGACCGATCCACTTCGACGAGCCATTGGAGAGAACTTTTCCCGCCCCTTAGCTTCTGGGAGACCCGGCTGATGGCGCTGTAGCCCTCGCTCTGGATGATCCCAAACTCAAGGAGCTTCTGGCCAATAGTTGCGAGGCTGTTTCCCGCCTGAACTGATGTGACTTCAGTCAAGCTGCAACCTCGTCTGTTGCGCGGTCCATCCGGAGCACGTCTTTGACGAGTTCCTTCTCACTATCGGCTATGACGAGCGGTGGGGAGGCCTTCAGATGCCTATCAGTCTGCACGCAATCCCAGCATATACGAGGAACGGTTGAGTACCTCGGCACTGTCGAGTCGAAAAGTGATACCGAATGCCTGATCTCTGACGGTTGCCCGCAGCATGCACACGAAAACGAGATGAGCTCGTCATCTCGGCTGTTCCACGGAGATTTTGCTGGGGGAAATTCTTTACCGAGAGCTTTGGACAATATTGGAGCGCGGACGTTCGCAGGCATCCGGACCGGTCGCCCGCCAAAAATCTTCTCCGCCCATTGATCGAAACGATAGAGCCACCAACGAGGCCAACCGTCAGAGAGTAGGCCCGTGTAACGTGCTCCAAACTCGTCGAGCGCATCCAGTGCAGGCTGTACGGTGTCGTTCGGAACACCAAGCCTTGCGGCGACATCCTCCTTTGAGAGCAAAGGCGCAACTCGCTTGATCAGATGCCGATAGAATGCCTTCACGACCAAATGAGGAGCCTTCGATGTCTCGACTAGCTCTCTGAGTTCCTGAAAATTAATCTGGTCTGCGTCGTCAGCGTCCAGCCCTGTAAGTTCAACGACGTTGTATCTCCCCTGGAGGTCGCGGAGGCGAGCGTACGCAGCACAAAGGGCGATGCTCTCGCCTTGAACGCGCTCAACGTCAGTCCGAATCTCGGCTTTGGTGTAAACTCGATCGAAGAGATCGTGTGCGGTCCGATCCGGCCGGTATAGTTTTTGCAGCTTGTCTTCTGACGATACCAAGATGAGCGGGAAATCTTGGGCCGGATAGTCAATCGCGACATCACGCAGGTGCTGAGCGAGTGCGCTCCCTTTATATGTCTGGTCAGGTTTTATCTTCGTTAGCTTCTCATCAAGCCGGTAATCAAGGGCCACGATATCAGGCTTTTTCTCAAGAAGCTCTTTCGCGAGCATGATTAGTTCTGATACTTCAACATGCTCGACATACAGCTCACCATCACGGCTCAGCAACTCAGCGAAGATCTTGTCTTGGTCGTCGACAAAATAACCGTTAAACATTCTTACAAATCCTTGCCGGTGTCGGAGTTCACCCGGAACTCTAGACGGGCTGAGTAACCATCGCTTGGATCAGCAACTTCTGTCCAGCCGCCGTAACTCTCCGAAATGTCTGAAACAATCTTCAGTCCAAGACCCGTTCCCGGGCCCATGACGCTGTCATCGTCATTTCCAACGGTAGTCGTGAAGAAAGCATTGAATATCCGGGATCTGATTTCTTGGGGAATTCCGACCCCATTGTCCTCAAACCCAATAACCACATGCCGTCCGTCGGCCCTCGCGTCGATTTTGACTTTCCGTTCGGCCACCTTCGCGCG
Source organism: Pseudomonadota bacterium (assembly GCA_023451735.1). GTDB lineage: Bacteria > Pseudomonadota > Alphaproteobacteria > Rhizobiales > Rhizobiaceae > Neorhizobium. The sequence continues at coordinate 98,290 of JAEXYH010000075.1, read as the reverse complement.
CTTCATCGATTTCACTGAGTTCGTGAGAAAGTTTAGAAGCACCGCATCAAGCTCGCTGGTGTGCATCGGCATTGTCCGCAGATGCGGGGGATCAATGTCTACGATGAACTCGACCTGCTGTTTCGACATGTACTCGGCGAACTGACCAGTGAAACGTTGAACTGATCCCAAAATCGATTGCGTGTGCAACTCTCGGCTTTCGGTGCTCGAGGTGAGGCCGGATATGTAAGCGCCGATATCAAAGAGGCGGTTGATTGACTGACCTAGGTCGGTGTTCAGTGGTGATAGAGCCGCTTTGAACTCATCTGGGAGAGACTGAATGCGTTTCCCAAGTACCATAAGATATGCAGCCGCCGCTTCCCTAGCGCCAGAGACTTCATGACCAAACACGCTTATCGAAAGTCCAAGCGAGGCTAGAAGGCGCAGCATATTCTCGTACTCGAGAGAGGCAGCCTCCCGCTCTTCAACATCGGCTTCAAACGCAATCATGCGCACTTCAGCCTGTTCTAGCTGCTGGACGATCTTCGGGACAAAGTTCGTCTCATTCGATGGATTTTCTTTCAGATTGTCCTTTATTTCCCTAATGACCTCAGAGGGTCGGACAAGTGACTGGAAACCACGTTGATCGGCCCGGGTCTTTCGCTGCCTGATCTCTGCTATCCGCTGCGCTGCCCATTCGATCGCCTCGCGTGTGAATTGTCTAAGTTCGATGAAGACATCGTTTTCCAACAAACCTTCGCGGCTGCTTGTTTCTTCAAAAAGCGGATTATTCACAGAGTCCAACTCTACTCGACCGAAGAAATTTCGGTTGTTTGCTGGGAACAGAAAAGCTCTACGTGCAGCGTCGATATCGACACGTAGCCAGTCATTCGCCTCCTCGCCATAAGGGAGGACGCGAAAGCCGTTTCTGTAAACCCGGATGCCGCCGTGCATGCGACCCATCTCCGCGGCATCTTTCATATTCATCCCAGACAGCAAGTTAGCCGCGTAAATGAAGTAGTTCGCCTTTAGATGGATCGGGCCTGTGGTAAGGAACTTCCTGCCATACTCGTGGCGCTCTTCGATCCCGAGCTTTGCCGAGGTTACTTTTGCCCAAGCGCTTCCATCCTCTTCTATGTAAGCCTCGATTTCCGCGAGCGCTTGAGAGTTGAAAGTTGCTTCGATGGAAAGCTGCTTCGACTTCGCATCGCGGGGCGTGCCATTTATCAGGACCTGAAAACCTGGATCGGCAATTTTCCCCTGCACCGGCGCGACCTTGTGCGGTGACTGAAGCAACACAACAGACCGCCAGATACGTTCCAGCGAAGCCGCGGGGTAGCCATCACGAAGGTGGCTGATAGTCAGCGACGTGCCGGACGTTTCTGGTTTTTTCGGAAATCGGGAAAGAGAAGAGAAAACGTCATTCAGGTCGGTACCGGACCCGAAATCCTCGTCCCAAAGAAACTGAACGCGAAACCCTTCGTTTGCGCCACGAGGATTGCTTTCCAAAGTGAGCGCCTCACCGAGCCTCTGGGCTGAAAAACGTCCTATCCCTTTGCGGCCCGCACGACGTCTGCCGTAAAAGGGGGACAAGGGTTCTTCTGCTTTGGCGGTAGTCGAAATTCTCATCCAAGAGGATCGGATAATGTCCTCAGACATTCCGATCCCGTCATCCTTAATAACGAGCGAACCGCCTCGTTTCGCGGCGTTAGAAAAATCGAGAGAGACGAAAGTTGCATCAGCGTCGTACGCATTCTTGATCAGCTCAGAAACCGCTGTTTCCTGCTTTCCAACTAATTCCATTCCCAAGCGCTGGATATGTCCGGCGTCAACCGTGAATCGAACGCGTGAGTCATCCTGCCCGACGATCTTTCGGGTCAGTTGTTCGATCAACACCCAGTCCGGAGAATCCTTGGCGAGCTCAGCCGCCACCAGCTTTCGCGGGTCGAGCTCTTCGACGGGAGAATCCATTCGCTTCGTCCTACAACTGCGAGGGTATCAATCCTCAAACCTTGGGCAATAAATACACTTGGTGCACTCGCATGCATAGAAATCCATATATTTGAGAGCGGCGGAAGGCCAGCACCTATTCGTCGAAAAGGAGAACAGAAACTTCATCGGTTCAAAGATAATGGCCGCTTGTGGGCGGCCATTAGAATTCTTGGCCAATTGGTGACTGAAAATGCTCAGTGGGATGCCATTATCCATCGCAATTTAGTGCCTGAGATCATCAAACTAACTCGTCCAAAGCTCAAAAGCGGCCTCAATGTTTGCGATTTTGACAGATGCTCTAAGACGGTTAGTGGGGGCATACAAAACAGGGATATCGCCAATTTCATCAGGTCCCTGCCCGCGCTCCAGCATAGTGACCTCCATCCATTGTCCATCACTTGATAACGCCTCGATTCTAGCAATTGCAAGAATCTCTGACGAGGTAAGCAGCAGGCCGAAGCCCCAGTCATCTTGACCCATTCTCCGAACGTACCAAGTCGGCAAGACTTCAAACATCCTATCCGGATCTGTCACCATCCCAACCTTTTTCTGCAGTTCCTTCAGCTGGGTGGCCGCCAGAGCCGCTTGGGTCTTAGCTGCATTGGCCTGTGTCTCGGCGTGAATTGCTTGATCTTCTGCAGATTTGGCTTGTCTCTTTGCTGAAAGGGCGGCGCCCAACGCAACAAGAAACCCGAGAACCGATATTGCAATCGAGGCAACAGCCATATCATCCATATGTACGTCTCACATTTTTCCGCCGGTCGTTTCTAGTACTTAAAATCGGCCTACTACTGCAAACTACAACATCCCCCACGCCCGAAACCTCCCCCGCCCCGTCATCTCGCGCAAACCCAGCTCCAAAACGATCCGCCGCGCCGCCTGCGGCGTGACCTCGAGCGTCTTGGCCACCATCCCGGCCGAGACGAGCGGTTTGGCCATGACGAGCTCGACCAGGTCCGGCAATTTCGAAGACACTCTGCGCCCCTCCAGCTTCCGCTCCATCATTTTTCGCGCCAGCGCCAACCGATCATGCTCCTTCAGGCCGATCTCGGCGGCCGCCAAAAGACCGTGAGCGATGGCGAGCAGCCGGGTTTCCCGATCGCGGTGACAGCGCCGATCGACCGGAATGGTTTTGAGGCCGAGGTTGATGGCGGCGAGATTGGCGCCGGTGGTGATGCCGGCTTCCCGCAGGATCGACGCGGCAAACAGCCGGCCGAGCCATGGCGCGTGCTGCAGGACCAAAAGCTCGTTCCAGGCATCGAGGGCGAGGATGGCTTGCACCACGGCGGGCAGGTGTTCGGCCTGGCGCAGCACGCCGCGCCATTCGTCGAGACGCGCATCCTCGTCCCAATCGAGATCATAGATCATCGGATCTCTTTCCGATCTCCGGCTGCCGCCGGCGTGGCCGGGCCGTGTCGCGTCCTCGATCGCGGCCGACGATCGCGCCAGCGTCGCATCGATGGCAGCAAGGTCGACGCCGGGGAGATCGTCGACGTCATCGACATCCTTTCCCTCCCCTTCCGAATCGATGGTGACAGCTCTCTGTACTGTTCCGGCGGCCTCCGCCGCCGCAGTACCGGTCGACGCGATCTCTGATGTCTGTCGGAGCGAGCGAATGCCTTCCGGCGATAGTGCCCAGTCGGGAGACTGCGCGGCGATGCGCCGACGGGTGCGCAGCACGTCGCGGGCGATGGTGAGTTCGTGGGTGGGGGTGCGGGTGTCGCGAAACGCGTCGTGGAGGACGAGGTCCTCAAGGTGAACGAGTTCGCCGTCGATCCAGAGCGAGGCACAGGCGTCGGCGAAATTTTGCCGCTCGAGAAAGCCGGCGCCGACCGTGGATCGGGCGATGCGCTCGTCAAGACGGGTCAGCGCGACACCGGCGTCGAAAGCGGGCCGCATCGAGGTGTATATGCTGATTTTCGCGAGATCGTAAGCCATTGATTTTATGGTAAACGATTTCCTAAACGAACGCCATCTGGGGATTGCGGTTCGTCACATCCGATAAATGATGCCGGGGACCATGACCCCCGATAAGTATCGCTTATCGGAGGTGATTGATCTGCGCCCGCAAATCACTGAAAATCGGCCCGACACCGATGGTGGCGCTGCTCGGTTCGGCCCTATTGGAGCGATGGATGATGCCAAAACAATTATTCGCTGTGCGGCGTCGCCCGGTGCCGCTGGGCGCGCGCCAGCTCGACAAACCGCCGCTTGACCTCGGCAAACAGTGCCGGCGGCAGAGGTTCGAAATATCCGGTGTCGCTGTCGACCGGCCGCATGTCCGGCCCCGACCAAACGAACCGGTTGCTTTTGGTCAAAACAATCCAGGAGCGCTCGTCGTCGAGCCCCAGGCGTTGTCTGGTCGCCGGCGGGATTTCGATCGCATCTTCCGGATTTTTGGGCGGGCTATGGTGATCGGCAGCACCCGCACGGCCGGCGTGCCGTCGTCGAGATGCGCGACGATCGCCAGTACCAGTGCCGGGCGATCCTTGTCGCCCTCCTCGCGGCCTTCGACAAACTGCCAGTGCCAGAGATACGAGTAGCGAAACACCCACCCAACTTTTGGCTCAGTCGGCAGTATGCTTGCCTGTCAGCAATTCGGCATTGAGATGATCGAGGGACCCGTCCATCTCTGAAGCCTCGATCGCGGCAAGATCATCGTCGCCAAGCAAGCTCGTGAGCTCGACGCGCCGGTCGCGCTTTGTCAGCCGCAGGTAATCTTCGTAGGCGATCAGCGGCGGCATCCTGGTAGGCACCAAAGTTTTTGGAGACTGCGGCAGCAGTGACTGTGGAGATCCTGTCAAAACTCCTTTTTACAGAATATACGGAAATTACGGAAGTTTTGCAACGGCACGATGCCGTCGGCATGTGCGTTTACAGTCCGCGTCACGTCGGGCGCTCGTGATTGCCTGTACGTGTAGCGACCAGCGTGGATTAGGGAAAGAGAATGCATATTCTGGTTGATGTGGACGAAGCCGCCGAGCGGTTCGAGGAATTGATCGAGCTCGCACACCGCGGTGATGAGGTGCTGATCTGCCGTGCAGGAAAGCCGGTCGCGGAGCTGACTGCGATGCCGAAACCCAAAGGGACCATGGACGAAGTATGGGCGCTCGCAGAGGAAGGACGCGCCAACGTTCCGCCCGGCACCAGCTCAAATCACGACGATTTCTACGACGAACATGGACTGACTAAATGAGTGCTGTCGATCGCCGCGCCCAGAAACTGGATACGATCGCTGCCGTCTTGCCGATGGAGCGCCGCGACGAGCTCGCCGAGCTGTTGACTGATCAGGATGTCGAAACCCTGCGTCACATGGTCAATGAAGGCATGGGCGTAAACACTTTACGCGCGCTCACCTCCGATCTCGCTTACCCTAAGCCCTTGTTGACGAGCGTGACGTTGCTGTAGAGGGTGACTGCGTGGGAACGCCCGCAAGGAGGGAAAATGCATCACGATGGATCCAATGCTGGAGAAATTCAGCCGATGGACTTGAACGCAATGCGGGATGTGCCCAATGAGAAAATATCAACCGCTTGGAAAAAATCGCGAGGCCCTACGAAAGCGGACCGCTATTCGCTCGAAGCAGCGCGGGCTATAAATTCCCTTTTAATCTCCCCGATCGCGGTGCTTCCTGAACACGAAGGTAGCTATATACTTCCGTTCAACGTCGGTATAAGCGCAAAGATTAAACGTCTACTACGGCCGGATGCATCCCGTTCAGAACTCCGCCGGGCGCTTCGCCGTTACACGCATAGTGCAAGCTACCTCTACGCTTCGGCTCAGCCGGACGCACGCCGCCACGATATTTCCGGCGCACCCGGAGAACTCCTTAGTGAAAATGACCGCGTCAATGCCCGGCAAATGTTTCTAATGGTTCAGCAGAAGAAGCAAGAGCGATGGCAAAATCGTGAGAGGCTGAATAAAGTCGATATCGTATAGATGAGGATCCGGACTGGAGGTTTCTTAATCAATCAGTGTTTCGCCAAGCCTTCCCGCTGGAAGGGGAGACCCCAAACATCCGGCCATGCACCCCAATTCCAAACTATCTGAGCCACGAATTTGCGGCGGGACGCGCAGCACAGAGATTCGTCCGGTCCGCCGCATGTAGAGCCCTACCGTAGCCAGCTTTGAGCTCTTAGACTGTGCGAAGTTCATCAGCCTCGTTTGCCCTGACAAGAACAAAAGCACCGGCCCGAGAGAACTCTCCACGTTTCGCCCTGATTTTCGCTACCGCGCGATCCTGATGATGCGTTTGCCTCTGGCGGGCGGCGGCGCAGCGAGATCGCAGTATTGCGTCGGGAGCAGCTGACCGCTGAGCTGCCGTTCGTCGGCGATAACGGCCCTGCTCTGCCTCTCTCGCCATCCATCTCGGTCGCACCAAGACGTCCGGCGCCGATCACGACGAGATTGTCTATTTCACCGGCCGGCCGCTCGAGGCGCTGAACGTTTGGGGCGCAGCTGCCGGGCGCCCGTCTGTGCCAATTTCGTCGCCCTAGCGAATACTGAATGGAAAATACTTCGCGTTGATCCTGTCATATGTCCCGTCGGCCTGGATTACCGTCAAAGCCTGATCCAGACGCAGCAGGAGGTCGGTGTCCTCTGGCCGCACGGCAATGCCCGCGCCTTCTCCAAAATATTCGGGGTCCTTGATGTCCTGTCCGCGGAACTCGCAGCAGCTACCCGCCTTCGTATTGGTCAGCCAGTCGTAAATAGCCAGCTTATCTTCCAAAATGACATCGACCTCCTTAGCCTCCAGCGCCTTGTAGAGATCAGGCGACGAAGGATAGACAATACGTTCCACGTCACTGTAGTGATCGTTGGCGTAGCTCGCCTGCGCAGTCGAGGACGTCACGCCGAGCTTCTTGCTGGTGAGGTCGCCGACCTGCAGGCGCTTGAGCGGGGACGATTTTTGAACGACGAACACCGATGGGCTGTCATAGTACGGGGCGGTAAACCTGACCTTCTCCTTACGCTCCGCGCTCATGGACATCGAAGAGATGATCGTGTCGTACTCTTTGGCCAGAAGGCCGGGGATCATGCCATCCCAGTCCTGGACGACAAACTCGCAATTCAGTCGAGCTGCATCACAAAGCGATTTCGCAATGTCGACATCGAAACCCTGAAGCGTGTTTTTGGAATCGAGATAGTTGAACGGAGGAAAAATACCTTCAACAGCGACTCTGGTCGGCGTTTCTCCCGCGTGAGAGTCCGCCGGTCCTAAAGTGCCAAACACTGACAACGCAACAACGAGGCCTGATATCAGGTTCAACCACCTCCCGACAATGTCCGTGATCATAATCCCGCATGCCCCCTTGTGGTCCACCCATCCAGCCACAAAGACGTTAACATTAGTTGCTGAGCAGACTCTTAAATTCTGAATGCATTTATAAGTGTTTCGAAATCTTTTTGCTGAATTCTGCTCGAAAACCTGGGGGCGGAATTGCTTGAGCATTTATCCGGCGTGTTATCGAAGAGCTTTTCTCGCCGCAAAAACTCCAGACTGGTCTTCGTTCCCATAAGTGCGATCGGCATCGCGGCGGCATTGCTTGCGGTGCTGGCGACGGTCTGGGCTGGCTTCGAGAGCGATCGCGCAGCGCTTGAACGTCAAAAAGATTTGGTGACGACCAAGCTTGCCGATCAGGTCAATCAGGTCGCCGCGGATGTAGCCGTAGTCGCCAACGGCTACGCAACGCTTCTCCCGAGCAGCGTAACTGGCGGGAACAGTGCCGACCATCGCGAGGCACAACGATTTGGCAAAACCATCACCGCCGTTTTGGGCTTTGAGCAAATGGTGCTTGTCGATCAAGAGGGAGACCTGATTTCGGATAGCGATCCAGCGATCGCTCGACGTTATCTGTGGGTACGACCACTCCTCGCTGACTTCTTCGGTAGAGTCCGGGACGAACAATCTCGAGTGGCAGCAGGTGGACAGGCCGTAGGATCATCAGCCCCGGCGCTTGCCGAGATCCTTCGTCTGGAAGGCCGGGCATCGATCGCAGGCATAGCGCCCGTCGACGTTAACGGCAATGAAGGCGGTTATGATGGAGCGGCAGCACCACGAACTCGCTATTTTCTCATTGCGTTCCGTTTCCTGGACGGCATGGTTCTCGATGACCTCAGTCGTGAGATGGGCTTGAAGGGTGCGCGATACGCCCGCACCATAGATGCCGAAGATGGCGAGGTCGCATTTCAGGTGGAAGCGACCTCCACAGGAGACCCCATCGGCGTCATCATCTGGACACCGGACCTGCCCGGATCCAGAGTCATAGAAAGGCTCACGCCTTACCTCTGCGCCGCCATCGCAGTGATCGGCGGATTGTTCTGGCTGCTGGTTCTACGTCTCAATCGGAGCTGGAAGGAGCTGCGTCGCAGCGAACAGCACGCCAGGGAACTTGCATTACAGGACGTGCTGACGCACCTTCCCAACCGCGAGCTCTTCGCCAGACGGCTCGATCAGTGCTTCACGTCCACCCCCTCTGATGCCGGCATCCTCGTCGGATTCATCGACCTCGATCGCTTCAAGGCCGTCAACGATTCTTTTGGTCACGCCGCCGGCGACGAGCTTATCATCAAGGCCGCCGAACGCATGAGCGAGGTTCTCGATGAACATGGCACACTCGCCCGCCTCGGCGGTGACGAATTCGCTGTGCTCTTTTCAGTTCATCGACATGAACTCGCCGCCCAGACTGAGTATTTCGATAGGATTATCTCGGAGATCCACAAGCCTTTTTCGCTTTGCCAGGGTGAGGTGGTAGCCCATATAGGCTGCTCGATAGGGATTGCTTCGAGTACTGGTCGCCATTGCCCCCCAGAAGAACTGCTTCGTCGCGCGGATGTTGCGCTCTATCAGGCAAAAGCCAAAGGACGCGGCTGCCATGTTGTTTACGAGGCAGATATCGAGACGAGCCAGCGTGAGCGCGAGCGGTTGGTCGATGAATTGCGGACTGAACTTTCCAGGATCGAGACCGCGTCTATACCCGGCAACGTCGCGGGCGAAACGTATCGCCCGGCCTTGGAAGTGCATTTCCAGACCATCCATAGAGCCGGAGATGAGAGTTGGGTTTCGGGTGCCGAAGCGCTGGTTCGTTGGCGCCATCCTCGGCTCGGCCTTCTATCGCCGGACATGTTCATACCGCTTGCGGAAAGCACAGGACTTATTGACGCCTTGGGTGATTTCATTCTGGAGCAGGCTTGTCGTATCGGAAAGTCACAGCTGCCTGACAAAACCATCGCCGTGAACGTCTCACCAAGGCAGCTGAGAAATTCGAGCTTTGTCGACAACGTGCTGTCGATTTTGAACAGAACCGGATTTGCGCCATCACGCCTCGAACTGGAGTTGACCGAAACAGCGCTTGTGGACAATCCGCAGCAGGCAAAGGAAAGCCTCGGGCAGCTGCGGGCAGAAGGAATCAAGATAGCACTCGATGACTTCGGCACCGGCTATTCGTCACTGAGTCATCTTATACATTTCGGGATAGATCGCATCAAAATCGACCGTTCGTTCGTGCGGCTTCTCGATACGCAGAGCAATGGCGCCGCAGTCGCCGCCGCAGTCACGGGCCTTGCACGCAATCTGGGAATAAGTACCACTGCAGAGGGCGTTGAGACACAGGGACAGAGAGATTTCCTGGTCGCCATCGGATGCAACGACCTCCAAGGCTATCTATTTTCGCGGCCGGTTATCGCGGAACAGCTGAAAGACTTGGAGCATGAAGTGCAGATGACCCGACCGACGTCCGAATTCTAGTTTACTGCTGCCGATCGCATTGGCTATGCCCCTAAGTCGACGACGCTCTGAGGCTCGGCCATCTTGCTTTCGAAGCCTGGTTTAGGGTGATCAAGAAGACGACCCGGAGCTTCTATTCGTGGTCATGTCACCCATGAGTTTGCATTGGAAAGCGTTCGCTTTGAGGTGCGGACCCGCACCGTCAGCGCCAATGAGACTTACCGCCCAATTCGAGCTGATCGAATGGACATCCACTCGGGACTTTGGCGCACCATTGGCACCCGATGACGTTCTATGCCGGTTGCGATCGTTCAAAGAGAAAAGTAGTTGTCAGCCACGCAACGAAATAAGCCGGGCTCCTCAGAGCCCGGCTTGAATTCCGATCCACAATCTTACTTGGTGTAGACCGTCTTGCCGCCATTCGCGGCAGTATCGACAGCAACCACCTTGTTCAGCTCAACATTCTGCTTTTTCAGGGCGTCCATCAGCGCAGGATCAGCCTGAACCTGTTCCTGTGCTGCCTGCGTCACTTCAGGCGTCGGATTGGAGATGGACTTGGGGAGACGGCTGCTATCGCCGGTATCCTGCGTGGTGGCAACATTTACAATCGTGACCGCTTCAGCGGACGGTGCCGGGGCAGTGACGTTGGTATCCTGCGCATAGGCGCCGGCGGCGAAAGTGGATGCAGAAATCATAGCTGCGAGCGCGATTGTCTTTTTCATAACTCATCTCCTAAAATCGTTACAGGGCGGTGCAATTTTGAGTACCGCTGTCTGAGAGGACAGGGTGAGAACTTCGCAATTGCGCCGATTGTTTCGAAATAAGTTCGACTTCGCAAATAGTTGAAGTTCCATCACACTGGGGTGAGTTGCCGATGCGAAGCTCCTTCACGGTACTGCGAGATCGATTTCGCGTGGATCTGCGTGAGCTTCCAGTCGTAAAATAGCCCCTCTCCCACGAATGGATGTCGAGTTCTCCATCGACGTTGCGCGCATAACGACTATCATCGCCTACTCCCCTGCAATCTCCTTTTTATGAATTTCGCGAAGTTGGCTACCAGAGCGAATTTCGACTTGGTTGCGACCAGCGCCCCTCTTTTGGGCCGCTCCGAAAGCTCGAGGAAATACCAATTTGATCAAAACCACGCTTGCAATGGTTCGTTTTCTCATATTTTCCTATCTGTGCGGAGCATCTGGAAACGCGTGAATAAAATCATGGCACAATGGGAAGCCACTAATCCATCGCCGGCGCCGAGACGTCTTATCGGCTATGCGCGCGCCTCGACCGGCGATCAGGTCGATGACGCTCAGATGGACGAGTTGCGCGCCGCTGGCTGCGAACGGATCTTTCAGGAAAACGGATCCGGCGCATCGGGGGCACGGCCAGTTCTCACGCGACTTCTCGGTGATCTTACCGCCGGGGATATGCTGGTCGTTGTCCGTCTGGATCGCCTCGCGCGGTCCGTCAGCCATCTGTTGCAGATGATCGAGGATCTTCAAGACCGCAGTGTCTATTTCAGGTCGATAGGCGACCCGATCGATACCTCCACGCCCCAGGGGATGTTCTCTGTTCAGGTCATCGGCGCAATCGCACAGCTCGAACGCACGCTGAACGCCGAACGAACCAAAGCCGGTATCAAGGCGGCAAGGGCACGCGGCAAACTGCCGGGCAACCCGGGACTTCGAGAGCGGCGGCCAGAGGCGATCAGGGCAGTGTCCAAGGCGAGAGAAAAACTCTATCTCGACGAGCTCATCTCGTCCGCCCAAACATGGCTACCAACCGTGAGGCAGCTTCGCCCCCAGCATAGCTGGGAAAATGTCGTACTGGTCCTCAATCGCAAAGGCCTGAACTGGACGGTGGAAAGACTGCGCCGTGCCGTGCATCGTATGGTCCGCGAGAAGCTGGCCGAGCCCGAGCTCCTGGCTCGCTCGCCCCGCCGTGCGCCGGAAGATCACCTGATGACGCTCGTTGCGGCGATTGCCATCGCAGATCCCGGCCTGTCATTGCGCGACATCGCCGCTCAACTGACTAAAATGGGCGAGCGGCCTGCTCGCGGTGGGTTGAAGTGGCAACCATCGTCTGTTCGCCACCTCCTGGATGAGGCGCATCGGTTTGGCCTCATGCGTCATTAAGGCGCGGAGCATCAAACGCCGATAGCCCGGCGTTACGCACTCCCAGCCTCGGCTTTCAACGATGTCGCTGGCAAGCTGCCCGTGCTCGGCGTCCGGACATTGATTTGACACTGCCGCCGCCTGCGTCGTTAAGGAAGCCTTGGATTTTGGCGAACCGGTCCACCCTCGAGTTTCCGTTAAGCCGCACATGCGTAAAGATGCCTCCAACCCATTCCAAAGACGAGGTCTGCAGTGGCGGTAACGGTGACTGCTCGCCATGCCGATTGAAGTTTTGGCAAGTGTGCCTGCAGCAAACCAAGGACGTGACACAGGGCGTCGCCGCCGGCCAGAATGACCGGAGGAAGCGGATTGCCGCGATGGTGCCAGAACCAGTCCGCCTCTCCTGCGGACCTGGCTAACCAATACGGGGCGCTGTGATGTCCAAAGCAGATAAGACGTCATTGCCTCCCTTCATCTCGGCACAGCGGGATTGCAGTGGAAGCTTGGCCTTTGTCGGCCGCCCGATGACATGTTCCCGGCGCGAAGCGGACGAGCAGGCTCAGGCGCGCCGGTTGAACATGTCAAAGCTATAACGGGCATACCTGCAGGTGTTGATATTAAGAGCACCGTAACTCCACGGTGCTCGCCGATTGCAGTTTATGAAAGAGCCGGGCGGTGCTCTCTTGTCAACGCTTTGGCAGAGGCGGAACGCCCTGCTTCCAATCACTCCAGTTGGACACAATCTCGTCGACAAGCGGGCTTCCCACACGTTCGATGTTCCGAACCGTCTCCGCAAATCCGCCGGCAGTCTGACCTGGTGCCGGATCGAGGTGCTGCAGTGTCGTCTCGTTCGGGTTGCCCTGGTCGAAATTGACCGAGCCGCGGATCGCGGCGATACGATCGGTGCCGTGCGTACGGCTGATCACTTGCGCGATTGCGTTATCCTCCATCTCGGTGACGAGATAATCGTCCGCGCCATAGAGCTTGGCGATATATTGCGCTTCCGCTGAAAGTCCTGGCCCATGAAAGAACGTATCCCCGGTCATATGGGTGCCAACCTTGACTGACGGCTCCGCTCTCGCCGAAGTTTCGGGGTAGCGAAGTCGATAAGATTTCGCTTCTGGTGAATCCTGAAGTTGGACATTTCGCGAAAGGTCCACGCCCCAAGCCGTGAGTTCAGGATTCAGCTTGTGAACTCTGTAATTCTCGTAGCCTTTGCGAGGCATGAACACCGGCTTGTCAGCCTCTCCCTCTTCCGGAGCCCACCGGTGACCGAGATCGTAGTCGATCAACCAGCTCGCCCAAACAACGTCGCCTATCGTACCGCGGGCGGGCGGCGTTCCTGCGACACCGGTAATCAGATAGTAGGTATCGGAAAAGTCGTATTTGCTGTTGAGCAGAATTGCCTGCATTGAAGCAGCTGCGTTGACCTTACCCATACCGAGCACCGATCCGCAGACGCCATTGTCGTTGCAATGGACCGGTGCGAAGGCACCCGTCACCGTTTCGGGAGTGGACGTCGACCAATAGCGATCATACCAATGCTGGAATTCACCAGCGCGATCACCAGTGTTTTTTCCGATTTCAAACATGGATCCGACGAAGACTTTCACCTTGATAGGATCAGCTTTGGCCTCAACAGCGAGGATTGGGAGCCCGATCAGAGCCAAGGATAAAGCCGAAAGTAACAGTCGCATGATGTTCCCTACTCAGATGTTGATTGTGTTGAAAGTGATCGACGCAAGTTCGCTCTGCAACCAGGTCCGGCGCTTAACCCTTCCCCACCGCGATGTCGATGGGGTGCGGCGCTGCGAACCGCCGAGAACAGGTCCGCTTCGGCCACGACAGTTGTAATGTCCACTTCAGCCGCAAGGACAGCACTCCGCAGAAATGGGCGTGCGACTTTCTCCTATACCCGCGTTTACTGATCCCGAGATCGTAAAGCTCGTCCTCGTCCATATCATAAAGCTCGCGGCCAGGTACCAAGCGGTCAAACTGCTGATAGAGTATTCCGTCGCCAATCAGCGGCCCGCACCTAAAGAGCCCTTACGGCCCGACGCACTCATCCTAGCCTGGGATGCCCCACAGCGCGTCGATCATCATTCTCGGGCCGAGCGTTCACAGCGGAACACCATCTACTTGACGGATATCCTACAAGTGCATATGATCAGGGCATGCTTTGATCGGGTGGTTTGCTTCATGTCCCTAAAATCCATCAAACCGTTGACGCGAGCGCCTCTTCTGCACGTATCAGTTCAGGAGAGCCTAAGAGCATTCATTTCTGACAACGGGTTAACACCAGGGACGCTCCTTCCCGCGGAATCGGACTTGGCCAACCAACTTGGTGTAAGCCGAAACTCATTGCGGGAGGGCATCAAGGCGCTGGAATCGCTCGGTGTTCTGGAAGCTCGGCGCGGGGTTGGAATTTTCGTCAAGGCGTTTTCATTCGAGCCCCTGCTCGATAATCTCGCCTATGGCCTCGGCGGCGCCTTGCGGCAGGTCGAGGAACTGATCGAGATCCGCCGCGTGTTGGAAGTGGGCATGATCGGCAAGACGCTCGCAATCATCGGCGCGGAGGATATCGCCGAATTGCGCGCCACGGTCGAGCGCATGGGGGAGCTCGCCAGACGCGGCGAATCCTTTGCGGATGAGGATCAGCTTTTCCATACCCTGCTGTTCCGCTGCCAGAACAACGAGACGTTCACGCGGCTCATCGCTATTTTCTGGCTCGCTTTTTACAAGGCATCCGATTTCGTCAACCTCGAGAATGCCGATCCCGTTGCGACCTGGAGGGATCACGCGGCGATCGCGGAAGCTGTCGAGAGACGAGACGTCGCCGAAGCGCAGAGGCGGCTGGACCGTCATTACGAAGGGATTTTGCAGGTCATCACTGCAAGCAAGTTAGCAAGCTAGGTTCAATGTGGGAGGAGCACAATGAAACGAGTGTCCAGACTTACATATGCCACCGCGCTGGCCGCCATTATGGCGACAAGCGCATTGCCAGCCTTCGTCGTGCCGGCTCACGCCGCGACACTGTCTGGAGGGTTCGACGTCGGTCCCGGTGGTTTCCAGGGCAATTTCAATCCACTCGCCGCGACCAGCGGCTTCACCTGGCTGAGCGTCTATTACGAACCGCTCGTTACCTATGACGAGAAACTGCAGAAAGTGGTTGGCCTGCTCGCCTCGTCCTACGAGGTCAGCAATGACCAACTGACCTACACGTTCAAGCTGGCCGATGCGAATTGGCACGACGGAAAGCCGTTTACTGCCAAGGACGCAAGTTTCACCCTTGAACTGGCCAAGAACGCCAAGACCGGTTCAGTTCTTGCCGCGCGCCTGACGTCGATATCCTCGGTGGAGACGACCGACGACAAGACGCTTGTCGTGAAGCTTTCGGCGCCCTCGGCAAGTCTGCTGGACACCTTGACCAAGGTGATGATGCTGCCGGAACATGCCTTGTCGCAGATCCCGGCTGATCAGCTAGCCAAGAACAGCTGGTGGTCGACCACGCCAGTCGGCACCGGTCCGTTCAAGTTCGGCAAATACGTCACCGACCAGTATGTCGAGCTGACCGCCAATACCGATTACCGCGGCGGCAAGCCGGCGCTTGAGAAGGTCATCAACCGCTATTTCGCCAACCCGGCCGCTGCGATCGCCGCCCTCAGGGCAGGAGAAATCCAGTTCACCTATGTGGATTCCAACGATCTCAACGCATTCCGCGACAATAAGGATTTCCGCATCATCGAAGGCAATTCCTTCGTGGTCAACTATCTCGGTTTCAACCACGATTCGCCCATCTGGAAGGATCTGCGGGTCCGGCAGGCGGTGATGTACGCGATCAACCGCGATGCAATCATCCAGAGCCTCTATGGCGGCGCAGCCAAGCCGGCGAACTGCGGTTACGTGGCCGATCAGGTCGTGCCACAGGGTATCGAGGCCTATGCCTACGATCCCGAAAAGGCGAAGAAGCTGCTGGAGGAAGCCGGATGGGACGAGATCAACGGCAACAAGCCGATCACGCTCCTGACCTACTATACGACACCGCTCGCCGCAAATGTCATGGCAGCCGTTCAGGCGATGCTGGCCCAGGTCGGCATTAACGTCACGCCGCGTGCCGTCGACACCCCGACCTATAATAGCATCGTGCTCAACCCGACGCCGGATGTCGCCCAGTTCCAGATGGTCTATGCCGGCCTTCAGAACGGTCCCGATCCGAGCAGCATCAATGTCGGGCTCAACGAAAAACAGATCCCGCCGGCCGGCCCTAACGTGGTGCGTGCCCGAATGCCGGAACTGACAAAGGCGCTGGATACAGCGCTGGGAGAAACCGACACTGCCAAACGCGACGCTCGATATCAGGACGTCTGCAAGGTGATGAATGCCCAACTGCCCTGGGGCACGCTGTGGGTCGCAAACCGCTATGGCGTGGCATCCGCCAAGCTGAAGGACTTTGTCTGGACGCCCGCGCCGGGCGGCGGCCCTTACGAGGCGCATCCGGAAAAATGGTCGATCGCCGAATAGGGCGGCACCGCTCCTGAGAAACGAAGGGTGGCCGGCCTTGGCCTGTCACCCTCACAGGAACACATCCATGCTGAAATACAGTCTCCGGCGCCTGCTGATCGGGGCAGGCATGCTGCTTGCCTTAAGCATGCTGATCTTCGTGATGCTGCGCCTTACCCCCGGCGATCCGATCGACGCCTATATCGATCCCAATGTGCCGATGTCACCGTCGAACCTCATGGAACTGCGCGCAACGCTTGGTCTCGACCAGCCGCTACCGGTGCAATACCTCGCCTGGCTGCAGCAAGCGCTAACCGGCAATCTCGGTTATTCGATCCAGCGTCCAGATCAGGCCGTCCTCGGCCTGGTGTTCTCACGGGTCGGACCGACGGTTCTTCTGATGGGAACTGCAATCGTCATCGCCATCATTGCCGGCATCGCAACGGGCATCATCAGCGCCGTGCGTCGAAATTCTTTGGCAGACGTATCCTTCTCCGTCCTAGCCGTTACCGGCATTTCCAGCCCGCCTTTCCTCAGCGGCCTGGTCGGGCTCTATCTCTTTTCCGTCTATTTCAACTGGATGCCCTCGGGCGGCATGTTGACGCCCGGCCGCGAGTTCTCGCTTCTCGACCTCATCCACCATCTGATCCTGCCCGCTTCTCTGCTGGCGCTTGCCCAGACGGCGTTGATCATGCGCTACATGCGGGGCTCGATGCTTGAAGTCCTCAATCAGGATTATGTGCGCACCGCGCGCGCCAAGGGCGTTTCGGAATTGTGGGTGATCACCAAACATGCGCTGCGCAACGCGCTGTTGCCGGTCATTACCCTGATCGGCTCGACCATTGGCCTTGCCATTGGCGGCGCCATCTTCATCGAAAGCGTGTTCAACTGGCCCGGCATGGGACTGTTGATGGTGACAGCCGTCGAAAACCGCGACTACCCGGTCATCATGGGCTCGACGCTGGTCATCGGAGCCTGCGTGATCGTCGTCAACCTCCTGACCGATCTCGCCTATGCGGCGGTTGACCCCCGGATAAAGGTGAGCTGAGCAATGTTGGCACGCACCCCTACGAGCAGTCCCGGCCCCCTCGCCCGCGCTTTAGAGCGTTTCCGGTTCAACCGCGCAGCAATCTGTGGCGTGGCGATTATCGTGCCGATGTTCCTCGCGATCCTCACCTATCCCTTTTGGTGGGGTTTCAAGCCGAACGATATCGACCTGCTCGCCATGAATGCAGGACCGAGCGCAAAACACTGGTTCGGCACGGACGGTGTCGGCCGTGACATCTTTGCCCGCGTGATGGATGGCGGGCGGATCTCGCTCCTTGTGGCGCTGACCTCGACAATCATTTCCGCCATTATCGGCTTCCTCGTCGGAGCGATTTCGGCGCTGGCCGGCCGCTGGGCGGATGCCGTCACGATGCGGTTCGTCGATCTGGTGATGACGCTGCCACCAGTGATCTTTCTGCTGGTGCTCGCCTCCATCGCCGGCACCGGCATCTGGCCGACAGTGCTCGTCATCTCGCTGTTGTCCTGGCCCCTATTGGCGCGAATGGTGCGCTCGCGGCTCCTTGAATTGCGCGAGCGGGACTTCGTGATGGCGGCAAGAGGCATGGGTGCGGGCCTTCCGCATCTTCTCTTCCGCCACGGTCTGCCGAACTCGATCGACATTCTCGTGGTCTTCGCGACCCTGCAGATCGCCAATGCCATCCTGCTCGAGGCGGGGCTGTCCTTCCTCGGGCTCGGCATTGCCCCTCCCGCTGCAAGCTGGGGCAACATGCTCAACGCCGCACGCTCCACCGCAGTTCTCGAACAATATCCCTGGCAATGGCTGTTCCCCGGCGGGGCGCTGGTCACGGCAGTTCTTGCCATCAACTTCATTGGCGATGGTCTTCGCGATGCCTTCGACCCTCGCGCCGAACTAAACTGATAATCGAAAGAAAGTGAATATGAGCAAATTCAAGGGTGTCGTTCCTCCAGTCGTAACTCCGCTCAATGCGGATTTCACCGTCGACTATCCGTCCTACACGCGGGTGCTCGAAAATCTGATCGATGCCGGATGTCACGGTCTTTTCGTGCTCGGCTCGACTAGCGAAGTGGTGTTCCATGACGCAAAGACCCGACAGGAAATTATCGAACATTCGGCAAAGGTCATCAATGGCCGCGTACCGCTGATCGTCGGTGTCATCGACGCGACGACCGACCTGGTCATCAACCACGCAAGGATCGCAAAGGCGGCCGGCGCTGATGCGGTCGTCGTGACCGCGCCCTACTATACCGTGACCAACCAACCGGAAATCCTCGACCACTTCCGCTTCATTCGCGATGCCGTCGATGTGCCGCTGATCGCCTACGACATCCCGGTCTGCGTCCACGTCAAGCTGCAGCGCAAGACGAGCGTGGCGCTCGCACGCGAAGGTACGATCATCGGCATCAAGGATTCCAGCGGCGACGACGGCAACTTCCGCTATGTCCTGCTCGATCTCGCCGACAAGCACGACGTCTTCCTGATGACCGGATCCGAGATCGTCGTCGACAACGCACTTCTGATGGGTGCGCATGGCGTCGTTCCCGGCATCGCCAATGTCGATCCGCACGGTTACGTCCGGCTCTGGGATGCCGCCCAGCGCGGTGACTGGGCCGCTGCCCGCAAGGAACAGGAGCGTCTCTGCCGGCTGTTCGAAATCGTCTGGGTCGGCGCCGGTCGCGTCAGCGGCGGCGCATCGGGAATCGGCGCCTTCAAGGCTGCGATGAAGAGCCTCGGCATCATCGACACCGCGCTGATGCCTCGCCCGCGAGCGGCCCTCAACGACGCCGAGACGGCAAGGATCGACGAGATCCTGCGCTCAACCGGGCTTCTTTCCTGAGGAACGCCATGCAACAGGCCGCTGAAACCATACTCGACGTTAAGGGATTGCGGACAGTCTTCCGCGTTCGCGCCGGTGAAGTGACGGCGGTCAACGGCATCGATCTGTCCGTCGCCGCCGGCGAAACATTGGCGCTTGTCGGAGAGTCAGGCTCCGGCAAGTCAGTCACCAGCCTCTCTGTCATGCGGCTGCTCACCCGCAAGATCGGCGCCATCGCGGCCGGCAGCGTCCACCTGAAACGCAAGGACGGCAAGGTCCGAGACCTCGTTTCGCTTAGTGAACAGGAGATGCGCTCCATTCGCGGCGACGATATCGGCATGGTGTTCCAGGAGCCGATGTCCAGCCTCAATCCTGTTTACACGATCGGTGACCAGATTTCGGAACCGATCCGCATCCATCGCGGGGCGGACCGGAAAAGCGCGATGGATGCGGCAATTTCACTGCTCGACCAGGTCGGCATCCCGGATGCCGCGCGGCGCGTCAAACAATATCCGCACGAGCTCTCCGGCGGCATGCGCCAGCGCGCGACCATCGCCATGGCGCTTGCCTGTGACCCGACGCTACTGATCGCAGACGAACCGACCACTGCGCTCGATGTCACAATCCAGGCGCAGATCCTAGATCTCTTGCAGAAGCTCCAGCGGGAGCGTGGCATGGCCATGCTGTTCGTCACCCACAATCTCGGGGTCGTCGCGGAAATCGCCCACCGTGTGGCAGTTATGTATGCTGGGCGGATCGTCGAAACGGGACCGGTGACGGAGGTCTTCCGCAACCCGAAACATCCCTACACGATGGGACTGCTTGCCTCGATGCCGAAGCTCGGCGATGCGACGCGCATGAAGCATGCAGGCGAAAAGCTGGCCGCCATTCCGGGCGTCGTCCCGAGCCTGATGAATATGCCGGCCGGCTGTGCCTTCGAACCACGGTGCAAATTTGCGACGGTGGACTGTCGCAAGACGGTGCCGCCGCTTTTCGATGTCAGTCCCCACCATAAGAGCCGTTGCATCCACTGGCAGGAGGTCTAGATGAGCGCACCGCTTCTTGAAGTCCGCGATTTGGCAAAACAATACACGACCCACGGCTCGACGCTGACGATCCTGCAGAATATTTCCTTCGACATCGGCAAGGGTGAGGTTGTCGGCCTCGTCGGCGAATCCGGCAGTGGCAAGACCACAATCGGCCGCTCCGTCCTGCGGCTGATCGAACCATCGGCAGGCAGTGTCCGCTTTGACGGCACCGAACTGACGGAGCTATCGGCCTCGCAGATGCGGCGCACACGTCCGCGCATGCAGTATATTTTCCAGGACCCATTCGCCAGCCTTTCCCCCCGCATGACGATCGGCGAAATCCTCAGCGAGGGTTTGAAAATCCAGGGTATCGGCAACTCGAAAGAACGGCTGGATCGTGCCCGAAAGGCTCTCGAACAGGTCGATCTGCCGGCGGACGCCGTCAACAGATATGCCCACGAGTTCTCCGGCGGACAGCGGCAGAGAATCGGGATCGCAAGGGCGTTAACGCTTCAACCGGAATTCATTGTTGCAGATGAGCCGGTCTCGGCACTGGACGTCTCGATCCAGGCGCAGGTGATCAACCTTCTGCGCGATCTGCAGCAGCGGCTCGGATTGACCATGCTGTTCATCAGCCACGATCTCGCTGTGGTGGAATATATCTGCGACCGGGTGATCGTGCTTTATCTCGGCCGCATCATGGAGATCGCGCCAAGCGCCGAGCTTTATGCCGATCCCCATCACCCCTACACGCGGGCGCTGCTGTCGGCGATCCCCTCTCCCGATCCCGATGCCCACCGCAACCGGCAAATTCTGAAAGGCGACATACCAAGCCCCGCCAATCCGCCAAGCGGCTGCGTTTTCCGGACGCGATGTCCGAAGGCGATTTCCAGGTGTGCGGAAGTCGTTCCGGAGCTGAGGGAAACGGCTCCGGGTCGCTTCAAGGCCTGCATTCGCGACGACCTGTAGGAAGGTGCCCCATGAGCCGACGCCATCCCATCGCCGGAAATTGGGCAAGTCTTCTCTTGCCCATCCGGGAAAATGACAGCATCGACTTTGAAGCTCTTGAAGAAGAGATAGAGATCCTGATCGCAGCAAAAGTCGATGGCATCTATTCAAACGGCACAGCGGGAGAATTTCACAACCAGACCGAAGCGGAATATGACCAGATACAGGCCATGTTGGCGAGCCGCTGCCGTCAGGCCGGCATGCCCTTCGTGATCGGCGCATGCCAGCCGGATCCACTGATCATGCTCGAACGCCTGCAACGCGCCGTGAAGCATCAACCGACTGCTATCCAGGTGATCCTGCCGGATTGGTGGCCGTTGACCAATGTCGAAGCGATCGACTTCCTGAAACGTATGTCAGTTGCCGCCGACGGCATTCCGCTGATCCTCTACAATCCACCTCATGCCAAACGTGTTCTGTCGCCCGCCGAGCTTTCCGAGATATGCGGCCCCTGCCCTTCCGTTGTCGGTATCAAGCTGGCTGACGGAGGCGACCATTGGTATCGCGACGCGCGTCGCTACCTTGCGGAGTTCAGCCTCTTCGTCCCCGGGCATCATCTGGCAACGGGTATAAGGCATGGTGTGGCAGCAGGCGCCTTCTCCAACGTCGCCTGCCTCAGTCCACGTGACGCCCAAACATGGACAGAAATGATGAAGGTCGATCTGACCACAGCCATGGTGATCGAAACGCAGCTCTGTGCTTTCATGAATGAGCATATCGTCCCCTTTCGCGACAACCATGGATATTCAAATGCAGCTCTGGACAAACTGCTCTGCGCCATTGGCGGTTGGGGGCCGGTCGGCACGCGGCTGCGATGGCCTTACCATTCCATCAATAACGTAGACCTCACTCCCTTACGCTCAGCCGCCCGAGAGGGGCTTCGCGGCTTTTTTCTCGGATAGCCTAATCGCCATTGTCATGACTGACACGCAATCGCGTGTATCATCTAGCGTCTGATCAGCCCGGGCTTACTCGGCCTGCACTGTTAGCCCGTTCGCCACCTTGTGCTCTAGCCGGCGGGGACACCACTCCTGTTTTCCCTCACAGATCACCCCCAGCACGCCCTCACACGCCTCCATGATCCGGAATCCACCGCCCTTGCGATTTCGCGCCTGGCGGCCGCTCGACGCAACGTTGATAAACGTCTGGAAACGTGCCTTTTCTCACGCATTGTTAAATCAATCGGCGTGTTGCCAGCGGTCTAGCCGTCTTTCGCCAATTCCTGGCGATAGGTATGAAGCACCAGGCCAAAACGCTCGCGCTCTTCGCGTTGCTCCCGTGTTTCCATGGTCTCACGGCCGATGAGCTCGACCGCCTTGGGATCGAAACCGTGTTTTTTTGCCTCTCGAAGAATTCTGCCGATCTCGAGGTCGATCTTTCTCCGCTCCTCGATCAGCCGATCCACCGAGGTCGCTCGTTTTTCACGACGCGCTTCCTTGATGAGGTCGAGAACATCAGTTCGCTCCTTCCAGAGCGGCACCAATCGTTCGACATAAACAACAAGCATGCTCATCGCTCGTCCTCGGATAAGATGAGGGTCATGGTTCGTAATCCGACGCCTATTTTCAAAATCCATGGTCATCTTCGGTGAAGTGCTCTTTCAACATCGTCTCTATCGCTCAGGTGGCCATGATAAAAAAACATGGAAAATGGGCTCGATAGCGGAGTTGAAAACCTCGCCAGTGTTGCATGGCGCGATGCGACTCACTATGCGCGATTCGCAAGAAAATGCTCTTTTCGAGCCAGCCTTATACCTCGGCATCCATATCGGGGAAGTTGTCGACTCTTTTTTATGGTACGCGTTCCTTTCGCGGGATTCGCCGCAATCGCCTGATCCGCCTAGGTTTTATGTCACCAGACGGCGGAATACGCCGCAGAACCAAAGGCTTGTTAACCTTTGATTAACCGTAAATAGCTTGCCGTAATATCAAAATCGGTGCTTATTCCCAGTAGCGGAAGCGACCAGACTTTTCGCACATAAGCGCTAATTCGAGATTGACGGTTTAACATGGCGAAGATCGCGACCAAAATCGCCCCTGTCGATGAAGACCTGATGGGTATCATCACACGGCATTCGCTTGCTCTCTCGGAGCAACTCCAGGACCATCACCTTTCCACCTTCCCGCCCGACGCAATGAAAACCATCCGCAGTTTTCAACCTGCAGAGACGGCGAAGCTGCTTGGCGTCAAGGAAGTATACCTCCGACGCCTTTCGAATGAGGTCGAAGGCCTGCAGGTAACCACGGGGCTGGGCGGCCGTCGTTCCTACACCGTCGAGGACATAGCACTTATTCGCAGGCACCTCGATGAGGTCGGCCGGGGTTCACGGCGCTATCTGCCACATCGCAGAGATGGCGATCAGCTTCAGGTCATCTCCGTCATGAATTTCAAGGGAGGCTCTGGAAAGACAACCACAGCCGCTCATCTGGCACAATATCTTGGCCTGCGCGGCTATCGGGTGCTTGCCATCGACCTGGATCCGCAGGCCAGCCTTACCACCCTCTTCGGCGTACAGCCCGAAACGCTTGGTGCCGGAGAAAGTCTCTACGGCGCAATTCGCTACGTTGATCCGCGGCCTATGGGTGAAATAATTACCGGTACTTATATCCCTGACCTGCATCTCGTGCCTGGGAGCCTCGAACTGATGGAGTTCGAGCATGAGACCCCGGCGGCGCTGATGAAGCGAAAGCCTGGCGATACCATGTTCTTCAGCCGTATTGGCGAAGTCCTCGAACAGGTGGCGCATGCCTACGATGTGGTCGTGATCGATTGTCCGCCGCAGCTCGGCTATTTGACCCTGTCGGCCCTCACCGCTGCGACCTCCGTGCTCATCACCGTCCATCCGCAGATGCTGGATGTGATGTCCATGAACCAGTTTCTCGCGATGATGGCGGACCTTCTGCGGGAGATAAAAGCAGCCGGCGCAGATTTCACATACAATTGGATGCGGTATTTGGTCACTCGCTTCGAGCCAAGCGACGGCCCCCAGAACCAAATGGTGGGCTATCTGCGAGCGATCTTCGGCGAGAATGTCCTCAATTTCCCAATGCTGAAGACGACTGCCGTTTCAGACGCCGGTCTGACCAATCAGACGCTCTACGAAGTAGAACGGGGACAGTTCACGCGATCGACCTACGACCGCGCACTCGAGTCGATGAACAACGTGAACGACGAGATCGAAACGCTGATCAAGAAAGCATGGGGTAGATCCGCATGAGCCGGAAAGACATCCTCCGCGTTCCGCAACCAAGGTCCTCATCCGAGCCGTCGCAGGCCCGGCCGATTCGGGCCAAGGTTCTCCCGATGCTCAACGCCGAGGCGCCTCCTGCGGCATCGCGATTGACGCACCAGGTCGGAACCGCCCTGGCCGAGGGTAAAGCCCGCTTTGAGCGAGCAGAAGAAATCGAGCGGCAGTTGGCCAAGGGCCAAGCAGTCGTTGAGCTGGACACCCACGAGATCGATCCTTCTTTCGTCCAAGATCGAATGGAAGGCGATATTGATGGGCTGATCTCGTCAATTCGGGAACAGGGTCAACAAGTGCCAATCATGGTGCGGCCTCATCCCGAACAGAACGGTCGATATCAAATTGCTTTTGGCCACCGTCGTTTGCGGGCTGTCAAAGAGCTTGGCCTTCGGGCGAAAGCTGTTGTCCGCGACCTGACCGATGAGCAATTGGTGATCGCTCAGGGCCAGGAAAATAACGAGCGCCAGGATCTGACCTTCATCGAAAAAGCACGCTTCGCAGCCCGGCTTCGAGAGAAGTTTGCACGCGACGTGATTATCGCCTCGCTGTCGGTGGACAAGGGCGATTTGTCGAAGATGCTTGCGATTGTCGATGCCTTGCCGGCCGAACTGATTGATGCTGTCGGGCCTGCTCCTGGCGTCGGCCGACCCCGTTGGCTCGAGCTTGCAGAGCTCATGGAGAAGTCCCCTGCCCCGCAGGACGCTGTCAGCTATGCCATGTCCGACGTTGTTCAGCATCTCGGTTCGGAAGAACGCTTCAAGGCGCTGGTAACGCACCTGAAGCCCCGTCGAGCTGTAAAGGGCGCTCCGGGCGTCCTAACCTCGCCCTCCGGCGTTCGATTGGCCGAAATCAAGAACAGCAAGTCGAAGCTCGAACTCACGGTCGATAAAAAGCTGTCGCCCGTGTTCGCAGCTTTCATTTTGGAGAAATTGCCGAAGCTCTTCGAAGAGCATTTGGCTGACGATCAACGGAAAAACGGAGAGTAAGCCGGGAAAAGAAAAAGGCCCCAACAGTGTTGCCACCGTGGAACCCATTTCTGTAGTCGTGAGAAACACAGAATCGCATTTCCACGAATCCTCGTCAAGAGTCTTTGGCACCGTTTTTGGTGAGCGGATTTCTTTTGCCTTCTGAAAGGTGAGAGACGATGCAGATTGGAAGTGTGACGACGCCATTCGGGCGGCGGCCAATGACGCTTGCGCTGGTGCGACGTCAAACAGCCATAGCCGAAATCGCGCCCGGCAAGACGGCCGACAAATGGAAGATATTCCGTGATGTCGCGGCCGCCATGGCTCAGCTTGGAATCCATTCCAATAGCATTGCCGTTCTTGACGCATTGCTGAGCTTCCATCCCAGCAATGATCTGTCTCAGGACGACAGCCTGATCGTTTTCCCATCGAATGCGCAGCTTGCCTTGCGCGCGCATGGTATGTCGGGTGCGGCATTGCGACGACACCTTGCTGCCCTCGTTGAGGTCGGCCTGATCGTGCGCAAGGACAGCCCGAATGGCAAACGCTACGCGCGCAAGGACCACGAAGGCGAGATCAAGAGTGCTTTCGGTTTCGACCTGTCGCCGCTTCTGGCCCGTTCCGACGAATTGGCGTTGATGGCTCAGAAGGTCGCCGCCGATCGGGCCGCTTTACAAAGAGCCAAGGAGAGCCTCAGCCTATACCGGCGCGATGTACGCAAGCTCGTTACCGCGGCTATGGAAGAGGGCGCACCAGGTGACTGGAACGCAATTGAAGAAATCTATACCGGCCTTGTTTCGAGAATTCCCCGCGTTCAAACCCTTGCGACAGTCGCCCCCCTTCTCGACGAAATCCGTATGTTGCACGAAGAAGTCGTCAATCGATTGGATATTCACGAGAAAACGCGAATTGCGAGCAGCAGTGACAGTCCTATCGAGCGGCACATACAGAATTCAAATACAGAATCCATTTATGAATTTGAACCTGGCTTTGGAAAAGAGCGAGGGTCGACCTCTCGTGAAATCGTAGGACAGAAGAGCGAGCCGATGAAAGCCTTCCCGTTGAGTGTAGTGCTGAAGGCCTGCCCGATGGTGATCGACTATGCACCCGGCGGAGTCGTCGCAAGCTGGCGCGATTTAATGACCGCCGCTGTCACGGTGAGATCGATGCTTGGGATAACTCCATCCGCCTATCAAGACGCATGCGAAGCAATGGGACCGGAAAATGCAGCGGTTGCCGTGGCCTGTATCCTGGAACGGGCCGCCTTCATCAACGCGCCGGGAGGATACCTTCGCGATTTGACACGAAGAACGGAGATCGGTGAATTTTCCGTCGGCCCAATGCTGATGTCCGCACTGAGGTCCAATAACGCAGTGATTTTGAAGGCTGGATAGGAGTTGGCAGCTGCCAACATCAATAACGATATGAAAATGTTGCGTTTTTTCGAAACCCATTTTCGTTGCGCGATGCCTTGCTCGTAAGGCGGCAAATCGACGGAAATTGAGGGCGTAGGATGCGAAGGAAATTGCCGGAACAGCCGAGTACGACGGTAAACCGATCCGGGGCCGTCGTTTAGAGGGAGAGGAAGGTTGGGGGATTTCGTGACGGATTGAAAGGTTTGGAGAGAAGCTCCAGCCGTCCGTCATGGAGAAAGTGACATGGCTCAAGCCTCCCAGAAAATTACCCTCAGTACCGCCCGCGATATCCCCTTCAACAAACTGGTCCTCAGTCAGCACAATGTCCGGAAGATAAAGGCCGGCATCTCGATTGAGGATCTGGCGGAAGACATCGCTTTTCGCGGCCTCCTGACCAGCCTTAACGTCCGACCCGAACTGGACGGGGAAGGCAACGAGACAGGCCTTTACCGCATCCCGGCTGGCGGCCGCCGTTACCGCGCCCTGGAACGTCTGGTCTCGCAAAAGCGGCTGGCCAAAACTGCTGGCGTACCTTGCATCGTCAGCAAAGGCGACACACTCGAGGTCGAAGACTCGCTTGCTGAAAACGTCCAGCACGTATCCCTGCATCCACTCGATCAGTTCCGCGGCTTCCAGACTTTGCGCGAGCAGGGGCTTGGCGAGGAAGAGATCGCAGCCCGCTTCTTCGTTTCGGTCGCGACGGTCAGGCAGCGACTTCGCCTGGCATCAGTTTCACCGCGACTTCTCGACCTCTATTCTGACGACGAGATGACGCTCGAGCAGATCATGGCGTTCTCGATCACAAACGACCACGTACGCCAGGAACAGGTCTGGGATAATATCTCGCGCGCTCATAGCCGCGAGCCTTACTATATCCGCCGGCTGCTGACGGAGACCGCAATCCGTGCCAGCGATCGCCGCGCGCTTTATGTCGGTATCGAGGCTTACGAGGCCGTGGGCGGTGTGACGATGCGGGACCTGTTCGATCAAGACCAGGGTGGATGGTTGCAAGACCCGGCTCTGTTGGAGCAGCTTGTGATGGAGAAGCTCAAGGCAGATGCTGACGCAATCCAGATCGGCGAAGGATGGAAATGGGTCGAAGCTGCTCTCGACTTTCCCTATGGCCACACGTCAGGACTGCGCCGCTTCTATGGTGAGCAGGCCGAGATGTCCGAGGAGGAACTGGCCCGTTATGACGCGACCCGTGCCGCGTATGAGCAGCTCGATGCGGATTATGCCGGTGCAAGCGAATACTCAAAGGATACCGAGGAGAAGCTCGAAGAGCTGGGCAAGGAACTCGACCGGTTAAATGACCGGCCTCACCTGTTCGACGCACACGACATCGCGCGGGGTGGCGCCTTCATCTCGCTCGAAGCCACCGGCGAGCTTAAAATCGAGCGCGGTTTTGTGCGGCCCGAGGATGAGCCGAAAGCTGTAGTCAATCCTTCGGGCGATAACGGTGATATCGCGACCAACGAGAGCGACGCCCTGCCCTCATCGCAAGCGACAGCCGACGACGCCGATCAAGGCGAACACGAAGACGAGACGATCAAGCCGCTTCCCGAGCGTCTCGTTCTCGACCTGACTGCAACACGAACCGTAGCGCTGCGCAATGCGCTCGCCAATGATCCGGTCATGGCCTTCATCGCCGTATTGCATGCCTTCGTGCTGAAGACCTTCTATCTCTACGGATCGGATTCGTGCCTGGAGGTGACGCTGCAGAGCGCACGCTTCGGCCAGACACCCGGCCTCGGCGAGACAGCCTGGGCAAAAGAAATCGACCAGCGGCAAGAGGCTTGGGGACAGGACCTTCCCAAGGATCCAAACGATCTCTGGAGTTTTTTGATCCTGCTCGACGATACCAGCCGCCAGGCGCTGTTTGCCCATTGCGCGGCTTTATCGGTCAATGCGGTGGTCGAACCGTGGAATAGGCGGATACGGGCGCTGGCCCATGCCGATCAGCTTGCCCGCTCGATCGGTTTCGACATGGTCGGCTCCGGCTGGGTGCCGACGGCAGACAACTATCTCGGCCGTGTCACCAAAGCCAGGATTGTACAGGCGGTCCGCGAAGCCAGGGGCGACGAGGCGGCCGAGTTGATTGGTCACCTCAAGAAAGCCGACATGGCGGCGGAAGCCGAACGGCTGATGACCGGGACCAACTGGCTCCCGGAACCGCTCCGGGTGACGGGAGACGATAACGTCACCGACGAGCCAAGTGCTGATCTCGGTGCTCGTGTCGACGGCAATGATCCGAGCGGCGCGCGACTGGAACCGGAGCTTTCCGCCTTCCTGACCGACCCTTCCGAGATGCCCTCTGACGTTGCTGACAATAGCGGAAACGAAACCGACGACGGCTTCGCAGTCGCCGCCGAGTAATTCGAGATCCGGCACCTGCCCGGTCGCTGCGAGCGATCGGGCTCTCATCCACCCGCCCGGCCACTGCGCCGGGTTTCCTGTTTTTCAAGGGAGATAATCTCATGAATGCGTCTGTTCACATCAACCCCGCCGCCTCTGCCAGCTCGCCTGCCTCCGGCTTCAAGGTCGATATTTCTCGTGGTGACCGAATTGGTCGCGTCTCGTCGGAATGGTTTTCGCGCCCTGACGACGAGCGATTTCTGTCGCTGACCGAGCTTTACGACACGGTCCGATTCCGCGCCGACCGCGCTCATGCGCGAACCATCGAGAGCACTGCGATCCGTGTCGAAGCCACGCGCGACAATGCCGAGCGACTTGAGCTTCACGTGCCCGGTCAGCGTCAGCCGATCGCGCCGACGCATTGGAGCTACGGTCAGCTTTGCAGCCTGGTCGGCGCACCCTCGACCTATATGCGTCAATTGCCGGCGCCCCTCGCCGCTATCAATCTTCAGCATGGGTTGCTCAACCACCGCGCTGAACTCGTCAAAACACTGGAAATGGATAACGGACGGATGGAGCTGCGCGCGGTGACCGGACCGGAGTATGGCCGGATCTGGGACCATGAACTGGTTGCCGCTGTCATGGACATCGCCGGTAACGGGACCGGCGACACGATGTGGAGGGTGCCGGGCATGCTCGACTGGGCGACGATGACACACAATCCCTTCGTCGATATCACCAAGGATACGACAACGCTTTATGCCAGTGATCGGGATGTGTTTCTCTTCCTCGTCGACGACACCCACCCGATCGAAGCCGGACGGCTCCCGAACGGTGAACCGGATCTCTACTTCCGGGGCTTCTATGCATGGAATTCAGAGGTGGGATCGAAGACGCTCGGCATTGCTTCCTTCTATCTCCGGGCAGTCTGCGCCAATCGAAACCTCTGGGGAACGGAAAATTTCGAGGAGATCACGATCCGGCATTCGAAGTTTGCGGCTCAGCGTTTCGCCCATGAGGCCGCACCCGCTCTGTCGAGCTTCGCCAACTCGTCTCCGGCGCCCTTCATTGCCGGGATCAAGGCAGCACGCGAACGGATCGTCGCGCGCAAGGATGATGACCGTCAGGCGTTTCTGCGCCGGCGCGGCTTTTCCAGAAGCGAGACGAGCAGGGTGATCGAGATGGTTCTATCGGAGGAGGGGAGGCCGCCGGAATCGATCTTCGACTTCGTCCAAGGCATCACGGCGTTGGCTCGCAGCAAAACCAACCAGGACCTCCGACTGGAGCTCGAGGGCAAGGCAAAGAAGCTGCTCGACAGTGCAGCTTAGGGCGCTATTCCACTCCGATCTAACCGGGTGCGGAAACATCCCCGTTTCCGCACCCTTTGTTTTGAAACGGTCCAATGCCCGGAGACGGGAGATCGGCACGGACGAGAGCTTCCCACCTGACGGTACGACGTCGGTCTCGTCATAAGGAACGTGCCGGTTAATATCCGTTCCCCAGACGCATCGTCGAACGTCGAGACGATCGCCGGGCGTTCAGGGAAAAGCGCTCGCTCGCGCGCTTGGCCATGCAAGGCAGCTTCATCCCCTGGTCGGCTGGCCACCCATATCACCGTATTCACGTCGAGCGATTATTGGCGCAAGGCTGCTCGCCATGCATTTCCCACGCGCTTCTGGCGATAACACACAAAGCAGGGGGTGATCCTCTGCGAGTTTGAATGTGGGCTGCCCCTGGATAAGGTTAGAGACTGCCGCGCCGAGCTCCACTGCGCTCAATCTTGCGCTCCGCCAGGTTCGCGAAAATGGCATGTTCGCACCGCGTCAGAGATTCCTGCCCTCCTACAGTGCATACCTTATCGTCCTGGATTTATGCGGCTCAAGGAACGGGCTATCGGTCGAGACCGACTGCGCCTTCCGGTCTCACATATTGGGCAAGGTCTTGAGACCATGCGCCTGCTGGTCGGACACGATTCGGATTGGTTACGCTCCTCAAGACAGTGCATGGGTTTTTGTGAATTGCTTGCACGAGGAACCCTCACAGCCTATTCGAAGGGCAGGCCTTGGCCAATCAAGGATCGCGCTCGAGGAACGTCGGCAAGCGATGCCCGTGTTTAGAGTTTGTGGCTCGCAGTCAGTCGACGAGCGCCTGATCTTCGAAACCGATAAACCCCAGCAACAGAGTGCCGAGAAGGCGGACCGACGAACGTTGGGATCCATCGCGGTACCGAGGCGCGGTTTCGAGCATCCGCAGCGACCAACCGGCAGTTCCGAGTGGGATGATGCAAAGGAGATCGTGGATCTGTCAGCGTTGCCGGAGCACGAGCGGTTATGATGAAAATATCCCATCCGCTGCGGGCCTACCGCCATCATCCCGGGCTGGAGACTGGAGAAGGGGCGCCTGGATCCGTGCGGATCGCTGGTTTGAAATCGCGGATGGGAGGCCGCGTTGGCGCAGCGCAAGCATCTGCTCTCTCATTCGCCTCGAGGCCGAATGCCCTGACTGATTTCCTATCGCGATACCGGTATCGGCAAACAGACATCCATCAGCAAGTTTCATCGGGACCACTAACCGGAACTGCGATTGCGGACCGGGGTTACGAGTAAGCGGGTCGGGGCGATACAGATGTCGGCGGAACCTGTTGGACGCGACGTTGAGGGCGAACTCGCTTGCGCAACCCCCGCGCCGGTCCAAGCGGTGAGGTGGCTTCATCGACGCGATCGCCGGCCGAAGGGTGTCTAAAGCAAAAAAGACGTTGATGCCTTGGCGATGGAGGTGATCGTCTGCCGCTCGCCAAAAATTCTCATGCGTCTCTTCACCCGCCTTGTTCAAATAAGAAATGCATGAGAAAAGGCTATGTTGAAGATGTGGTTTAGATGCTGAATGAAGCCCCGCCTGCCGCGAGGAGAGCAGCCACTCGATACCGGGCGGCAATCTTAGGCAAATGCGCGCCAGTGGTCATTTATGGCGGAAACAGCCGAGGCCAGGGTGTCGAGAGCAGGGGAGGGGCAAAAGTGCTGGTCTGAGCGAACCGATAATGCTAAAATCTGGTTCCAGGCGGCAGTTAACGTCTGCCATGAGCAGCCCCCGTCGAAGCGTCGGTTTTCGTCCTGTCCGCTCGGGAAACCCAAAGAGCAGACGTTAGTCCTCATTCACAACCTCCTGAAAACGAGCCACCCCGAGGACGCCTGCGTCAGTGTTGAAACCTAAGATCCACTTAGGTTTCAATTAGGAAAACATTAATCATGATATCAATGAGATGCGGCTTGAGCGATTAGAGCACGAGTAAGGGGGCTTCAGTAAGCGGACCGGATCCAATGCCACTGCCGAGACAAAGAGCAGGTATAGTCTTGCGCAGCACGTACTTACGAACACAGCCGTTGGGCTTTAAGCGCGTGCAGCAACCAGGGAGGGGCGTGGCGCGATAGCATGATCGCCGATGCCCGGTTGAGTAACTTCGCGCTGTCGCTCATATGCTTTGCGCACATCCAACGCCAAGCCAAAAAAAAACGACCCCTCCTTGTCGATGACAAGCGGTGGGTGGTCATTCACGTTATGGACGACGTTATGTAGCCGAGTCAGGGATGTGTGGTCTCCGGCGAGCAAGATGCCTGCGCGGATCTTGAGCAAACTGAAGGAGTGCATTCAGCTTTTCGTTTCCATCGACGGATAGGTGACTGATCAAGCAGTCCATGGGTCGATGATATCTATTCCGAAGCCTTCGAAATCCTTGGAGTTGCGCGTCGCAAGGGTCAGTTGGTGAGCGACGGCCGTAGCGGCAATCGTGCCGTCGGTCGATGCAAGCCCCCGACCACTTCGCTTGGCAAGCGCCATGAGGTCGCCCCCGGTAAAGGCGACAGGCCCTTCCACCGGAATAATCCTGTTTTCGAAGCGCTGGGACAGATCATACGTGAGCCATTCGTCTAGAGCGTCGCGCTTTCACCCACTATCCATCAGAGCGACACCACGGCGAATTCCAGCGATCGATATGATGCTGACGAATGTGCGGTCCTCATCCAGCGCATGGAGCCACTCTAGAACACCTTCATCGGGGCAAGGCTTTGTAACTTCCGACAGAACGTTCGTATCGAGAAGCAATCTCATAGCGACAAGTCACGCGGCTCATCGTTTTGTCTCTCGATATCGAGATCGGCACCACGCAGAGGCGATGACAGCAGAAACTCCGCGAGCGAGCCCCTGCGCGCAGTTTTCTTCTGCCACTCTTCTGCAGAGACGACCACCACGCTAGGCTTTCCATTGCGGGTTATCGTCTGAGGTGCCAGTTGCGCGCGCTCCATGACTTCCGAAAGCTTTGCCTTCGCGCCTGCGACTGTCCAGCTCATATCATCGTGCGTTGATGTTTGCATCGGTTCACCAATAACCAAAATGACTATCATGACTATAACATGCAAGCGGTTGGCGGGAAGGAAGGGGATAGTTAATGCCCGGATGCCTTGGCCAGATTGACGCGGAAGCGATTTCGCCGTCGCTGATATCTGCGAGTCATCTCCACGGAAGCATGACCGAGCTGTTTTGGACGTGACGCTCGTGGACTTCAGCGGGGAGACCAAGCCAGCGCGAAGGGAATGACAGGAGAATTTGCCAAGATCGCCGCGAACGCCGGCGGCCATTGCTACTCTTCTCCCAGGGCGGGCGACTTCGTTGTCGTTCAGCCGCTCCGATCCCACAGCCTTCCCTTGCCCTGTCACGCGGCGAAAGAGGGGGCCATAAGCCAGCTATGTGAACTTGATCCAGGTCTCGACTGCACCGACCGGGCAGGTCGCATCGGCTGAGCAGCGGCCAACCTCAACCTCTCGCCATCCAGTTTTGCCGCGCAGGGTGAGGCCGTCGGCGAGACCTCGCACCATTGGCGCGGACAAGATGGAGTGAGAGGTAAGGGCCGGGGGTAGGGTGGCCTGATGGGACTGAGAGGGCGTCCCTTCGGCAGACCTTTCATTCGCCCTCGGCAGGTACTGCCATGAAATCCCGGACGTCCAAACATGGCTCCGATCGGCGATGCGCGACTGCTGCAGCCGACGAGCCGCACTTTCAACTGACCACCACTGCGGCCATACCCCGACTGGTATTGCTGACGCGCTATCGTCGCATGGCCGCGATTGACCATGAGGGAGCGCGGCC
Source organism: Pseudomonadota bacterium (assembly GCA_023451735.1). GTDB lineage: Bacteria > Pseudomonadota > Alphaproteobacteria > Rhizobiales > Rhizobiaceae > Neorhizobium. The sequence goes on along the minus strand of JAEXYH010000075.1, from coordinate 63,985 downwards.
ATGAGTGTCGCCTCCGATTTATCCGCCCGCCTTGCGCACGATGCCGAGGCGGTCTGCCGGCATTACCTCTCGGCTGGTCGTCGTCACGGAAACTACTGGATCGCCGGCGATACCGGCAACAATCCAGGCCGATCGCTATACGTGCAATTGACCGGCGCTCGCGCGGGCAGGTGGGCCGATGCGGCGACCGGCCAATATGGCGATCTTCTCGATCTCATGCGAGAGACCTGCGGCTTGGTCGATTTCCAGGACGTCGCCGACGAGGCACGACGGTTCCTGAGAACGCCCCGCCCGGACCCTGTGGTGCACCAAGAGGCATCGGTCACAATGAACGGGTCCGCCACTGAGCGCGCCAGGCGGCTATTTGCCATCGCCCAGCCCCTGCAGGAAACCTTGGCGGATCACTATCTTCGCAAGCGCGGCATCCTGCGTGCGGCTCGGCACGCCTCCCTGCGTTTCCATCCCCACTGCTTCTATCGCGATCTCAAAACCGGCCAGACCAGGCGCCACCCAGCCCTGATCGCAGCTGTCACTGATGCGGCGGGTGTGATCACCGGCGTTCACCGTACCTACTTGTCCTCAGGGCTCGGTCTTGCCGGCGTCGGTAAGGCGAAGTTAGAGGACCCGCGCCGCGCGCTCGGCAGGCTTCTCGGCAATGCCGTCCGCTTTGGTGTGCCGACCAAAGGGTCATCGGCCGAGACCTTTGCTTCCATAGAGGTCTTAATCGCAGGCGAGGGTATAGAAACCATGCTGTCGCTCTCACACTTGATGCCCGCTATCCCCGTGGTTGCAGCCCTGACGGCCAACCATCTGGCCGCCTTCAATCCACCAGCCGAGTGCCATCGCCTCTACATCGCCGCCGACGCTGACGCCGCCGGCCGCCACGCGATCGAGGGCTTGAGCCGCAGAGCTCTATCAATCGGCATTCTGCCGCTTGTCCTCAGCCCTGAACTCGGGGACTTCAACGAAGACCTGCGTCGGCTTGGGCCCGATCGGCTTACCGCCAATCTGCGCCTGCAGTTGGCCCCGGAGGATGCACTCGCGTTTCTGCCGCCACAATAACGCAAGCCAGACGAGGGGAGGGGAGGCCGGCGTCATATCGATCGGTCGGTTTCGCTCCTAGATCTCCCACCCCAGGCCGCGTCTGCTAACCTGCCGAGAGGCGACCCATATCACGCTGGGCTCAAGCCTTCAGCGGGTTGCTCAGATTTCTTCCCCTGCCGGACGCTCCGCGACCGGCATTCCTCGCGGCTCAAGAAATCTTCTCGTCCCCGCCCGGCGCTGCGCTGGGCCGCAGCGCTTGCGCTTGCGGTTCCGGCCCGGCCCGGCGTGACCAGGGATCGCCGTCAGGTCGCAATAGCGCGACCATAACCGATGGAGATCACGATGGAGCTGTTTCCGACCCAAACCGACATCTTCGTACCTGGCCATGCATCCTCGCCCACCGACCGCGTCATCTTCGAGATGCAGCTATACGGCCACCGTCCTTTCCAGGACGAGCCTGACCCGAGGCCCTTACCGGAGGAACCGGCGGTAGAGACAAGTCTTACTTCGGTCTTCGGCGCCTTCTTCGAAATGCTCGGCGACACCCGTCTCGAACCCGATCTCGAAGACCTGCTCTGGTCGACCGTCAATCTGTTTCACCGCTCAGGCGAACGAATCCAGCGTGAACTCGATCGCAATGAGGAAGCTCAACGTACCAGCCAGCGTGAGCAGGACGGCTCCGAGGTTAAAAGCGTCGAGCTAGAACGGCTGATCGCCGAGGGCATCACCCTTCTGGAGCGCCGCAACAGTTTCGAATTCATGCGCGACTACGCTGCCGATCTCTTCGAAGCCCAGACCGGCTCCGCTTGGAGACCGCGCACAGGCTCCAAGGTCAGCCACGCCAACATGACAGCGGCGATGATCGATAGCCGGGATTTTCTGGCGGCCCGCCGACGGGCCGAGACGGAGGTGCTGATCCCCGCCGGCACTAAAATTGCCTTTGCTGGCGGCATGGACTTCAACGACCACGATTGGATCTGGGCCAAGCTCGATCAAGCCCACGCCAAACATTCAGACATGGTTCTGTTGCATGGTGGATCACCGAGAGGTGCCGAGCGCATTGCCGCCTGCTGGGCACAAGCGCGCAAGGTGACACAGATCAGCTTCAAGCCGAACTGGACGAAACATGCCAAAGCTGCTCCCTTCCGTCGCAATGATGAAATGCTCTCGGTCATGCCGGCCGGATTGATCGTCTTCCCGGGTAACGGCATTACCGACAATCTTAGCGACAAGGCTCGCCGCCTCGGCATCCCGGTCTGGTTTGCGGGAGGTGGAGCGTAAGCTCCATCGCCGCGCGCTTCTCTAATCGGCGAGGCCACGTCAAGTTCTTTCCCGTCTATCTTTATAGCCAGCAGAGAGCATCGGACGCAGTCGGCCCAAACCGGTCACCGGCGTCGCATATATCGCTCGCAGATCACTGACTTTTGCGAGTGAGTTCCGCGACGATGATTTCGCAAGGGGTTCAATATTATGAAGTTGGCAGCAGAATTTGGGATATTTGCGACAATCAATCACTCACGACAAAATTCACGAGGCGATCGGGTACCACAATTTCTTTTTTTATCTGTTTGCCTTCAAGCAGTGCACTTACACGCGGATCATTCTTAACGGCACTCAGAAGAGCGGTGGTAGACAGACCCGGGTCGGCGAACACTTTGTGACGCAGCTTGCCATTGATTTGGACAACGTATTCCCGACGCTCATCCTTAGCCAAATCTTCGTCAAACGACGGCCAAGGTGCATGCGCAACAGAGGTATTGTGACCCAGAATACTCCATAATTCCTCGCAGATATGGGGCGCAAAGGGAGCGAGTAGCAGCACGAAGGTCTCCACTGCCGCTTGTGGCCTTCGCTCCAGCGCTATCAATGCGTTCGACATCTCCATCAACTTGGAGATCGCCGTGTTGAATCGCATCGCTTCGATATCCTCGCTGACTGCGCGGATGGTCTTGTGGGTCAAGCGCGTGATATCGGCCGTTGGCGGCGTGGCGCAGATCTGATCGTTCAGGCCATCCGCAGCGTTCGAGACCATGCGCCAGACCCGATGCAGGAAACGGCTGACGCCCGCTACGCCTGACATCTGCCACGGCTTGGCCACGTCGAGAGGTCCCATGAACATTTCGTAGAGGCGCATGGCATCGGCGCCGTAGAGATCAATCACCTCGTCCGGATTGACAACGTTGAACTTGGACTTGGACATCTTCTCGACCTGCTGGCTAACCGGCATGTCTCCCGCAAACCATTGGCCGTTTTGCTCGCTGACATCATCCGGACGATAATACTTCCCGGAGACATCACGATAAGAGAAGGCCAATATCATGCCTTGGTTGAAGAGCTTCTGGAATGGTTCCTTGCTCGATACAACGCCGATATCGAAGAGTACCTTATGCCAGAAGCGGGCATAGAGCAGGTGCAGCACGGCATGCTCAGCACCCCCGACATAAAGATCGACGGGCAGCCAGTAATTTTCCAGCTCCGGGTCGATCGGTGCCAAGGCATTTTTGGGATCGGCAAAGCGCAGGTAATACCAACAAGAACCAGCCCATTGCGGCATAGTATTTGTTTCTCGCAGCGCGTTCAGCCCGGTCGCGGGATCGCTTGTGCGCACCCAGTTCTCTGCTCGCGCCAGCGGCGGTTCACCGGTCTGCGTCGGTTTGTAGTCGTCCAGTTCCGGTGCCAGCAACGGCAAGGCGTCCTCTGGCAGCGGCACAATCGCGCCGTCCGCCCGGTGCAAGATTGGAAAGGGTTCACCCCAATAGCGTTGTCGCGAGAACAGCCAGTCACGCAGGCGATATTGGGTTCGGCTTCGCCCAACGCCTCGCTCTTTGACCCATGCGATGGCGGCCCGCTTCGCCGCTGTCGCATCGAAGCCGGTCCAGTCCCCCGAACTGACCAGGCGGCCCTCGCCCTCCCATGCCTCCTCCTGAATGTTGATTCCTGACGGCGCAGCGATCACCTCTACGATTGGCAGGCCGAACGTGCGTGCGAACACGTGGTCACGAATGTCATGGGCGGGTACCGCCATGATGGCGCCGGTGCCATAGCCCACTAGCACGTAATCAGCGATCCAGATTTGTATCGGCCGACCGGTTGCGGGATTTATGGCGCATGCGCCACTGAATACACCGCTCTTGTCGCTCTCCTGCAATTTTTCGATATCGCTCAGTGCCGCGGTGCGGGTGAGATAGCCCTGCACCGCATCCCGCTGTGCTGGGCTCGTGATTGCTAATACCATCGGATGCTCGGGCGAAAGCACAAGGAAGGTCGCCCCCCAGATAGTCTCCGGCCGGGTCGTGTAGACGGTGAGGCGATCCCCGAGCTCTTCAACGACGAAAGCAATCTCCGCCCCTTCGGAACGGCCGATCCAGTTACGCTGCATGGTTTTGATACCCTCGGGCCATTCGAGGCCGTCCAAATCCTCAAGCAGCCGGTCGGCGTAGTCCGTGATTCTGAGCATCCACTGGCGCATGAGGCGGCGCTCGATCGGCTCGCCGGTCTCCACATATTTTCCTTCCTTTACTTCTTCATTCGCCAGAACCGTGCCTTGCGCTGGGCACCAGTTGACCGGCACCTCTGCCTGATAGGCAAGGCCACGTTCGTAGAGCTTGAGGAAGATCCATTGCGTCCAGCGGACGAAGTCGGGATCTGTGGTGGAGAATTCGCGGCTCCAGTCATAGGAAAAGCCAAGCCGTTGCACTTGGCTCTTGAAATTGGCGATATTGGTCTTGGTAGTAATTGCGGGGTGTACACCTGTGCGCACAGCATAACGTTCCGCCGGCAATCCATAGGCATCCCAGCCCATCGGATGCAGTACGTTGAAACCCGCCATCCGCTTGTAGCGCGCGACGATATCGGTCGCGGTATAGCCTTCAGGGTGGCCGACATGCAGGCCTTCCCCCGACGGATACGGAAACATGTCGAGCACGTAATATTTCGGCTTGGAGCGGTCTTCTCCGGTTCGGAACACCGCATTAGTGCGCCAATAGTCCTGCCACTTGGGCTCGATACGCTTGGGATCGTAGGCCATGATTGTCTCTACCGGTTGATTTGGCCGAAGAGAGAGCAATAAAAAACCCGCCTCTCCGGCGGGTTACATATAATAGCGCGCGCGCTAACCCACCTTCGTCAAGCGAAGGTGCTTAGGAGCAGGCTGTGGGCGGCGCTGTAATTCATGTCTAAACGAGTGCCATGAAATTTATCGAATGTCCAGTTGTCGCAAATCTTCCAATTAAAGCGGGGAATGTTTATCTGCCTTTTGCAACGCCGCAGAATAGAGAGTTCGGCGATATCCACAATGTCTCCTGTTGGCGCTTAGCGGAAGACTGTCTTCGGCTCAAACCGGCCAATCCCAGAGGACACAGGCGAGGCAGCAACGCCCTTTGATATCGGTGATAGTGGCGATCATTGCGCCTCACTGAAGGCAGACACCGCCGATAGGCGATGTCACCTCGGTGTGCTTCAAGTCCAAGCCGAAGCCAGCAGGCTAGTAGTGCTCTACATCAGCCTCCATTGATCATGGCGAAGACTTCATCGAACCGGCCGTCCGCTTCTGCGCGGCGTGCATGTAGCGAATACTGGACCGTGATCTCGGGTCTGTCGGCTCACTGCCGAGTTGCATGGCTACATCGTCGGCAAAGTCATCCAACGGCACGCCCTCTCGGTCCTCTTGGCCGGGCGTCAAACCCGTCTTGACCTGTGGGAGAATGACTTCGATGACGTCGATCTTTCCTTTGAGGGCTTCACGCAGCGACACCGTGTAGCTGTGGATTGCGGCCTTCGACGCATTATAGGTCGGTGAGAGGACAAGAGGCACGAAGGCGAGGCCAGAGGTTACGTTGACGATCGAAGCATCTGGCTGGGTCAGAAGGTGATCGACCAAGGCATTCGTAAGTCGGATCGGGCCAAGCAAATTCGTCGTGACCGTAGCTTCTGCATCGGTGAGGTCGCGCCGATGTCCCAGCGCTTCAAAGCGCATGATGCCCGCGTTGTTGATGAGCACGTTCAATCTCGGATGATCGATGACCAAGCGATGTGCAAAGGCCTCGATACTGGTCGCGTCATCGAGATCGACCTGGATCGGTGTCATGCGGCTGCGACCTTCAGCGGCTTGAGCCAGTGCATCAAAGCGGCGGCCGGCGATGATCACGTGATTACCTGCGTCGTGCAGGCGATGCGCGAGTGCCTGGCCGATGCCGGACCCACCACCTGTGATGAGAATGGTATTATTGTTGGATTTCATGTGCTGACTTTGCCTCGTTGGAAAATAAACGATGTCCGGAGACCGCGAGGTCGAAGTCTGTCCACCGCCCGAAGCTGGAAGATACGACACTATATTATTGAGAAAAACGTCCACAACACGTATAGGCTTTCAATCTAAAGTTAATAATGTAAGCTGCCGCTCGGCCTTGGGAATGGTAAAATGGAACGTGATTTATTTGATGGCCTCGCGCATTTTCTCGCGGTCGCGCGTCGCGGCGGATTTACTGCCGCCGCATAGGCCTTGAATGTAAGTCCAGCCGCTGCAAGCAAAGCGATCCAAATGCTCGAAGCGCGGTATCAGGCCAACTTGTTCCAGCGGACAACCCGAAGCGTGCAGCTTACCGAGGCCGGAAACGCCTTGTTCCAGCGTCTCGATCGAGCTGCGTTAGAGATCGAGGATGCAATCCGAGATTTTACCGCCTCCCAGTCCACTCCGAGCGGAACCTTGAGGCTAACGGTTCCTCACGCTGTCGTGGGTTTTGCGGTCGAGCCTGTCATCGAGCGGTATGTCGCGGACTATCCGAAGGTCGCTATCGATCTCTCCGTCAATGATGCATTCGTCGATCTTATCGCCGAAGGATATGACGCGGGCGTTCGACTGGGCAAAGCCATCGACAAGGACATGATTGCGATCCGGTTGTTGCCGCAAGCACGATGGGTCGTCGTCGCGAGCAAGGAGTATCTGAACAGGGCCGGGAGACCCGCGTGTATCGAGGACTTGCCACAGCACGACGCGATCCTGTTTCGCTTTCCGGGTTCCAAAACGATCTACACATGGGAGTTCGACCAGAACGGCAAGACGGTTCGCGTACGGATGCCGCCGAAGATCGTGGTCGACAATCATTCGGCGGCCGTGCGGCTGGCGAAGCGCGGCCTCGGTCTCGTGTTTGCGTTCGACCATGAAGTCGCGGAAGAGGTCGAGCGAGGAGAACTGGAAGTCATGTTCGAAGGTCAAATTGCGACCGACGACGGCATTTTCCTGTATTTTCCGGAATCCATGCAGAGCCAGCCAAAACTCCGGGCGTTTATCGACACTGCAAATAGGATCGCACGGGAGGGAGCTGTATCAGGTCGATGACTTTTATTTCCGAAATGCCGCTGCTGGCCATATCGACCACGGCGAGGCGGCGTCCGAACCTCTCCCATTTGAGCGAAGCGGAAAAGCAGCCCCGGCCCGAAGCTGCGGCTAATTCAATGGAGCAAATGACCGGCATGAGCGTGCGGGACCCTACGTCAGTCGTCGGAAACCGACAGGAAGCTTGCTCGGCGGCTCAGATAGATGATCGAGGTCCGGATATCGGCGATTTCCTCCCTTCGTGCCAGATCAAGCACGAAATCCCGAAGGGCGTCGGTTGATGCAACCGCGACATGCGCGATCAGGTCCGCCGCACCCGTCACCATGTAGATGGCGACGACATCCGGCAAATCCGCGACGTCGTCGCAGAACCGAGACGCATTCGGCAGCGCTTGTGGCCTAATCTTAATCGAGACATGAGCCTGAACACCGCGCCCCATCTTCTTGAGATCGACGGCAGCATGAAATCCGGAAATGACACCTTGCCCTTCAAGAGAGCTGACGCGTGCAAGGCAGGTCGACTCAGCGATTCCCAGCTCGCGGGCAAGCTGTCGGTTTGTGAGCCGAGCATTCTTCTGCAAGCGCTCCAATATCGTCTGATCTATTTCGTCAAATGCCATATCGCCCTACCAATTCCGAATTAAATTCGATTTTTGACCTAAACGTTAGAATATGCAACGCTTTTCTATTGATTTATCAAGGATAGGTGCGGTTTGGTGACGGACAAGATCGTGATAGTTGTCGAAGGCGAACTCGAGCGTGGCGTTGCCGCAAATATCATTGGGCTCCTCGGCGTAAGCATTGGCTATCATGTGCCAAGGATCGTCGGTCCAGATGTCGTTGATGCGAATGGCGTCAATCATCGGGGTATGAGCGTGATGGGGCTGCCAGTCCTGGTGGCTGATGGTGAAGTCCTGCGTTCGATCTACGAACAGGTCCATCAGATCAAGGAGCTGACTGTTTTGGACGTGTCCGATGCCGCCGTCGCAGCGCGGGATTATCGATCCTATACGAATACCCTCCAGGACCCCGGAAAGTCGTGGCGACCCCTCGGTCTGGCGATCCATGGACCGCGTGCGCAAGTGGATCGGGTGACGGGTCGGCTGAGGCTTTTGAGATGAGGCTGGCGTCCAAGACCGATTTAGTTCGCGCGCCGCTTTGGGCCGGGCGCTCCCTGGCGCTCCTCGCGATCATGGTCTCCGCGCTCAACCTGCGCTCGGCTGTGACGTCCGTCTCCCCGCTGCTGCGCGAGGTGGGGACCGAACTTGGGTTCGGTTTGCACGCGATCGGTATCATCGGGATGTTGCCGCCCGCGTGCTTTGCTCTGTTCGGTGTGGCTACGCCATATGTCGTACGGCGCTTTGGATTGGAACAAGCCGTAATCATCGGCATGGTAATCACGACTGCTGGCGTGCTGCTTCGATCCATGGCTGGAAACCCCATTGAATTCATCGCGTTCTCCGGGACCGCGCTTGGGGGGATGGGCATTGCCAGTGTGGTGCTCCCTCCTCTCGTGCGTAAATACTTTTCCGACCGCTTGTCGCTGGTCAGCACCATTTACCTGATCGCACTCCATCTCGGCGCATTGCTACCGCCCCTTGTGGCTGTGCCACTGGCAAACACAGTCGGATGGCGCTCTGCGATCGCTCTCTGGGCGATGCTTGCCATCCTGTCTGCGACGATGTGGGCCGTGACGATGCGAAAGCCTTCAGAAGAGGCGAGCAAGCCCTTCGCTTCTTCAGGCGCACGGGTGCCGGTTGATGTCCGGCCAGCGCACGCTTGGCGCTCTCCAACAATATGGAACCTTACAATCCTTTTCGGGATGACCTCGTGGAACGTTTTCATCCTTTTCACTTGGCTGCCAACCCTCGTTCTCGATGCCGGCTATTCTGCCTCGTTCGGCGGCGCGATGGTTTCCCTGCTCATCACGACAAGCATGCTGATCGGCGTCTTCGCGCCTTTGCTTACGATTAAATCGCGCAGTCCTACCCCGATCGTCGCCGGCTGCGCGGGTATTTACGCTGTGGGTTATGCAGGTCTCGCGCTTGCGCCCCGGGCTGCCATGGTGGCGTGGGTTATTATGCTGGGCATGGGCTCTAGCTTGTTCATCGTAGCGACGACAATGATCAACACTCACAGCCGCACACCTTCAGGCTCGGCGGTCACATCTGCCTTCGTTCAGGGTGTTGGCGGCGGTATCGCTGTCCTCGGGCCGCTTTCCTTTGGACTGCTCCATAGCTGGACTGGCACTTGGAACGCTTCCTACGGCCTTGTCGCGGTATCGCTAGCGATTATCGCGATTTGCGGTCTGCGCACGCACCGCCATGGCACCCTTGAAGACGACATCCAGTCATCTACCGCCAAGACGGAAAAATCGTGACATCGCGCTTCCCAGCGTAGATAAAGTTTAAACGAGCCGCGATCTTTATGCGGCTTCCATGCAATCGCTTGGCAAGGCTGTATACGGGATCGCTTGGAGCCATCCCTTAACCCTTTTTTGTTTCTAAGCGTCGCGCTGACGGCGTTCTGTTCCTTGTAGTATGCGTCATGGTGTGTGTTTGTGAATACTGCCGCCACTTGGCTGGATTTGGTCACGAGGTGAGTGCGCGATCAAGATAGCGCCAGCGCCCCTTAACCGCTCTGCCTCTTGATGCAGGCTGACTTGTCTCAAGTCTCGGATGACCGGGCCTAGCCGATAGACCTATGAGCGTGGATGCAGACAAGGTCGACCCTGAGGGGAAGGATCATCAGCGCTAGACGACCACCAATTCCTCTTCGAAGCGTGCGGTCGCGTCGCCAACATGCCACAGCCTCGGCTACTCAATACCATTCCCGTTTTTACGTCGCCTTTCTAAGGGACCGGCCGCGATCAGCGTCAACCCCGCAAGGGGGTTCCCCTTCGCTTACGCTCCGGTGACGCCGGCGGTTCGGCCCCTTTTTCGGGCGCCATCGGGAATGGTCCCGAGCAACCGAAGGAGTAACTGACATGGCTACCACGATCGCATCCCTCACCCAGAAGACCGACGGCACTCTTGAAGGCGTCTTTGCCACCATCCGGGTCAACGCCCCGATCGCTATCGTGCCAAACGCCAATAAGGCCAACGAAGAAGCCCCGGACTACCGCATCCTGCACCGTAAGACCGGCTTCGAAATCGGCGCAGGCTGGAACCGCATTTCCCGCCAGACCGGCGAGGAATACCTCTCCGTTAAAATCGAGGCTCCCGAGATCGGTGTCATCTTCGGCAACCTCGCCCCGGCGCCTGGCGGCGAAGCGAACCGCAAGGTCATCCTCTGGAACAACCCGGCATGAAGCCTTACTGCCGGCCCCGAACGGGGCCGGCGCCCACTGTATCCAAAAGGCCCGCGAAATGAGCCGCTCCAGTCCGTATGGCTGAACGCCATGCCGACACTGATGCCATCATCCGATACGACCGCCCAACTTCCGGCCTTCTTCCTCCAGCAATTCACCAGTCCCGAGGACGGCGATCTCGATTTGTGGAACGGTACCGATTACTGCGTCCGAAACGCTTATCGTTCTGCACGGCGCGACTGTAAGCCGCGGTACGACTTCGTGCCGCTGGCGTCTGGCACGTTTCACCGATTGCTAGACGATCACAACCAGAAAGCGATCCGGCAGCCGAGCGAAATGATCACACAGGACCGTTGGCACAAAGCGCAAGCCGATCAGCGTGCTGGCGAAAAAAGGCCCGACATTATGCCAGGCCTTTATTCCTTTATGCGCTCGCAATCACTTGTTGAGTGCGTCCTTGAGAGCCTTTGCTGGCGTGAACGCCAACTTCCTCGCCGCCGCTACCTTGATCGTCGCGCCCGTCGCCGGATTACGGGCTTCGCGCTCCGGCGTCGCCTTCACTTTGAATTTCCCGAACCCTGGAAGGCTGGTCTCGTTGCCAGAAACTGCGGCGGCCGTGATCGAGGCGATGACCGCCTCGACGATGGTCTTGGCCTGTGCCTTGGTGAGACTATGGTCAGAAGCGATCTTGTCGGCAATTTCGTTGGTGGTCGTCATGGTGTCCTGTCTCCGCATCATAGATCTCAAATTCCTTGCAGTGAAATTCCGGCGTGTCATTGGCGCAGTGCAGCAGAAACGTCTGGAAATCAGGTATTTCCACAACTTCCCGGCGCAGGTCCCCAACCGATAGCATTCACCCGGCCGCCACCTCCGATTTGGGTGCCATACGGAGAGAGGGTATCTGCTCAGTCTATCCAAGGGTGCCATGAGGGCTCGGCCCGCCTCAAGGTCGCGCGGCACCTCCAATTTTGCCTCCGCTCCGGTTCCCTCCGCTCCGACAAAATCGGCTCCTCCGCACGCCGGCTCCGCCGGTCGCTGACGCGAACCTTGACCCGAACCGACCCCTCATGACTGCGGGCGTCGTCATTCACAACGTCAAGGAGACGAAGATGCTTCTAGAACAAGTCATTGAAGAGCTGCGCCTGGAGTTGAATGCATCGATCGACGGCGTCGAACGTTGCGAGATCGAACGTGAGCTCGAGCTGGTACGCGCCGAGCTTGCAGTGATCATCGCCGAGCAGGATGGTCTGATCTCGGCTGAGCCTCCCTTCTAAGGGCGGCTTACGCCGTTGATTTTCGCCCGGCCCGCCGGATCGACCGACGAGCCGGGCGCGAAGCTTTGCTTCGCAAGGGAATAGCTCAAACGTGAAGGTTCCGGCTGGCTGGGCGATAGCCTCGACCACGCTTCTGTCGCAGAATATCGAGGAACAGCGACACAGCTTGCTCTTCATCCTCGAAGATGTGGCGTTTCGATTGCCCGCGCGACCCGATTCGACCCCATCGGCGCGTCAGGCAGGCATGGCCGAAGAGCGTCACCGAAATATCCATGGCATAGTAGCGCGCCATGTTTTTTAGCCTATCGGAGCGTTCGACATAGAGTTGATAGGGTTGCGAGATCATGTCGACAAACTCGGTGATCGGGAATTTCCCGTCCAACGACAATTATGAATCGGTTGGATGCCATCGATTCATTCCGGTGATGGTGTTTCCGCGCTGGTCAATGGTGAGTTGCCATTACGGCAAGTCGCAGTTGACAGTCCGGCTCTTGCGTGCGCAGCACCGCTCTGAGGAGCTGCTTTGCGCCTTCACCTCCGGTCACGATTCAACAATCCCTGACATCCGACGACTAGCAACAGCATTGCCGTCTTGGGCACCGCGTGGCCGGCCTAGCTGGGTAGTGGCTGGGTAGGATGGCAGGATAGGCTATTGGTATACCAATAGCCGTTTCGCCCGAAGGGCGATTGCAAGGCGCGCCTTGCAGAAGAGCCTGCACCCACCTCGCAATTCAGCCGGCAAAAAAGGCAGAAGACAATCGTCGGTGCCAGTGAGTGCAACGGCGAAAATGCGGCGGGGAGGAGGATGGCCTTTAGAGTTTGTCGTCTCCGAATGCGAGGTTAAGCGTTTCGGCAAATCGGCAAATCGGCAAATCGGCAAATCAGCGAACGCGTGATCGGACGGATCGGCGTATGAGCGCATCCGTTAGTCGGGCTCTCGGTGAATATGTGTATCGGTCGGTGAGTGAAGTACCGATGGAGCGAACAGTACTATTTGCGAATGCGTCGATCGGCGTATTGGCGCGTCGGCGGATGCGCGAATGGGCAAGTCGGCTGATAGGTGGGCGAGAATATCGCTCATTGGGTATCTTACCCATTGAGCGAATAGGCCTGTGGGAGAACGCGTGGTTCTGCGTGTCGGTGATTGTGTGGTCGGAGAGAAAAATCGAGGTGTCGATCCGCAGATCAATGAGAGTTCACTGCTCACGATACCCTCTGCCGTACCTGGCGAGCATGCCTAATCCATCTCTTTGTCTGCGGACCTTGAGGACCGACGCGCCTCCAACCCGGAAATCGCCACGCACCGCATTTGACTTGCAACTATCTTGAGTGACCGAAACCACGATGATAGAAATTATACGTAAGTGTAATTTTATCGTGTGGACAGACTTCAATTGTTCGATCTGTTTTGACCAATGGATGGCTCCAGGTCCCGGTCGCGATCGACTGCTGGAGTCGCTGTGACCCAGAGGCAATCGGCCGCCAGCAACCCAGGAGTGACGACATGCAAAAATTGAAAGCGCTTAGCTTGGTCGCTACTGTCACGGCTTCGTTGGCAGGGTGCGCGAGCTTCAGTCCTCCGGCACGTCCCCTTCCGGTGGCACCTTACGCCCATCTGAGCCTCGCCGCCTGTAAGAATTACGGATCGGCGATTGTCGATTGCCAGTTGGAGTATGGCTTGGACTTCGAACGTCAAAGTCTGGGATCCGTCCAGCGTATTGGTCGCGGGTATGCATCGCGTGGAGACCATCGCTATGAGATTGCTTCCTGTTCCGCGGCGCCGCGCCTTCAGAGGCAACTGCCAAATTATGTTTGTCACATCTATGGTGCGCGATCGGGGGCGGACGCCGGCTCAATCCTGGTAAAGGGCGGCACAGCAGTCCGTCTCGCCCAAATTTCGGGAGATCAGGAGCAGATCCATTATCGCTGGATCGCCGATCGATGGTCACGTGTACGCGACTGAATTGCGTCGGTCTCAACCCGTTCACGGGTTGCGGGAGTGCAAGAAATTATACTCAAGTGATATTTTCGGTTGATTTCCGCGCAAGAATGCGGTTCAAAATTATACCGTAGTGTAATTTTGACTGGTTCTGAAATGGATCGCAGCTCGTTTTGCATTAAGAAATCGGCGCAGGGACGACAGCCACGAAGTTCTCTCTGGCCCGTAATCGCATCCATTTTTCTCCTTACAGGCTATTCCTCGAGCCTTGGTCAGGAGCGTCAGATCTGGCGTGGTGGAACCATCGGTTGGAATTCCGCCGGCTCAAGCCTCGGCACAAAATCTCCAAGGGTTTTGCCGACTTCAAAGGTTCCGCGTAATCTTCTCCCACCATTAGATCATCCGTCAGTAGTTTACACCGATCGCAACGCGGCACGGTTCACCGAACCGCGTACGGACGTGGAAGTATCATTGCCCTTTGCGTCGGGCGGCTCGTCGCTCGCTTCTTCTTTTGCCTTGCCTCTATTGAAGGAGCCTGACGACAACGAGGACTTCAAACGCCGGCGTGCGGTCTATTCGACAAGCGTCGTCTTCCCCCTCGTGGGCACGCCGATGGATTTCTCATCAGAGGCCGAACCAGGAGACTTTCAGAAGTCTGCTATGACATTGCCTCGGAGCGATCTTTTGACGGGCGTCCCAGAGCTTTACGCAGCAATGGCCGTTAGGGTGGCGGCCGAGGAGGACGTCGATCCGAACTGGGTGCTCGCTGTAATGCATGCCGAAAACGCCGGTTTCGATAGGCAGCTTGTCAGCTCGGCCGGTGCAATTGGCCTAATGCAAGTCATGCCACAAATCGGAAAAGCATTCGGGGCTGTCGACCTCACTGAACCCGAACAGAACATTCGCGCCGGGACGCGATTCCTGCGTCTTCTAACCGACAAATATCGCAATCCGGTTCTGATCGCATCTGCCTACAATGCGGGCGAACCGCGCGTCGATGCCAACCATTCCCTGCCGCTTATCCAAGAGACGGCCGACTATGTCACGCGGGTTGTCGGATACTATACCGGGATGCCTGCAGCACTCCCCGCGCGCCCGCCGGCCGTCGTGTCGCAAATTAGTTCTTCGTCGGCCGGACAGAAGGGGCAGGTCGAGCGCGCGAAGTCTCCAATGCTTGTTTTCTCAGTCGCAGAACCGTCCGCAACGTCGGGCCCGGCTCGTCATGAGCCTGGCCTCATCACTACCGGCGGGCCGGTAAAAGTTGTCAAGGAAGAGGTAATTCAATGAGACATTCCTCAGTCGTATTTGAAGCATCTATCATCTACGGAAGGGCCGCCTGGTACTGGGTCACGAAGCATAAGGCTCCTGTCAAGACGGCATGGCTCGCTGCAGCCAGCGCGATCTTCCTGCTGGCCCAATATGAGCCTGCTGTGGCGCAAAACCTGGATGCTCTCGAGAATGCCGCCGACCGGCTCGTGCAATTCTTCACTGGAACATTCGGTCGGTCGATTGGCGCGGTCGCCTTTATCGGCATGTTTATGGCGGCTGCCTTCGGCTACTGGTCATGGGGTGCTCTGCTGCGTGTCGGCGGGAGCCTTGCCGGCATGTTTGCGGCAGCCGAACTCGTCGATTTCATCGCCGGTGGTGGAGCCTGACCATGGCCGGCGCCGGGACCACGCCCGACGGGATCGATGAGATCATCGAGTCCTACCCCGTTATTCTTGCGCTGACACGTCCACCGACGGTGATGGGGATTCCCTACACCTATTTCCTCGCTGAATGCTTTGTGTCGCTGATGGTGTTCATGATCCTCGGCTCGATCCTCTGGTTCCCGGCCGCGTTCATCGGCCTCCACGGAATTCTCTACCTGCTCACCGTCAAGCTCGATCTCTGGTTTTTCGACATCGTCGGACGGCTCAGCATGTGCGGCGTCAACCCGGTTGGGCGACGACTAGGCGGTGGCGTCAGGACCTATGGAGTATAGGCAATGAGCACAATGGCACGATCCTTGAAGGGAAGCCTATCGAAAGGTTGGGAGATCTTCGCGGACAAGAGCATCTCGACCCACGTTCCCTTCTATGTCCCGATCGAAAACGGCATCATCCGGCTGAAGAACGATTGCCTGGTCTCGACCATCCAGCTGACCGGGTTTTCGTTCGAGACCGCCGACATCGAAACCATCAACATGCTTCAGCGTCAGCGCAATGCGGCATTCCGTGCGATATCGTCGATCGGCAATTTTGCACTCTATACGCATGTGGTCCGGCGCAAGGTTGCGCCCTCGCTGCCGTCAACTTTCTCCGATCCGTTCATGCAACGTCTCGACGCTGTCTATCAGTCGAGCATCTCCAGCAACGAGATGTTCGTCAACGACACTTATGTCACGTTGGTCGTTCGACCATTGTTCAAGAAAGGCTCGACGCTGTCTCGCGTGATGGGCATTGGCGGAAATGTCGTGCGCAAGGAGCAGTTCCGGGCGATGCGCGATCGTCTGGTCGAGGCAACACGCGCGTTGGAAAAGTCGCTTGCCGTCTATAGCCCCAAAGTTCTTCGGGATGTCCAACGCATCGAGGTCGATCTTGGCAACGGCCGGACCACCTACAAGGCGATCTCCGACGATGCCATACTGGAGGAGGGGGCTCGCAAGATCTGGTTTTCCGAACAATGCGAATTCTTCTACACCTTGCTCAACGGGGGTCGGGTGCGCCCGGTCCGTCTTGGCAATATCCCAATCGATGAGATGTTGCCGGCGCGCCGGACCTCGATCGGCAATCGTACCATTCATCTGCAGGGCGACACGGCTGGCGACGACCGATTTGCCGCAATGGTCTCGCTAAAGGAGTATCCGCCCGAGACCGGCGCCGGCATGCTCGACTACATCCTCAAGCTGCCCTTTGAGATGGTGCTGACTCAATCGATGTCCTTCGTCGACGACATGTCCGCGCGTAGCCGTATCGAACGCCTCGATCGACAGATGTCGAAAGCGGACGAGGGCGGTTCGAGTGTCCAGGCCAATCTTGACATTGCCCGTGATGAGCTTGCACGCAAGCGTGTTGCCTTTATCGAACATCACCTGACGGTCATGCCGGTCGACCGATCCACCGCACAGCTCGACGATGCAGTTGCACTGATCGGCAATGAACTCGGGTCACTGGGAGCGTCCTATGTCCGCGAGGACCTCAATGCAGAACCTGCCTACTGGGCCCAGCTTCCGGGCAATCAGGCCTATATTGCGCGCAGGGCGATGATCTCGACCTTGAATTGCGCCGGGTTGAGCAGTTTCCATGCCTACCCCTACGGGAAGCCGGACGGCAACCATTGGGGGCCTGCAATCACGATCTTCGAGACGACATCCGGCACGCCGTTCTTTTTCAATTTCCACCAGGGGGATGTCGGGCACGCCACCGTCTTCGGACCGACTGGCTCCGGCAAAACCGTGATTATGTCCTTCCTGATCTTGCAGGCCTACCGTGTCAGTCCACGACTGAAAACAATCGTCTTCGACAAGGATCGGGGTCTCGACATCATGGTTAGAGCCGCGGGTGGCACTTACATGACGCTCGAACCCGGCGAACCGTCGGGTTGGAACCCGCTGCTTCTCGACGATACCGAGGAAAACCGCGTCTTCCTCTACGGCCTGCTCAGTTTCATGCTGAAGCCGACAAAGGAGGGCGAAAACCTTTCGCCTCAGGAAGAGGCGATCATCCGCAATGCCATCAAGTCGGTTTTGAAAACCAAAGACCTTTCCTACCGGCGCCTTTCGTCCTTGCGTGCGCTCCTTGCCGGTAGCGAGCGCACCGAAGGCAGCCTGATCGCCAGGCTCGACAAATGGGTCGATAAGGGGCCCTATGCTTGGCTGTTCGACAATGCCGAGGACAGTCTCGACATCTCCAGGCCGATGATTGGCTTCGACATGACCTCGATCCTCGACGAGCCGACCGTCCGGACTGCGGCTCTCCTCTATATGTTTCATCGGCTGGACAAGATTTACGACGGCAAGGCGCCGATCATCAATCTGATGGACGAGGCCTGGAAGCTGCTCGACGACGACGAGTTCAAGCGCACCATGAAGGATTACTTCAAGACCATCCGAAAGCGGAACGGTCTGGTGATTTTCGGGACGCAGTCGGCCGACGATGTCGTTCAGTCGAGTGTCAGCCGCACCATCATCGAGCAGACTTCGACCAATATCTTCTTCGCGAATCCGAAGGCAGACGAAAACTCGTATATGGAGCATTTCGGCCTATCGAAGGCGGAGTTCGAATGGGTCAAGAACGGCGACCCAAGCTCTCGCTTCATGCTGATCAAACAGGCGAAAAGCAGCGTCATCGCGCGCGTCGACATGTCCCATATGCCCGAGTTCATCAAAGTCCTGTCCGGTCGGGAAGAGACCGTCCGAAAGGTCGAGATGCTTCGCGACGAGTACGGCGACGACCCGAAGGACTGGCTGTCGAAATTCTGTGACTGGGAGGGGGGCGTGTCCGATGACCACCGCAAGACTTCCTGAACTGGCAACCGTCGGCCTGCTTGCCGTAGTCACCATCGTCGTACCCTCGGCGTGTCGCGCGCAGGTCCCGGTCATCGACGATACCCGTCTGAAGATTGATCAGGCGACCCGCGACTTGTACCAATCTTACCAAGCAGACACGCAAGGCCTGAAAGGGGCGTCTGGCGGTACCACCGACAGCGTGGCGCCGGGGAAAGGATCCGGCGCGTCGGCAGATTGCTTTGCGGAGGGCCTGGACGGCGCGACCGCGCCGGCCGGCCCACTAAAGAAAACGCCGAGCCAGCAGGAAGTTGCCCGCATGGTTGAGGATGAGGCGATCCGGCAAGGCGTCGATCCAAATTTTACGCTGGCGATCGCCGAGCAGGAATCGCGGTTCCTCCAATCGGCTCGTTCCGGTGTCGGAGCGACGGGCGTGATGCAGCTAATGCCGGGGACGGCGGCAGGGCTCGGTGTCAATCCTTACGATATGCAGGACAATATCCGTGGCGGGGTCACATACATCAAGCAGTTACAGGCATGTTCGGTGACCGATACGACCTCATCGCAGCCGGCTACAATGCAGGTCCCTATCGGCAATCGCTTCAAAATGGACGTATCCCAAATATTCGCGAGACGCAGGACTATGTCAAAAAGGTCTCGGCCTATTACGAACGCAACAAGGCCGAAAACGGCGATCGGACGCCAATCGTCGGGGAGACGGTGCAACCGGAAACGGTCAGCGATACAACAAGCTGCGGTGAACAGCTTAAAATGGCCATTGATCGCAACACGCGGGCCCAGCTCGAGCGCGCGACCGTTTGGAATGCGCTAGCCCAAACGTCGGTAGAGGCAAACCAGCAATATCTCCAGCTGCTCCAGGCCGGGCTCAAATCATCATCGGCCAGTCTGCGCGGCACAGGCGGGGGGAATTCCAAGGACTACGACGGTTCGCTGGTGATGGCGCAAATCCAGTGCCCGACGACGATTATCGACACGGGCAGCACGCGCTGCTTTGCAGTCCCCGCCAATGCCACAACGGAGCAGATACAGCACTGGCTCGAGGACCTTCAGGATGCGGCGCGCGCCAATGGCGAAACCGCGACCTTTTCGGTGATGCAGGATGCGGCCCTCGGTCTGGTGACGGTTGTCGATGCCAGGCCAACAGAAAATTGAGGCAATAGCAAAGGATAGGCATATGAATAGGATTGTTCTAGCCGTCGGGCTTGGTTTGGTCACAACACCACACGCCTTCGCACAGGTTCCAGTCAAGGACGCGGCTAACATAGCGGCGGCTCAGGAAATCGAGAGGCTTTCAAAACAGATCCAGGAAGATACGTCGGTCGTCAAAGACAACACGACGAAGACCCTCCAGGCCATTGTCGGCGATCGCACGAATGACGCCAGCCAGTTCTCCAAACTTGCGACCGGAAATGGCTTCAGTATGGGGCAAGCTCCTGATTTCAGCTCGATCCTGTCGAGCAATCAGGCGGTATTCGGCGGCATCAGCGGCCAGTTCCAGAACACGGCCGCCAAGCTCATCAATGCGCTCAATCTCGTAAAGATGGTCGTCGACGCGACCAAAGCCGGCGAACTGTCCGGCGCAAATCAGGCCTATTCTCAAGGGATCAACGCCTTGACGACCTTAACTGCGCTGACTGACGCGATGAACAGCGCGACAAAAGACCGCCAGAACTCCTTCATGCAAGCGACCGAGAAGATCGGCTCTGCCGAGGACCTGAAGGGTGCGCTGGAGCAGAATACCCAGATGGTGCTGCAAGGAAACCAGACTGCCAATGAGGCTGTCGGTTCCCTCAACAACCAGGTGATGCTGTTGAACCAGCAGTACAAGGCGGCTCTGGCCACGTCTTCGCAAAACCTGAAGACCTTCGCGACTCTCCCGGACAGCGTAATCCGTAATAGTGCTTCCAGCACAGAGACTGCGTCCGTGCGCGATCAGCTGAAGGCCTTTGAGGAGCAGTCTCAGTGAGGGTCCTTGCGACGATGGCAAGCATAGCTCTGGTTCTTGGTAGCTGTGCCGGAAAGTACGAACAGCTGGCGAAATGCTCAGCCGACGATAATCCGGTTCCCGCCCTCGGCTATGGGCCGAAACCCCAGGCAAGCCCGTCAATACAGGCGGTAGAGACATTCCTACCGGACGAGTGCGGTTCGATGCGTCCGGTCAACCAGTTCTAATGCACCAACAGAGTGTCAGGGCACGAGATGGATCCAGTCAGCTACGCGATCAATTTCTATGGCGATGCGCTCGGATATTTCGACAAGATCAATGAAGCTTCGCTTGAGCGTGCATGGGGGTTGTTCGCTGAGAACGGCAACCTTGTCAGCGCCGTTATGGCTATCTTCCTGGCCTTGTACTTCATGAAGGCTGCCCTCGGTCAGACCAGAGTTACGTTGGCCGACATGGCAATTACGGGCTTCAAGCTCACTCTCGCTTATGCCTTGATCATGTCCTGGGCCACATTTTACGACAATATCGGTCAGTTCGTGCTTTCTTCTCCGCAAGAACTTGGCTCGGCGATTTCATCGGCGATGGGTGGCCAGTCGGCAGGCTCGGACCTTGCACAGCAGGTCGCGTCGATGGCGCGCAAGGTCTACGATTTCGCCATGAGGCTATTCAACTCTTACGAATCGGGTTGGCTGCCGAATGTGACCGGCGCGGTCGTAGTTTTCATTGTGCTCGTGTTCGGCCTGCTGCCGATGCTGCTCATCCTCACCGGCGTCACGCTCTTCGCCAAGATGATCACCGCCGCGATGCTGGCGATCGGCCCGATCGCCATTCTTTGCTATTTCTTCGGCATAACCCGCTTTGTTTTTGAATCCTGGGTTAAGGGCATCGCATTCGGCATGTTCATGCTCCTTTTCACCTATGTCATGGCCGGTCTCTCGTTCGGCTTCCTGATTGGGATGATGGAGACGATCAACGATGACATGGCCACCAGCGAGAACGCGCTCGCGATCGTGGTCGCCATGGTGCTCTATCTGGCGCTGATCGCGTATTTCATTTTGCAGGTGCCGGAGATTGCAAGAACCTTTGCCTTCGGGTCCTCGACGCTCCCCATCCCTCGGGGCGGCGGCGCCGACATCGTTCATGGGGCAACGCAAAAGGCACTTTCATCAAGCTCTTCACGAAGCGGACAAGCCGCAGCTGTGGGCCTCGGCATGCTTGCTGGGCCGCAAGGCGCTTTGACCGCGTCAGCGCATCTCGGCCGTGGCACGATGGCAGCGGCTGGCTGGCTCGGCAGGATGCTGACCACACGAAGACGCAACAGCGGATGAAGGGAAATTACAGCGCCCAGCCAATGACTGGAAACACTTTCATAGTAGGTATTTCGGGGACATGTTTTGACACTCTTCAGAAGACAGTCGTTCACTGAGCCGGCCGATCGGGTCGCCGGTCCGCACGAAATTTACGATCAGCACCATTCCTGGGCCGAGAAAAACCGATCGCTTCGGACATTGATCGGGATGATACTGCTGGTTTTTGCCGTCGCCGGCTGGATCGTCGCCGGCATTCTGTCATTCTCGGTTGCGCAGCTCTTCCCGCTTGTGCGCACCGAAGTCGTGCCGCTGATCGTGGACAAAAATACTGGCTACATGGAAGCCGTTACCACCCTCGATAAGGGTCGGTCGAGTGTATCGGAACTGCCGGCAGTGCAAGCGTCCTTCGTTGGAAACTATGTCATTCGTCGCGAGACCTACGATCCCCGCTACCTCTCCGATAATTTCGACATGATCGCCCTGTGGTCGGAGCCGAACTCCTCGGCTTTCAAGGATTATGAGGAGTGGATGAAGCCCAGCAATCCAAGGGGCCCGGTCAAGACGATGGGCGCCACCGGGAACATTCGACCCGAGATCCTATCGGTCAATCCGCTCAACGCCTCGACCATGGCCGTACGATTCGAAACACGGGAACGTCGCCGTGGCGGCGATGTCGTCAATCGCTGGTCTGCAACCGTTCGGTTTAGACAGATCAATCTTTCGGCGAGCAATCGGGTCCGTCTCCACAACCCGTTGGGCTTTGTCGTGACCGAATATGCAAAGGTCCCGGAGAACATGCCGTCGGGGCTCATCCCATGAAGAGATCGACGATCGCAATCCTGATCTTCTCCATCTTCCTTCCAACCAATGCCTATGCCGAGCTGCTGGCTCGACCGGGCAGGCTCGATCCGCGGATCCGCTCGCTTCCCTATTCCGCCGAGCAGGTTTTTCAGGTGACCGGCACCTACGGTCTGGTGACCACCATCCTGTTTGGTTCGGACGAGGAAATCGCACAGGTCGTCGCAGGCGACACCATTTCCTGGCAAATTCTTACCTCCGCCGACAGGCGATCGCTGACATTGAAACCGATGGAAAAGGACGCAATGACGAATCTTTCCGTGGTCACAAGCAAGCGTTCCTATTCCTTCGATTTGCGCGTCAACGACAGCAAGGCGATGCAAAACCAGACCTTCAAGTTGAAGTTCACCTATCCGGAGGACGCCGGCCTTAAGGGGACAGCAGAGATGTGGAGGCAGGCACAGGACGCCGCACGAAATCCGAACATCAAGAACATTCGCCGCGACAAGGTAAACTATGACTACGGCTTCAAGGGCAGTGACACCGCTAAGCCACTCTGGGTCTTCGACGACGGGTTGAAGACTTTCATGAAGTTTACCGGTGAAATCCCTGCAATCTTCATCGTCGATGCAAAGCGCAGGGAAAGTCTCGTGAACTACCGGCGGGAAGCGGATTACGTCGTGATCGACAAGGTCTCTCGCCAGTGGTCGCTGCGCTACGGTACGGAAGACGAAACCTGCCTGTTCAACCTGCGGACCGTACCAGCCGACATCCCCGCGCCGATTGAAGGCGCCGTTGCCCCAAAGCGGATCGGAGCCGCAAGCACCTGGCAACGATTGCAGTCACAATAGGAGCGCAGCATGTCGGATCCCAACCTCGATTCGCCCAATTATAACCTGCTTGATCGCGATGCAGCGCTCGGTGGACCTGTGAGGCGAACAGGTATCGGTCTGATGCGCCCCTTTGCTGTGGTTGCGGCGATCGCCGGTGTTGGTGTCATCCTGTATTTTCTTCTTTCTGCCGACGAGCAGGAGCAAGTCGTCGATAACAATCCGCGCGAAGAGTTTCGCCCGGTGCAGACGCCTCGAAACGAGGGCTTCAGGACACCCGCGCCGCCACCGCTACCGACCGTGCAGGTCCCGGAGGCACCGCCTCCACCACCCCCGCCACCACCTGCACCCGCAGTGCCGGCCGCTGCTCCCGCTGTTCCACCGGCAGAGGTCGACTGCACGAGGGGCAAAAACCAAGACAATCCTCGCTGCATCGAACTTGCTCGGCAGGCGAAGTTGCTCGAGCGTGTGCGGTCCTCGGCCATGGTTTTCGACCAGACGGATCAAACCCGAGGAGCCGCGCAGGCCACGACCAGCGGCTCGGCGGCTGCCCCATTCGGAATTGGATCGACATCAGGTGCTAATGCCGTCCCAGCATTCGACGGTGGCGGCACGATCGATGGCGCCAATGATCGTGATAGGGCGTTCCTGAAGGCAGTGGGAGGGCAGGGTGTCCAGGTCTCAGTCGCCACCGAGAACCGCCGGATCGACGCATGGATACCGCAAGGGACGATGATCCGCGGAACGCTTGAGACCGCTATCAATTCCGATCTCGCCGGTATGGTGAAGGGGATCGTGCGTGAGGATGTGTATTCCTTCGATGGTCGACGGATTCTGATCCCTGCCGGTTCATCCCTGATCGGAGATTACAAGTCCGGCGTCGAGCGCGGGCAGGAGCGTATCCTTATCGTCTGGACGAGGATGATACGCGGCGACGGGGTCTCGGTTCAGCTCGGCTCATATGGAACAGACCGGCTCGGGCGCTCGGGCATGACCGGTATCGTCAACCGGAAATATTGGGAACGGTTCGGGCCACCGGCGCTGATGACGCTGATCGGCGGCACGACCCAATACATTGCCCAGCTTGGTCAAAAGGAAGAGCAATATATCACCATTATCAACGATGATGGCAGCGTCACCCGAATTTCGCAGGATAGCGGCGACACCTCGCAGGACCGCGCCCGCGAAATCGCTGCGGAGACGATCGCGTCGGGAATACAGCAGCTCGCGACAGAAGCTTTGCAAGACAGCCGAAACATCCGACCGACTATCCATATTCCTCAAGGCTCCGACATCAATGTCTTCGTGACACGCGACCTCGATTTTGCCGGCCTTTATCCCGATCCGGTTCGAGAAGAATTCGATCGTCTGCGCAAGCAAAGAGGTGGGAAATGAACACTCGCCCAGCAATATCGGCCGAGCATCATTTCTTGGTCGAAGCTCTCGAGCCAATCCAGCGCTTCCTCGATGATCCAGGTATTGTCGAGATTTCCTGCCAGGCCAATGATGAGGTTTGGCTGGAGAAGATCGGCCATCTCGCTATGGTGAGGGAACCGGCCGCAGGCCTCGATCAGGAAGCGATCCGCCACATTGCGGCTCGCGCCGCATCCTTCACGAAGCAGACCGTGAATGCCAAAAATCCGCTGCTGTCGGCCACGCTCCCAGGCGGAGAGCGCGTCCAGTTCGTGCTCAATCCCACCTCGGCGACCGGCCATGCGTTCTCGATCCGCAAGCAGTTCATCCGCCGCTTCGACCTGAACGACTACGAGCGGGCCGGTGCATTTCGTTTCACGAAGGTCACGGGTGACGACTACATCAACGACGTCGATGTCGAATTGTCCCGGCTGCTGCGGGCTCGACAGGTCCGAGCTTTCCTCGAACTCGCGGCGATCAACCGTCGAAGCATGTTGATTTCAGGCGGCACTTCGACCGGTAAAACCACCTTTCTCAACACGATGCTGACCGCCATTCCCAATCACGAGCGCTTCATTCTCATGCAGGATACGCCCGAGCTTGAGCCGCGCCAGGAGAACGTCGTGTCGCTGCTCGTCTCAAAAGGCGGGCAGGCGGAGGCTAAGGTGACGATGGGCGATCTCCTCGCCACCGCTCTACGTCTGAGACCAGACCGTATTTTCATGGGCGAGCTGCGTGGCGATGAGGCCTTCGACTTCCTTAATGCTATCAATACCGGTCACCCCGGCTCGATGTCGACGATCCATGCCAACTCACCGCACCACGCTTTTAATCGTCTGTCGACACTGGTGCTGAACAGCAATGTCCGCATGGAGCGCGACGACATAATTCGCTACATCCGCTCCATCATCCCGATCGTGGTTCAGCTGAAGAAGAGCGATTCCGTTGGCGGTCGCGGCGTCAGCGAGATCTATTTTGCCGATGAGGTAGATGACGATGGCAAGCGTATCCACGCCCAGCGAGATTGAACGGCCGAAATGGACTGGCCTGCGGAAGGCATCACCGATCACCCTCCCATTCGCGCTCCTCGGAGCGATCGGTCTCTGGTTCCTCATATTTGCGACGATCTACGACGCTTATATCGTCTCGTTCGGAAAGGGGTCCTATTTCGATTATGTCGGGCAGGCACGCCTGATGGATGCAGTGCGCTACACATGGTCGGTCATCCATACAAGAAACACGGTCGGACTGTCCGTTCTTGCCCTCGTGCTGTCGTCACCGTTCCTGTTCTTCCTTTTGAGCCTTTGGATGCTGAAGGGCGGAAGGGCACTGTCGCGCAAGATTCTGTACTTGCTCCATGTCCGGTCGATGTTCAGCCTGATCGCGTTGACCGCTTTGATCTTCGCAGCCTGCTATGCAGGCGTCGTCGCCTACGGCGTCGCATTCTATATGGTTGCAACCAAGGCAGGGGAGCACACGGAGATCGCCAGCTATTACGGCAATCACCTTGCCGCCATGTACCAGGCGCCATTCGGAGCGGCGGACGCGGCCGGGTCAGTTCAGAAGCCATCCCGCCAGACCGTCTTCGCAGCTTTGGCCGGCCTTTTCGCCGCAGGAACGCTGGTCGGCTTTCCGATCGGCGCGGCCATCCAGAAACGCCAGCGGATGCTCATGGGCAGAGCAAGGCTTGCGACACTCAAGGATGCGGCCGATTTTCAGCTCAGAGACAAGCATGGCATCGTGCTCGGGCTCAAACAGGGCCTGCTTCTGCGCAATGACGGCGACCAGCATGTGATGGTCATCGGCTCGCCCGGACAGGGCAAATCGCGCGGCTTCGTCATCCCGACAATGATGAGTTTCCAAGGGTCGCAGGTCGTTCTCGATATGAGCGGCGAGCTGTTCGATGAGACCTCAGGCTATCTCAAGGATAAAGGTTACGACATCTTCCTTCTGGCGCCTGGTTCCAGGTTCACCGACGGTTACAATCCGCTCGACCTAATCAGCACCGAGCCAAACCAACGGATCACCGACCTGCAGAAGCTCACCCAGATGCTGCTTCCGGAACGTCTCCGGTCGGATTCCTCCGATTTCTGGGAAGAAAGCGCAAGAATACTGCTTACGGCGATGCTCGGGTTTGTGCTGGAATGCCCGGATACCCGAAAATCGCTGAGTGAGCTTTATCGTGTCCTCAATTCCATGTCTGACGAGCGGAAGGCTATCATCCAGCTGCTGGAAAACTACGAGGCCGTGCTCTCCGACCAGACCCGGATGCAGCTCACCAAGTTCGCTGGTCGCCATGAGAAGCTCGGAGAGGGCATCGCCGCGGAAATCGTCGCTAAGCTCAACTTCCTCCAGAACCCTCTGGTCGAGGCGCTGACATCGATCACTACGATCCCGATTGACATGATTAGAAAGCGCAAGCTCGCCATCTTTATCCAGGCCGACTGGAACGCCATCCAGATCTACGAACGGTTGATCTCGATGTTCATCCAGCAAGTGGCGGACAAGCTGGTGCAGATGGGGCCTTTACCGAATGGCGAGCACGAAGTTCTGATGATGCTCGACGAGTTTGGCAATGGCGGTCGCATCGATACGGTGCTCACACTGGCGCCGCTCATTCGCAAGAACGGTGTGCGCTTTGTCTTTATCCTGCAGGATGGCGCCCAGCTCGAACGCCTCTACCAACGGTCGGGCCAGAAGATCCTGATGGGCGCGTCGACGATCAAGCTGTATATGAATTTTCAGAACCAGGAAGATGCGACCGCCGTGTCCTTGGCAGCTGGCAAGACGACGGAGTGGATCGAGCAGTCGTCCTATTCCCACCGTCACGGGCGCAGGCAGCGTTCCATCTCGAAGGTCCCGGTCTCCGTCGATCTCCTTCCCGTCAATACCCTGATGATGATGAAGCCGGAAGAAGCGATCCTGCAGGTGACTGGAATGCCATTAATGCGGATCATGAAGCTCGACTCTGGCGGTGAACGGATGTTTGCCAAAGTGCGCAAGTTCAAGCCGATGCCGAAACCCTGCATGGAGCCGGTCGAGTGGTCGATCGACCATCACGTTCGATCTGCCCCGGGTGACGATGGAGCGTCGACCGTGCCGGTGCAAAAATCGCAAGAGCTGCGATTTGACGTCAAAAACGGCGTGCGGGAGGTCTATATTTCCTCGCTCGACGAGCTTCGTCAACGTCTCGATCTCGATGAGACCCGTGACATCGGTAGTGCGGACTCTGAACCTTCGATGGAGAAACCTAACTCCAAACCACCGCCGACTCGGGCTTCCACTGGACGATCCAAGCCGAACAAGAATACCGGTTTACCGCCGGCGAGCAGAGATAATATAGATCTCGACATCGATGAGGAGATGTTGGATCGACAGGTCTATCCTGGAACGCCCACCAGCCGGGATGTTGCGCACCGATCTGCGCCAGCCCCACTCTCGGTGGCGGGCAGGCTACAGACCAGCCCACCTATCTTGCGGCGGCAGGACGTAAGACAGGTGTTCGGGAATGACATTCAGGCGCTTAACGAGGCGATTTTTCAGCAGACAGACGAGAGCCTGATCGATGCGGTTGCACTCAACAACGATGTCGACCTGCTGATCCAAACCCTGTCTGCCCGGCTTTCGGATGCTGACTCGAGGAAACATTTGCGAGAATTCGCTCAGGCGGCGCGCGATCCTTTGCGCGAGGAGTTTGCCGCCATCGAACCCTAGGCGACCCTGGGGCGATGACCAAAAGTCGAAGTCAGAGCCAGGTCATCACAGGGCAGAAAAAATTCGTCGAGCCGGAAACCTCCGTCTTCATTACGCCGACCAGAACCATGCTTACGGCCGGACTCGATGTTCTGGCTTTGCGAAATTCACCAACGATTGCCAGCAAGGCAGTCAGCCGGAAGGCTGCGGAGCCGTTCCTCCGGCCGATTTCAGCAAGATGGGTTTCCGGAAGCAGGTTGGTAAGCCATGGCAGGATGCGATCTCGCCTGCCGGTGCCGATAGCAATGGAATTGCGAGCGATATAGGGAAGGCTCAACCACGCTTCTCTCAAGTTGGGTCGTAATCCAGACGTTATTGATCGGTGAAAGTCATATGGGCAACGGGAAAGCACTTGTAGAAGATGGACGTCATTGTCCGTCACCGAAGTTGGGCAGGAAGCCCAGATCATCTTCTTCCGTAAATTGGGGCGCTGGTCGATCAGCCTTAAGATCTCCGATCTCGATCCCGACAGTTCGCGCAACGATCAATGCTTTTTCTAGTTGGCAGCTCGGTTTACCCGCCTCGAGCTCGACAACGAAACGCTCACCAGTGCCGGCGCGTGTGGCGAGTTCCATCTGGGTCCAGCCGAATGCTTTCCGCTTTTCTCTTACAGCAGCACCGAAGTCGCGTGCAGAACGTATCATCGTAGAAGCTCCCGGTGGATCTTACCGTACAGGAAGTTTTTGACAAAAATACCGTAAAACTTCCCGTTCGGGATGATTTATGCCTTTATATTTCACCCCGATCGGGAAGTTCAAGAGACATGAAACCGACGGCATCCATCAGCAACTGCGACTTCACCAGCGTCTCGGCTGTTCCGTCGCGAGCCGGCCGCAAGCACCCGTCAGCTTGTCACTGTCATCCTCACAAGCACCCAAGCCGCATTGAACGGAAATACAATGGGATCAAGTAATTCTGGAGCGGCAAAGTGTGCTCACTTCTCGAGGAGCGACTGCCTTGTTTCGGTAGCCTAGTGAGCGGGCTTCGTTGGAATTATCAGCCGTTACAGCTGTCGCTTCGGTATTTCCGGTGGTCGCGGTTTTCCTTGTGAGTGCGCGCTGGCTTCTCCTGGCACCATTATTCTTAGCATGAGGCAAAGCAGCCGCGATACGGTCGACGCGATAGAGAATGCCGCGACACGCCAATCTTGCAGATATCCGGGCGGGGCTTGATTACGGTGCCGACCCCGACCTTGATGCTTCCAACCGGTAGCATTCTTGCCGACGTGGTGGATGGCAAGACAGATTGATTAAGACCGAACGGCTGGGCCTAAGATGTGACGGGAGGACCGCGAAGCTGTTCTATAACCCAATGCATTAGGCGCCGAGCCGATTTGGCCGCGTCCTTCTCTGTAAGGTCAGCAGGATTTATCAGAAACAACGGCCCGATCTGCCCTATCAGCGGCAAGGTTCTTGCCTTTGCAATTCTGTATTCGTCGGTCTCCATGCCCATTGCCTCGATAATGAGTGTAGCGGGCAGATGATTTTTATAGGTTGCCTCGATAATGAAATCCGGTCGACACAGGCCGATCGGCGTCTCCAGTGCAAACAGCGGCTTGACGATCTGGATGCGTAGATCTGGCATCGCATCAAAGAGTGCGTTCTGCATCCAGAAAAGCAAATGCGATACCTGCCTTTCGAACCCCGATTCAACCGGGAAGAGCGTATCAGGATTATAGACTGGCTGAGCGTAAGCCTGAATTGCCCTGATCGGCCCCTCGTCATCATCGCCGAAATCAGCATTGAGCAGGACCAGAAAAGGCCCCCGATGTGCCGGATCGCCTCGCAGGGGTTGGCGAACCTTTCCCATAACATCGATCGTCCCGGCGGACGATGCCGGTGATATGGATTGAGCGGACACTCCCTTGGCGTAAAGGAGCATATATCCGGTGCGCCGAAGGGAAGGGGGCCAATCCGCGCGTGATGCAGACAGTAAACCCTGCCACCTGCTCTCCGCATTCCAGTAATCTCCCGCCCAAGTCGACATCAGAGCATTGAGGGTCCAGGTCCGCAATACCCGAAACCCCTTCGCAGCGACGCGAAGCCGCGAAAGCTGGGTCGCGAGAGAGAACTCAGGCTGGTCTTGCAGGGGCGGAATGATGTTCATCTGTGCCCTGTCGAGCAAGCGCCATAAAATGCTCCCGAGCCGCGATGGCCGATCATTTCTCTCGCTCGGCGGCAGAAGACCACGGTCCGATAAATCGGCCAGGCGATCGGGAATAGCGGGCAGCGGATCGATATAGCTGCGCTCGGATTTCGGGATTGGTCGGATATTGAACTGGCGGTCGTTCAGAGCCGGGCTGGGATCCTTGTCAACATAAAACGGGCAGGTCTGAGCATGATTTGGTCGGCCCTCGGCGTGATGCGCGTCCGGATCTTTTGATGTCAGCCGCCGTAGCGTAAAGGTATGCTCCTGCTGGATTGGTGCCAGTAGAGGGGGAAAATCACCGGCCACGCAATCACATGCGATCCAACCGTCCATCCCCTTTGCACGTTGGATCGCCCCAAGTGCAATAGCCTCATCCTCCTTCGACGCCGCGTTTCCGGACCATGCGCGAAGGGCTGCCCCCTCCTGGCTCGTAAGATTTTCGAGCTCATGGCCAGGGCTGTTGCGCACAACGATCTGCATCCGGAGCCACCGTCAAAAACCAAGCAGCCATAGGCGATATCCCAGATATCCGACAACAGCCGCACCAGCTGCTGCGATCGCAATCTCGATCCAAACTTCGAAGCCGCGGGGGCTGCGCTTTTCGATGCGGGCATCCTCAATCAGGAAGGAGAGGTATGCAAAGACCGGCACCATCATCGCATAGCCCAATGTCAGGACATCGGATGTCACATATGTCGCACAGATGAAAACTACTGCCAGGATGATGGTTGCGCCGAAGAAATTTCGAAATCGAAGGCGATAGCGCCCCGTAAAGTCAGATGGCATTTCATACCTCCTCGGATTGAGAGTTTAGGTTCGGTCCGTCGCAATGTAGCGATGTTGTCGGCCGCGATGCGCGATCGCGTCGGGCGTACGGTCGGATCTGGGGGCAGGAGCATCAATCGCATACTTGTCTCCGGGCATCCTCTTGCGAGAATCTATCACTGCGGTGTAAGACGTGGCTCTAAGCGGCGGAGCTCCTTCTCGATGCCGAAGGGTAGAAAGTTGCTCCGTTTCGATCGTCATTTCTGACCTCGGATGTGTCATGCCCCTTGGAACCTCTCGACTAATAAGAGCCAGCAGCTTCCGCCGTCCGTCAGAAGCGGGCCACGATTGTTCGGTGATTGCAGATCGTCTGGGAGAAAGTCGCTGATGGCGCGTGTGAAGGCTGGCGAAACTGCTGAACCGATCGATCCTTCGATCCTGGACGAACTGTCACTTCCGGATCGGCTTGCGATCGGACTGGATCGCTTAAAGCGTGATCGCGGGTCGCGCGCCAAAGAGCTTGCCGAACAGCTTGGCGTGTCAGAACCATATATGTCGCAGGTCTTGCGTGGCATGCGTGATGTCAAACTGTCTACTCTCGATAAAATGGCGCGTGAGTGGAATGTCAGGATTGAAGATTTGCTGACGGTTACGGAAGCCGATCTCCCGCGTATTTCCGCGTTGCTTACACGGCGTAAGAAAACCCAAAACGGCGATCTACCGGATTGAAGCGGGGTATCTCCGCCTAGTCGTTCAGGTTGAACCAGAATCTTTGCTTCACGCCTTCTTCGTTCGGAATGTCAAAGAAGTACGGATTTGCCCGGCGATGCCGTGGCGTTGCGATCTGCTGCAAGCAGCTATCGGTTCCGTCGCCGTAAGCACCACGCATGATCAATTCATGGCCCCGCGTGCTTGCGCTTCGATCGCCTGACAACTGGCACAGGTTAACCGTCTTGACGCACTGATCTGGCTCGCTTTGCCAGCCATCGTTGCCCTGGGTACTATATCCGATTGCCGTACCAGTCGGGCATTCTTCGTAAGTTTCGTGACCGGGCTTTCCGGCGTTCGCTTCGTGGCAGATCGGCCATGAAAAGCCTGGCTTCTTCATCGCGGAGATCAGTTTTGTCATGGGCGGAACGCAATAGCCAACTCCATGCCAGGATGGATTTTGGGATGCCGCGCATAGGAGTACCTGACATCCCCAGGATGCATCCTCTGATTTTGCTGAAGTCGCGACCATCCCAAGTCCAATGCAGACCGTCGCCATGCCGGCAAACAGTACCCGTTTCATCCCATGCCTCCGTTCCATATCGATAATGTTGCAGCCAAGCCTCTTCGTTCTTGGCGTCCCTCTATGCTGCCGGGCGGGATTGCACTCCGACATGTCGATCGGATCTTGCAATCACTTTGGCTGCCTCTTCATTGCTAGGTATGTCGATCTGTTGGCGATTGACCGACGTCCGACCCGCAGAGAGATTGTCGTGCAAGGCGTGCTATCCGGCCGAGCCAAACAGAATAAAAAACGGCGAACACGGGAAGCATTTGACGGAAAATCTCCCCATCGTGTTCTAGTACCCCTCGATGCCCAGCTTTTTCAGGACCGCAACCGGATCCGTCTCACAGGTCTTCTTCCAGTCTTGATGCTGGACACAGGCATAGGCGTACTGACTGAGATCGGCCGAAGACAAGTCCGCAAGTCGGTTGCCTACCGCCTTCCATTCTTGAACGTCAGCGGGATCGCAGCCAGCGCCTGCGGCGCCACAAACATTCGGATCGCGTCTCTCGATCTGGGAAGGTGTAAGGGCATCTTGTGCCTGAACCCCGGCCGGGCCGATTGCGCCAAGGACGGTGGTGATCGCAAGAATTTTCTGAGAGCGAAGCATTTAGCCTCCATGCGTGTGAGTAATATCGGTAAGCTGTTTGGCAACCGGCAATGGGATCGGTAAACCCGGCTCGGTCTCGGGCTGCAGGGCGTCCAGCTGTGCAGGTTTCGTCCGCGATGCGGTGTAGAGCCAAGGGGCAAGCAGGTCCGTTGATGACCACACGCCGTAGCCTAATCCACGCGCCCTTCTCTCTATATCGAAATAGGCTGGCACTTGCGGTTCGTCGCGATAGTTGAATGCGTATCCAATGCCCTCCGCTATTGCGGTCGCGGCAAGATTTGTCTCTCCAACGAAACAATGGGCAATCAAGACCTTGTTCCGATCGCGCCCGATCGGTGCACAATTGACGTCCTGGCCTAGCGTTCTAAGGATCAACCATGCACGCGAGACTTGACCAACGGGCCAGGGGACGCCGTTGCTGTATGCTGTCTGCTCGAGCCGTGGAGCTTCAAACCCAGCCAGCCTGACAAGTTGCTCTATCCTGAGGAATTCGAACGTGGTGCTGTCGACAACGCGCACCTTGCCGTAAAGCTGACGCGGCACATCAGCCGATCGCGATTGAGCCATCGAAAGCGACGGAGAAACGATCAGCGCGATCAGAAGCCTGGAAACAATCCTCATTGTTTGGTGTCCCCCTGCCGTTGCAAAACGGAAATGGGGTGAGGCAAATCGGATGAGGCCCATAACCCCATCCGGGCTGACCGCGCGCTTTCCTCAGCAATCCTGTAACCAGGCACGATAAGCTGCCCTTGTCCGTCGATCGCAGCAAATCCCCACCCTTGAGCAATGAGATAAGTCGCGAGATCATACTTGTGCTGACCGGTTGTCGTTCGGCAAACGACGACCGCATTGTTCTGATCGATGTCTCCAACAGTCTCGCAGATAGGTTTCGTATCTTTGATCATCGCTTGGACCATGATGACGTTCAGTTCACCGCAGTCGCGAGTCACACCGTTTGAGGCCGTAATGCGTGTTCCCCTCAGACAAGCCTGGAGTCCATAGAGGCGATATCGACGGCCGTCTGAGACCCAAGTGTCTGCTGTCTCAAATTGCGCCGCGCTTGGGAACGGACTGGCCGAACCGGCACCACCGCTCGTGGCAACAGTGGAAGGGATATCGGTCGGCAGTGCCTGGAGTACAATTAGCGGAGATGGGGATCCTTCTATCGAAGACGCACCGTGTCCGATAATGGCCGGCAGCATGTAAATACTGCCGTAGAGACCCGATACAAAGAGCGTCGAGATGAACATGACGTTTCCCATTCGCATTATCTCGCCAATGAACTGAAGCGATGGAAATCACCATTAGGAGAGACGAAATGAGAACCAACCCCGTTACCTATCTCGGCGAGACGGGCTACGCGTTTTTGGCTTGCACATTCTGCGACGACCGGGTCGCCATTTTCCTTCAGCACGGGGGGAGAAACGCTCCTACGGATCACAAGTTCGGACATTGACCGAAAGCGTCCACTCCTTGAGAAACGGGACACTGCGTATCGTAAAGTCGCCTTTCGCGATCGGTTGCTCTGCAGGCCAGCCAACGCGACGACAGCACCGCTGGACACAAGGCATGCGTCGCCGGTCAGGGTTTCGTCAGCTCTGGCGGTATCAAGCTCGTGAGCGCTCGCGAGCAAGGAGCTATCGAGCGACGTCCTTTTTTCTCGGACGATAGCTTTTTTTGCAACGCACGCCTCTCGGGTGCCGCCCAGGCGCTCACACATCTTTTTGTCACGCGCCATGGAAGAGTGTGGGACTGTTGCCAAAGAAAACACTGTCAAAACAGGGCGATAGAGCCGCCATGCGCCATTATCCATGTCCGCATCCGTCAGCTATTTGCTTTCTCGACAATGCATAAAATTATACTGCAGTGCAAGTATGGTATGTTCAAAAAGTTTCGTGTAGGTTTGTGATAGTCACTCATCTTATCCGATGGAGAGGGCAGATGTCGGCATTACGAACCGCTCTAAATATCACTTCGTTTGCGCTTCGGGCGGTATGGTATCTCATCCTGCTCGGGTATCTCGCGGTTATGGCCACTATCTACCTGATGCGAGTTTCCTTTGTTGCTTTCTGGGTTGTCTTGGCACTTTCGTATGCGTTCCTTCCTTCAGCCTGGACACTGATGTTCTGGCAATCGGCTTACGACGTTTACACCCACTCAGCTTTGTTCAAGGCAGCGACGCTCACATCTTTCGGGCTCCTTTGCCTGCCCATTCTGGCAGTTTGGCCAGGTCCACCTCCGACAAAAACTCAGCGTGAGCTTATTGATGAGGCCCACATGTCTGCGGTTTTCTCGCAGCAGCTAGAGAAACGCCGCGCGAAGTTCAAAGGACCACCCGGTGAGCTTGATGGACGGCTGCCCTCGTATTGGGAACTTTGATTGCGGCACGCCATCACCAACATCGGAATAGAGGATCACCATGGCAGTCAAACCACTCTCATTGGCAATCTCGACCTTTAAGGGAGGCGCGGGCAAGTCGACGCTCAACGTCAATCTTGCTGCCGAATTCGCCCATCAGGGACATCGCACGCTTCTCGTCGATTGCGACGAACAGGAGGCCTCGACACGATGGTTCAATGTCTCCACGAAGCGCGGCTTACTGCCCTCTGATGGCACCCTGCTCCACCTGCGTGTCGCTCCGGGCGACAGGTTCCGCGACCGCCTCTCAGAGGCACCGGAAGCCGACATTCGCATCTACGACGTCGGTGGCTATGTCCATCAACGTGCGATCGAGGTCTATCACGAGTGCGACGCTGTTCTCATACCCATCATCCCCGAACCGACTGCCGCCACATCGGCCATTAAGGTAGCAACGATTCTGACAGAGATTTCGAAAAAGCGGGCAGCAGGACCAATCCCCTTTGCCGCGATCTGGAACTACGTCGACATGATCACGCTAAAGCATAACCGCTCACTTCCGGAGGTTCATGCAATCCTGGCCAGTGGCAGGATTCCCATGGTGGAAACGGTTGTCCGCAAAAGCAACCACTTCAGCGACGTCGGAGCTGGCTTCGGCTCCCTCTATTCGAAACTGGCGGCCATACAAAACAATCCTGCTTTGACGCCGTCCGCCAAACGCCGCGCTTCGGAGAGTGTTCTTGATGCGATCGACCTCGTGAAGCGGATCAACAACGAATTCATCGGTCTGCTGCACGCGGAGGCCGCATAGCGTCATGTCACGCGAACGGACACCAGCCGGGAACATACTTGCCTTATCGCGGAACAAGGATGAACAGACGAAGGCGGTCGAAGAAGCCGCAACCTCTTATATGCCGACGAATATCGACCTTGACGCGTGGTTGCCCGACGAAGGCAGCACGGAGGAGACCCAGGCTGAAACCGAGAAAGTCGTGCCGGCTGACAGAGCCAGGAATAGCGGGCGTGATCGCCGTAAGAGACCGGCCGCAAAGATTTCGACCGAAACGATCGGAACGGCTGCCAGAAGGAAGCGAATTTCTCTCTATCTCGACGATGACGTTCTGACGAAAATCTTCCAGGTGTCGCTCGAGCAGCATGAGCAACTGTCTGCCGCTACCCATAGGCTCATCCTGGAAGCTTTGAAGGCGAGGGGGCTGTGAGGCGCATGCGTAGATCAGCCATCATGTTCCGCCTGCCCGACTACGTCCTCGACACTCTCGACCAACTTGCGGTGCGGCTCGATGTGTCCACCAATATCATCGCGAAACTGATCGTGACGCGAGAGGTCACGCACATCCCCGCAATGCTTGAGGAACATGATCGAGAGCTCGCGAACATGCACCAGTTCCTCCGTGAAATCGCTTTCCAAATCGAGGACTTGTTTGAAGGCAATGCCTCCTCGGGAGGTGCAGCTATCACAGACAGATTGAACGATGTGATGGCCGCATTGGACGCAATTCGGAACGCGAGCTTTGTGCGCTCTTCAAACTCTATCGCCGACCTCATCAGGAAGCACGATGAACGACCGATCAAAACGTCGCTCCGCATCTAGGTCGGCGGGCCGAACCCTTCCGAGCTACTTCGACCTGATCGAAGAAGAAATTCGTCGAGGTGGCGGTGGCGGCGGAGGAGCAAGGAAGCGTTCGGGCATAGCGGGTAGGCTGACCAAAATAGGCAGACACGCTGGCGCGTCTTCGGCTCTCAGTCGCGCAACGGGAAATGATGCTGTCGTCGTAAAGGTCTTATCTTACGGGGCAGGGGCAAGCTCTGCAAAGAATGTCCTTCTCTATCAAAGCAAGGAAGAGAAGGCCCGCGATCAGGACGGGCGGGAAGTTTCCGACATCAACGCGGCGGTGCGATTGTGGGAGCGGGAGTTCGGAACGCGTAAAGGCAGCAAGGATGTGCTGAGGCTGTCTTACGAGTTAGAGAGCACTGAGCGGGAACCAGTGGCGCAGGCACTTCGCGCGCTTGCGGATGATGGGTTCTATCGGGACGGCGACACAGACCGGACCTATGCTTTCAGCGTGAGTGTTGGGGTAAAGGAACAGACGCGGTTGGATTTCGCGCTGGTTATCGCCCATGAAAAGAAGGACCGGTCGGATCGCAGTCAAGTCAACCGGATTGCCGTCAATATCGACAACGTTAGCATCATCGAGCATCGCCTGGACGTGGCAATGCGCGGCGCGGGGATCGTTCCTGTCAAACGCCACCCGGCCGATTTCGCGTCCGGACCGAAAGGATTCACAGCCGCGCTACACGCCATGCAGCGGGGAGGTGCAAAGGTGACAGTCTCGACGAAAACACAGGTCGTCGAGAGACCAGGAAAAAGCGGACGTTATGAGCAAAGTAGCAATCGGCGAGACATCACGACAGCAGATCACCGGGAGCTGACGAAGCACGGTCAATTGGTTGGATCCCTCATGCAGACGCGTCAGCCACGCGATTTCATGCATCTTCTGCTGTCGGGACCTGCCAATGTCGATCGCGATGGGTTCGTTCTCGCCGGCCGCGATTTTCTTAGGGAGCAATTCGCCGGTCACCGCTACGCCTATGCCGTCCACAATCGGACCGATATGAAGAAGCACCCGCATCTGCATGTCATCGTCGCGCTGCGCAACGCCGGTGGCCGAACGCTCAATCCGAACATTCGCGATTTTACGGAATGGCGCCTCCGCTTCGCCGAGAAGGCACGTGATCGCGGGATATCGATCGATAGACAGAAGCGGATCGAACGGGCTGCACCACCGCCCGTCAAGCGTTGGGAATGGGAGATGTTTCACCGCATGGGTGCGACCGCTCCTTCTAACGTGATCGACAAAGTGGTCTCGAAGATCTGGGACCGGCCCACGGAGCCGCAACGCGAAGATGCGAAACGAAGGGTTCAGCAGAGCCGCCGGTCGGTGGGGCGTGTGATCGAAATGCTCGACGGCCTCGGCCAGGACAGGAGCGCCCCGAGTACGATCCGGGAGTTGAGCCAGGATCTAGCAGTCGGGTTGAGGCGCGAACATCTACGTCTTGAAACAGCGGTTCAACAGGGGCGCAATCCAGCGCGAGAGAAAGGACAGGAAAACATGCTGCGTTCTACACCGATCAGCGCCTCACAAGCGAAGGCTGCCAAGGACACGTTGGCAAATACCGCGGTGAAGGTTGCTTCCAAGATCGCTGAGCCGTCGGATCGAATGATCTTTGAACAGGCAGCCAAGATCATCGGCAAGGTTGTTGGTCTGCAACTCGATGCTCGCGTGGCGAAAAACCGCGACCGCAATGCTCCTCGTCGATCAGAAGCCCTGAATTCAAAGTCTGCTGCCGGACGCGACCATGTTGCCGAGCTTGGTGATGTCAACAAGAGTTCGAACGATCGGTCGGTGGATGCATCGCGCATCGCGCGTTCCAATGCGATCAATCACGATCGAGATCAGGATCGTTCGCCTGCGAGTGACAGGAGTAAGGCGAAATCAACTAAATCGCGCCCCCCACAGGATAGGGACCAGGGGCGCGGCCGTTGATAAAGTGGCGTCTAGCAGATCGGCGTGTCACAAATGTTAGCGGTCGAGCCCAAAGAAAGTTTGACAAAGTTTTCGACTCGTTGGGTTTCCGGGAGATCTGCCGCCCCGCCCTCATCTCTCGACAATGACGAGGCTGAGTAGTGTATCGTCGAGACACCGAGCGCATTTGCCGCGTGTGTGAAAACTGGAGAGCTGCACACAAGAACGACCTTTTGCTTTTCAATACCGTACCAGTCGATGGCGCGCCGGAGCATGGAGGCACTGTTAGAATGCTGTCGAACCTTTTGGGCGTTTTCACCGCGGGTCAGTTTTGAGATAGGCACTGCCATCCAGAAATCTGGCTCTGCGTTATCCGCTCGTAAAATCGCATCGATCAAGGTCACCAAAGCTGATGCAGCAACCCGCCCCCTACGACCTGCATCCATACCCCTATCATCGGAGAAAAAGCCGTAGCGGATGCCGCGGCTCCTAAAGCGACTCAAGACACAGATCAGTGGATGGTTGAGGTCACTGAGGGCCAGATCCTCGGATGGTCGCTTTGTCTTTAGGAGCGTGCCGTCTCGTTCAAACACCACAAGACCATGCGATCCGATATCCCTAAAATTACAAATGTCTCCGGTGCCGTATGTCATGTTTCAAATCGTAACCTCTCAAAATCTAGAAAAATAACGGGTCCCTCTCCAATTATTGCGGGAGCAACCGGACGTGAGGCGCAAAATTGAAAAGTCCAAGGCAGCCGAAATGCTGATCCAATGGCGCAAAGGGATGGGGAAGATCACAACCGGTTCGAACCGCTCCTATTGCTTGCAACGGATCCGCTTTTGGTCGCAAACTTGGCTTTCAGGCAACTTCGAAAAGTTCCTCTTGTCTTTGGAACCAACTCGCGAGGTCGCAGTAGGGCTTGGGTTCGTAGACATATTCCAAAGGTATAGCGGGCTGGACCATTGCGGAGAGGTATCGGCCCAGATTATGGCCATCGTTACTGGCAGCGAGGCCATAGAAGTTGCCGCTATTCCAGGTAACGACACAGTGTTTAAAATACAGGTGAACCGCACTCGCCATCTCGGCGAGGGTCACCTCGCACGCATGCATGGTGTTTAGGACGAGTTCGGTTTTTCGGGCGATCTCATCTGTTCCGAAATAGTGCGATTTGAAGCCAAGATTTTTCTGTTCTTCTCTGCTCTTATAATCCAGCACGTCCAAGCTTCGAAATTTTTCCACAAACAGAAAAATGCCATTGGGCTTGAGATGCTGGCTGACGAAATCGATCTGATCCCGACGGTTCGGAGAGTACATCTGGAAGGTTGTGTCCTCGAGGATCACGTCGAACCCCTGGGCGAAACGTTCAAGCTTCCTCTGCGAATGTAGATGCTCCTTGGTCAATCGATGGAACGGGCCGAGGAAGAAGCTCGCACCCAACGGTTCGCCAAACGCCATGAAACAGTTGTAGTTTTCCTCGTTTGGACTGCAGGCGAGCGACTGAATTTTTCCACCGCTGAGTTCTGATACGACCCTTGCCATTGTGCCTTCCGCTGTCCCCAGACTGTAGAAGAGAACCTCATCGGGGATCGTTTGGCTATAGCGGAGCAGGGCATGTCCCATCCGGCACTCCTCTTCCAACCGATAGGGAATACTGGCGTGATAGTGCTGGTCGAAATGTCCCTGCCGACGAACGTGAAGATCGACGAACTGATGGAGAAGCCTATCGTTCGGCAAAAGCCGCATGTCGACGATAGGGCGCCTAAGTGGCATTCCGCTTCTGCCGGCCGCAGTTTCCATAAAGAAGCCTGCCAACTGGTTCAGTCTGGGACCTTGATCACATTCCTGCAAAAAAATGTCTGAAGCGTGCATCGTAAATCACCTCATCAAATGGCGTTGCGGTGCCACGCTGAAGTGGGCTCGTCACTCGATGGTTGATGCGCGGAAACGACGTGTACCCGAATGCCAGCGTGATGCCCGAGGGTAGAACTGCCGCCTCGTCAGCGCTTTCATCCAACTGCCCTTTTGTCACAAAAGTGCCATCATCGCCCTACCTGCGGTTAAATTTCCATTGCCTGCCAACCTGTGATGGAGTTTCATGTCGTTGACATTTAAGTATATTTTCACAGAGGCTTTCCAGAATTTGTCTGAGACAGATGATTTTCAGCCGGATGAAGTACGTCGTTCCGACCGTCGAACGCTTGTTCACCACCATATGGATTGGGGGAGCGTCAAAGCTGATTTGGTGAAGCGGACCGGACTGTTGCGGCAGGAAACACGGCTTGCACCAAAACATCATGCTTTCCTTATCAATCTGCAAGGCGAAGCGAGAACCGGCGAGGACTTCATCGAGGGCAAACGGATTACCTTCACCCCGCGGCGACCAGGCTCCATTGTGTTTGTCCCGGCACAGAGTGAGTGGACGGGGTGGGACGAAGGGGATCGGACCGGATCCTATCTGCTCGTCACCATCGACAGTACCTTCATAACGCGATCATTGGGCTGCGAGCATCTCATCGGCTTGAAGCCGATTATCGGGTTTCGGGACACGACGATCGAGGCGTCACTTCAAAGAATCGGCTCCGAGCTCCTCAGCCCCGATGATGTCAGCATCCTCATGGTCAGGAGCCAGGCTATCCAGCTATTTGTTCGACTTGTTCGGATGCGCCTGCTTGACCTGGGACCAGCCAGAGGTGGTCTGTCGGCTTTTGATCTCAAACGGGTGATCGCGATCATGGAGGCAAGGCTTGCCGACCCGCTTGGCCTGGACGAGTTGGCCAAGGAGATCGGGCTAAGCGAGCGACACTTTTTCCGTGCCTTCAAACAGTCGACAGGCAAGACGCCGCACTCATATCTCGTCACGCAGAGAGTGGAGCATGCGGCCGATCTTTTGCGTAACACCGAGATGTCCGCCACAGACATTGCATTCGAAAGCGGCTTCAGTAGCTCCAGTCACCTTACAAGGAGCTTCAAGAAGGCATTCGGAATCGGCCCGCTGGATTATCGGCGATACTGGCGGCAATGACGGGAGACTGTTTTTTGGCACTCCTGTGCTAACGTGGCAGAATAATGAAAGCGGCGATGGCAGCAGTTTGTTACGGGGACGGAGCACCCTAGCTTGAAGCGTTGCCGATGGCATCCCCCACAAACATTCAAGTCCTTCTGAGGCGTCGCCTCGGCTCCAAGAGCTTCAACTGGTTTCTCGCCAGCACCTTCGTCTCGGCTTTGGGGCGGAATGGCTATGCCGTCGCCTGCGCCTGGATTCTTATTGCTTCTGGTGACGGCAGCGCCAGCGTTGCGGCGTTCTTTGCGATAGTCAGCGTCACCGAGCTGCTAGTAAGTCCTTTGGTCGGGTGTATGACCGATCGCTTCGATCGCCGTCTGGTTTTCATCGTCGCAGATAGTGTGCGGTGCCTGGCTACGGCAATGATGATCTTCACCAGTTCTGCCTGGTTGATTTGTTGGTCTGCGGTCCTGTTTGCTTGCTGTGACCGTACCGCGTTGACGGCCTCGCAAGCCATGATCCCGATGGTCGGAAACCATCTTGCACCCAGCACGTCGAACTCCGTGACCTTCTTTTCCATGCAGGCAGGAGGGCTTGCCGCAGCCATACTCGTCGGCGTCTTGCTTCATATCACCTCCGCTGCCGTGGTGTTCATCGTGATATCGGCTGCATTCGCGCTCTCTGCCGGCGGTATGTGGTTCGTCGCTGTCGATGGCGGTTCGTCTTCGGTAGCAAGAGCACAGGATCGCGGCAGACTGCCCAAGGATCCACGTCTGATCCATCTTGGCGCTGTCTATGCGATTCTTTATAGCGGCGGTCTGCTGGTCAGCATCATGGGGCCAGGCTTCGTTTTCGATGAACTCTCGGGGAACGCGCTTGACTTCGGCTCCCTCGAAAGCGCCTGGTCGGCTGGCTCCATTATTGGCGCGGTTCTTCTCATTCCCCTTGCGCGTTTTTCGAAGCGAACCTTTCTGGTCATCGCAATTTTGTTCCTTATGGCTCTACTGTTCGCTGCAATAAAGTTGTCGGTACTACCATGGTCGCTTCTCATCTTTGCGGCACTCGGGGCTGTCTACAACTTCGGCAGGGTGGCTATCGAAGTCATCCTTCAAACGATTGGCCCTCATGGCGCGCTGGGGCGCCTGAAGGGTCTGTTTCATTGCGCCGGTGTGTCGGTCGGGCTGATCATATTCGGGCTCGTCTCGCTGAGCGGTAACCGGCTTGAACCGTCGACCGTGTTTCTGCTGTTCGCAGCTGTGGTGTCGATTGTAGCGATCATGTTGGCGGTATATCGCCCGGATCACTCTGGTGTCTGGGCTCAAGACAACTCGGTGGATTGATCAGCAGTATCTGAGTCCTCGCTAAATCACGCTATTTTATAGCTTTTTTGTCACAAATGACTGGCGGTGCCATCCGCTATCGGCTATTTTGACCCGTGAGGCAGTACGTGCTGCCTTGGGGTGTGGAAACCCCTCCGAGCG
This sequence comes from Pseudomonadota bacterium, assembly GCA_023451735.1. GTDB lineage: Bacteria > Pseudomonadota > Alphaproteobacteria > Rhizobiales > Rhizobiaceae > Neorhizobium. The sequence continues at coordinate 20,344 of JAEXYH010000075.1, read as the reverse complement.
ACTGATGCTGGTCGATTCAGCATCACACTCCTTGACCTTTCGGGTCGGGGAGCCTGTGGCGTATGTCCAGGTTCTCCGGAACTAAAGGCTACAGGACTGTCTCGGACGGTTTCCAACTCCCCGATCATTCGGAGGTTTAGTGAGTCTATCGCGGGGACGCACCGCGACAAACTCTCGTCCCCGGGGAGTGCAGAATGCAGCACCGGAAAATCCCGCAGACAGAAAGACAACCGAACCCTACGCACCGAAAAGGGCCTCATCCAACGGATCGCCATGTCGGCAATCGTGTCGCGCGATTGCGGCTGCGAGCTCGGATGACCCAGGCGGAGCTCGCACTCGGCGTGGGGGTCAGCGTCCAACAGATTCAGAAATACGAGAATGCAACAAATCGCATCAGCGCCTCGATGCTGTATCAGATTGCGACAATTCTCGGCGTTGCGGTCGGCCAACTGTTTGATGGGCTGCCCGAAGGCTTTACTGCCAACAGAGATGCTTCACTTCATCAAGACGAGCATCTTGCGTTTTTGTCCAGCGCGGATGGCAAGCGCCTGAACGATGGCCTTCTGGCGTTGAGCCCGCGGTTGCGTCGCCATTTGGCAACACTGATTGAGACAGTCGGCGCAGAATTATCCGTCGCCCCCCCGGTAAGCGGGGAGGGCGAAGGATGAGTGCGAATCTTCAGGCGCTAGAATCAAGGTTCAAGCAGGGAGTGTGCCGGACCGTTTCCCGTCGCTCTCGGTTTTGGCGGTCCGCGCAGGCAGATCTCGTCGAGCGAAGCGGATTGCAGAAAGAGGAGACATCTTTCGTTTCCAATCGCCATCTGCTTCTTCTCAACCTGAAGGGTGATTCCGACCAGGGCGAGTATTTCATCGATGGTAGGAAAGTCGTCTTTACGCGCCGACGGCCTGGGGCCGTGTTATTCGTACCGGCCGGCTGCCATTGGAGCGGTTGGGAAGCCGGTGCTGCGACAGCCGCCTACCTGTCAATCAGTGTAGAGCCCGCTTTCGTGTCGGAGCTGGTTTCACAGTCGCCGGCGAAAACGCTCCCATCACTTGCGCCCGATCTCGGTTTCGAGGATGCGATCATCATGAATGCCGCGCGAGCTATCGGCACGGAGATTGATGATCGAAACCTTGCAGGCACAATGCTGATTGAGGGTTATTTAGCAACAATCTTCGCGCAATTGCTGCGCCAGCGGAGCTTTACGCAAACTGTATTTAAGAGTGGTCTTTCGCCGGCGCTGCTAAATCGCGTGATCGATAAAATCGAAGACCAACTGGCAGAAAATCTGTCTCTGACAGACCTCGCAGGCATAACAGGTTTCAGCATTCCTCATTTCTGTCGGGCATTTCGACAGTCCATGGACTGCTCGCCCTACGCTTACATTATTCGGCGTCGGATTGAACGGGCGAAGGATCATTTGCGTCACACGGCAGTCACGATCACTGAGATCGCCTTGTCATGCGGGTTCTCGGACTCCAGCCATTTCTCGAACATCTTCCGGCGAGAAGTGGGGATGACACCACTCGCGTATCGGGCAAGCTGGCCGAGCAAAATCACGACCTGATTTCAGGATCAGATCCTGCAGTCTCATCAATCCGCAACAAGCGCGCGCGCCCCTTGCAAGGGCATCCTCGGAAAAAAAACAGCCGAGGGGCACACATGAACATTCAGCAGACCGCCGGAGCATTTTGTCCGGCTGGCGTCGACATGCCACCGGCGTTGCAGGTTTCTAATCTCAGAAAGCGATTTGGTCCGGTCGATGTCCTCATGGGCGTATCACTGACCGCTCGGCGCGGTGATGTGATATCGATACTTGGCAGCAGCGGATCCGGGAAAAGCACGTTCCTCCGCTGCCTGAACTTCCTGGAAACACCCACCGATGGTGAAATCTGGGTCGCCGGTCGGCATGTCAGGATGCGACCAGGGCTGGCTGGGCAGCGAGAGATTAATGCGCTGCGTGCCCGGCTCGGGATGGTCTTCCAAACATTCAATCTATGGTCGCATAAAACGGTACTTGAAAACATCGTCGAGGCACCGGTTCACGTCCTTGGCCTTTCGAAGGCTGAGGCTACCGAGCGTGCGGAGGCACTGCTCGACAAAGTCGGTCTAGCGGACAAGAAGCGGTCCTACCCGTCGCATCTGTCCGGCGGACAACAACAGCGGATCGCCATAGCCCGTACCTTGGCCATGGAGCCTGAAATATTGCTGTTCGACGAGCCGACCTCTGCACTCGATCCGGAACTTGTCAGCGAAGTCCTGAAGGTCATGAGGTCTTTGGCTGAAGAAGGGCGAACAATGCTCATTGTGACCCATGAGCTAGGTTTTGCAAGGCAGGTATCTGACCGCATTATGTTTCTTCACCAAGGACAAGTTGAAGAGGAAGGTAGCCCGGATCTTTTCTTCGAAGACCCGTCTTCGCCACGGCTCAGGCAGTTTCTAGCTGCACATGTTGGAGCCATACGGTCATGATGGACATGCAAGGGTTCAGTGACCAGATTGCGATCGGCGCAGCTACAACATTGCAAACTGCAGCGACAAGCCTCGTGCTTGGTATCGGGCTTGGCCTGTGTGGGGCCGCCGCCAAACGCGCCAGATCGAAAATGATAAGATCACTTGCTGGCGTATACACAACGGTCGTGCGGGGTATTCCGGAACTGCTGATCATTCTTATCCTGTATTTCGGAGGTACAGCCGCGCTATCCGCACTGTCCGGTCGCTACGTGGAGGTCAACGCTTTTGCAGCCGGAGTTTTCGCCCTGACAATCGTGTTTGCAGCCTATGCGACTGAAGTATTCAGAGCCGCCATCGATGCAGTCCCGGAGGGACAGATCGAGGCCGCTCGGGCTCTTGGTCTGACCACGGTTTGCATCTGGCGCCTGGTGGTTCTTCCGCAAATGTGGCGCTACGCATTGCCCGGCTTGGGAAATCTCTGGCTCACCCTTCTGAAAGACTCGGCACTCATCTCCGTGGTGGGGCTTGATGATTTGATGCGCAAAGCGAGCATCGCCGCAGGCGTGACCCATGATCCGCTGACCTATTATTCTGCCGCCGCCCTGATCTACCTGTCGCTCACCTCGATTTCGCTTGTTGCACTCGCGGTCCTTGAGCAGCGTTCTTCTCGCGGCCTTCCAGCGGCGGTGTGATGGAGGAATGAATATGTCTCTCATCCTTGATGTTCTACCGCTTCTCGCGGACGGCATGTTCCTGACGGTGCAATTGACCTTGGCGTCAATCATCCTTGGCGGATTGGTCGCACTCCCGCTTTCTCTATTACGCGCGTCGTCTACGGTTTGCCTCTCCTATCCGGTCCTTGCCTACACATTCGTGTTTCGCGGTACGCCGCTCCTCGTGCAGTTGTTCCTCGTCTACTACGGTGCAAGTCAGATCGACTGGATAAGGTCCAGCGCCGCCTGGATCGTTCTAAGGGAGCCATTCTGGTGTGCGCTGATCGCATTTTCGCTGAATCACGCTGCATATGCGACCGAGATCTTGCGCGGAGGGATAAAGGCCGTGCCGTTTGGCGATGTCGAGGCCTCAAAGGCGCTCGGTATGTCCTATGCGCTTCGAACGCGGCGCGTAATCTTGCCAGCCGCGATCAGGCTCGCTCTCCCGTCATATGCGAACGAAGTTGTTCTGATGTTGAAAGCAAGCTCGCTCGCTAGCACGATCACCTTGATGGAACTGACCGGCAGTGCGCGAAAGATCGTCGCGCAGACATTCTCTCCCTACGAAGTTTTTATTTCAGCGGCGATTGTCTACCTCGCGATTACGCTTGTGATCTCACACGTCTTCGCTCGCATCGAACGTCATCTCGCCAGGCATCGACTGCGCGATGCCCATGCTGGCAGGGGCCGAGTGGCTAAAATGGTCTTGAAAATGCACCCACGCTTACGAGGACGTGCGCAGCGATGACGAAAATTCTAACTGCGCGATCGGTGTTTGCACAGGCAGATGCGGCCGATGACGCCTTGCTACGAGGCAGTTGGATCGAGATTGATCTGCAGGCAATCCGTCACAACTTTCGTGAGCTGCGAGCGCAGCTTGGGACGCATGTAAAAATCTACGCTTGCCTGAAACGAAACGGCTACGGCTGCGGCGCTGGACCGGTAGCCGCCGTACTCTCCGATGAAGGTGCCGATGGCTTTGCTGTTACATCGCTTTTGGATGCAATCGCGATTCGAAAAGAAGGCGTTTCAAAACCAATCTTGCTCTATCCGGGTGCCGGGATCGCCGCAGCCCGGATGATCGAATCGCTCAAATTAACCGTCAGCATTTCGAGCATCGAAGAGTTGCGGCAATGGCGATCGGTTACTGAAAGCATGCAAGTCTTCGTCAAGGTCGACTTGGGGTTTTTCCGCGCAGGCGCGACGCCCTTGTCAGTGCAAAACTTACTCAGCGCGGCGTTGAATGATCCGCACGTTAGCGTTGATGGCATCTATGCCCATATGAGCGAACTTCCGTCGATGAGATCATCGGCCGCCAGAGCTCAGTTCGACAGGATGCTCAAAATTGTTGAAGATGCGGATCGCCTTCACCTTCGACCACCACTCGTCATGATGTCGAGCACGGAAGGTGTATTGAACCATCCACAGATGGATTTCGATGCCGTCGATCCCGGTGCTCTATTCGTCGGTATTTCGGAAGGCCCGGCGCTAGCACGTCCTATGGATCTTCGACATGCCCTGAAAACGATCCGCACCCGGCTCGTATCTGTGAAACGCGTTGATCACTCTCTCGGAGCGATACCCGATATTCGCGGGTTGCGGCCAGGAGTGGTACTCGGGGTTATTGGACTGGGTTGGGGTGATGGCTTGCCCAGGCAAATCCACCACGATGCCGTGGGACTTGTGGGAGGTCGGCGTGCACCACTTTTACCCCCCGCCCATCTCGAGCATATTCGGATTGATCTGACCGACATACCCGAAGCACGCTTTGGCGATGAAGTCGTCCTGCTGGGTAAGCAGGGTGACCAGACGATCACCCATGAGCAAATCGCTTCTCAATGGGGCACGGACCTTGTCGGGCTTTATGCCCAACTGCGGGATCACGTCCCGAAACTCTATCTCTAGCCGAAGAAACATAAAGGGGAACGCCATGAGAAATTTGCTCATTATCATCTTGCTAGCATCGATGACGTTGACTGCATGGCAAGCGAACGCGCAGCAGGATAGGACGATCACGATTGCAACTGAAGGCGCTTTTCCGCCCTGGAACGCGGTCGACACGTCCGGCCAGGCAATCGGTTTCGATATCGACGTCGGCAAAGCCCTTTGCGAGCGCGCTAAACTCAAATGCGCCTTCGTCACTCAGGCATGGGATGGCATTATTCCGGCTCTCACAGTGGGCAAATTCGACGCCATCATGGCTGGAATGTCCATTACCGAAAAGCGCAGCCAAGTCATCGCGTTTTCAGAGCCTTATGCCTTGACCTCCAATTACTTCGTCGTCGCAGGATCGACCAATATCGCGCCGCTTGCTCCCGACACGATGGTCGATCTTTCCGCCACCACCGAAGAAGACCGTACCCTGTTGCAGATCTTGAAAGCGAACTTGATGGGCAAAGTCATTGGTGTGCAGGGCGCGACCAACGCGGAGGCTTTCGTTCGGGAGTCTTTCGGTGACGCCGTCGAGGTAAGAATCTACGACAAGCAGGATAACCTCAATCTCGATCTTGTTGCAGGTCGCATTGACGCCGGATTGGCCGATTTCTCGGTTTGGAAGAGCTTCCTGGATACCGCAGACGGCTCTACTGCATGGCTTTACGGACCTCGCCTTTCAGGCGGAGTGTTTGGGCCCGGCGTCGGGATAGGTTTGCGAAAGGCCGATTCAGAACTGGCTGCCGTGTTTAACGCCGCACTTGAAGAAATCGCCCTGGATGGAACATTGAAGCGGATCAGCCTAAAGTGGTTTGGAGCAGATCTCGTATCGAAGTGACTTGGGGGATATCGGCACAGAAACACCTGTCGCGTTCGCGGGTGCGCTGATGTCATCTAACTGCGCTCGAAGAAGAACTCCGCTGATGGTGGAGTTCTTTCTAACCTCACCCCCAATGGAACGGTGTCAGATGATCTGCACACCGTCTTCGCCGACGACCTCCGCAAGAGTCGGGCAAAAATGACAAGCCGTACTGCACTGAGCTCGATTGTCTCTGCAAAGTCGGAAGGATGGCGCTCAAGTCAGAGTTCACAGCTCTAGGGGTACGTGTCCTGCCGCCGGCGGGGAACTATCCGCAAGGATTGCTGCGTAAATCGTGTTCCCCGGCGACAAAAATCATCGAAAGACTTGAATCATCGGCGATACTCGGGCCGCTGGCCCTGGTGCAAAGAACGCGCTTCACACCGCCGAAGACGGGTCCGGTTGCAGCTATCGTGCCAGTGGACGACATCACCAGCTACGCAAGCGCCGCCGTCAAACCTTTTCCTCTGTCGGTTACAATTGCACTCCATGTCGATGCAAGTTCGCCGGGCCTTCAAGAAAGCCTGCCTAATCTGATAGTTGATGCCGAGATGCGGCAGCTATGCCACTGAATAAAACTCGCTTAACAACACCAGCAAGTGCGCAAGATGCTCGCAAGGTTCGAGCGACGTCAGCGTGGGCCAGATATCGGAAGAGCTAAAACCCCCAAAAGAAATGTAATGGATTGCCGCTGCCGAACGAGGAACACTCGGAGAACAATCTTGCTTCACTTTAGTGTCCTACTTACGTTATTGATTTGCAACGAAAAGACAGGCTTACCTACTTTTCATTGGATTCCATTCTGCACCATACCCGCCGCGCTAACTTCCTAGACTATTGGGCGATTTGAATGAACAAGACATTAGATTCCGAAATTTTTGAGCTCGCGCCGATCGCGATGTGGATTGAAGATTTCAGCGAGGTGAAGAAGCTGTTCGATCGATGGCGTTCAGAGGGTATCACCGATATACGTTCCTTCCTGTCACAGAATCGCGCTCGCATAGTTGCGTGCTCTACCAAGATTAAGATTCTCGAGGTTAACGCCAAGACGCTTGAGCTATTCGGCGCGAATAGTCTGGAGCATCTGAGAGCGAACATTGGTTTAGTTTTCCGGGACGATATGCTGGATACTCATATCAATGAATTGGCCGCTCTGTTCGATGGAGAACAGACGTTCTCGAGCACAACCGTCAACTACACGATCTCCGGCAGGCGGCTCGATATCCAGCTGCGCGGAGCGGTCCTGCCCGGGCATGAGGACGCGCTCGACAAGCTATTGCTTACTACCGAAGACATCACCGATCGCGAGGATGCAAGACGCGCCGAGGCCGAACAGCGACAGCAGGCAGAAGGCGTCTTCGAACATTCCCCTGTTTCGTTATGGATCGAGGATTTCAGCCGTATCCGTTCCCTGATCGAGGATATTCGTGAGCGAGGCATCACCGATTTCCGTACGTTCATGGATGTGCATCCGGAGTTCGTGCATCAATGCATGAGCGAGATCCGAGTGATCGACGTCAATCAGGCGACCCTGGATCTGTTCTGCGCAACGGATCGCTCGGACCTTCTCCAGCGTTTGGGCGAGATATTTCGTGACGACATGGAAAAGCCGTTCCGCGAGCAGCTGATGGAGCTGTGGAACGGCAACCTTTTCCATCATCGCGAAGTCATCAATTACGCACTCGACGGATCGGTGCGCCATATTCTCCTGCACTTTTCTGTCTTCCCGGGCCACGAGACAGACTGGTCGCGCGTTCAGGTGGCGCTCGCTGACATCACGGCACGCAAGAAAGCGGAAGCCTATCTCGAGTATCTCGGCAAACACGATGTCCTGACCAAGCTTTATAATCGCGCTTTCTATGCTGACGAGATGAACCGTTTGGAGCGCAAGTCGCTCCGCCCCGTTTCTGCGATCATCATTGACCTCAATGGTCTGAAGGAGGCCAACGATCAGCTCGGTCACGATGCGGGCGACGGTCTGCTGCGGCGCTTCGGTGAAATTCTCAACGGTGCCGTCTCGGCGCCAAATCGTGCGTGCCGGATCGGTGGGGACGAGTTCGCGGTACTTCTGCCAGGGGCAGACACCAAAGCTGCCGGCACGATAATCGAGACGATTGCCGAATTGTTGAAGATCAACAACCAGTTTTATTCAGACGCACCGCTCAGTATGTCCTACGGTGTCGCGACCAGCGAAACCGGCGAGACGATGGAATCCGTCGTCAAGCGCGCCGATGCTCTCATGTATGAACACAAAAAGGCGCACTATGCCTCTTCGGAGCTATCGGGAAGCTTATTGCGCACAAGGGCTCGCCCGAGATAGTCGCGGCCGGAAGGGAACTCTCAGCGAAATACTGTGGCCGACGGCCGCCGTTCGCTATCCAATCTGTACCGATTTGCTGTCCCAGGAAAATAAGACAAGGTGCCAAAGGCCAAGCGCTTTGCGTGACGGATCAATCAGGCCAGCAGCACCGAGGGATTCTAACCGATCGCGGACCCTCCATGAACTTGGCTCGAGGCCTTCGGCCGCAATGTCCTGCCAGGGAGCAGTTGCATCGTTCAACGCGATTCCCGCGCGGTTTCGAGCGACCTCATCTCGCAGATCGAAAATACTGCTCGCCTTCACTTTGACCTTGATAATCTCATATTTACGCTGCCGCCCATGTTTGTGAGCAATCATCGCCGCTTCGACGCCTTCCCGGGATGAACTTAGATAAAGGGTCGGTTGGTCTGGCCTTGAGTAGCGCCCTGCGCCTCGGGAGCCTGAAAAGACGTGTTCACGGAATGCAGGATCAATCGCGCGGTAAAATGTGCCGTCTATCTCCAATAAGATATGGTCCATCGCGGCCGAAATCCGTTGAAACAGTTTCCTTTGGTTTACTAGGAATACGAATCGTCCCGGCTTGTCGATGGGTTCTCTTCGACCTCTACCCATCGATTAGAGAAGCGACCCCACGGCGCGGGATTGCCGGAATTCTCGGCTCGGCTTTGCCGGAGAACAGACAGCCACAGAACGCTTGGCGAGGCTAAAGCCGGGAAAAACTAGATCAACTAGCACCGCTCCGCATCCCGAGCTTGTGCAATACGCTCGTCGTCGGCTGGTGTAGGTCCGCAATCAGGCCAGCGCGTCTTTCACTACTCTTGGGACAAAACCAAAGGCCGATGCGGTGGTTGAAGAGTTTCAGGCGCGACCGTTCAAGAACGCAAGCGCGCGCCCCACGATCCGGCCCAGGCTAAAACCTTCTTTTTGAATGTTGAGCGGAGGAGACGCCGGCAAGGCGGGCCGCAGCGTGCCATAAGGCGCAAGTGGGTCGATCGGGCTCCCACACTGCTTCTCGACCTTTGGCGCGACATCAATGTGGTGTATCGTGGTCTCATCAGACTTTACAGCGACCGTCACCGCTCCGCCTGCGCGGACTTGGTCTACCCCTTTTTGGGCGGCGGCCTGTTCATCGTCCGCTTCAACGAGAGAGGTATGTGTGACAAGATAAAACGGCATCGGTTCCCACGGTATTTTTGCTTCATGCATTTCATCTTCTTGGAGCGTCGGTCAAGGGGCAAGCACCGCCAATCGGTCCGGCAGCTTACATAATGGGCCTCTTAGCCGTTGGCGCACCTGACAGGGCCGGACTGATACAAGGAAACGCTGACGTTGCTATCCGAACTCCTCGGATGTTGTTGACGAATAACAATTTCAAGTCGCGACAGCGATGGTCAGCTGTTACATCCGGCCTCGAACCGATGTGCGGAGATGAGATGTCCACCAACCCCGAGATCCGCAAAGCTATCGCGCAACGCGCGATTGATCGTGCAAAAAACCGCGGTGCGCCGATTGATGAGGACCCAGCCTTTGTCGCCTTGGTGGACGAATGGGTCCGCGGAGATATCGACATCAAGCAGATGCGCGAATGCTATCTCGATATACTCGCCCTCAAGGAGGCAGAGCGCCGGGGTCGTTTCGCACGGCGGAAAAAACCGGTGGAACCCGACCCGACGTGAATGTCTGTGAACTTATTCGCCGTCGATGAAGGCACCTGCTCGACGACAGCAATCACGGGCGCCCTTGATTTGTCCTCCTCGTTATGACGCTCGCTGGTTCAGGCGGCCTCCGGCCGGGGGGACGCTGATAAACCGAAGGCCTGGAGACCATCTTGTCATCGGTCAGCGCGTCGCGCGGTTTCAGGAGGGTGTCTTCGTTTCGCTGGAGGTTGACCATCCGGTGACCCTGCACCTGCTTTTTTCCACCGGTCGCGGAATCATCACGATAGGCGCGAGCAGTCGTGCTCCAGATATGCTTGAGCCGGTTCGTCAAGCTAATCGCCCGAACCAGCCGGCTCTTGCCGCATTACGATCGCTTCGCGTTGTCTATACTGGGGAGGGCATCGGATATCTGATAATAGCGGTAGAAGTAACGCGGTATTTCAATGATCCCGGGCTTACGCAGGCGGAATGCGATGAGCTTTTGTAGAGCGGGCGCCAGTGGCCTCCTGCTCATGCTCTCCTGCTAAACGACATCGGTCGTGCAGAGGGCTCCAGCGCTTCGTTCAAGGTGATGAAGGCTTGGACGATAAATGCGCTGAGTTGACGCTCATCAATGAGCGTCGCGCAAGCTTTACTTGCTAGACGACAATATAGCTCTGTCAAAAATCCTTTCTTCGGAATCAACAGAGCTGTGAGAAACGGCCCGATTAACAGAGGAGTTCAACCATGGCTGACGAGAATATTGCTGGCAAAATCGCCGATGGCGCCGCACCTGAAACCACAACTTCGCCCGTCGCGAAAAAGAAGACAGGCACCACGCGGCGCCCGAAGGCCGCGGCTGAAACCGTAGCGGCGGCTGCCGCAGCCCATGCTGAATCCGACAAGCCGGCGAAGGCTCCCCGCGCGAAGCGAGCTCCAGCAGCTGCTGCGGCTGCGAAAGCCGCCAAGCCGGTCGAAACGAAGGAGACGGCTAAAAAGGCAGTTCGTAGCGCCGCCGTTTCTAAGAAGGCAGCAGCTACGGCTAAGCCGGTGGACGATATCGCCGCCCTGCTCAAGCTCGAAGATGAAAACAAGGCCCTGCGTAAGCAGCTCGCCACAAAGCTGCGCGACGAGAACGCGGACCTCCGCAAGCGCCTTGGTCAGAAGTGACCGTTCGCTAGCTACGCCAAAAACTAAAATCGGCCGTCAACGCGACTGGTCGAACGTGATTGCCGGGTTCATTTTTGAACCCGGCATTGTTGGAAATGCGAAAGCGGTAAAACGCCGCGGAAGTAAGATGAGGTTGTGATCCGATGAAAACACCATGGAGATTTCTCTCAGGCCTGGTGTCGCGAAAAGCTGCGGATGATCATGCGGCCGAGCAGGTCACCAAAGCTCCTGACATTCTCGCGGTGGAACATCACCCCGTCCAAGATGAAAAGAGCGTTGAGGAAAAAGTTGCCGCACAGCCTAGCAGTCAATTAGGGACGTATCCATCCAAGGCGGACACCAAGACAATTGAGGCCGTTTCTGCCGCGGTGGCCGCATCTGAAGCTGATGTTGTCGAAGAGGAGGCTGCTCCGATTGACATGCCATCCAGTGTTGCGACCGAATTCGTAACGAGCAATGTTCCGAGCGTGACCTCATCCTCTGTCCGCCAGGCTCACGAGAATGAACGGGCTGGGCCGGCAGCAGCAGCTCCAAACGCGAAGAATTCTGGGGAACAGGCGCTTTCCAAGTCAGAGGTAACACTTGCTGAGAAAACTGGACCGGCAAAGGCTCCTGTCGAGAAAACCGCCCACCAAGAGATGCTTATGCTCGACCAGGAGATCGCCGAGCTCAGGCGCCTTCTTTCGGAAAAGCTTTCGCTTCAAAATGCTTACCTAAAGTCGATGCTCGATCGGTATACCTCGAACGGTTAGCCGAGGTCCGAACCCCAGACTGCTCGGGAAAAGACGAGAAGAGATTGGCGCTGCTATGGCACCTCGAGCTTTCCGCTTTTGCGGGTCACATCAATTTTTGTTCAGAGAGGCGGATCATCTACGAGCCCTACAAGGTGTCGGATGACCAAACTGGCTGATGTTTCGCCGAGAGGCGACGGTTCGTCAAATTGCTGCTACTTTCCCGCAGCATGCTGACGTTCGCGCTAGATGATGACATTGGGAGCGGCGTGTTCTACTACAGTCATCGCGTCCCCTGAACGGCTCGACCGAAAGGCGCGACACTCCGCAACTCCGTCAGCGCTTTAACTTGGCGTCAGGAATATCGTTTGAAAAATACCAGCAACCGAGCGCAACGTAGTTTTGTTGTCGAATACAAATCAAACCGCCGACAGCCGAAGGCCGCCGTGAAGTCGATCTGGGGCAACACGGACTTGAAGGCGCTGGCGCAGGCTGCCGCCGACGATATGGCTGATCTGAAAATAACGGCAGACAGCACAGGGGACGTCCAGGCCAACGCGCCGCAAGATTTGGCCGCCCGCGACGAAGACCATCATCTCCCCGTAACTGCTGCTGCCACGGCGAGAAACGAAGATGCAAACACCGCCCCCGACACGCATGAGGCAGTGGAGAACAAGATCGAGGCATCAAATGTTGCCGATCCGACGCCCAAACAAGAACGCAAACGGCAAACGAGATCGCGATCAATCGTCAGATCGAAAAAGCCATCGACCGCAAAGCTCAGCGCACCAGCACAGCCTCCACGTTCAGTCGAGATCCTATCCGACGGCGATATCCTCTCCATCCTAGAGATGGAAAACAAGCGGCTCAAACAGCTCCTGATCGAAAAGCTCCGCTCGGAAAACATCCTCATGAAAGAAATGTTGCGGCGAACCGGAGAGTAAATTTCCCGATCCCAGCAGGAAGGGCGTGTTGGCATTCTGAAAAGTCTTGCCGATGCGGCGAAGTTGCTTGCCGTCAGGCAACATCTCGCCCAGGGCCAGTCTGCCCAGACCATCCATCCTTCTGGGAGAAGCGCATCCACAAAATATCGAGGCTCGAACAATTGGCGAGGCATGCCCGTACCGAGCAGATGGCAGTTGTTCACGCGATCTGGTGTTTCTTACTTAGTGCTTCACGTCCACCACAGTGTGTGACCGGATGACTAAATTCGATCATCGTGATAGCAATCTGCGTGCTCTGCGATAGGACGGTCAGATTGCCCACCCAGTTCGATATGTTTTCCGACGATCCGCATGCAGGATCTGACCCTTCATTGCGTCTGCCGAACCAGGGGCCAATCAGCAGGCAGATGACAGAGGCTGAGATGGTCGCGCACTTGGCCGCGTCCGGCCGATATCGCATCCTGCAAAAGCTCGAGCCACGCGCTACGGCAGATTTCAGCCGGCCCAGTTTCCCACTGATGGGTATCATCCTCGACACCGAGACCACTGGTCTCGATCATCGTAAAGAAGAAGTCATTGAGATCGGACTGATCGCCTTCACTTTCGATGACCGGGGAGGGATTGGCGACGTGACGAGTGTTTATGGCGGCCTGCAGCAGCCCAGCAGACCTATCCCAGCGGAAATCACCAAGCTCACTGGCATTACCGACGAAATGGTTTCAGGCCAGATGATCGACATGCGAGCCGTGCGCTCTCTGGTCGCTCCCGCAGATCTCATCATTGCCCACAATGCAGGTTTCGACCGACCCTTCTGCGAACATCTTTCCTCAGTGTTTTCAGACAAGGCGTGGGGGTGTTCAAACTCTGAGATCGATTGGTCATCGCGTGGCTTCGAGGGCACCAAGCTCGGTTACCTGATCGGTCAGGCCGGCTTTTTTCACGACGGCCATAGAGCGGTCGACGACTGTTTCGCCTTGCTGGAGGTCCTGGATCGAAAGACGGAACGAGATGCCGCCACTCCGTTTGCGGAACTCTATCTTAACAGCCAGAAGTCCCGCGTCCGCATCTTTGCCGAAAACAGTCCTTTCGATCTGAAGGATCACCTCAAAGCGCGCGGCTATCGATGGTCGGACGGCAGCGAAGGTCGTCCAAAGTCCTGGTGGGTCGAAGTGGACGAAGCCGACTTGGCCGACGAGCTCCACTATCTGCGAGCTGAAATCTACCGGTATCCGGAAGCGGACCCACCAACCAAATTTCTGACTGCTTTCGACCGGTTTCGCGCGTAGAGGTTCAAAAACAAGGCAATTGACCTTTGCGCATTGCGCCTGGCGCATAGCTGGGCTGCGGTGAGCTATCTAACTAGTCGCGCGTGATGCTGTATAAGTAATCCCAACGAAGTGATGTACCTCCTCCCACAGAGCTTCGGGTTTCAGGTGGCCCAATCCTCCTCCCAAGGGTAGCCTGAATGAACAGCGGCACTCCTCCTCCCAGTCGCTGTTCGGTTCTTTTCGAAAAGCCTGCCGCACCTCCTCCCGCGGCAGGCTTTTTCGTATTCCGCTACATCTCGAAATTCAATTCCGGCTGATCTTCGCCGATGATTTCCTTGCGCTCGTGTATGAGCGAGGAGAGGGTGACACCCAGCAATCGAACCGATCGCTTGAACGGATAGACCGTTGCCAGAAGCGATGAGGCGGCCTCGAGAATGTCCTGGCTATTCGGAAAGGGCAGGGCACCGGTCCGGCTTCTGGTCGCTTGTGTGAAATCCGAATATTTGATTTTCACTGTAACAGTCTTGCCGGAGATACCCTTCGAGTCGCAGTAGCTCCAAACTTTATCCACGAGCGGTTTCAATTCGCTGGTTGCGAGATCAAGATCGTCGATGTCCTGCGTGAATGTATCTTCGGCGCCGACCGACTTGCGAATGCGATCAGGCCGGACCTGGCGGTCATCGATACCACGGGCGATGCCGTAGAAGTATGGCCCGGACTTGCCGAAATTCTGGCTAAGGAATTGCAGCGACTGTGCCTTCAAGTCCGCGCCGGTCTCGATGCCGAGCCGATGCATCTTCTCCGCCGTAGCCGGCCCGACACCGTGGAATTTCTTGACAGCAAGCCCTTCGACGAAAGCAGGGCCATTCTTCGGCGTGATGACGGCCTGACCGTTCGGCTTGTTGAGGTCGGACGCCATCTTGGCAAAAAACTTGTTGTAGGAAATCCCAGCTGAAGCATTCAGTCCGGTCACCACCTTGATCCTTGATCGGATCTCCAACGCGATCTCGGTGGCGATCGGCATACCTTTCAGGTTCTCGGTCACGTCGAGATAGGCCTCATCCAGCGACAGCGGCTCGATCAGTGGCGTGTACTCTGCGAAGATCTCTCGAATCTGCTGTGAGACGGCCCGATACACCTCAAATCGAGGCTTCACAAAAATCAGTTCTGGGCATTTGCGTGCAGCGGTAACCGACGGCATCGCCGAACGAACACCATATTTTCGCGCCTCATAGCTCGCGGCCGCAACCACACCTCTTGCGGCAGCGCCACCGACCGCCAGCGGTTTGCCCCGCAGCTCCGGATTATCGCGCTGTTCCACCGAGGCATAAAAAGCGTCCATGTCGACGTGGATGATCTTTCTAATAATCGGAGCTGTCATGTCATCAATCGACGGGATCTCGGCGGCTGGCGGCCGGCGCTATCATTCCCGGCGTGTTAGATATTTTTCATGTTGAGGATCATTGTGAAGCGGTCCGCATCCACCGCCTGGTCCCAAAACGTCGTTCCAGTAACTTGTTTCGTCGTCAGCAAGCTCCCAATCGAACTTCGGGCGGAGATGTATCTCACCAGGGAGGTCAAGCCAGGACGTATCGCTAGCAAGCGTTGCACCGACCTGCGACGCGACGGCGCGCGATTCTGGCCGATAACTTGGCTCATGGGGAAACCCACCTCATATCCAGACCTCTCCATTTTTCCAGAACAAAATACGAACAAGCATGTCGAGAGTCAAATGATAGCAACGTATGTAGTCATTCTCGCCCAGTTAGGCTTCCTAAGGTGTGGGACCTGGATGGATCGACGTATTTGCCCGGTCTTTTGTTTCTGCAATCATATTCATCGCCTTGGGACTTCCGCGTGAGACATGTATTAGGGAAACGCCTTGGCATCACGCTGGCGTGCATCGAAGTGTTGCTGAGACCTTCGGCAGCCACCCTAGAGCAGAATATTTTCACCCAGACTTTGCTGGTGGCGCAATCAATCTTTATTGCGATCTGGAAGGATGCGGCAGCCCGGCGGTACAGCTTCAGTCTCATAAGACGAAAACTCAAAGCCTCACATCACGGGGAAAGTCCGGTAATTATGTCACTGCTTATTCTAAACATCCGGTCGAGTAAGGGGCACTTCAGGTCGAGAGTGGTGTGCTTTGATGATAGCCTCTTCGCGCTTCAGCGTTAGAATGGACAAAACATCCTCAATCTCGACATATCGCTTATGTTCAGGGTCGAAGTATTTTGGATAAAGGATGTATGCACCGGCAAATAGCTGCTCTAGCGTGAGAATTCTATCACGTCGTTCGTTGCGCTGCCGGTCATCTGTAAGGCCCCAGCCGGAGTAGAAAGGACAGCCAACGGTGGTAACCTTGATCCCTCGGAGAAGAGCTTCGAAGCCGGACAATGAGGTAATGGTATAAACGTGGTCGATTGTTCGGAAGCTGTCAGCTAGGCTGACATTGTCCTCAATTATCTGAGAAATGCAGCGCACTTCATCAGGATCAGATCCAGATGGTGCTATGCCGCTCAATACTTCAGGATGTGGCTTGTAAATGATTTGAGCATCAGGGTTTTCCGCCCTCGCCATCCTCACTAGATCGTTGTTTGTGATCCGCACGCTGCATCCGAATGCAATAGATGCGTCTCTCTCCACCTGGCCAATAACTAGAACTCTTTTCGTTCTTTTTGGTCCGTAAATTGTCTCGATATCAACTTTTCTCCCCGAATTGTATTTGCTGATACCGGTGTCCAACAGATGAGAAATTGCTTTCCGCGCACGATCCATGAGCACCCTGTCCGCATCGAAATCATACGTCAGAAGTATGTCCTCAAGGTCAGTGCGTGATTCCGCCACGAAGTACATGTCACGGCGGTCAAAAGCGAGCGACATTGGCGGGGTATGAAGTGCTCCCAGACTTACGGAGCGAATAAATCCATCTTCAACATACTTGAAGTGAATACGGTTCGCTTCACAATAGTATTTGATGTTTTTGGGGCCTTTGTACTGCCAGCTGATAACTTCGGTCCGAGGATCGCGACGAATAATCCATTTCCAATAAAGGTGGAAAGCCCACCGCCCCACTTTTGCGGGCGCCACAATGACGTTCCGATCAGGGAACCAATCGTGGATAAACGTTTTCCAGGCGCTAAAGCCGAAGACGACGAGTTGTGGTCTTCCCCGTACGGGTAGCCCCCGAACCACGGCACTGGAGATAACTAACGCGGGGAACCGAAGTATGGCCCAAAGCACTCGTTTCGCTTTCAAAGTTTGCTCCTTTTGAGTGCCGTAAGAGTGTCGATCTCAGAGCAGATACTGCTCGAAAGCCTATAGAACAACCCGTTATCACGAGAGCAGGTGAATTGACTGAAGCATAGTCATCAGCAGCGATCTGGAAGATTTGCGAACGGAAGGGCGACGGCTTGTAGGTCGCGGTTACCCCTCGCAATCAGTGTTTCTCATTGCCTCGTTGCCAATCTTGTCACATAACTGTCATAAATTGAGATCCGCGCGCCGCACGTCGAGCGTGCAAGCAGGAAGCAAAAGTGATGCAAGACAGAGGGTTCCGGCGTTTTCCGCTAGGCTATCTGCAAAATATCCGTTCACGCACGTTGAGCAAGGTTTTATCACGTGCTTACGATCGCATCGATGTCAGCGGGCGACTGTCGGACATCTTTGCCGATCCGCAAAAGCTCTACGAGTGGTGGTGGCCTTATAAAGCGATCCGTCGACGGGTGTTTCGACAGCTAAATCCTTCAGTTAGCGTGGTTATCGCTACTAAAAACAACGAGGCCACGATAGAAGGCGCGTTACGCAGTCTGATGGCGCAAACCATACGGAATATCGAGATCATTGTAGTCAATGATGCGAGCTCCGACCAAACGGGGGAGATAGCTGAACGTCTCGCTGAGCAGGATAATCGCATTCAGGTGTTGCATAACGAAGTCAGCGAAGGAACCGGTGCAAGTCGAAATCGCGGCATGAATGCCGCCAAGGGCAAATATATCACTTTTCAAGATGGCGACGACTACAGCTTGCCGACGCGGTTGGAAATGCAAGTCGATGCATTTAAGGAATCTGACGGTATCAAAATTGTTTTGTGCAACTATGTTCGCATCACCTCAGATGGCACAACGCTCCAGATAAACAAAAACAGGGTGATGAAGTGCATTATTTCAATGATGTTTCTCCGTGACGAGGTGTTAGCAAGAGTAGGCGGATTCCTATCGGAGAGCATCAGCGAAGACTCTGATTTCTATGAAAGAATAAAGATTACCTACGGGTCAGATTGCGAGCGCATCGTATTTCGTACTCTCTATCATGCCTTGTTTAGACCTGAATCTTCGTTTTTCAGCCAGACTACAATTCAATATTTCGATGGTAAAAAGGTCAAATATAAAAAACAGCCCGCTGCGATCGAACATTGGGAAAATATTCGATCAAGCCATGGAAAGATGAGGGACATCATGGGATCAAATGAGGAACCTAATGTCGCCGGTCAGTAAGGCAGCATTTGTCGCTCCCTGCGAGGAGGAACATGGCAGTTCGAAAATTACTGTTCATGCGTAAACTCCTCACCCAGTTGTTGAAGGCTAGCGGGAAAAATGTCGACAAATTTCGCGCAGGCGACGAGCTTGCTTCGGAACGTTTTTCGGAGGAGATCGAGACTAGGCTTGCCGAAGTCAGCGATCCGCTTGAGCTTGGGGCACTGCTAAGGGAAGTGAGCTTGCCGATCACCGCGCGGGCAACCGGTGTTGATGCTGATATTGATCTTCAAGCAACTTCTTGGGCCGGGGTGCTAAATGCGTGCAAGAAAGCATGCATGCGTACCGGCAGTGAGCTCTATATTCTTGGAGAAGCTGGCGAATGGCTTAACAGCGAATTTTTGAATAAGCGGGGGCTACCTACTGTAACAGATAGCGGCGTCATCGAGCTCGCGATTGTCCGAGATGGAATGCTGCTTGATCGCGTAAGTGTGAATCTGTGGCGCAAGGTGGCTGAATCTTGGCAATGCACGTCAACACGCGCTCCGGTAAAAAAGACATCATCTTTAGACGGTTTCATCAATGTCGATCAGCAACTTGATGCGAAAATTGGGCCCATCGACGCAGTGTACACATGGGTGGATTCAAGCGACGATGAGTGGCAATCATTATTCTCCTGTTACGCCTCCGCAGAATCGATGGATCCAGATCGCTTCAGTCAATCAGACGAGTTGAAATTTTCCATCAGATCGCTTTTTACGTACGCGCCCTGGGTAAGAAAAGTATTCATAGTAAGCAATTGCGCGCCTCCTGCCTGGTTTAAAGCTTCTAGTCGACTGGTGTGGATTCGGCACGATGACGTGATACCAGAAAAATACTTACCTCTATTCAATTCTCACGCGATAGAAACCTTCCTCCACGAGGTTCCGGACCTCTCTGAACAGTATGTCTACTTCAATGATGATATGTTCCTGGCAGGGATGGTGTCGCCAACAGACTTCTTCACGCCGTATGGAATGTCCGTTAGCAGGCTTGAGCGATCTGGAGTGGTCACCCATCTGCGAGAGTTGATCTCGTCCGGAGGAGCCGAAGAGTGGCAACATGCCGCCGTCAATTCGGCAAATCTTCTGCAAAGTGAAACTGGCATTTTTCCCACCAGATTACATAGACATGTTCCCTATGCTCTCCACCGGTCAGTTTATGCAGAAATGGTCTCCCGATATCCGGCGGAAGTCTACGCGACTAGAACCGCGAGGTTCAGGAAAAACACTGACTTTTCGTTCACGTCTTTCTTTTATCATCATTATGCTGCGTGGCGGAGACGGGCCGTATTGTTTGACGAGGAATCCATAGTCGTTCGGCCGTCAAATTTCAGACGGTTCATCGCGCAAAGTCTACATACTAAGCACCGTTTTTTTTGCATTAACGATGGGGGCGGCAGCTCCATCTGTGCTGATTACAGGGCGTTCAAGGAGACCTTTTTGCAGCAACGCTATCCGTTTAAGTCTCCTGCGGAGACGTAATTAGAGGTCAGAACGAACGATATGTCCTTAGTGGCAACGTTTCGCGAACGAGGTTTCCGTTGAACGTTTGTGAGCTTTTTTGAAGCCGTCTCATTGCGTTGGTCTCGAGAAGATCATACGCGCCTGCCGCTTTGCTCCATTACAGCTTTTTGCCTAAGAGCAGTCAGAGCACCATAGCTTAGACAGAAAAGGGTTTTTATATGTGCGGAATTGTTGGGATCGTCGGTAAGGAGCCGGTAGCTGCGCGTCTGGTGGATGCGCTCCGGCGGCTCGAATATCGCGGTTATGATTCCGCCGGTGTGGCGACCATTCACGAGG
>JAEXYH010000023.1 GCA_023451735.1 Pseudomonadota bacterium | reverse complement strand
CTGCGCGCGAAAAGATGCTGCGCGGCGTCGACATCCTCGCTGACGCAGTGCAGGTAACCCTCGGCCCGAAGGGTCGTAACGTCGTTATCGACAAGTCCTTCGGCGCTCCGCGCATCACCAAGGACGGTGTATCGGTTGCCAAGGAAATCGAACTGGAAGACAAGTTCGAAAACATGGGCGCCCAGATGGTCCGCGAAGTTGCTTCGAAGACCAACGACATCGCCGGCGACGGCACCACGACGGCAACCGTTCTGGCCCGCGCGATCGTTCGCGAAGGCGCCAAGGCCGTTGCTGCCGGCATGAACCCGATGGACCTGAAGCGCGGCGTTGATCTGGCCGTTGCAGAAGTCGTCAAGGACCTGCAGGCCAAGGCAAAGAAGATCTCTACCTCGGCTGAAGTTGCCCAGGTCGGCACGATCTCCGCCAACGGCGACAAGCAGGTTGGTGCAGACATTGCCGAAGCCATGCAGAAGGTTGGCAACGAAGGCGTCATCACCGTCGAAGAAGCCAAGACCGCTGAAACCGAACTCGAAGTCGTCGAAGGCATGCAGTTCGACCGCGGTTACCTGTCGCCTTACTTCGTGACCAACCCGGAAAAGATGATCGCCGATCTCGACGACGCTTACATTCTCCTTCACGAGAAGAAGCTGTCGAACCTGCAGGCGATGCTTCCGGTTCTGGAAGCCGTCGTTCAGACCGGCAAGCCGCTCGTCATCATCGCTGAAGACGTCGAAGGCGAAGCTCTTGCGACCCTCGTCGTCAACAAGCTGCGTGGCGGCCTGAAGATCGCTGCCGTCAAGGCTCCGGGCTTCGGCGATCGCCGCAAGGCCATGCTGGAAGACATCGCCATCCTCACGGGCGGCACCGTCATTTCCGAAGACCTCGGCATCAAGCTCGAAAACGTCACCCTCGACATGCTCGGCCGTTCCAAGAAGGTTTCGATCTCCAAGGAAAACACGACGATCGTCGACGGCGCCGGCCAGAAGGCTGACATCGAAGGCCGGGTCGCCCAGATCAAGGCGCAGATCGAAGAAACCACTTCGGACTACGACCGCGAAAAGCTGCAGGAACGTCTTGCCAAGCTCGCTGGCGGCGTTGCCGTCATCCGCGTCGGCGGCTCGACCGAAATCGAAGTCAAGGAACGCAAGGACCGCATCGACGACGCTCTGAACGCGACCCGCGCGGCCGTTCAGGAAGGCATCGTACCGGGCGGCGGCGTTGCCCTGCTCCGTTCGGCTTCCAAGATCACCGCCAAGGGTGAAAATGATGACCAGGAAGCTGGCATCAACATCATCCGCCGCGCTCTGCAGTCCCTGGTTCGCCAGATCTCCGAGAACGCTGGTGACGAAGCTTCGATCGTGGTCGGCAAGATCCTCGAAAAGAACGAAGACAACTATGGCTACAACGCCCAGACGTCTGAATATGGCGATATGATCGCCATGGGCATCGTCGACCCGGTCAAGGTTGTCCGTACGGCTCTGCAGAATGCAGCTTCGGTTGCTTCGCTGCTGATCACCACGGAAGCCATGATTGCCGAGCTGCCGAAGAAGGACGCTCCGGCCGGCATGCCTGGCGGCATGGGCGGAATGGGCGGCATGGACATGATGTAAGACCGAAAGGTCTTCACATCTGAGCCATCCGGTTCAGTGTTTGGGAAAGGGCGGCCGCAAGGTCGCCCTTTTTCGTTGCTTGGCTGGCGCAGTCTGTTCGATGCGTATCTCGTTGTGCGATGAAGGATATTCGTCCCCCAACAGCCCCGGCATCTCCGCTTTCTCGGTAATTTCTGGCGGCGCCCTCTGGTGCTGATCGCACAAAGGCTTTAGCCTCCAGCTCTCTCCTCACTTTCCCCCTGCTTTCGGAGGCAACAAATGGCCGAGCCTACCCTCTTCGCCCGCTTTGTCGCTCTTGTCGGCAAAGGTACCGTTGCCATTCGCCACTCGGGGGATGTGCCGAAACAACCGGTTTACGGCATGACGCCGGCCATTCCAGCCGCCAAGCCGCAGGGCATGATGCCGACGTTGAAGATGCCGACGGCGAAGGGCTGGGAGGGTGACCACAAGCCGACGGCTGCTGCCGGGCTCAAGGTCAATGCCTTCGCGCGTGGGCTTGTGCATCCCCGCAACATGCATGTTCTGCCCAATGGCGATGTGCTGGTGGCGGAATCGATGGGCGAGACCGGAAATCCGCGCTCCCTCTTCGACCACGCGATGCAGGCGACGATGCAGCGGGCGCGCGCTTCCGGCACCAGCCCCAACCGCGTGACACTGCTACGCGATGCCGACGGTGACGGGGTGGCCGAGGAAAGCTACCCTTATATCGAGAATGTGCGGCAGCCCTTCGGTATCGCGCTTGTCGGCGAAACGCTTTACGTCGGTGCAAGCGACGCACTGCTTGCTTACCCTTACGAACCGGGCGCAACAAAGATCACCGGGCCGGCCAGAAAGCTGATGGATCTGATCCCCGGCGGACACTGGACGCGCAACCTGATTGCCAGCAAGGACGGCACCCGGCTGTACGTCGCCGTAGGATCGCTGAGCAACATCGGTGACAGTGGCATGGCGGCGGAAGAAAACCGCGCCTGCATTTTTGAATATGACGTCCAGACAGGGCAATCGCGCATGTTTGCCGGCGGCCTGCGCAATCCGGTCGGAATGGCCTGGGAACCCGAGGAGGGCATGCTCTGGACGGTTGTCAATGAGCGTGACGGTCTGGGCGACGAGACACCACCCGATTACCTGACATCGGTGCGCGACGGCGGCTTCTATGGTTGGCCTTACTGCTATTGGGACCGGGTGGTGGACGACCGCGTGCCGCAGGATGCCGCCAAGGTGGCCTCGGCGCTGCAGCCCGATTATGCATTGGGCGGGCATACGGCTTCGCTCGGGCTCTGCTGGCTCCCGAAAGGAACGCTGCCGGGCTTTCCGGCAGGCATGGCCATCGGCCAGCACGGATCGTGGAACCGCTCCAAGCTTTCAGGCTACAAGCTGGCCTTCGTCGCTTTCGAGAAAGGCAAACCCGTCGGAATGCCCCGCGAAATCCTCACCGACTTCCTGTCGTCGGACGAGAAATATTCCTACGGCCGTCCCGTCGGGGTGGCGCTGGCCGCCGATGGCGCAGTGTTAATGGCAGACGATGTGGGCGACGTCATCTGGCGCGTCACCGGCGCCTGAGAGAAGACGGTCCAGAGAAAATGCGCCAATCGGTATTGCGCCAATCCGCGATAGCTGACTGCCGCCACCGAGGCCTATCTCGATCGTCGGCAAGTTCACGCCGTTACGACGCCGTTCGGGACCCTCAGGTCAAACCCGGGTGATGATGACGGCGGCGGAACACCAGACAATGAAAAGGGCGACCGAAGCCGCCCTTTGATCCTGAAGGGTTTTCTTCCGCCATCAGTAAACGTAGCGGCCGTTATGGGTCTTGCGATAAATATTGCGCGAGGCGCGATCCTGCATACGCTCGATCTTCTGGCGCTCGCGGCGTGTCACATAACCATCGCGGGCAGCACGTGACTGGGCACGGTCGACCCGATGCTGCTGGCGCTGGATCTGGCGCATTTCTCGCGGCGTCAGCTCACCTCGCACCGCGCCACGGTAGATCCGGTGGTTCTGGCGGTCTTCGCGGGCTTCGCTGCGATGGGTCTGCGCCTGCGACAAGGTCGGAACTGCGGCAGCCATGACAAGAGCCAGTGCGCTGATGATAATCTTCTTCATGCCTTACTCCTTTTGACGCTCACCCTGCTTCGAGAACGAGGGGACGATGGCGGCATAACGATGAATGGGGCCGGAAGGTTTCATTCACGAACGACAACGATGTGAAACGAATTGGCTCACATTTTCACAACAGAGACCTGATCGGGTGGGGAAGCGAGTTTCCGCCTATTCCCGTAAAATCAACAGGATGGCTCAAAAATTGCGATCATTCATCCCCGCTGTAAAAAACGGTCACATAATCATCCGGCTTTCGCCGCCGGAGTGTTTCGCGAGACGTTCGCGGGCAGGCTTGAGCTGGCATAGGAGCCCGTCGCAGCTGTCCCTGTGAGGGCAAGGCATGTCCGAGCGCACCTCACCCTCATGAAAGGAGGAAAAATAAGGGAGCAAAGCTGGACATTCACCCGGTATGCCAAGGCCGCGCAATTGCAACGCCACACCAACCCAATTCCATTCCGCAATTGCGCGGTCTCTCCTGCTGATGCCGCATTGCGTCTTGCTGCGCCTTTGTCGTTCAATTTTAGAGAACGATTTGTCCACTTTCGTTCATCTTTCGAGTCTCCGTCAAACGTGACACATAAGGCCTCAGAGAATTCAACCGCTGGCCCGATACCGGAGTACAGCGCATATCTGGAGACTTCCATGTCTAGCACTCAAAACACGGTCATCCTGATCGCCCGTATCCTGCTATCGTTTATCTTCATCTATTCCGGCTTCGGTAAGCTGACCGACCCTTCCGGCACCGCCGGCATGATCAGCGGCGCAGGCCTGCCCGCAGCGACCGCGCTCGCCTATCTCGCCGGCCTGTTCGAGTTCGTCACCGGCCTTGCCGTTCTCGCCGGTTTTCAGACAAAGATCGTCGGCTGGGCTCTCGCCCTGTTCTGCATCTTCACAGGCGCCGTTTTCCATTCGGGCACCGTTGCAGTCCCCGGCTGGCCTGATGCCGCTCTCGGCTGGATCAATGCATTGAACAGCATCATGCTGATGAAGAACTTCACCCTGGCAGGCGCCTATATCCTGCTCGCAACCTTCGGCCCGGGCGCATATTCGATCGACGCCCGCCGCGGTTCCGTCGCAATTGCCGCCTAACAATTGTCAATTCCCTGCCAAGACACTCCCGCCGGACCAATATCCGGCGGGTTTTTTGTTGTCTAAACAAGTAGGTGCTTAGCGGCGAACGTTCTTCGCGAGCCAGACGGTAGCTCCGCCGCAGGCGGGATCCTGAGAAATCTGCGCGACGACCTGAAAGCCGTTCTTCGTTAGCAGCGTTTCGTATTCAGTCTTGGAGAGGCTCGCATGATAGAGCGGCTCGCCACCGAACTCTCCCATTGCTTCGCCCTCGAAATGGCCGGAAGTGAACATCAGCGCCGCACCCGGTCCCGCAAGGGCGCCGAAACGGGGAAACATTGCCCGCTGGTCATCGGCATTCAGATGGAAGAAGCTGTGCCAGGCAAGGATGCCCGAAAACTTCGTCGGAATGTAAAACTTCCGCATGTCGGCTTCGTACCAGGCCATGCCCGGAAACCGGTCACGCGCCAACCCGATCAGCGTCTTCGACGTATCGACACCGGTGACGTGAAAACCGCGCCGGATCAGATGTGCGGCAATCGGCTCGGCCGCACCGCAGCCGAAATCCAGCACATGGCCACGCTGCGGGATCAGTCCGGAAAAATGATCCAGCCACGGCCGCTCGAACAGATTGCGCCCGCGCGCCTTGTCAAAAGCAAGCGCGTGCCTCTCGTAAAGACCGATAATATTGGCATCCGCGCCTGACATTTTAATCACACGGCCTTGCGAACCGCCTCGACGATTGCCTCAATTCGCTTGTCGCTCTCGTGTTCCGCCTTGCGGGCGCGAACCAGGCAGGCCTGCGACTTGAGAATCACGCCATCCGACAGGATTTTCAGATTGTTCGCCTTCAGCGTCGAGCCGGTGGAGGTGATATCGACGATGATATCGGCCTGTCCTGCCGCCGGTGCGCCTTCCGTGGCGCCGAGGCTTTCGACGATACGGTAGAGCTGGATACCGTGCTGCGAGGAAAAATGCTGCTGGGTCAGCCGCCAGTACTTTGTCGCGATCTGCAGCCGGCGGCCATGACGGACACGGAAATCGGCAGCGACATCACCCAGATCGGCCATCGTGTCGACATCGAGCCAGATTTCCGGCACCGCGACGACGACATCCGCTTGGCCAAAGCCGAGGCGGGCAGCAATCTCCATCTTGCCATCGGCGTCGATCAGGCCTTCGCGGATCAGGTCTTCGCCGGTAACGCCGAAATCGACGGTGCCGGCACCGATCTCGCGGGCGATTTCTGACGCCGAGAGAAAGGCGATCTCGATATCGTCATGGCCGTCGACCCTGCCGCGATAGGACCGTTCGTTGCCGACGGCGACGATGGGCAGGCCGGCGCGCTCGAAGATCGCCGAAGCGTCTTCCTTCATGCGGCCCTTGGAGGGAAGAGCGATGGTAATGGTGGACATCAGCGCGCCCTCGCCTGTTCAATCCGGTCGAGCCAAAGCGAAAAGCCCACGGCTGGAATATCTTCCTGCGCACCCAGCAGCGTCAGCAGCCGGTCGAAACGGCCACCGCCAGCCAGAACCGCATTGTCACGGCTGACTTCGAAGACGAGGCCGGTGTAATAATCGAGCGGCCGGCCGAAAGCGGCGCGATAAGTCACCCTGTCGAGATCGATGCCGAGATCGGCAAGCGCCTCAGTCCGCGCCTGGAAGGTGACAAGGGCTGCCCCCATGGCGAGTCCCGCCGCATCGGCGAAACCGGCAAGGGCCGCCGGTGCCTGCGACAGCGGCAGTTCCAGCGACAGGAATTCCGTCAGAAGCACGAGTGCGGAGCCATCGAGCCGGGTTTCGGCCAGTGACTGTTTTTCCTTCAGCCGGGCCGCAATCTCGCGCGGCGAACGGCTGGCATTGGTGGAATAGCCGGTCTCCTGCATCGTCCTGTCGATATGGGCGATCAGCGCCGCCTCGTCCTGTTTCAGGAGATCGCCGAGCTCCGGTGACAGGCCCGGGACAGGTTGGGGGCTTGCCAGCGTCATCAGCAACTGCCGCAGTTGGGCATTGTTGCCAAAGGACTGGATCAATCGTTTCTGCCAACCACCGGGCAGACCGAGTGCCTTGACCACAGCCTCGAACACCGCCTGGTCACCGAGCGTCACCGTCAGGCGGCGGCCGGGGATCAGGTTTTGCAGGATCTGCATCGCATCGTTGACTGCACGCGCATCGGCATTGGCCGTTGCAGTCTCGCCGAGATCCTCGATGCCGGCCTGATAGAACTCGTTGTCACCTTCGCGGCGCTGGCGAAATACCTCGCCAAGATAGCAGTAACGCCGCGGCGTGCCCGTGGCATTGGCGATATGGCGCAGGCAGACGGGAATGGTGAATTCCGGACGAAGGCACAGGCTCTCGCCGGTCTCGCTTTCGGTGAGGAAGATACGACGGCGCAGGTCTTCGCCGGCCATATCGAGGAACGGTGCCGCCGGCTGGATAACCGGTGTGTCGATACGCGCCGTGCCACGGGCTGCGAATTCATCGAGCAGGCGGGTGGAGAATTCGGGCATGTTGATCAGAGGCATGGGAGGGCTCCCGAAACACAGGAAAGGCGATCAAACATCTTTCGCCCGCCTACGGTCTTCCGCCTGGGCAGCCAGGATTTCCTTCACCTTGGCCACCAGATCGGCTTCCGTAACCGTCTCCTGCGCCACGCGGGCCTCGCGCCAGGATGCATTGTCCTCGATCTCGCCGGAAAGCCGGTTGCCCTCGATCAGGTCCTTGATCTGCACGACACCTTCCGCACGCTCGTCACCACCCTGGATGATGGCGATCGGGCAGCCGCGGCGGTCGGCGTATTTCAGCTGGTTGCCGAATTTCTTCCAGTTGCCCTGATACATTTCGGCGCGGATGCCTTCGGCACGCAGCATCTGGGTGAAGCGCTGGTAGCGACCCATGCTTTCCACATCGCCGTCCATGACTGTGACGAGGACCGGGGCAATCACTTCGTCCTGACCGAGCTTGCCGAGGTTTTTCAGCGCCGTCATCAGGCGGGAAACGCCGATGGAGAAGCCCGTTGCAGGAACCGGCTGGCCCATGAAACGCGAGACAAGACCATCGTAACGGCCGCCGCCGCCGACAGAGCCGAAGACAACCTTCTCGCCTTTTTCGTTGGTGACGTCGAAGGTGAGTTCCGCTTCGAAAACAGGGCCGGTGTAATATTCAAGGCCGCGGACGACGGAGGGGTCGATCTTGATACGATCCGGGCCGTAACCGGCACCGATAGCCAGCGCACCGATTGTGTTCAACTCATCAACGCCTTCACCACCCTTTGCGGTGCCGGCGACCAGTTCGGCGAGCTGGGCAGCGCTTTCGGCATAGTTCTTGATGCCGACGAAAAAGAGAACTTTTTCGATCTGCTCCGCGTTCAGTCCTGCGCCCTTGGTAAAGTCACCCGACTCATCCTTGCGGCCTTCGCCGAGAAGCAGCTTCACCCCTTCCGGTCCGAATTTGTCGAGCTTGTCGATGGCGCGCAGCACGTTCAGGCGCTGGCCGGCCTTGTCGTCGCCGCCGAGACCTATCGCTTCCATCACGCCATCGAGAACCTTGCGGTTGTTGACGCGGATCACATAGTCGCCGCGCTTGATACCGAGCGCTTCCATCGTGTCGGCCATCATCATGCACATTTCGGCATCGGCCTGAAGGCCCGGCGCGCCGACGGTATCGGCATCGAACTGCATGAACTGGCGGAAACGGCCCGGACCCGGCTTTTCGTTGCGGAAGACGTAACCGGCACGATAGGTGCGGAACGGCAGCTGGATCTCGTTGAAGTTCTCCGCAACATGGCGGGCCAGCGGCGCCGTCAGGTCGTAGCGCAACGACATCCACTGGTCGTCATCGTCCTGCAGCGAAAAGACGCCTTCGTTGGGGCGATCGCTATCCGGCAGGAACTTGCCGAGCGCATCGGTATATTCGAACAGCGGCGTTTCCACCGGGTCGAAACCGTAACGTTCATAGACCTCGCGGATTTTCGCCGTCATCTCGTTGGTGGCATGGATATCGGCAGCCGAACGGTCCACGAAGCCGCGCGGCAGGCGGGCCTTGAGTTTCTGGGGCTTCTTCTGCTTGTCACTCATGATCGATATCCATTGCTTACTGGCCTTCTGGAAAGGCCGAAAATACGAGCGGTTTCTTAGAGGATCATGCCCGGAGCGGCAAGGGCGGCGGCTGGCGAAGTGTCAGGCCCAATGGTATATATCCGCTAGCAAAGGGATCATCGCCATGAACAAGCGCGTCACGATCGAAATGCCGGACGAGATGATGAAGCTCGTCGAGGAATATGCGGCCGAAGCCGGCTCCGCGCCGGATGCCTATATGCGCGAGGTGATCGAGCAGCATCTGGAGGATCTGCACGATGTCGCGCTTGCCGAGGCGGCGATGGAGCGCATTCGCAACGGTAAGGATGAAGTCATAAGCTCCGAGGAGTTCTGGCGTGGCATGGACGATTGAATACGCCAGATCGGTCCAGAAATATACGAAACGGCTCGACCCGGTCATCCGCAAGCGCATCAGGCAGTTTCTTGACGAACGCCTTGCCACGCACGAAAATCCTCGTGAACTCGGCAAGGCGCTGGCCACGCGCTCGGAGGCTATTGGCGTTATGAAGTCGGTGATTACCGCATCATCTGCGACATCCAGGACCAAAAGCTGGTCGTGCTCGTCGTCGAAATCGGCCATCGCCGGGAAATATACCGTTAATCCATGATCCTCGAAGCCATCCAATATGCCGCGACCACCCTAGTCACGCCGCGCGAGTTCCGTCCCTTCATCCGCTCATCTCTTGGCCTCTGGGGCCGTGCAAGACGCTGCGCCAATGCCTGGGCTGCGCATGAACAGAACTGCCATGCCTTCGTCCGCGAAACCATCGAACCGATGCGGCAGAGGCGCACGACGGTGGTGCTCGGCTCCGGCCTGTTGCGCGATGTGCCCATCGGCGAGTTGTCAAAGGCCTTCGATACGGTCGTGCTGGTCGATCTCGTGCATCTCGCCAGTGTCCAAACATGGCTGAAGCTCAAGCGTTTCGACAATGTCAGGCTGATCTCCCGCGATCTTTCGGGCCTCTCCGATGCGCTTTGCGGACACACGCCGGAACCACTCTCGTTCCTTCGGCAGGTGCCCTATCTCGATCTTGTCATCTCGGCCAATATCGTCTCGCAGATCGGTGTCGGCTGCCGCCGACAGCTTGAGCGGTCGGGCCATGCAGATTCCGACATGATCGTCCCGCAGCTCATTCGAGCACATCTCGAAGGGTTGGCGTATCTTCCCTGCAAGGCGGCGCTTCTGACCGATGTCTCCTACCAAGTCACAGACCGTAGCGGCAGCGTGATCGAAGCGGATGACCTGTTGTGCGGCGTTTCGGGACCTGTGGCCAAACGCAGCTGGGACTGGCCGGTTGCGCCCTTCGGAGAACTCGGCCGGGATCGTCAGGCCGTGCATCGGGTGATCGCGGCCTGACCCCGCGAAACCGGAACCGGGCGCGTTCCATCGAAACCGCCCCACTGACCCTACCTTTTCGTCGCAGACCGCCGCCGCAAAAAGGCCCCACAGTTCGCTGACGATCCGTATCCGGTCAGCACGCCGTGACCCTGTCCCGCTTGCTTTCCGACGTCTGAAGGTTAGAATCATTGCAATGAAACAGCTCGCCGCCATCATGATGTTTGCCGCGTGGCTCCTCTATGGAGCGATGCCGGCCTTGGCGATGCCATTCATGCCGCATGAGATGACGGGACAGACGGTGCCATCCGGCACGCCTATGGCCTCGCATGATCATTCGCAGTATGCCGGCACAGCAGATATCGCGGCCGGCAATACTACCACAGCACATGCCGGCGATGCCCAAGGGGGCCACCGGCAATCCTGCCCCAACGGAAACCAGATCTGCGCCGCAGCCTTCTGCTCGGCCTGCCTCGTCGTCCTGCCGGACCTTGCCTTTGCCGATACCGGCCGCTTCATACACCGTTACGGTGCACCGCAAACCGGGGCGCCACTTATCTTCTCCGGCCTTGCACCGCTGACGCCACCTCCCCGCTCCTGACCGTTTTTCCAAAAATACCGAACAACGAATTCCAGGACACGGAAGGATAAATCATGTCCAAGACCATCACTCTTGCGGCTGCAGCCGCCATCGCGCTCTTTTCTGCCACCTCCTTCGCAACCGCAGCGGAAACCAGCTGCAATCATTCCGACATGAAGATGAATGGCGCACAAATGGGGCATTCCGACCACCACAATGGCGGCGAAGACAGCGCCTCGACCGAGGCGTTCAAGGCGGCCAATACCAGGATGCATGAAGGCATGGCGATCGAGTTTTCAGGCGACGCGGATGTCGATTTCACCCGCGGCATGATTGCCCATCATCAGGGCGCGATCGACATGGCGAAGATCGAACTCGAACATGGCAAGGACCCGACGCAGCGCAAGTTGGCGGAAGCCATCATCAAGGCGCAGGAACAGGAAATCGCCGACATGCAGGCATGGCTGAAAGAACACGGCAAATAACAGCCTGAACGAAATGCGTCGGGCGAGCTTGCCGCTTGCCCGGCGCGTATTCCTCCTCCATATGATAGGACCGGAGGCAAATACGATGCGCCCGATTACCGCCATCGGCTTCGATGCCGACGATACGCTTTGGCAGAACGAACAATATTATCGGCTGACGGAAGAGCATTTTCAGATGCTGCTCGGCGATTTTGCCGAGGGGGCGGATATTTCCGCCCGGCTGCTCGAGGCCGAGAAGCGCAATCTCGAATATTACGGTTTCGGCATCAAGGGTTTCACCCTTTCGATGATCGAGACGGCGGTCGAGATCACCGGTGGCAAGGTGCCGACCGAAACGATCACCAAGATCCTCGATATCGGCCGCGACCTGCTGCGCCATCCGGTCGAATGCATGCCGCATGTGGAGGAAACGCTCGAAGCGCTGAACGGGCATTATCTGCTCGTACTGATCACCAAAGGCGACCTGTTCGACCAGGAGCGCAAGCTCGCCCAATCCGGCCTTGGTGATTATTTCGATGCGGTGGAGATCGTTTCGGACAAGAACGCCACCACCTATCGCCGCATCTTCCACAAGGTGGCCGACGGGCCGGAACGGGCGATGATGGTGGGCAATTCGCTGAAATCCGACATCGTGCCAGCTATTGCCGCCGGTTCATACGGCGTGTTCATTCCCCATGCACTGACCTGGGTTCTGGAACATGTGGACGCGCCGAAAGATGCACCGCGCTTCCGCCAGATCGAGCATCTGGGCGAGCTTTGGGGTGTCTTGAGCGGCATCACCTCATCCTCGGCCTGAGGTCGGAAAGGCTTACGGCCGCCTGAACTTCAGCCGCGCTTCATCTACCTCGCGCTGGCAGAAACAGCCGTCGAGATGGTCGTTGACAAGCCCCATGGCCTGCATGAAGGCATAGACAGTGGTCGGGCCGACAAAGGTCCAGCCGCGTTTCTTCAGGGTTTTGGAGAGTGTAACCGAGACCGGCGTCGTCGGGTTGGCACGCAGCGTATCGAGATCCATTACCGCCGGACGATCCTGAGCGCCGGGCTCGAAACTCCAGAAGAATTTGGCGAGCGAACCGAACTCGCCCTTCAGTTCAATGGCACGGCGGGCATTGTTGATGGTCGAGACGATCTTGCCACGGTGGCGAATGATGCCTGCATCGGCAACTAGCCTCTCGATATCGGCCTCGCCGAACTCCGCCACTTTGTGGAAATCAAAACCGGCGAAAGCGGCACGAAAGTTCTCCCGCTTGCGCAGGATCGTGAGCCAGGACAGCCCGGACTGAAAACCTTCAAGGCAGATCTTCTCGAACAGGCGAAAATCATCGGTGACCGGGCGGCCCCATTCCTCGTCGTGGTAACGGCGGTAATCTTCCAGCCCGCCATGCCAGAAGCAGCGTCCCTTGCCATCCTCGCCCAAGATGATGCCCGCCATTTCCTTCTCCCAGACCATGCTTTTCACTCTGTCTATTTTTCGCAGTTCCGGACGCAAGACCGGTTCCCACTTTTGCTGGAGTTGCTCTCGATTGCCAATCGTTAACGGCAGTATCGTCCGTTTCAGTTTCAGGCAACCATGTCTCGAAACCGCCGGGTAACCCTGCCAAAAGCTATATCGGATCTGACGCATGAAAGGTGCCACCCGTTTACCATTCGCTTTGAGCTTACGTTCACCATCTGCCCCAGTTGGCGGAGTTCTTAAGTGGCGCATCGTACGTTCCGAAAATCGATCCCGATTTTCACGTCGCTGGGCCGCCGCCTTTCGGTGATTGTAACGAGTGGATCCGACCATGAAGGCGAGATTTCTTTTTGCGCTGGGGCTTGCCGCCCTTGCCTCCTCATCTGCATTCGCAGACGACCGTTATCGTGAACGGCCTCCGATCGTTGTCAGCCCCGACCTTGCCGCTCCGTGGCTGATGCAGCTCGGCGCGCAGCCGCAAACGGGCCAGCGCCAGGTCCGGCAGCGTCCCGTCCAGCAGCGTCAGGTCTACCAGCAACCATCGCGACAGACGCGCCCGCAGGCCGTGGTGACCGGCCAGCGCGATTATTATCCGGCGGCACCGAGCCGCGCCGGCGCCGCGCGGCAGGCCGAAGTCCAGCAACCGGCCAGAACACCCGTCGTGCGCCGCGAAATCTTTGGCGACAACAGCCAAGTGCAGCAGGCAGCCATGCGCCCCAACCGGGCAATCCGCAGCCAGGTCGAGCCGCAGTTCCTGCCGCAGATGGTGGCCTATGACACAAAGGAAAAGCCGGGCACGATCGTCATCGATACCAATAACCGCTTCCTCTATCTCGTCATGGAAGGCGGCCATGCCAAGCGCTACGGCGTCGGCGTCGGCAAGCCGGGCTTCGAATGGGCTGGCGAACACAAGGTGACACGCAAGGCGGAATGGCCGCGCTGGGTGCCGCCGAAGGAGATGATCGCCCGCGAGGCGGCCAAGGGCCATTACCTGCCGGCCAGCATGGAAGGTGGCCCGGAAAACCCGCTCGGCGCGAGGGCCATGTATCTCGGTTCGACGCTCTACCGCATCCACGGCACCAATGCGCCCTGGACGATCGGCAGCGCGGTTTCCTCCGGCTGCATCCGCATGCGCAACGAGGATGTCACCGATCTCTACGGGCTGGTCAATGTCGGGACCAAGGTCATCGTGATCTAGGTTTTCGGCTCTTTCGACTTGATCTTATGTGGCCGGATCGACACGATCCGGCCGTTTTATTATCGACCACCTGCTCACATTCTCGTCTCTTTGACTTGCCCTCGGGCGCAAGCCGAGACATTTTGCCTCCTCTTACGATCAGAACTTGTATGAGGGGTAAGGATGAAATCGCGTAAATTGCTGCTGGCGCTCGCCGGCCTGATGTTTGCAGCCTTCGCCACGACGGCGCCGGTACACACCGCCAGCGCGCAATCCCAGAGCGGGGCGCAGACAACGGCAAGCGACGTTGCGCCAAAGGTTCGCAACCGGGAAGTTCCCGCCAAGTATCAGCGCCGCAGCGTGCGCTTCACCACCAGCGAAGCACCGGGCACGATCATCGTCGATACCAATAACAAGTTCCTCTATTACGTCGAGGGCAAGAACCGCGCGACGCGATACGGCATCGGCGTCGGGCGAGAAGGTTTCGGCTGGTCGGGTGCCGTATCTGTCGGCCGCAAGGCGGAATGGCCAACCTGGACGCCGCCAGCCGAGATGCGTGCCCGCGAAGCCCGCCGCGGCATCAAGCTTCCCGTCGTCATGCCCGGCGGCAAGGACAATCCGCTCGGCGCCCGCGCGCTTTATCTCTACAAGGGCGGCCGCGACACGATCTTCCGCATCCACGGCACCAACCAGCCATGGTCGATCGGCCTCAACCTGTCTTCCGGCTGCATCCGCATGATGAACAAGGATGTCGAGCATCTTTATGCCCGCGCGGCTGTCGGCACCAAAGTGGTCGTGATCGGCCCCGGCTCGAAAACCAGCGACGTCGCCTTCAAGGATCGCGGCATCGACATCTTCCGCACGATTTTCGGCGGGTGATCATTGTCGGTCGGGGAGGCCTTGGGCCTCTCCGGCCATTTACTTGCCGTCCAATTTCCCCGGCTTCTCGCCGCCGTAAGCCCAATCCAGCAATTCCACTGTATGCAGCACGGGAACAGCCGTGCCGGAACCGATCTGGCTCATGCAGCCGATATTGCCGGTGGCGATGACATCCGGTTTCGTCGCCTCGATGTTTCTCACCTTGCGGGCTTTCAGCTCGCCTGAGATTTCCGGCTGCAGAATGTTGTAGGTACCGGCGGAGCCGCAACAGAGGTGGCCTTCGGCGGGATCGCGCACCGTAAAGCCGGCATTTTTCAAAAGCAGTTTCGGCGCCGCCACGATCTTCTGGCCGTGCTGCATGGAACAGGCCGAATGATAGGCGACGTTGAGTCGTTTCGGCTCCTGTCGCGGCAGATCGAGCGTGGCGAGATATTCGGTAATGTCCTTCGCCAGCGCTGACACTTTCGCTGCCTTTTCCGCATAATCGGGGTCAAGCCGCAGCATGTGGCCGTAATCCTTGATCGTCGTGCCGCAGCCGGATGCCGTGACGATGATCGCGTCGAGGCCCTTGTTGCCGATCTCCCGCATCCAGACATCGACGTTGCGGCGGGCGAAATCGAGCGCCTCCCCTTCCCGCCCCATGTGGTGCACCAGCGCGCCGCAACAGCCTTCGCCTTCCGGCACCACGACCTCAACACCGAAACGGGCAAGCAGCCGGATCGTCGCAGCGTTGATGCCCGGATCGAGCACGGATTGGGCGCAGCCGGAGAGGATCGCCACGCGGCCGCGCCTTATGCCGTGGATGGGCTGCGCGCCGCGCATCACCGCCGCAGATGGCGAAGGCGCGGATCGCGGCGCTAGGTCAAGCATTGCGGCAAGCGGCCTCAGCACCTTCACCTGTTTGATCAAAGGCGCGAAAGGCCGTCCGAATCTGGCAAACGTAAGCGCTGTACGGAACCGCGCCGGATAAGGAAGGACAGCGGCGAGAAGACTGCGGATCAACCGGTCTACGAGCGGACGCTGGTAAGTGTTTTCGATATGGACGCGGGCGTGATCGACCAGATGCATATAGTCGACGCCGGAGGGACAGGTGGTGACGCAGGAAAGGCAGGAAAGGCATCGGTCGATATGGGTGACGACCTCCGCATCCGCCGCCCGGCCGTTTTCCAGCATGTCCTTGATGAGGTAGATACGGCCGCGCGGGCTGTCCAGCTCGTTGCCTAAAGTCACATAGGTGGGACAGGTGGCGGTGCAAAAACCGCAATGGACACAGCGGCGCAAAATCTTTTCGGATTCGGCAACATGCGGGTCTTCGAGCTGTTCGGGCGTGAAGGAAGTTTGCATCAATCAACCCTTTATTAGCACGGCAAAACCAATGACTTTCTTCAACGTATTTTCGCCCTCAATCAGGACAGGCTCCTCATGAACGCCTCCCCAGGTGTGAACATCATTCTCGTAGTCTCTTATGGTAGACTCAACTTGTTCCAATTGCTCTGACACGGTCGTTCTTGAGACTTTGCCCCAATCTGTATTTACCCCGACGAGTACGCCACCTTTAAGATGTCTCTCGGTGGCCCTGCTCATCCTTATGGCTGAGATAAGCCGGCTCGCATCTTCCTTCAGTGCGGAAGGACTAAAATAGCGTTTGACCTCAATAATCAGAATCGCGTCGCCATTCTCGTTGAAACATACGATATCGAAGCGCCCTGTCTTGCGTGCTTCTGTTGATACATCAACGCGATCGGTGACGCTGACTTCCAAGCGGACGTGATCGACATATTCTCCATCAACAAGCAAATTTTCCGAGTAAATTCTATTGGCGATATAGCCGCTGACATACCCTTCAGAACCCGTGTCATGGATATGTCCGCGATTTTTTGTGAACCGCATGATTTCAGCGTTGGCATCGCAAATGAAACGAGCCAATCGCTTTACGATATGTTCTGCCCTTTCCTCATCCATCCCCATCACCCCATTTTCCCCGGGCAGAAAATCCCTGCCGGGTCCAGTTTCGCCTTGATGCGGGCAGAGAGCGCCGCAACCGCATCGGGCAGCGGTTCAAACGTCGGGATTTCGGCCCTTGCAGCTTCCGAAGCCCGGACCAGCGTCGCATGGCCACCGCCGAGGGCGCGGATATAACGACGGACGAGTTCGGCTTCCGGATCGGCTTCCATGCGCATCCAGACCAGTCCTCCCTGCCAGTCGTAAAAGGCATCGATCCCGGCTTCCAGGCGTAGCGCGGAGACGAGATGATAACCTGCGCTCGGCGCGACCGAGACCCGCCAGAGCGGTTTTTCGGTACCATCGGCGTAAGGGGTGACATCGCGGATTTCGCGCCAGAGCGTCAGGCTCTGTTCCATACCGAGCCTGGCGACAGGTCCGAAAGCTTCCATGACTGCCGCGAGTTTCTGCGCCCGCGCGTCAACGGAGGGGACAAGGCCTTCGAGCCGCAAGACGGTCGCTTCGCCTTCCGGCAAAGCTCCCTCGACGAAGCGGGATCGGACGCTCGCCGGCAGGTGCGCGCCGCCGGAAATTTCCACGGGCAAAGCCACCGCGGCGGCCATCGCCTTTGCCGCCATCTCGTCGTCGAGACCGGAAATGACGATAGTTTGCGTCGCGGGCGGCACGGGCAGCACGCGAAACGTGACTTCGGTGAGGAAACCGAGCGTGCCCTGCGAGCCGGCAAGCAGTTTCACCAAGTCGAGCCCGGTGACGTTCTTCATCACCCTTCCGCCGGCACGGATGATTTCGCCGCGGCCGTTGACGAAGCGGATGCCGAGCAGGCTGTCGCGCGCCGCACCGGCAGTCAGGCGGCGGGGGCCGGAAACATTGGCGGCAAACACGCCGCCGATGGTCGGCTCGCGAGAAGGCGCTGCGTGCGTGCCCAGAATGCCGCGATGGTCCATGGGTTCGAAGGCCATCATCTGGCGGTTTGCGGCAAGGGCTGCCTCCACTTCAGAGACCGGCGTACCGGACCTGACCGTCATCACCATTTCGGCGGGGTCGTAGTCGACGATGCCGGACAGGCCGCGGGAACTGATGGTTTCGGCGGATGTGGTCAGGCGCGCGAAACCGCGGGTATTTCCGCCGCAGATTGCGAGCGGCTTGCCGTCGGCTGCAGCATTACGGATGACATAGGCGGCATCGGTTTCGGTGTTGGGGATCAGCATGCGGCACGCCTTTGCCGCCGACACGTCCGGAAGATATCCCCCTCTGCCCTGCCGGGCATCTCTCCCTCAAGGGGGACCAGAAGCACGACCTTCGCCCGAAGACTGCACTTTGTTGGCGGATATTGCGATGTCGATTGGGGCCAGACGGAGCGTCTATCTAATCTCCCCCCTCGAGGGGGAGATGGCTGGCAGGCCAGAGGTGGGTGGATGCGCGGGAAGGCCGAAACCGAAGGCATGAAATTCACCCCCTACCCTCCAGCGGAAACACTTTCGAAGGGTTCAAGATCCAGTCCTCGTCGAACGCCGCGCGCACCGCCATCTGCTGGGCGAGTTCCGTTTCCGTATATTGATGCCGCATCAGGTCGCGCTTTTCGATGCCGACGCCGTGTTCGCCGGTGAGACAGCCGCCAGCATCGACGCAGAGTTTCAATATCTCGTTGCCCGCTTCTTCGGCCTTTCTGGCTTCCTCAGGATCGTTGGCATTGAACAGGATCAGCGGGTGCATGTTGCCGTCGCCGGCATGGAAGACGTTGGCGACGCGCAGGCCGAAACCATCGGTAATTTCGGATGTCTTCTTCAGCACGTAGGAGAGCTTGCTCAAAGGCACCGTGCCGTCCATGCAGATGTAATCGGCAATGCGGCCGGTGGCGCCGAAAGCGGATTTACGACCTTTCCAGATCAAGGCCGCTTCCGTCGCCGACTGACATTCGCGCACGGTCAAAACCTCGTGGCGGCGGGCGATCTCGACGATGCGGGAAAGGGTCGCATCCATCTCGTCTTCCGATCCCTCGACCTCGACGATCAGAAGCGCGCCGACATCGAGCGGATAACCGGCCTTGGCAAAAGCCTCGCAGATCTCGATCGCCGGCTTGTCCATGAATTCGATGGCGACCGGAATGATGCCGGCGGCAATGATGTCGGCCACGCAGGCACCCGCCTCCTCGGATGTGGCAAAACCGAACAGGACCGGACGTGCGCCCTCAGGCTTGGCAATCAGGCGCACGGTCGCTTCGGTGACGATGCCGAGCTGGCCTTCCGAACCGCAGACGAGGCCGAGCAGGTCATAACCCGCGGCATCCAGATGCTTGCCGCCGAGCTCGACCACCTGACCGTCGACCAAGACCAGTTTGACGCCAAGCAGGTTGTTGGTGGTGACGCCATATTTCAGACAGTGGGCACCGCCGGAATTCATGCCGATATTGCCGCCGATGGTGCAGGCGAGCTGGGAAGACGGATCCGGGGCGTAGAAGAAGCCGTCGATGCCGACCGCTTCGGAAATGCTCAGATTGGTGACGCCGGCCTGAACGATCGCTGTTCGGTTGGCGTAGTCGATCTCGAGGATACGGGCCATGCGCGACAGACCGAGCACAATCGCATCCTCCTGCGGGATGGCGCCGCCGGAAAGCGAGGTGCCTGCCCCGCGTGGCACGACCGGGATACTGTTGCGATGACAGTATTTCATCACCGCAGCGACCTGCGACGTGGTGCGCGGCAGCACGACAGCGAGAGGCATCCGGCGATAGCTGATGAAAGCGTCAGTTTCGAAAGGAACCAGTTCTCGCGCCTCATGGATGACGCAATCGGCCGGCAAGAGATCGCGCAGGTCATCGATGATGGTCACCCGGCGAGACAGTACGTCTTGCCTTGGCGGCAGAAACTGAATGGCCTCCGGCATGCTTTCCTCCCACAGGACTGGTTTCCAACCTATTCGGGACGCGGGAAGGCTTCAACTTTTTCTTGATGAATGTCGCATGCAGGCCAAGGCCAATCACATTCGCGCAATATTCAGAGGAAAATTGAACAGCTGTGCAATAATCTGTTGACGTATCAGCGTGCCGACCCGCTTATATTTAGCTGAGTAAGGGTTTTTAACGGGTGATTCACGATCAAATTCGATCGCTTTACCTCGTTAATCCTGGCGCAATCATTATATTAGTAAAATGAAACTCTCGGAGGTGTTTTCGAAATTGGGCTTTATGAACCGCATCGCCAGCAATCTTCGTCTCATGGTGCAGCGCCCCCCGCGCCAGCAATATGCTGCGATCTGCTATCGCGCTACCAAGCGCGGCGAATTTGAGGTTCTGGTTGCGACCAGCCGGGATACCGGACGCTGGGTGATCCCCAAGGGCTGGCCCATGGAAAACAAAAAAGCGCATCAGGTGGCCGAGCAGGAAGCGCTTGAGGAAGTCGGCGTCAAAGGCAAGGCCGAGAAGATGCCGTTCGGCTTCTATCACTACCGCAAGGGTCTCGATAACGGCATCAAGGTGCCGGTGCGCGTGCAGGTTCACCTTCTGAAAGTCGATGGCAATTGCAAGGACTTCAAGGAAAAGGGCGTGCGGCGCATCGAGTGGGTTTCGCCCGAGGAAGCCGCCGACCGGGTCAACGAGCCGGAACTGAAGATCCTGCTGCTGCAGTTTGCCGAACGCATGCGCAAGCCGGTTCAGGATGTGGTCGTCCCCGATCTTGCCGTGAAGGCCG
This sequence comes from Pseudomonadota bacterium, assembly GCA_023451735.1. Classification (GTDB taxonomy): domain Bacteria; phylum Pseudomonadota; class Alphaproteobacteria; order Rhizobiales; family Rhizobiaceae; genus Neorhizobium. Next base: position 5,776 of record JAEXYH010000023.1, on the reverse strand, counting down.
CTGGCTGAGAAGGCTACCCGGCCGAATATCATAATCTCTTCAAAAGCGAGCGCTAAAGAACGCTGGTGTAAAACCGGGGCGGGCAGGCGCCGCTCCCTACCGATAAAAACGAAGCATGGCCCAACAGAAGCCGCGTCTGGCTAAACCGACGCTCGACAAGGATCTGGAGAAACTGTCCTCGGTGGAAGACGCCGCGCGGCACACGTCGCGCGGGCTTGCCGGTCCGGGCGCCGCACTCGTCTTCCTCATCCTGGCGGCAATCTTCGCCTCCTCCTATGTGAGCGGCACGCCCGGTTCGGTGATCGTCATCGCCGCTGCGGCGCTTGCCGGCTATATGGCGATGAACATTGGTGCCAACGACGTTACCAACAATATCGGTGCCGCCGTCGGTGCACGTGCCATGACGATGGGGTTCGGCCTCGTGCTCGCAGCGGTTTTCGAGGTTGCCGGCGCAGTGCTTGCCGGCGGCAACGTGGCGCATACGATTGCCAATGGCATCACCAATGGCGCGCTGGTCTCCAGCCCGAACATATTGATCTGGGCGATGATGGCGGCTCTGCTTGCAGCCGCCGTGCTCATCAACGTCGCAACCTGGGCCGGCGCTCCGATTTCGACCACCCATTCGATCGTCGGTGCGGTCATGGGCGCGGGAATTGCCGCGGCGGGTTTTAGCGCCGTCAACTGGGGCATGGTCGCCGGAATCACCGCCAGCTGGGTGATCTCGCCGCTGCTCGGCGCGGTAATCGCAGCCGGGTTCCTGCTGCTGGTCAAGGAAACGATCATCTACCGCGACGACAAGATCGCAGCAGCCAGGACGTGGGTGCCGGTGCTGATCGGCATCATGACGGGGGCGTTTTCCGGATATCTGGCACTGATCGGTCTCGGCCAGCTGATGACGGTCTCCGTATTTTCCGCCACCGCAATCGCCATCGTCTCCGGTCTGATTTCCTGGCGCGCTCTGATCCCGGTGATCGCGCGGCAGGCGCAGGGGCTGGAGAACCGCAACCAGTCGCTGAGGAAACTTTTCCGTATTCCGCTCATCCTGTCGGCTGCGCTGATGTCGTTTGCGCATGGGGCAAACGACGTGTCGAACGCCATCGGGCCGCTGGCCGCAATCGTCGGCGCAGTCCAGGACATGGCAGCGGGCAGTGCTCTCCATTTCCCCGGCGTGCCGCTGTGGGAACTCGTCATCGGCGGCCTGGGCATTTCGCTCGGTCTTCTGCTCTACGGTCCGAAACTGGTGCGGCTGGTCGGCGCCGAGATTACCAAGCTCAATCCGATGCGGGCCTATTGCGTCTCGCTGTCGACGGGGCTGACCGTGCTCGTCGCGTCCTGGATCGGACTGCCGGTTTCTTCCACACATATCGCCGTCGGCGCGGTGTTCGGCGTCGGGCTGTTCCGTGAATGGTACACGCGCAATTCAAAGCGCCGCTATGAATACATGCGGGTGCGCGCCGGAAAGGATACCCGCAGGGAACCGGACGAAAACGAGACGCACGAGCGCAATGACGACGAGATGAAGCGGCGTTACCTGGTACGACGTTCGCATATGCTGAGCATTCTCGCCGCATGGATGATCACGCTTCCTGCGGCTGCGGGTCTTGCAGCGATCATCGCGACGGTTATGTTCGCGCTGTTTGTGTAAGAGAAGATCATGCGCGCCAATTTTCGCCTTCAGCGGCTTTTCATCGAGACATCCCTTTCGACCGAAACACGGCATGAGGTGTCGAGCGAGCAGTTCAACTACCTCGCCAATGTCCTGAGGCTGGAGGCCGGTGCGAAAGTGCTGGTGTTCAACGGCCGCGACGGCGAATGGCTGGCCGAGATCACATTTCCAAGCCGCAAGAAGATCGTGCTGGAACTGACCGAGCAAACCCGGCCGCAACCACCGGCCTCGGACCTGCATTACCTGTTTGCGCCGTTGAAGGTCGGGCGGCTGGATTACCTGGTACAGAAGGCCGTCGAGATGGGGGCCGGCCTGCTGCAGCCGGTGATGACCCAGCATGTGCAGGGCAAGATCACCAATCTCGACCGGCTCCGCGCCAATGTCGCTGAAGCCGCCGAACAATGTGGCGTGCTGTCCATCCCGGACGTCCTCGAACCGCGAAAACTCACCGACACCCTGGAGCGTTGGCCGGCGGACAGGCGGATCATCTTTTGCGACGAAAACGACGAGGGACAGAACCCCCTGCCGATACTGGCCAAAGTCACGGAGAAGAAGTTCGCGCTTCTGGTCGGCCCCGAGGGCGGATTTTCGGAGGAGGAGCGCAACCTGCTGAGATCGCTGCCCTTCGTAACAGCGATCCCGCTCGGGCCACGGATATTGAGGGCGGATACGGCCGCGGTGGCGGCACTGGCCGTCATTCAGGCGGCTGTCGGGGATTGGCGGTAGAGTGGTCATTCCCGCCTTTTGCTGGAGCAAGGCGTTCGTGCTTCGAAACGATTCACTGAATCGTTTCGTCGGCTTTGCCGCCCTGTTCTCATCCCCTCACCAACAAAATCTAAGACTTGGCTGAAGCCAAGATCTTGATTTTGTAACCTCTCCCACAAGGGGGAAGGTAAGGCGCCGAGGGGTGCGGCAGCGGCATCTCTCCCCTCTGTGGGAGAGAAAGCGATTTCAACATCTTAGCTTCAGCTAAGTGTTAAAAATCGCAAGTGAGGAGATCGCTAGACCCACAAGGAGCCGAGACCGCGTCAAAACCGCAACAGAGACCCTTGTTTTTCTGAATCGATCTTGAAACAAATTCGCTTGCACAGCAGATGAATTCGGTTCAATCAGCCGGACGATCATCAGTCTGGCTTATCAATCCAGGCCTTTCGACCAAGGTATTTTCATGGCGCGTGACACGACCGACCAGACACCACTTTCCTCGGTGTCCGAGCTTTCCGCCTATCTGGCGCAGGGCTCGCGCCCGAAAGACAAATTCCGCATCGGCACCGAACACGAGAAGTTCGTCTTTTTCGCAGCCGATAACCGGCCGGTTCCCTATTTCGGCGATGCCAGCATTTCCGCGCTCTTGAAGGGCATGCAGGAGAGGCTCGGCTGGGAGCCGATCATGGACGGCGCCAACATTATCGGGCTCGGCGAACAGTCGGGCATGGGTGCGATCTCGATCGAACCCGGCGGCCAGTTCGAGCTGTCCGGGGCACCGCTGGAAACCATCCACGAGACCTGCCGCGAATCCAACCGGCATCTGGCACTGGTGAAAGAAATCGCCGAGCCGATGGGCATACGTTTCCTGGGACTGGGCGGCAGCCCGATTTGGTCTCTGGCCGAAACGCCGCGCATGCCGAAATCCCGCTACGACATCATGACCCGCTACATGCCGAAGGTCGGCAGCCACGGCCTCGATATGATGTATCGGACCTGCACGATCCAGGTGAACCTCGACTTCTCCTCTGAAGCGGACATGGCCGCAAAGATGCGGGTGTCGATGAAACTGCAGTCGATCGCGACCGCTCTGTTTGCGTCTTCACCGTTTACGGAAGGCAAGCCCAACGGGCTCGTCTCATGGCGCGGCGATATCTGGCGTGATACGGACAACCGACGTTCAGGCACCCTGCCCTTCGTGTTCAAACCCGATTTCAGCTTTGCCGATTATGTGGAATGGGCGCTCGATGTGCCGATGTATTTCATTGTCCGCGACGGCAAATACCACGACTGCACGCATGTGACCTTCCGCCAGTTTATGGCCGGTGCGCTGAAGGGCGAAGTGGCGGACTGGCAGCCGAACATGGGCGACTGGACCAATCATCTCTCGACGCTGTTCCCCGATGTTCGCCTCAAGCGTTTCCTCGAGATGCGCGGCGCCGATGGCGGCCCGTGGCGCAGGATCTGCGCATTGCCGGCCTTCTGGGTCGGATTGCTCTATGACGATGCAGCACTTGCCGATGCGGAAACGCTGACGGCCGACTGGACTTTCGAGGACGTTGTCGCCATGCGCGATGCCGTGCCGAGCCAGGGTCTGAATGCTGTGATCAAGGGGCGTCCGGTTCTGGACGTGGCGCGCGACGCAGTGCGCATCTCGGCGGCGGGCCTGAAATCGCGGGCACGGCTGAATGGCGATGGCCAGGACGAAAGCATCTTCCTCTCACCGCTCGAAGAAGTGCTGGCGAAGAAAGCGACGCTCGCCGATGATCTTCTGGGGCTTTTCAACGGCCGCTGGAATGGCTCGGTCGAGCCGGTTTTCGACGAATACCAGTATTGATTTGTTGGGCTGGGGGAGCAGGCGGGCAACGGTGCCTCCCTCCCTCATTCCTGTCTTTGTGACAGGAACCCAGCCAGCCCAAGTCGTTAGGCCGAAAAAAACGCTCCTCGCCACGCAGACGCGTGTCGGCTGGATCCCTGTGACATAGCTTGAGGCGAAGCCCTAAGGGCACAGGGATGAGGAGTTCGTGGCGGCCGCTCTTACCCGTTCTAAAGGCTATCCGCGTAACCGCTAAGCCTATCCAGAACAAAAAAGGCCCGGCGCGGGTGTCCGGCCGGGCAAGAGGCAGGGCTATTGGCTCACCCTGCGGGGAAAATCATCACATTACGAAGGATGCACGCGGTCAGCGAGCTGGCGGCCGGGCAAACCGCGTGCGGGCGCGCGTACGAGCAGCCCTTGCCAGAAGCAGAGCCGGATCATCCAGTGCGCCGGAACGATCGAGAGCAATGACGACATCACGGCGGCTAAGTCCGATATCGTCAAGCATACGATCGTCCAATTCGGAAATCGGATGTGCCGCGATGCGGTTGCGGATGGCACGCCATGCGGATTTGATGCGCACGAACACGGCCGTCTGGACCAAGCCAGCCGGGACTGGGGCCGGAGCCTTTACGAGCTTCAAATCGGTTCCGCATTCGGTCGTGCTCATCGGGGTATCCTTTCATCGGGCACGGGCAAGGCTTTCCGATCGCAACAGCGAACGGATTGCCGGTGAGACATTTACGCCGTTTGACACAGCGCCTATGTTCGAGAATTGCCGTTGTTATCGGTTAATCGTATTGATCAGTCCAACGAATGTTTCTAATGATGATTATCAAGTTCACTGATGGATTGCGCTCATGTCCGCTCCGCTCGATATCGACCAGCTGCATACTTTCATCGCCATCATCGACACCGGCAGCTTTACCAAGGCTGCGGATCGGGTGTTCAAGACGCAAAGCGCCGTCTCGATGCAGATGCGCCGGCTGGAGGAGCGGATCGGCAAGCAGCTGTTTGCCAAGGACGGCCGTGGCAACCGCCTGACCGCCGAGGGCGAGAAGCTGATGAATTACGCCCGCCGCATCATCCGGCTCAACAACGAGGCGATCGCCGCCTTCGATGACAACCGGCTGGAAGGGACGATCCGGATCGGCACCCCGGATGATTATGCCGACCGCTACATGCCGGAGATCATTGGTCGGTTTGCCAAGACCCACCCGAATGTAGAACTCTACATCGTCTGCGAGCCATCGGTCAGTCTCGCGGAGAAGATGGCGCGCGGCGAACTGGATATTGCGCTGGTGACCCATAACCCCCGACAGCGGATTTCAGACGTTGTGCGGACAGAACCGCTCTGCTGGGTGGCATCCGCAAACCATCCGCTGAAGGATGATGCGCCGGTGCCGCTTGCGGTCGGGCGACGCGACTGCCTGTGGCGGCAGCTGGCCTGTTCGGCGCTCGATGCGGATGGGCGGGAATATCAGGTTCTATTCACCAGCTGGTCGTCGACCGTCATTGCCGCCGCGATCCTTGCCGGCATGGCCGTGTCGGTACTGCCAGAATCCGCGCTTCGTCCCGGCATGAAGGTG
>JAEXYH010000044.1 GCA_023451735.1 Pseudomonadota bacterium | reverse complement strand
ACGTTCATGTGCTGGAGCATGAGTACGAATCGTGAGAGTCAGCCACAATTATAGGAAGTTGCAGGGACTAATTAATAATTGATTAACCATGCCACTCCGATTTGCACTACATATAGTAGGCTAAAACAGATAAGGCACAATTTTCTCAACAGAATCTGACAGATTTATAACGGAATTCGACACGAGCATATTTGACACGCCTCATTGCTGCCAAATCAAGGGCGGGACGTGAAACGAAAGGTCAATCTACCTCCAGTTGCCGCCAGCGCAGAAATTCGTGGCTCCGGCAGTCCATTGCCCGTAACCCGACGCAACAAGATTTGAGATCACACGGCACACATACCGCTGCTGCGCGGGGTCGTTGTTCGGCCCGGCATGATACCGAGCGACGGCCATTGTCCAGGTCTCATGCCGATCATATAGCTGGCGCAGAAAGCGTGCGGCATAGGCAACGTTCTGGGCCGGGTCGAACATATCTTGCAGAGAGGCAAACTCCGCGCCGTGATACATGAGATTGATCTGCATGCAGCCGATATCGATCAGCTTGGCGCCCTCCCCCCGCGACGTCGCAACCTGGGCAAAGGCCTCCTGCAACGAGCCGGGGAAGAATGCCTTGCCTTCGACATTCAGGGCATAGGGACTAAGTGAACCCTTACGCCCTGTCTCGGTCAGGCCGACGGAATAGAGTATGCCTTCGGGAATTCCGTATTGAGCGGCGGCGCGCTGTATCTGGCGTTCGCATGCAAGGCTGGCGCTGACCGCTGCTTCTCCTCTATCAGAGATAAACGGTGTCGGGACGAGTACCAGCGCCGCCAGAACCCGCGCCTTGAGCCGAACCTTCATCCTTACCTCCAGAAGAGCTGACACGCGCGCCGGTATCCGGCGTATCCGCCAGATTGCCACCCGTGCTGCCGCCCTGGCGGCCGTTTTGTTGCTGTTGCTGCTGCGCCTGCCCCATGTCGGAGGACTGACGACTATTGGCAAACGCATCACTGCCCTTGTCCGAGGATGTCGAGCTGCTTCCGCTCGCTATGCTGACCGTGATCTGATCAACGCTGTAGCCTTGCGCCTTCAGATTATCGAGCATCGACGAACTGTCGTGCATGATCTGCCTGTAGGCCTTGCTGCTTTCGACCGTCAGATGAATGTTCAGATCTTCGCCGACCATGCGCATGGTTGCCGTCACATGCCCGAGATCGTTCGGATTGAGCTCGATCTTGAGGGTGTTCACCACTTTGCCCGTGCTGGCGTAAAGAGCCTCGTTGGATAGTCTGGCGCTCGGGTTCATGGCAGCCGACCAGTCGGGATCCTGACCGAATGCCGTTGCCAACGAGACCGCATTCGAGCTCGGCGCGATGCCAATGTAACGGCGGTTCTCGGTGATCTGTACCGTCGCTGTTTCGGTATCCAACGAAAGCTCGCTATCCTGCTGCAGAGCATCCTGAACAGCAGGAGCCACATCGGCAGCCTTGGGCGCGCTATTGACAGCCTTGCCCGCATCCGTTGCCGCGGTGGTCGTGGACGCTGCATCCTTCAGAGAAGGGACTGCGTTGCCGGCCTGTGATGCAATGGCATCCACATCCATTTCGGCAGAAGGTGCCGGCATGGGTTGCTCGTCGACAATGACGTCAGACTGCGCGGCCGGCATGGCCGGCGCGACCTGAAGCATAGCCAGAACATCGTCCGCCGCCTCGGGATCGGCTGCGTCGGTATCCGTCTGTCCGGTCTTGACCTGATCCGAGGTCGCATTGCGAACGGGCGCCCCCTGACCTTTCGTGTTCGCGGGGATAGCCGCCTGCAAGTCCGCCAGAAGATCCGTTGCCGTGTCCAAATCCGCACCATCGACGATGGGTGGCTGCTCAGGTTCCGGCATCTCGATAACCTGCGTCTCCAAGACCGTCTCCGGAGTAGCTGCATCCGAGGCTCGTGCCGTGGCTTTCGAAAGCATGGATTCCACGGTCATGGCGAACGGCCGTCCACCGGCAGGCTCCTTCTGCGTGGCGGCATCCGTCTCAGTCTGGTCATGGTCGGTCTGGGTCGCGGTCGTAGCGCTATCATCACTCGCTGCAGTATCGGTTTTACCGCGCTGGCTCTGACCGTCGCCATAGGAGTTGAGCGTCTTTGCGAAACCGTCGTCCTTGGCGGACCGGGTTCCCTTGCCTGAGGCGGAGGGAGCTGCCGTCGAAACATCCATGCCCCCCGGCACAGCGTTGTTCACTACATTCATCATCGGTCCCCAATCTCCTCCGAAAGGAGCGAATCTATTTCACCCAGCTTGTTTCGACCTTGCGTGACGAAGTCGTCAACGGCCGCATTTGTCGCGGCCGATGCATTCGGCACGACAGAGCCTGCGGTGGTCGGATCAGGTTGGGCGGCGGTAGTCCCGATATCACTGTCCTGGACGTCCGCTTCGGCGTCGCTACTGCTCATTTCTACGGGTCTGACGATCTCCTCGCCGACGCGTTGCGCAGCGTCCAGGAGCGCCCGGTCGCGATCGGAAAGACCATCCCTCGGCATGGATGAAAGCTGGTCGACCACTTCCGAGACTTTTGAAGACGGAACCTTGGCGATATGTTCGTAAAGGCCAGGGAGGATCGTGTGTCCCTTGCCGCTGAGCACGTCGTTCAGCTTGCGCGCCTCTTCCGCCGTATAGCCCGCCAGTTCATACTTGCCCTTCAAAGTCGCCAACCGCGATATGCGCAAGTAAAGCTCCTGAGCCCGGTCAAAATCCATAAGGTCAGCAACTTCGGAAATCCGCTCGCGTCCCAGTCCGGCTTCATTGGTCACCGCCAGATCGACGAACAGATCGGCAAACTGACTGGCATAGGGAGAGTGAAGAAACCGCCGCGCGTAACGCACGGAGTAACCGAAGGCGCGATCGACATCCTTGATGGTCGTGCTGGCGACGATGGAGCGGCGCAAGGCTGCCTCCTCCAGAATCGTGCCCGGCGCATCGATACGCGTACGGTCGTAAAAGATCAGCGCCGCCGTCGGATCCGTCGGATAGTTGACGTTGCCGGCAACCAGATTGAGATAGGGGCCGATCGCAGAACCCTGATATTCCTGGGACAGAGACGCGATCGAGCTTGCAACCTGGCCACCCCGACCATCGAGATATTTCTGCAGGACATTGACGATCCGCGCATCAAGGTAGCCTTGGGTGTCGCGGGATGCCAGGAAGTTCAGCGTCGAGGGATTGCCTCCGCTCATTACGTAAACGAAGACGGCGTCGGCGTTGCGAGTGTCTGCAAGCGTGCCGTTGTCCGCAGATCTCAGCCGCTTGTCGAGGGAATCAAGCAGATAGCGTTGAAGATCAGAAGCGGAGTGATCTCCAAGCACCAGCGAATCCTGGACGAACTGGAGAGACCGCAAGATCTTGTAGGCATCGAGCGACTGGTCCTGCGCACGCGTCTCAACGGTTCCTGCAGCCAGTGCGGCTGCAAGAAACGCGGAACGGACAAACCAGTGTCTACGAGCAAACATCAGCGCTTACCTTCAACCATCGGCGATCAGGATTTCGATACGGCGATTGGCTCCATCCTCGGGATTATCCGTCACCTGCGGGCGGCGATCGGCGAAACCGGACAACTGCTTCACCCGCGTATCCTCAAGCCCACCACGCAGGAGCATGAAATAGGCAGCATGGGCGCGGTCCATCGAGAGCGTCCAGTTATCGGCATTGCCACCCCGATAAGGCCGGCTGTCGGTATGACCGCGGATGACGATCGAACCGGCCTTTTCCTTAAGGACTGCAGCAACCTTCTCCATAGCCAGGACTGTTTCCCGCCGCGGAACGGCAGATCCGAGATCGAACATCGGTGTTGCGGCCTGGTCGGAAATGGTGACGAGCATGCCGCCCTCCGATGGCGTGACGACGATTCCCTCCGAAAGCTTCCCCGGAACCCCGGTCAAAGCCTTGACGAGTTCTTCCCTAAGATCCTCGGCCTTCTCGGTTTCCTGCGTCGTTGCCTGTGGCCGATCAGGTTCAGGCTCACCGTCATAAGGCTTTTCTTCCCGAGCGTTGGCCGCGGTGACGTCGGACGCTTGGAGTGCCGCGACCTGTTGCTGGGCAGCAGCGTCGGCATCGGCGCGTGTCTGTGCTTCAAACGAAGACCGGCTCTCGGCGGCCTGATTTTGCGATTGCGTCTCGACGGGCTTTGCATCGGGTGCCGACGGCAAGCTGCTGTCCTGGCTCACGACCACGGCACCATTCTGCCCGGTCTGTTGCGCGGAAACCTGCTTGCTCCAGAAGTCCGGATCGAACGGGTCGCGATATGCTTCGCCACCGGACGCCCCGGTCGACGGACCCGAATCCGCTGCACCGCCCTCGCCCTTCACGCTGACATTGGCCTGCTGGCCAACTTCCTGCGCGATTTCCGCAAGCACGGCATAGGGATTTTCGAAGAATGCCGCTTCGGAAAAACTTGTGTTTTCGCCGGATGAAGCCGTGAGATCCTCGCCGGACGCGGCGGCAGAACCGTCCTGTGTCTTGTCGGCGGCGATGTCGGACTTCTGGGCGTCCTGCTCGCCCTCCGCTTCCTTTGCCGGCTCCTTGACGCCATCCGAACTCGGCGATTCGTCCGTCAGCTTGATAGGATTGAAGTAGCTTGCAATCGAGGCTTTTGTTTCTTCGTTGGAGGCATTGACGAGCCACATAACCAAGAAGAATGCCATCATCGCCGTCATGAAGTCCGCATAGGCGATCTTCCAGGCGCCGCCATGGGCGCCGTCGTGATCACCCTTGTGGCGTTTGACGACAATAATCTCGTTCTTGCCGTGATGATGACTTTCACTCATCTATCTGCTCTTCCATCGCTTCGACAAAAGTCTTCAGACGCGTCACAAGAATCGAGTCACCGACTTCCAGCGTCATGTCGATTTCCGTCGATTCCCCATATTCGACTTCAGTCACCAGCGGGTCGAGCCGCTTGCGCATCATTTCGATAAATGTTTCAGAACCTCTCACCGAGATCTTGACCGTCCTGCCCTGCCCGACCTCTTCGGCGACATCCGCCGCGAATTTGGCACCGGCAGCACGGGCAACCTCTTCATGGACGAACGGAGAGAGGACACGCGCCACAGAGGTGTCTACAGCCTCCACGACCGATACCTTCATTTCCGTGAGGAAGGCCTCGACGCGCTCGGCAACAGCTCCTTCGTATTTCGCGGTCAGCGCTTCGATTTCCTCGCGATGTTTCGCAGCAATCTGCGCCAATTGCTCGGCGTGACGCTCGGCCATCTCAACCGAGGCCGACTCGTAACCTTCCGCGCGCGCCTTGCTCTTTTCTTCCTCGATATCGACGACAGGCTCCAGCGATACTTCCGGCAGAGCGAAGTCGTTTCCTGGAAAATCGAAATCGGTGACGAACTCCGGCGGCTGCGGCTGCGGAACGCCAAAATCCTTCAAGTAGCGGGCAAGCGGCACACTCATGGAAATATCCCTATCGAGCCGACATGCGGATAATGAAAAGGCTTACCTCAAAAATGAACAAGTTGACCCTTCCTTCGTGCGTTTGGCAGGCTCGCTTCGAAGCGATCGGCGTGACGCATCCGATAATGGACGCATCTCTGCCAGAAATGAGCTACGATGCCAAACTTGTGCGAAGATGAAGACCCGCCAAGCACTAGCTAAAAAGAATCCGCGCGCTCTGCTGATGGCCGTTCAGCATGGAGAGCAGTTCCACTGACAGCTTTTCCTGGGTCTGATAAGCCGCAAGCTTGGTGGATTCCTCTTCCATGTCCGCATCGACCAGGCGACCAACGCCCTCATCGAGAACATCCTGAAGAGATTTCACAAAAGTGGTCTGCTGATCGATCCGGGCAGAGACGGTGCCAAGCGAGCTCGCCAGCTGGTTGAGCCTGTCGGTCAGGTGACCAACAACCGTAATCATATCATCCAACTCGGTTGTGCTGGTGGCATCGGACACGGCAATCTCCGTGCCGACTGCGCCAATAGTCGAATCCACGTCCAGCAGATAGTAGCTTCGCGGCGTCGGAGTTCCGTCGGGCTTCAATACGTTCGCATCAATCCCAGCCGTCAGCAGTCCGCGACTTGCATCGGCGGAATCGATCAGCGTCGTGTCGGCCGTATCGACAGAAAGGTAGCTGAGCGACACCGCGCCGGAAACACTGCGCTGGAAAGACGCCGGAATGGACTTGGCTGCGCCGAGGACTTCATCGGAATTATAGAGCCAGTTGTCGCCCGAAAACGTCGCCGCCTGAAGGACGGACTTGAGGTTTTCCTTAAGCGAGGTCATTCGGCCGTTCAGCGCGTCTCTATCCGTTCCCTCCTCATAGGCGGTAATCAGCTGACCGGTTATTTCGTCCAGAATATCGATGGACGAGGTTACTGCCGCATAGGCGGTATCGAGCTTCGAGGCACCCAGATTGAGCGCATCACCGATACTGCCGAGAACGCTCTGGTCAGATGTCATATTGGTGGCGGCCGACCAGTAACCGGCATTGTCGGAGGCGGAAGCAACCGCCAGACCGGATGCCGTCCGCTTCTGGGTTTCCTCGAGATTGTCACTCGCGAAAAGAAGGGTCTGCAGCGCGCTCTGCACGTAACCGACCGTCATGATTTTTGACATGCTCTAACCACCTATGTTCGGAATCAGGACATGCCGGCATGCGATCCGGCCGCGACGCATCGACTTCATGCTGCCTGCCATCCGGCAAGCGCGTCACGTTTAAGGCTTGTGAGCCTGTATGCTAAGGTTAATGAAAACCTACGATTCGGACAAGACGCCAACAACCTTGCGCCAGCATATCGTCCCTGGTCCCGATGATTGACAGTCGGCCAAGGCCGTTGATTTTTCTTGATATGGATCGGGCCGCGTCTGTGAAACGCGGCCCGATTTTGGATATCAGCTTCGAAAGATTGCGAACCTTTAGCCCTGGAAGAGCGTGAGGATGTTCTGCGAAGACGTATTGGCGATCGACAGGGACTGGATTGCAAGCTGCTGCTGCGTCTGGAGCGCGGAGAGCTTGGCCGATTCCTCTTCCATGTCGGCATCGACCAGTCGGCTTACACCGGTTTCGATTGCGTCCGACAAGGTTGCAGCGAATTCATCCTGAAGATCGATACGGGTGATGAGCGCACCAAGCGCTGCGCCTGCATCCGTGAGGCTCGAAAGCGCTGCTTCGACATCGTTCAGGAAGTCCTGAATCTCGGTCGGCGTGGACGCGGTGGTCAGCGTGATGGCCATGACCTCTCCAAGGAGACCGTCTTCGCCCGCAGTACCGTTGATCGTTCCGAACATGGCGTAGGAAGCAACGTCGAACTCAGCGGTCGTGACCTTGACGGTTCCGTCTTCGTTGCGGATGAAGCCATCTACCACAACCTTGGGATCGGCACCCGCCGCGGCAACCATCCAGTTTTCACCGGAGAAGGAGGCTGCCTGCGCAACAGCTGTCAGCTGTTCCTGGAGCTTCTTCACTTCGAGGTTGATCTGATTCTTGTCGGTCGACTCTTCCATTGCCGTTACCAGCTTGGACTTGATTTCATCGACGACAGCAATGGCACTATCCATCGCCGCATAGGCAGTGTCCACTTTCGCGGCGCCGACGCCGAGAGCGTCAGAGGCGGCATTGATGGCCTTGTTGTCGGAATTCATCGTGGTGGAGATCGACCAGTAGGCGACGTTGTCTTCAGCGTCCTTCACACGGTAACCGGAGGAAACGCGATCCTGAGTGTCGGCAAGGTTTGCGCCAATGCCACGCAGGGTCTGCAGTGCGGCCATGGCGGAGGTGTTGGTCAAAATGCTCGTCATCTAAATTGCCCCTTTGGGTATCGGTTGAGAGGGACATTCCGGTGTAACCGGCATTCGCGATCAGCCTCATGCCAGCCGGTGCAAGTCTCTTCGCTGCGTTCCGGTTCGCTTTCAATGATGAGGAGAAAAACCGATCGCAGTTAACGAGAGGTTAACAATCGCTACCAAAAATTAACGAGTATAAACAATTCAATAATGATGCGGGGTTGCACAAAGGAAAAATTAACCAATAAAATCAACGCACAAAAAAGGGCCGTACGATTGTACGGCCCCCTGATTTTTTAACGATATTTTTAGCCCTGGAACAGGGACAGGATGCTCTGCGGACCGGAGTTGGCGATCGACAGCGACTGAACAGCGAGCTGCTGCTGGGTCTGGAGCGCCGAAAGCTTGGCCGATTCTTCTTCCATGTCGGCGTCGACGAGGCGGGAGACACCCGATTCGATCGAGTCGGAGAGGCTGGAAGCGAAGTTGTCCTGCATTTCGATACGGGTGGTCAGTGCACCGAGAGCGGCGCCGGCATCGGTCAGGCCAGCCAGGGCCGTCTCTACCGTGTTCATGAAACCATCGATATCGGGCTGCGTATTAGCAGCAGCGAGCGTTACAGTCATAACGTCGCCGAGAATGCCGCCGGTGCCGGCGGTGTCTGCAAACATTGCGTAGGCGGTTGCAGCAGCGGTTGCGATCGTTACCTTGACCCCAGCGCCCTCGCGAACGAAACCGTCAACAACGCTGACGTCGGTCTTCGTGCCAACGATCATCCAGTTTTCACCAGAGAAGGAGGCGGCATTTGCAACTGCCTTCAGCTGGTCCTGCAACTTGCCGATTTCGAGCTGGATCTGGTCCTTGTCGGCGGAGGTTTCGCTTGCGGTTACCAGCTTGGCCTTGATCTCGTTGACAACTTCGAGCGAGCTTTCGATAGCAGCGTAGGCGGTATCGACCTTGGCGGCACCGACGCCGAGCGCGTCCTTGGCAGCGTTGAGTGCCTTGTTGTCGGAATTCATGGTCGTGGAGATCGACCAGTAAGCAACGTTGTCGGAAGCTTCACCAACGCGGAAACCGGAAGATACGCGATCCTGGGTGGAGGCCAGGTTGCTGTTGACGTCACGCAGCGTTGCGAGTGCGGACATTGCGGAGGAGTTGGTCAGAATGCTGGTCATGAAAGTTGCCCCTTTGGCACTATGATTGAAGGGACATTCCGGATTGCGCCGGGGAACGACAGTCAGCTTCATGCTTGCCGGAAACCGTTAATTTCGGCCCGTCGTTTTGATGAGCCGATTAGACACCGTTAAGGTTAACAATTCCCCAACGATCAAATAAAAAATCTCAATAAATTCATTTACTTCCCGTTAATTTTTAAGCATTTACTTCCTGTTAATTTTGGTTAAATTTTGATGATTATTTTCCTGGAACCACTCAGGCCCAAAACGCAAAAAGGCCGCACCTCGAAGGTGCGGCCTTTTCCTCAGATATATGCCAGTGATTACTGGAACAGGCGCAGGATGTTCTGGCCCGAGGAGTTTGCGATCGACAGCGACTGAACAGCGAGCTGCTGCTGGGTCTGGAGTGCCGAAAGCTTGGCAGACTCTTCTTCCATGTCTGCGTCGACAAGGCGGCTCACGCCGGAGTCGATGGCGTCAGAAATCTTGGAAGCAAAGCTGTCCTGCATGTCGATGCGGGTCGTCAATGCACCGAGTGCGGCGCCGGCCTTCGTCATGCCCTTCAGGGCGGTTTCTACCGTGGTCATGAAACCATCGATATCGCTCTGCGTGTTGGCAGCGGCAAGTGTGATCGTCATCAGGTCGCCGAGAAGACCACCGGTACCGGTGCCTGCTCCGACAGTTTCAAACAGAGCGTTGCCAGCAAGGTCGTAGGTCGCAGTGGTGACCTTGACCGAGCCGCTTTCGCGGACAAAGCCGTCAACAACGCTGGCACTGTCCTGAGTTCCGATAACGGCCCAGTTTTCACCGTTGAAGGAAGCAGCCTTGGCGACCGCTACCAGCTGCTCCTGCAGCTTCTTGACTTCGAGCTGGATCTGCTCCTTGTCAGCCGAGCTTTCGGAAGCGGTTACCAGCTTGGCCTTGATTTCGTTGACGACGTCGATGGCACTTTCGGTTGCAGCATAAGCCGTGTCAACCTTTGCAGCGCCGACGCCGAGGGCGTCCTGGGCTGCCCCGAGAGCCTTGTTGTCGGACTTCATGGTCGTGGAGATCGACCAGTAGGATACGCCGTCAGCGGCAGAGTTTACGCGCTCGCCGGTCGAGATGTTGTTCTGCGTCTTCTGCAGATCTTTGTTGATTCCGCGGAGCGTTTCGAGAGCAGAAGTAGCGCCGGCGTTGAAGTTGATGCTAGACATGAAGTGTCCCCTAAAGACTGAAAACAAACGGTGAGGACATGCCGGTTTTAATCGGCTGCGACGGTCCGACATCATGCCACTCGGTTCCGTTTTTCGTTTAGGACACCAACCCGTCGCAGAGGCAAATTAGGTCGCCAAGCCTTGCCACAATCTTAATTTCCGCGACGCGTCGCAAGCGATGCAAAGTCATAGTAAACAAACGGTTAGATGGTGAGATCGCCGATTAACCATAGTCGGGCAACAGCGATCGGATTGCGTCTTTGCGGCACACCGGTTTCAAGCAAGCTTCGACGGATAGCAAGGGCGGATGAGTTTTTCGCCCTTAACGCGGGTTTGCCTTCATGCGAACCGACAGCCCGAGGGCAGCATCGATAACGGAGCAGACGTGAACGAGATCAGCTACAAGGCCGCCTCCCAGCAGTTTCGCAGCGGCGAGTACACGGCGTCTCTCGTCACGATAAACCGGCTGCTCGATGTCAAGAAGGATGCACGCACCTACACGCTGCTTGCGCGCACGCTGCAGCAATTGGGGCACAAGGCCGAAGCCGCTCAATCCTTCCAGCTCGCCGCCGAACTCGGCGGGCAGCACGCCGACGACAACCTGTTGGAGAGCATCCGGCTCTATTTCAAGCTCGGAGAGCAGGACAAAGCACTCGCGCTGTCCAACCGAATATTGCCTAAAATCGGCCGCGACCCCGATCTTGCGTTTATCGTAGCCTCGTTGCTGGTCGAGCGGCAGGAAACACACCTGGCGCGTGTTTTCAAAAACATCTTGATGAGAAGCGACAATCTCGACCACATGCGCCTTGGCGCCCGGATTTCAATCCTGACCTGGGATTTCTTCGACCCGTCGGACATCGAGACTGCACGCATCCTGCTTACTCGATTGCCCAACAACAATTCTGTTCGAAGCATGTATCTGGCGTTCTGCCGCGAGCACAACAAGTTCGAGGCGATGGATCGGCACCAGCCGATTCTGGACGCGGCAATCGCTGCCGGCGAAATCGATTTTATCAGACTGGATGGCGCCTTTCAAAACTTGAACTGGATAGGTGACGAGCATCTGAATCAGATGGCACGCGTCAACACCCCAAAGTTCTCACCGGAAATGACCAAGCTTCGACACAGCATTCCGCATGTCTGGGGAGAGAAAATTCGCATCGGATATCTGTCGTCAGACTTGTTCGACATACATGCGACAATGAAGCTCGTACGTCGCGTGCTGGAACTTCACGACCGAAGCCGTTTCGACATCACCCTGTTTTGTCACACGGATCCAAAGTCGCTGGCAGTCAACAAGGCGAACCGCGAAGAATGGGGCGATATCGTTTCCGTCCGGGACATGAAAAACGATGAAATGGTCGCCGTGATCCGGGAGCGCAATATCGATATTCTGGTGGACCTCAAGGGTCACACTTTCGGCAACCGCACCGCGGCTTTCAACATGCAGGCAGCCCCAATTCAAGTGGCGTGGCTGGGCTATCCGGGCTCGACGGTCAATGTCGATCTCGACTACGTAATCGGTGACAAATTCGTCCTGCCGGACAGCTCGAAGCCGCATTATTATGAAAAATTCTGCAGAATGCCGGACACCTACCAGCCGAATGATCCAGTCCACCGGCCGCTTGCGAAACCCATTACACGCAAGGAAGCTGGCTTGCCGGAAGACAAGTTTGTCTTCGCGTCGTTCAATGCCAATCGCAAGATCACATTGAAGATGATCAATATGTGGGCGGAGATACTCAAGGCAACGCCGAACAGCGTGATCTCCATTCTCACCAACAACAAAGAGTGCAAGATCAACAGCGAGAAGAAGCTGGTGTCCCTGGGGATTTCCGCAAAGCGGATCTTCTTCATGAGCAAGATGGAATTCGACAAGCACCTCAACCGCATTCCAGTCGCAGACCTCGGACTCGACACTTCCCCTTATAACGGCCACACCACCACCTCGGAACAGCTCTGGGCAGGTCTGCCGGTGCTTGCCTACAGGGGAACGAATTTTGCCTCCCGCGTCAGCGAGAGCCTGCTCAATGCCATCGGTGTGCCAGAACTGGTTGCCGAAAGCGTAGAAGACTATCAGCGCATGGCGATCGAATTCGGCAATAATCCCGAACTCCTCAAGCCTTTGCGCCAGCGCCTGAACGACAACCGCCTCAAGAACCCGCTCTTCGACGCCGAACGATTCTGCCGGCACCTCGAAACGGGTTACGAAATGATGGCCTACCGCGGCAGGAAGGGCCTGATGCCCGATCATATCGATGTCCCGTCCCTGCCGGCGCGCAGCGGGCCCTTTATGGAAAAGATCGACTGACGATCGCCGCCGGGCAAAAGCCCGGCCGGACGCGCATTGAGCGCTGCGCCCGATAAAATCCAAGCATGATGCTGCTTTAGAGCACACCATTCCCGGCAACCATTTGCCGGGAACCGACCATCATTGCCGAGATGCGTGCAAGACGCATCATGACACCCGGTACCGAACCTGACTGAAACTGGCGACCAAAAGCCGGCGCGATCAATCGCGTCCTGTAAAGCGAGAGGGGTATCCGAATGACGAATTTCTCTTTGATTTCAATTATCCATCTCTACACAAGCTTTACACAATAAGTTCATTCCCGAGCGATCTCCTGGACATCCAGGGATCTCGTGACGGCCCGAATACAATGTTCACCATAAAAAATGGCTAGACGGCTCACTATGAAAACATGTCCCTACTCCATCGAACGCGAGGAAATTCTGGCCAAGGCCATCGGCCCTTTGGCTGCCGAACTGAGGCTGCTCGATGCTGCCGACCTCATTTCGCTTCTTCGTTTCGAGTATCACACCACTATCGCTGATCTGGTCGATTCCGCTGCCGAACTCTATTTCCATCCGGGGACGGTCCGATTCGGCGTCGGCGGGGACTATGCTCTCGACTGGTCGACCTATCCGTCGGTCACGCTCGACCTGGAGATCACCCCCCCGGGCATCACCATCTACAGCCGGCTGAAGCTGGAAGCCGACAAAGCCAGCATCGCGATCAATTACATCAACTTCCATAGCCCGTCCGCCGATCCGAAGGAAAATACCTCCATCCTGGCAGACAGTCTCAGCAAGGTGACCTTCCACAACACCAAGGCACGGGCGGCGCTGGAGCTCAGCAGTCTGGCCCATCATTGAGAGACCCGTAGGACATCCTTGCGGCATAGCTGGAAAGATGTTCGGAGCGTTCTCCATCGCTTGCCGCGCACCCGCGCGGCATTTGCGTTTATAGAGTGTTGTCCATGCTTGCGGCCAGGCTCCTGCCCCGACACACCTTCCATTTGCGAACGCGGGTTGGCGGCGGAAGGCCCTCGCCGCTACGGGCAAACCGGACCGGAGACGAGTTTCACGGTGAAACCCGGTGTATCCGTCCGCGCGATGGGAAACATCGCCCTAGGAGCACGAAAATCGCTTGTATGAAGGCCTGAGCTCGCGCCGACTAAGGCGACCCTCCTCATGCTTGAGAGGTATCGGCTTTTAACCCAACGCGACAAGCCCTGCCGCGCAGAGCTAAAACAATGCGGTTGCAATGTCTCAGGAGAACGATCTTACTAGGGAACCCACGAGCAGGTTCCAGCCGTCTATCAGGACGAAAAACAGAATCTTGAACGGCAGCGATATCGACGTCGGCGGAAGCATCATCATGCCCATCGCCATTGTGATCGTTGCGACCACCATATCGATAACGAGAAACGGCAGCACGATGAGGAAGCCGATCTCGAAGCCACGTCGGATCTCCGACAGCATGAATGCCGGGATGAGTACGCGATAATAGGGCCTGTCGTTCTCGGCTGTCTGTTGCCCGCGTTCGGTGGCAAGGTCGACAAACAGCGCAAGATCCTTCGGCCGGGTATTCGCCATCATGAAGGTGCGGAAAGGCTCCGCTGTCCGCTCGATCGCTTCCGCTTCCGTCACCTGGTTCTGCAGCATGGGCTGGATGCCATTGCGCCACGATTGCTCAAGCGTGGGAGACATGACGTAGAAGGTCATGAACATCGCCATGCTGGTGAGGATCATGTTCGACGGCGTGGTGGCAAGGCCCATGCCGGTTCTCAGGATAGAGAATGCGATGACGAAGCGCGGAAAGCTCGTCACCATGATCAGAATGCCAGGCGCTACGGAGAGAACGGTCAGGAGACCGAACGTACGCACGATCCAGGCCGCTGCCGAGCCATCGACAGGAGCGTTAATCAGATCCTGCAGCTGCTGCGCATGGGCCAGGCCAGGCAGCAAGGCCAATGTGGCAACGAAAATCGCGAGACGAATCATTCGACAACAAAAGTCCTAATCAGGACCTTCGTTACACGCCCTTGGGAACGCAGGCTAGCAATCTCCTCGATATCGCCCTTCAAATATGTGAATCCACGCGGTCCCTGCAGTTGCTGCAGCGACAGGGTACGCAGATAGGTCAGAATATTCTGATTGACGGTTTCGGCGAGCGCCGGGTCAGGCGGACCGTCGAAAACCAGCCCGAGCTGCAGGCGGATGAGGTTTTCCGCGGGATAGCCGATATTGGTCAATATCGGTGCCAGCTCCAGAAGATTGGGGAGTGCCGGAGCGGCAGCTCCGGCTCCACCAGCATGCTCGCCCGAGGCAGACGTACTCGCCGCCGCTTCGGCCGATTTCGGGGCAGGTGCGATGAGCTTGCCGGTCAGCCAGCCGCCACCGCCGCCCACCAGGGACAACAGCACTACGGCACCGATCATAGGAATGAGCGTATTCTTTTTCTTCGGGACGGTTTCGTCGTCAGCCGTGATAGCCATGTAGTTTCACTCCTCGGCAAAGGCCCGGGGGGCCTCAGATCGGCGAGAACAGGTCCAGGACCTGCTGTCCGACGGGCGGTTGCTGGATTTCCGTCATGCGACCGCGGCCACCATAGGAAATGCGTGCCTCGGCGATCTTTTCATAGGAAACCTCGTTTTCAGCATCCACGTCCTGCGGCCTGACGATACCGGCAACGTTGAGGATACGGATCTCGTGGTTCACCCGAACCTCTTGAGAGCCGCTGATCAGAAGATTGCCATTGTCCAGAACGCCGGTCACGACAGCTGCGACGAGAAGCGTCAGCTGCTCCGCGCGCTTGGTCGATCCCTTGCCGTTCGCCTCGGACGCGCCGTCGAACCCATAGGTGGATTCCGTTTTCGGATTCCATCCGAAAATCGTGGCGTCAGCATTCCATCCGGACTTGCGGCTGTTCGTCTTTTCCAGCTCCGTCTCGTTATCGAAATTCGCCTTATCGTTGATTCTGATATTGACGGTCAGGATGTCGCCGATATTGAGCGCGCGCGCGTCCTTGAAAAGGGCAGCCTGGCTGTCGCTCCACAACGAGTAACCGTTGTTCATGTTATGGGGACGCTTCGGGTAAGAGGCGAGCTGCGGCGTCTGGGTAAACTGCAGGCCGCTGCCGATCGGGCTCATCGACGGTGCATTGCCGATTTCCCTGATGGTTTGGGGCGTTTGCGAGCATCCCGAAAGAAGCGCCACGGTCACGAGAATTGCGGGGGCTAGTTTGGTCATGACGGATCTTTCGACGTGTTGGGATCCGCTGCACTGGCGATGATGGACGCGACGGCCGCAGCCTTCTTGGCATCCATTTCACTCAATATCAGACCGGATTGGCGGGGTGGAAGCCGCATCACGATTGCGGCTGCGAGCCCTGCCTGCATTTCCTGCAACTGGGGGGCGGCAGTATCGGGTTTCATGGTCTTGAAGATATCGACGAGGCCGTTTTCGGCCTGCTTCATGAATTCGTTGCGCCGGCCGATCCAGTTTTCATATTCGGCCTTGCGGGTTTCCATGACTGCAATGCGATCATTGACCTCGCCCTGGAGCTTCTCAAGATCCTGCTTCTGCAGCGCATAGCGGCGATCGCGCGCCGCATCGGCGATATTGCTGCAGTATTGCTGGACTTCGTTCTCGCTCGTCAGGCCGGTCGTGTCGCGGATCTGCTCCTGGGCGCCGGCCGAGGGCAAGGCAATCAGGAGCCCCAAGAGAGCGAGCACTGGAAGAGCAACCGAGGAGCGTTCCCAGGGCCGTGAGCGAACCGAAGATGAAGTGTCTGGGCCAATCATTGCAGTACCAGCTCCGCTTGCAGTGCACCTGCAGACTTGATCCCCTGCAGGATCGCGATAATGCCATCCGGCTTGACGCCGATGCTGTTCAGACCCGCCACAAGTGACCGCAGATCCGGACCTTCGAGAACCGCAACCGGCCCACCGGTCTTCTCGGCAACGATATCCGTCTCCGGCTGGACATAGGTCTCGCCGCGCGAGAAAGGCAGCGGCTGAATGACCTGCGGCATTTCGGTAACCTGCACCGTCAGCGTTCCGTAGCTGACCGCGACCCGAGAGATGCGGACATCCGCGCCGATGACGATGGTTCCAGTCCGCTCGTTGATGACCACCTTGGCAGGCGTATCGGTCTCGACAGCAAGATTCTCGATCCGTGCCATGAGACGGGCAAGGTCTTCCTGCGGCGGCTTCTGAACGGAGACGACCTGGGAGTCACGCGCCTCGGCGATCGGCATCCGATAAGTGCTGGCGGAGAAGGCGTTGATTACGTCCGCGACGCGGATCGCGGTAGAAAAATCCGGATTGCGCAGCTGGAGGACAAGGTTGCCCGAGTCCTTGAAGCGCGAAGGCAGTTCCCGCTCGATGATGGCGCCACCGGGAATGCGGCCGGCCGTGGTGATGCCTTCGGTGACGGTGGCGGCAGCGCCTTCGGCCAGAAAACCGGAAACAACGACTGCGCCCTGTGCAACGGCATAGATCTGTCCGTCGGCACCGGTGAGCGAGGTCATGACGAGTGTTCCGCCGCGCAGCGAAGTTGCGTCACCCAGAGAGCTGACGGTCACGTCGATGCGGCTGCCAGGGCTGGTGAAAGGCGGGAGGTTCGTCGTCACCATAACCGCCGCAACGTTCTTGGCGGCCGATTGGCCGCCTTGCGTCGAAATACCCAGGTTCTGGAGCATCGCGCGCATTGACTGATCGGTAAACGGCGAGGCACGCAAGCCATCGCCGGTGCCCTGCAGGCCAACTACCAGACCATATCCGATGAGCTGGTTATCGCGTCCGGCCTGGAGCGAGACCACGTCCTTGATCCGCGCATTCGATGCCGCCTCGACGACAGATGCCGCAGCAAAAAGCGCCAGCAGGCTGGCGACGATCGTTGTTAGCAGTCTACCGATCATTTCTGGACAACCTCGATATTTCCGTCGGCCCGGACCGTACCGGTGACGGTCACTCCGCTTTCGGTGTTGCGGACACGGATCGAATCTCCGGCCATGGCATCCTGCAGAGCCGATCCGGTAGCCGAAATCATCAGGCCACCGACGTTGAACACGATGCGGACAGCCTTGCCCCGCTCGACTGTGAACGGCTCCCGCAACGAAGCAACCGGGATCGTCCTGCCCGGTACCAGCGTCCGCTTTGCCACCATGCCGATGACGTCATTGACGCTCGACGTGTAACCGCCTGCCAGGTTTGGGTTGGTCACTTCGACTTCCATGACCTGGCTTGCGGAAATCACGTCACCCGGGAAAATGGTCGACGTGGGAACGACGGCATAAAGAGGCTGGGCAACCGCAACCTGCGATCCGGCACCAGCGATGAACAGCAGCGACAGGGTAGCCCCGCCGACAGCCGACCGAAGTGCATTTCCACTAGGAAACATCATGTTTGCCCGCCTCTTAATCCGTTATTTCAGGTTCTTGCTGACGATCTGAGCCATCTCATCCGCTGTCGTGATGACCTTGGAGTTCATTTCGTAAGCGCGCTGCGCTGAAATCAGGTCTGTGATTTCCTTGACGGAATCAACGTTGGAGCTTTCGAGGTAACCCTGCTTGAGATAACCGTAACCGTCTTCCAGCGGGGCTGCGACGACGGCGTCGCCGGAGGCCTCGGTAACTGCAAAGAGGTTGTCACCCAGCGGACGAAGACCTGCATCATTGGCGAAAAGTGCCAGCTGGAGCTGGCCGACTTCCGTCATGTTGTCCTGCTGGCCGATACGAACCGAAACGGTACCGTCCTGGGCGATGGTGACTTCGGTGGCGTCCTGCGGAATGGTGATTGCAGGGATGACGCCATAGCCGTCAATGGTTACCAGACGTCCGTTGGCATCCTTGTTGAATGCACCGGCGCGCGTGTAAAGGGTCGTTCCGTCCGAGCCTTCGATCTGGAACCAGCCATTGCCGACAATCGCTGCATCGAGGACGTTGCTGGTCTGGGAAATTTCACCCTGCTCGAACAGCTTGCGGACAGCCGATGTCTGAACACCGAGACCGATATTGGCGCCTTCCGGCACAACCGACTGGTTGGCGCGGTTGGCAACGCCTGCGGCGCGTTCGGTCTGATAGAGAAGGTCGGTAAACTCCGCCCGGCCGCGCTTGAATGCGGTCGTGTTGATGTTGGCGATGTTGTTGGCAATAACTTCGAGGTTCGTCTGCTGGGCATTCATACCCGTTGCAGCAATGGCGAGTGCTCTCATAGACGTGAAACCTCTTTATCCTAGATCTGCATTTTGGAGACTTCGAGATAGGCCGAAACGACCTTGTCTCTCAGGGCGACTGCGGTTTGAAGCGTCCGATTGGCTTCCATGACGGCATCGACGACTTCACGCGTCGTTGCCTTGCCCTGAATACCGGCAAAGGACATGGCTTCGCCCTGCTTGACGCTATCGAGCGCACCCTTGGCGGCATCGGCGAGAAAACTGCCGAATGTGGGGCCTGCGACGCCGGTTGCGACCGTACCGGCGGCAACGCCCAGCATGTTCGACAGGCTGCTGCCAGTGGTTTCCGTCCGGTCGAGGCCGCTGGATTTCGTCAGCGTACCGATGCTTGAAATGCTATCGATCATCATTAACCTTTCAACAAATCGATTGTCGACGAGATCAGATCCCGCGTCTGCTTGATGCTCTGCAGGTTTGCCTCGTAGCTGCGATTGGCTTCGCGAAGGTCAGCCATCTCGATCAGCACATTGACGTTCGGATATTTGACCATACCCTGTGCGTTTGCGGCCGGGTGGTCCGGGTCGTACTCTTCGGTGAACTTGCCCTGATCGGTGCCGATCTTCTTGACGTCCACGAGGCTTACGCCGCTGGCGCGATCCATCTCGTCGCCGAAGGTAATGATCTTACGGCGATAGGGGTCTGCACCTGTAGTGTCGCCTGTGGTGCGGGCGTTTGCGATGTTTTCCGAAACGATACGCAGGCGGGTGGACTGGGCTTCCATTCCACTGCCTGCGATCTTGAGCGAAGCGATCAACGAGTCCATGTTATTTACCCAGTGCCGTCAGCATCATTCTGTTGATGTTTTGAACGAGCAGCGTGTTCAGTTCGAACTGCCGTTTAACCTCGCCCATCTTCGTCATTTCCGACGCCAGTGACACCGTATTGCCGGATTCCTGGACGCCGATTTCCTGGTTGAGCTTCGTGTCCTTGAGTTCAACCCGACCATTGCCTGCGATATCCGTGACCATGTGAGCCGGGTTGGTCCTGGCCATTTCCATCGACCCAAGACCACTTGCTGACTTGAGCTCGGCATCAAAGGGCGTCAGGTCCTTGGAGACGTATTTCGGCGTGTTCGCGTTGGCGATGTTCGTCGTCGTCACCTGCTGTCGAATGGACAGCCATTCTGCCTGCCGAGACGCAAGCTCGAACAACTGGATCGGCTGCATGGTCATGGTTGTTCTCCATCTTGTTGTCCGGGACGCTAGAGGCACAATCTTGCGCGGGACTTACGGTAGGAGCAGCCCGCGCTGTTCCCGCCGCGACGGCATTTTTCCCGGTCACCGGACCAAACAGGTTCGCGCAAGCCCGGGCTCTTAACTGTCGCTTCAAATCGCCAGAGCTGTCCCGAGCGGGGGCATGCGCCGTATCCGTAAATCAGGAGACACCCATGCAATCCGGTATCTATGTCGGCATTTCCTCGCAGATTGCTCTCGAGCGTCGCCTCACCACGATCTCCGACAATATTGCCAACATGAACACCGTCGGCTTTCGTTCGACCGAGGTGAAGTTCGATCAGATCCTTAGCCAGACCCAGAACGAGAACAACACCAAGATCGCGTTCGTTTCCCAGGGCAATGACTATCTGTCGATGCGCAACGGCCAACTCGAGCAGACCGGCAACTCGTTGGATTTTGCCGTCAAGGGCGACGCATGGTTTGCCATACAGACGCCTCAGGGCCAGGTGCTTACCCGTGACGGACGTTTCTCCATGGGCCTCGCCGGCGAACTGATTTCGACCCAGGGTTACTCGGTTCTTGATGCAGGCGGCGCCCCGATCCAGCTCGATCCGAGAGGCGGCTCACCCAAGGTCGGTCAGGACGGACGCATCATGCAGGGAGA
This sequence comes from Pseudomonadota bacterium, assembly GCA_023451735.1. Lineage (GTDB taxonomy): Bacteria > Pseudomonadota > Alphaproteobacteria > Rhizobiales > Rhizobiaceae > Neorhizobium. Next base: position 129,973 of record JAEXYH010000044.1, on the reverse strand, counting down.
CCGCGTGGTCGGGCAGATCGGCGTGTTCTCCGTTGACATCAACAAGGGTTTCTACCGCGCCGACAACAGCGGCATCGTGCCGACCGACGTACCGCAGCCGGTCGTCGACACTATGGGCGTCGGCGTCATGCAGGGCTTCCTCGAGCAGTCCAACGTCAATGCCATCGGCGAGATGACCCAGCTCATCCAGGTCAACCGCGCATTCGAGAGCATTTCCTCGCTGATGAGCACCAGCGAGGACAACTTCTCGTCTGCCATGAGGACACTGGGCGGTAGCCAGTAGGAAACACGCCGATGACGACCACGGCCCAACCTGATCTCGAGCCGGTCACCCCGCCGACAGTTATGCCGCGCCTGGACCGTTTGTCCGACCTGGCTGCGCATTATGCGAACCCCTCGAGTGTTCTTTCGTGGGGCGGCCGGGTGAGGATGATCGCGGCCGGATATTACACCGTCAGCGGGCTTTCCAGGCATGTGCGCCTAGGAGAATTCGTCTCCCATCAGAGCACGACAGGCACCCACATGGGCGAAGTCGTGCGCGTGGAGCCTGACGTCATCTACGTCTGCCCGATCGAACCGGGTGAGCCGATCGGCGTTGGCGATCTGGTCTTGCGCACGGGCGAATTCCGGCTGGCACCGAGCGACAGCTGGTGCGGCAGAACCATCAACTCGCTCTGCAGGCCGATCGACGGCAAGGGACCGCTGCGCGAAGGCGCTGTCCAGCGATCGATCAACACCCTGCCCCCGCCATCGATGACGCGCCGACGCGTCGATACTTCATTCCGTACCGGGGTGAAGGCGATCGATATATTTGCTCCCATCTGTTACGGCCAGCGTCTCGGCATTTTCGCCGGATCCGGTGTCGGCAAATCGACGCTTCTTTCGATGCTCGCCAAGGCCGATGCCTTCGACCGCGTGGTGATCACGCTGGTCGGCGAACGCGGCCGCGAAGTGCGCGAATTCATCGAGGATACGCTTGGGGACAATGTCGCCAAGGCGGTAATCGTCGTGACGACGAGCGACGAAAGCCCGATGCTGCGCAAGATGGCGCCGCTGGTCGGCATGACGATCGCGGAACATTTTCGTGATCAGGGACAGAACGTGCTGTTCATCGCCGACAGCGTGACGCGATTTGCTCATGCGATCCGCGAGGTTGCGATCGCGGCCGGCGAGCCGCCGGTCGCACGCGGCTATCCGGCATCCGTCTTTACCGAGTTGCCTCGCCTTCTGGAGCGCGCCGGTCCCGGCATCGAAGGCAGCGGCACGATCACGGCGATCATCTCCATCCTCGTCGATGGCGACAATCACAACGATCCGATCGCCGATTCGACCCGTGGTATCCTTGACGGGCACATCGTGCTCGATCGCGCGCTTGCCGACGAAGGACGATATCCGCCGGTCAACCCGCTTTCCTCGATCTCCCGTCTCGCCCGCAAGGCATGGACGACGGACCAGGAACGACTGGTCTCCAGGCTGAAAGGCCTGATCAGCGTTTACGAGGAGACAAAGGATCTGAGACTTATCGGCGGATACAGGCCCGGCGCGGACCCTGATCTCGACATGGCCGTCAAGCAGGTTCCGATCATTTACGACGTGCTCAAGCAATCGCCTGGCGATGCGGCCGTCATCGACGCCTATACCGAACTCGCCAATGCCCTGAAGGCATCTCTCAGCAATAACAACCGCCCTGTGCAGGCAGGAAAGAGGTGACCATGAAAATCAGGCTCCTTGGTGAAACCAAATCCGACAGCAAGCAAGGCCCTGCGGCAGCGGCAACCGTGACCAAGCCGATCGACCGCTGGCTCGTCGCCACGCTGGTCGGGTTCTCGATGCTGTGCGCAGCATTTCCCTGGTACGTGTTCTTCAATCAGGACAAGTTCGGCGTCAATGTCGCCGGCTGGGAACGGCTTCGCGACGTTCGCCACGCGCGCCCGGCGGGCGACGCCGGTATCGGCGCACTGCGCGATCCGCAACAGGACGAAGTCGAACGCGCCCTTGTGCGCGAGATGGAAACCGACCGGCTGACCACGGCTGCCATATCGTCAACTCCGTCCGGGGGCGGGTCAGATGCAGGCGGCTTCGAAGACCAGGCATTTCCGGGCGGCGTTGAATTCAAGCTGCTGCGTGTCGCCAACGGTCGCGCCCTGATCGAAAATGGCAGCGGCATTTTCCTCGTTCAGATCGGATCAAAACTGCCGGACAGCTCACGCCTTGCGGGCCTGCGACAACGCAATGGGAAGTGGGAAATCGTCACGTCGGCAGGCAAGGTTTATGGAGAATAGAGATGTTGGACCTCTCCAACATGGCCTTCATGGCCATTCGGTCGCGTTGACCGGGGAGACAACAACAGTCTCACGCAAGGCAGCTGCCTTATCGGTATAGTCTAGGACAAGCGTTGGATACGAGCTTACAATGAATCTTATTATCGGATTTGTCATCACGGTCGGCTGTATCATTGGCGGCTACATGGCCATGGGCGGCTATGTCGCCCTCCTCATGCAACCATTCGAACTGGTCGTCATCGGCGGCGCCGGCATCGGCAGCTTCATCATGGCAAACCCGATGAAGGTACTGAAGGATTCCGGCAAGGCGATCGGCGAAATTTTCCGAAACGCAGTTCCCAAGGAAAAGGCCTATCTGGAAGTTCTCGGCGTGCTTTATTCGCTGATGCGCGACCTGAGAACCAAGTCTCGCAACGAAATCGAAGCACATATCGACAACCCGGCGGAATCGCCGATCTTCCAGTCGGCACCAACCGTCCTGAAAGATACCGAACTCACCTCCTTCATCTGCGACTACGTGCGCCTCATCATCATCGGCAATGCCCGCTCCCACGAGATCGAAGCGCTGATGGACGAAGAGATCGAGACGATCCTTCATGACCGCATGAAGCCGTATCATTCCATCCAGTCGATGGGCGACGCGTTCCCCGCGCTCGGCATCATCGCCGCGGTCCTCGGAGTCATCAAGGCAATGAGCCACATCAACGAATCCCCGGAGGTTCTCGGCGGTCTGATCGGCGCGGCTCTCGTCGGCACCATGCTCGGCATTTTCCTTTCCTACTGCCTGTGCAATCCGATCGTCTCGCAGATCAAGGTCGTGCGCACCAAGCAGCACCGGCTCTACATCATCGTCAAGCAGACGCTGCTTGCCTACATGAACGGCTCAGTACCGCAGGTGGCGCTCGAATACGGCCGCAAGACGATCTCGTCTTCCGACCGTCCTTCGATCGACTCGGTCGAGCAGGAAATGATGAAGCCCGGCGGCGACACGAAGGCGGCTTAACGACAATGAACAGCAGCAATCAAGCTTCGCAAGCACGGCCCGCCATGGAGCGGGCCCTCCTGGCCCGCCTGACGGGCTCACTCGGCGACCAGAAAACTCTGGAGCGCCTCGCCCAGGACTTCGGTGCCCTCTATCAGAGTTTTCTGCCCGACGTTCTGCAGAGCGAACTCGGGCTCTCGGTCGAGGTTACCTTCGACGGATACAAATCCGGCCTGATGAGCGAACTTATCGGCAAGCTGGGCGATAACGTCGTGCTGGCCGATGCGACGTTGCGTAACTGGTGCCCGAAATTCGTTATCGCCTGCGGCAATGCCTTCGTCATCACGCTTATGGAAAACATGCTCGGCGCGACGCCGGACTCGATTTTCCAGCCACCGCGGCGCGCCCTGTCACAGATCGAGCTCGATCTGTCGACGGTAATCTTCGACAAGATAGCCCAGGTGCTGCGCTCGGGTGTGAACGCCCCAGGCGGTTTCGAGACGGCAATCGAGAAGCCACATAATGCCGACGCGAGATCGCTCCTGGAAGAGGAAGAGACCGATCCCTTCGCCATGTCCATCCGCGTGGAACTGAAGCTCGGCAAAGTCGCGTCCGAATTTTTCCTCGTCATCCCGCAGAAGTATCTTCTGAAGACGACGATAACCCTTCCCAAGTCGAGGGGTGATTTTTCCCGCGAGCAGGAGGCCTGGTCGGAACACATGTCCGAACAGGTTCGTCAGTCGCGCGTGACGCTGGAAGCCAAGATTCCGCTTCAATCGCTGACGCTCGAGACCATTTCCAAGCTGGTTGCCGGCGATGTGATTGCCTTCCGCGACAAGGAAGAGATCATCGTCGATGTCAGCGCCAATGGCCGCGAAATGTATAACTGCGAATTTGGCAGGAGCGGCGAGAACTACACGGTCCGGGTCAAGGACAATGTGAGCAACGAAAACGACATTTTGAAACATTTGCTCGGCTAGAGCGAAGGACCTCTGGGCCTTGCGGCGACAGACCAGTAGTCGATTGATTTAGAACGGGAATGCTACTTTCATGGCGACAAAGAAAACAGCTTCGACGGACGAAAACGCACTACCCTCCGCGGATTCAGATTTCGATTTCGACAATGCGGTTAACGAACTGCGGGGCGTGATGAAACATGATGCCGAGGGCACCGCGCCCGCGGCTGACGACAGTTTCGGCTTCGACTTTCCGGCCGGCGATGAAACGAGTTCCGACCTGTCGGCATTCGGCGATGTTGCAACCACAGGCGACTTCGGCGGCAGCAGCGATTTCGGAGCCACCAGCGATTTTGGTACGAGCAGCGATTTCGGTTTTTCCGACTCCGAAATGAAGCCGACGGCAGGCTCGGGGCTGAACAGCAATCTCGGCCTGATCATGGATATCCCCATCGATGTTCATGTTGTGCTCGGAACAAGTCGCATTTCAGTATCGAATCTGATGAACCTTCAGGAAGGCGCCGTGGTGGCGCTCGACAAGAAGATCGGCGAACCGGTTGATATCACCGTTAACGGGCGCCGCATTGCCCGTGGTGAGATCACGGTTCTCGAAGACGACGATACTCGCTTCGGTGTGAAGCTCATTGAAGTCATGAGCTCCAAGACTTCCTGATCCGGAAGTCAGAAGCAAAGAGGAAAAGACCATGATGGACTTTGAAGACTTCGGCGGGGCATTGACAGACAAACCTCTTTCTCAGGCGGAAAAGGCAGCCGCGGTGCTGCTCGCCATGGGAAAGAATGTCGCCGGAAAGCTGCTCAAATTTTTCACCCAGGCGGAACTGCAGGCAATCATCGCCGCAGCGCAGACATTGCGCACAATCCCGCCGAATGAACTTGCACAGCTCGTCAACGAGTTCGAAGATCTGTTCACCGAAGGTGCGGGTCTTATGGACAACGCCAAGGTCATCGAAAGCATCCTCGAGGCAGGGCTCACCCCGGAAGAGGTAGACAGCCTGCTTGGGCGCCGCATGGCTTTCCAGTCTTACGAAGAGTCCATCTGGGACCGGTTGCAGGAAGCCGATCCCGACTTCATCGCGACGTTCCTCATGCGCGAACATCCGCAGACCGTGGCTTACATCCTTTCGATGCTGCCGTCCGGTTTCGGCGCCAAGGTTCTGCTGAAACTGCCCGACAGCCAGCGTGCCGACATTATGAACCGTACGGTGAACCTGAAGAACGTCAATCCGAAGGCAGCCCAGATCATCGAGAACAAGGTCGTGGACCTGATTACCGAGATCGAGCGCGAGAAGAATTCTGTCGGCCCGATGAAGGTCGCGGAACTGATGAACGAACTGACCAAGCCCGACGTCGATACGCTGCTCAACTCTCTCGAGGAGATCAGCCAGGATGCCGTTGCCAAGGTTCGTCCGAAGATCTTCCTCTTCGAAGACATTCTCCTCATGCCGCAGCGCAGCCGCGTACTGCTTCTGAACGACATCTCCGGCGAAGTGCTGACGATGGCGCTGAGAACCTCTTCGGCGCAGCTGCGCGAAAGCGTTCTTTCCTCGATCAGCCCGCGCTCGCGCCGCATGATCGAGTCGGATCTTCAGGTCGAAATGCCCGGCACGAACCCGCGCGAGATCGCGATCGCACGCCGCGCCATCGCGCAGGAAGCCTTGCGTCTCGCCAATTCGGGACAGATCATTCTCAAGGATCCCGAAGCCCAGCCAGAGGGTGCGGCTGCTTAAAAGCCGGCCATGCCAAAATTCCGCGCGCCATGTCGGCGCGCGGCGCTGTATCGGACACTGTTGATAACCCCGATACCGGACGGGCACGCGATTGCCCCTTTTCTATCCCATGCATAATGTCTGACGACAGGTTGCGCATCTATCGGGAAGCCACGGTTTTCAGATCGATGTGTCGTTTCTAGGTTTCTACTGCGCCCTGTTCAACAGTCTGACGGGACGCGATTGTAGCTTGCGGGGTCTGTTCCAGGGCCGTCAGGAAGGCGCTCGTGTCCGACGATCAGGACAAGGACAGTAAAACAGAAGAACCGACAGAGAAAAAGATTCGGGACGCGATGGCCGAGGGCAACACGCCCTCTTCCCGCGAAGTCCCGCTCTTTGCGTCGTCGCTCGCCTTCTATATTTATCTGGTCTTCTTCCTGCCGAGTGGTGCTGCGAGGCTCGCGGAAACGCTGCGCGATCTGCTTGAACAGCCCGACCAGTGGCGCCTCCAGACAGCCAACGATCTTGTCTCGCTCTTCGTCCGCCTGATGTGGGATGCCAGCGCTATGCTGCTGCCGGTGGCCGTTCTTTTCATTCTCTTCGGACTGGGGTCCAACTTCGCCCAGAACATGCCCGAGTTCGTCCTGAAGCGGATCACACCGCAGTATGAACGGATTTCACTGGTGAAAGGCTGGAAACGTCTTTTCAGCATGCCGGGACTGGTCGAATTCGGCAAGTCGATGTTCAAGATCATTATCGTGTCGATTGTCATGGTGCTTGTGCTGAGGGTCGATTATTTCCGGTCGCTCGACGCCCTCTTTTCCGATCCACAGATCATGCTCGTCGAGATGATGGCCGTCATGAAGAAGATCATGATCGTGATCCTCTTCGCGACCGGCGTTCTCGCCATCGTCGACTATATGTGGACGCGGCACCATTGGTATTCGAACATGCGAATGACCAAGCAGGAAGTGAAGGACGAATTCAAGCAGTCGCAAGGCGACCCGATCATCAAGGCTCGTATCCGGTCGATCGGCCGCGATCGCGCGCGGCGACGCATGATGACCAACGTTCCCCGCGCCACACTGGTCATCACCAACCCTACCCATTATGCGGTGGCCCTGCGCTACGCCCAAGGCGAGAGCGAAGCACCAATCGTGGTAGCGAAAGGCCAGGATCTGGTCGCCCTCAAAATCCGCGAAGTGGCGCAGCAGAACAATATTCCCATCTTCGAGGACCCGCCGTTGGCGCGTTCGATGTTCGCACAGGTGACCGTGGACGGTGTCATTCCTCCGCCTTTCTACAAAGCGGTGGCAGAACTCATCCATCGCGTCTATGCGGCGAGAGCAAAACGCGGTTCACGGCGATAATGGCTGAAGAAATCAGGTAATGTAGCCGAGCCTGATCGCCTTGGCGATCGCCTGGATTCGGTTGACGGAATCGAGCTTGATCGTTGCCGAGCCGAGATAGGCATTCACCGTATGCACGGAGAGCCCCAGCTTTTCGGCAATCTCTTCGCTGATACGGCCATCGCCGGCGAGTTGCAGGCACGTGATTTCACGTTCGCTCAACGATTCGGCAGGCACACTACGCCGCTCATCCAGCGCCAGCAGATCCATCATGATCTGACAGCTTTCCACATGCTGGTCGATCACCGCACCTGCGGTCAACGACAGCTGATCGGCGAAGAACGCAACATAGCCGTTGCCGATAGCACCCAGGCGCACGGGAAACGCGACGCCCGAAAAAGGCAATTTTACCGTCTCGAGCCGCCGGACAAGCGGCGAGAACTCACCCGCGTCCACCATGGCGCCCGGTCGGACACCACTCCATACCAGCGGCAAGAGCGACATTTCCACGTGATCAAGCAAGGTCTCTTCGAACTCGGCAAGAAACTGGCTGCTAATCTCGGTGGCGTCCGTGCCCCAGTTATCAAGCTCACATATCAGCTTCCGCTTGTTTGGCAGCCCGGCGCCAGTGATCCGGAAAACAGCGAAATTGCGGGCCTTGAGGCCTTTCTGCATGGCGACAAGTTTGGGAAATATGTCCGATCTGCTCGATCCCCGCTGCAAGCGAAGGTATTGAACGCCTCCCGGTCCTTCCGCTGTGCCGCCTCGCGAATAGCCCATCCTGTTGCCGCCCTATACCAGATTGTTGCGAACCGCATAGGCGATCGCCTCGGAGCGGGTCTTGGTCGCAGTCTTGCGCATCACGCTGGTAATGTAGTTGTTGATCGTATTGCGGGAGATGCCAAGGATCACCGCGATCTCATCGCTGGTCTTGCCCTCCGCGATCCAGAACAGGCATTCGAGCTCCCGTTCGGTCAGCTCGAAATCCCGTTCCGTGCGCGATTCCACACTTTCTACGAAGCTCGCTCCGTAGGCAGCCAGAAGGCCGACTTCCTTGAGATGTTCCTGCGACAGGATGGTGCCTTCGACAAACAGCAACATCAGCGAAAACCGTGTCCGGCCTACGGAAAAGGTCAAGGCGCAATACTGGCGGCTCAGCTTGTCCGGCAACACGATATCTTCGGGCAGAAGCGCAAAGCTCGGCGTCAGAACAGAAAAACACTTTTCCAGCTCGGTCGACCGCGCATAACCGCTGGCAAGTTCCGAGCCAAGCCGACGAACGAGATCGAAGGGCCAGTTCGACGTGACGATGAAATCGAGCCCCTGTTCCTGGATAAGGTCGTATCGGGCCAGAAGAAAATGGGACGCGCCGACATGATCGGCCAGCAATCGCATGATTACCTGCAGATTTTCCGAGCCGGTCAGAGCGGAAAGGCTGCGGACAAGTTCTTCGCGGGACATGATCCGAGTGTGATCAACCTCTTGAAGAGAGCGCCCTTGCGCCGAGACATCCATGCCCGATAACTCCATTCGTTATCTGCTCCTGCTGCGTCGATTAAGACCTCGCCTGAAGAAGCCTATCCGAGTTCCTGTGTTACCGACACCTGCTGCACCCACGAAGGGTTCTGAAACCGCCGACGAATCACCTTCAGTGTAAGAGAAGCCCATACAATTGCCATCATGTGCAGCTCGAATTTCCCCAGATGCTGCGCGCGTGTCACATATGGTATTAAAGTGACGCAGCCGAATTCGTTCCAATTCGCGTAAAAAAGGGCCGGACTTGCGTCCGGCCCTTGCATCATATTTCTGTGATCCTGCCTTATGCGGCCTTCTCGAACGCCCACTTGCGAAGAATCTTTGCGGCACGCTCTTCGGAAATCTCGACCATACGAGCAAGCCGCTTTTCCGGGCCCTCCTTGACGCGGCGGTTGAAGCCGTCGCCTTCGTCGTCGCCCATGAGGTCGCTCGAGCCGTCGAAACCGAAGTCTGCACCGAAACCATCCATGAGAGCGGGGCTGCCGCCGGCAGGCGAGAAGTCGGGAAGTTCCAGTCCTGCGCCTTCACCGACTGTCTCACCCGACGCACTGGTGCCGGCAACCGTGCGGACCAGGGGACGCAGGCCGAGCCAGATGACCAGAAACGCGACGCCGAGGAAGGCCAGCGAGTTGATGATGCCACCCAGATTGCGGGTCAGGACTTCGGTAACGCTCGGGCCGCTTGCAGCTTCGTCGAGCAGCTGGGTCTCTAGGAAATCCATGGCCGTAAGGGTAACCACGTCACCGCGATCGGCGCTGATGCCGGCAGCCGAAGTCACGATCTTCTGCATTTCGGCGAGATAGGCGTCGATCTTGGCCTGATCCGCGGGTTCACCAACCATCTGGGCGACGCGACCTCTGTTGACGACAACCGCAACCGAGACCTTTTCGATCAGATAGCTGTTGCGGGTCGTGGCGATGGTCTTCTGGTTGATCTCGTAGTTGGTCTGTTCTTCACGCTTGTCGGACTGATCGGAAGACTTCGGCCCATTGTTGCCACCCTGCTCGGGTGCGGCCTGGGGCACGTTCTGCTCAACTGTCGACGCATTGTCGTCGGCAGACTGCTGCGACTGTGAGTTTTCCCTCGTTGCGCGAACGGAACGTTCCACGCGGGAGTTCGGATCGAAGACGGTCTCCTGGGTCTGCTGGCTGTCCGTGTTCAAGGCAGCCGTAACGCTGGAGCGGAAGTTATCCATGCCCAGGAATGGTGCGAGCGCCTTGTCGATATTGGTCTCGATTTCGGACTGGACGGACTGAACGATGCCGAGCGAACGGCTGAGCTGGTTGTTGCCGCCTTCATCGCCCGAGGCAAGCAACTGGCCAGTGGAATCGAGAATCGTTACGTCCTCGACATCGAGACCCGGAACTGCCGAAGCAACGAGGTGACGAATGGAAGACGCGGCCTTGCGGCCGGTCGACGATCCCGCGCGGATCATCACCGAGGCCGTCGGCTTCTGCTGAGCGCGCCGGAAATTTCCGACATCGGGCATGACGATGTGGACACGGGCGGCGGACACACCGCTGATCTGCTGGATCGATCGGGATATTTCGCCCTCGAGTGCACGAACCCTTGTCACTTCCTGCATGAAGGAGGTGAGGCCGAGCGAGCCGACATTGTCGAAAAGTTCGTAACCGGCGTTAGAGCTGTTCGGCAGTCCTCTTTCCGCCAGCATCAGACGCGCCTTGCTGGTGCTGCCGACCGGAACCTGAATGCTCTTCCCGTCAGAACCGACCTCGAAGGCCATGTTTGCCTCGGCAAGCGCCATACTGACCTGATTGACGTCGCTGGTCTCAAGGTTCACGTAAAGCGCCTCGTAGGCGGGCTTATTAACAAACATCGCCGCGGCAATAACAATCGCGACCGAGATCGCACCTGCAGCAGCTAGAGCAATAAGTTTCGTCTGACCGAGAGAGGCCAGATTTTTAGAAATTTGTGAAAATTGAGCTAACAGATTCATTCTGTTCCCACATCGCCGAACACGGTTATAGAGCTAATGCCCGAGCGCACCCTATGGGGCGAAGCTTGTGCGAGCATTTCGACAATATGGAATGTGGCGATAGAGGCGCGAAAGTTCGCGAATTGCTCTTAAAGGTCTGTTTTAGAAGAAGTCGAAGTCGCCTGCGGCCTTGTTTAGCGGCTGCGAATGACCGTGTCGCATACCGTTGGCCAGTGATCGCTGCATGTCGGCAAGTTTGACGAGGCTGAGCGCTGTGGAAACATCCACCTTCCATTCGTTGGGAATCGAGCCTGTGATGGTGTCGATGAATTCAGCCAGACCGCGCGTCTTTTGCACAGCAAGGTCAATACCCTGCAAGATCTTGATCGTATCGGGCGACTGCAGGACATTCTCCCCGCCCACTTCGAGGATCTGCGGCTCGACACGCTCGATCAGATAGGCGACGTCATGCAATTCGGAAACCAGCCGCATCAGGACATCCGGCAAAGCCTCCTCAGGAGCAGCGATCGGCTGTGTAACAATGTCGTTCATGGCCATTCCAGAGTATGAATTGAGGTGACAATCAGAAAAATTCGATGGCGTTGTCGACAGGCTTGGGGGGCGTGCGGACAGGACGCTGTTCCAGTGCAACCGTTCGCTGGGTCTCCGCGCCCGTCAACGGATATTGTCTGGCACGTCCGTGAACGGGCCAATATTCAAGCTTTCGGCCATGTTCGCCTCCCGTGGACGAGCCGACAACCTGGATGCCTTCGTCCCTCAGAAATTGCATGGCAAACGCTGCGTTCTGTTCGCCGACATTCGAAAAGCTTGCGATCGTCTTGGCGCCACCGAATACCTTGGCCTCAAGCCGGTCACGCCGGGCACCCTTTTTCAGCAGGCCGTTTATCAACAGCTCCATCAGATGCACGCCATAGCGCGTCGCGTCACCTCCCGATGCCATGGCCCCGCCCGAGCCAGGCAAGAGGAAGTGGTTCATGCCGCCGACACCGGCGACAGGATCGCGAAGACACGCGGCCACGCACGATCCCAATATCGTCGACAGGACGACGTCAGGGTCGTCGATGACCTTGTACTCCCCCTGGATGATATGGACGCGCCTGGCCGCGATGGCATCATTCATTTTAGGGCTCCGAACACTGCTTCGATAGCGGCCTTCATCTTTTCGATGGTGAAGGGCTTGGCGAGCACGTTGTTAGCGCCGAGCTGCGCCGCCTTCTGCACCAGCGCCCGGTCGCCCTGCGCGGTGAGAATGATGAAGGCAGCCTTTTTCGTGGTCGGGTTCGACCGTACGGCCTGCAGAAAGCCGATGCCGTCCATGTTCGGCATGTTGAAGTCGGAGATGACCAGATGATGCGGCTGTTCCGACATGATCTTCATGCCCTGCACGCCATCACCGGCGGACGTGATCTGCTTGAAGCCGAGCTGTGTCAGAGCATCACTGAGCAGCAGACGGCTGGTCACCTGATCGTCGACAATCAGAACTTTGATTTTTTCGGCGAGAGACATTTATTCGGTACCTTCTTTTCGGGCGGCAGTTAATTTCAAAACTTCTTCTCCAATGGAGCCCAAGGGTAGTTGCAGCTCGACGGCCCCCAGTTCATAGGCGACCCTCGGCATCCCATAGACCACACAGGTCTTCTCGTTCTGTCCGATCGTGCGTGCGCCAGCGCTGCGCATTTTCAGAAGTCCGGAAGCCCCATCGCGCCCCATGCCGGTGAGAATTACCCCAACCGCATTGCGGCCGGCCAATTCCGCGACGGAATCGAAGAGCACATCGACAGACGGCCGATGGCCGTTGACGGGGTCCCTTTCGACCAGTCGGCAGCATGGTGCTGACGGGTTTGCCACCTGCAAATGTCGGTCGCCACCGGGCGCGAGATAGATCTTGCCGATCTCCAGCCGCGCGCCATCGGTCGCTTCTTCCACTACAGGAGCACAAATACGATTAAGACGTTCTGCAAAACTTTTCGTAAACGTCGGAGGCATATGTTGAGTGATTACTGTCGGCGGGCAGTTCTGCGGGAACTTCTGCAGCACTGTAATCAGTGCCTCCACCCCTCCGGTTGACGATCCGATAGCGACAACCTTGCGCCCAACGCGGTATTCGTGAACGGACATCGGCGGTGCGACCGGGGTCGGCGCAGATCCGGGAGCCCATTTGCGGCCGGAGCGAGCAGCAGCCTTGACCTTTTCAGCGAGATCCATAAACGGCCGGCGATCGCCGGGAGCCGGCTTGCCGACGCAGTCAAAGGCACCGATTTCGAGTGCTGCAAGCGTTGCGTGGGCGCCATGATGTGTCATCGTCGAGACCATGATGACCGGCATCGGCCGCAATCGCATGATCTTTTCGAGGAATTCGAGCCCGTTCATGTTCGGCATCTCGATGTCGAGCGTGACGACGTCCGGGTTGAGCTGCTTGATCGCGGCGCGCGCCTCCATCGCATCGCCGGCCTGACCGATGACGCTGACGTCCGGATCGGAATTGAGCACGGCTGTGATCAGGCCCCGCATGGTAGGGCTGTCATCTACAACAAGGACGCGTGCGGGCGCGCTCATGCCTTCCTCCCTGCGTGCTTACCGATATAGCGATAGGTGGTGATGCCGATATTGTCGAAGTGATGCTTTGCATCGCCCGACACACGCTCGGAATGGCCGATATAGAGGTGGCCGGCATCCGGCAGCAGGGATGCGAAGCGGGACCAGATCTTCATCTGGGTCGGCTCGTCGAAATAAATCACCACATTGCGGCAGAAAATGACGTCGAAACCACCCTTGAACGGCCACTGGGCCATCAGGTTGAGTTCGTTGAAGGTGATCAGTTTCTTGACGCGATCGTCGATCTGGCACTTGCGGCGGCCGTTGATATCGACGTCGCGAAACCATTGCTTGCGCATCGCCGGGGAGATGCTCTCCAGAGCGCTCTCGTCATAGGCGCCGGTTCTTGCCGTCTCTAGGATCTTGGGATCGATATCGGTCGCCAGGATGCGAAAATCGTAATCGGCGGCATTGGGGAACATCGCCAACACCGTCAGTGCGATGGAATAGGGTTCCTGTCCGTCGGAGCAGGCGGCCGACCATATGCGCACGCGGCCGCCGCTCTTGGCGCGGTTGATCAGGCCCGGCAGGACTTCGTCGCGCAGATGCTCGAAATGATGGTTCTCGCGGAAGAAGCGCGTGAAATTGGTGGTCAGGTGCGACAGCATCTCGCGTCGGACCGCAGCACCCTCGGGAGAGGAAACAAGCGTACAGTATTCGCGAAAACCACGAAGCCCGAGATTGCGGATGTGCTTGGACAGACGCGAATAGACGAGAGACGCCTTGGAATCGTTGAGATAGATTCCGGCATCGGCATAGATCATTGCAGCGATTTCGGAGAGGTCACGGCGCGTCAGCGGATACTCTCCGCTCGCGAGGACCTCATCCGGCGACTGCCGGCTATCAAGCGCGCCCAACGGCATCATGCAGCTTCACTTTCCTTGTCGTGAGCTTTCTCGGGGAAGAGGGCATCCAGCTCGATCAGGCAGATCATCCGCGTGTCGATGGCCAGGATTCCCCTCGCGTACTGCTTTTCCAGCTCCGAAGAGATTTCCGGGACCGGCTGGATATTATCGTCGGTAATCGTAAGGATATCTGAAACAGCCTCGACCAGCAGGCCGACAACCTTGCTCTTCACCTGCGCGACAATGATGACATGACGGGCCGTCGGCTCCGCCTGCTTCATGCCCAGCCGGGCGGACATATCGACGATCGGCAGAACTGCGCCGCGCAGATTGATCACGCCCATGACATACGGCGGCGCATGCGGCATCGGGGTGGCCTGCGTCCATCCGCGAATTTCGCGGACGGACATGATGTTCACGCAAAATTCCTGATCGCCGATCCGGAAGGCAATGAGCTCCCGGCTTCCTTGCGAAAGAGACTTTACGGCATAGGATACGCTCATCGACCCGGTTACCCTGCTGCTGCGAGCGACATTTCAGGCTTCAGCGACTGGCCGCGGGAAGCCCCCACGACAGCATCGACATCGAGGATGAGCGCGACGCGTCCATCGCCGAGAATGGTTGCTGCCGCGATACCCGGGACATGGGTGTAGTTCGCTTCCAGCGACTTGATGACGACCTGGCGCTGGCCCTGGATGGCATCGACCATCAGAGCACGCTGGCCACCACCTTCGGATTCCACCAGCAACGCCACACCTTCGACGGGATTGGCCTGGTTGGCGCGGAAGTTGAGGATGCGACCGACATCGACCAGCGGGCAGAACGAATTGCGGATCGAGATCAGCCGCTGGTTCGCACCGAAGGAGTGGATGGCGGAGGCTTCCGGCTGGAGCGTTTCGACGATCGCCGTCAACGGCACGACCAGTGTCTGGCCGGCGACCGTGACGACCATGCCGTCGAGAACGGCGAGCGTCAGCGGCAGGCTCATGGTGAAGGTCGAGCCCTGGCCCGGGCGCGAGGAGATCGAGATACGACCGCCGAGTGCCTGGATCGAGCGTTTGACGACGTCCATGCCGACGCCGCGACCGGAAATGTCGGAGATCTTGTCGGCGGTGGAGAAGCCCGGCGCGAAGATCAGGTTGTCGATTTCTTCGTCCGACAGGTTGGCATCGGGGCTGATCAGATCGTTGTCGATCGCCTTCTGCTTGACGCGCTCGCGGTTGATACCGCCGCCATCGTCCTGCAGTTCGATCAGAATGCGGCCCGAACGGTGCTTTGCAGAAAGCTTGATCGTGCCTTCCGGATCCTTGCCGGCGGCTTCGCGCTTCTCCGGCGTTTCGATGCCGTGGTCGACGGCATTACGGATCATGTGGGTGAGCGGTTCGGCAATCTTGTCGATGACCGTCTTGTCGACTTCGGTGTTTTCACCTTCGGTAACGAGGCGGATCTGCTTGCCGACCATGTCGGCGACTTCGCGAACGATACGCGACATGCGCTGGAAGACCGGCTTCACCGGCTGCGCGCGGATCGCCATGACCGAGCCCTGGATCTCGCGGGTGAGCTGTTGCAGCTCTTCGAGACCCATGTTGATCGAGGACGCGCCGTTGTTGTCGTTCTCGATGACGCTCTGCGAAAGCATCGCCTGGTTGATGACAAGCTCGCCGACGAGGTTGATCAGGCGGTCGACGCGATCGAGGTCGACGCGGATCGTCTGGCCGGCCGAGGATGCGGCGGCGGCATTGTTCTGGGTGGCAGCAGCTGCGGCGGCGGCGGCGGCCGCTGCGCTTTCCTTCTTTTCGACCGCCGCATTGACGGCCTTGGCGACGCTCGAGATGTTTTCGGCGGCGGCTGCGGTGGCAACCAGTTCCGGCTGCGTCTCGACTGCCTCGGTAGGCTCGTCGTCCAGCGCAGAGAGATCGAACGGCACCGGGATCATCGGCAGCTCTTCATCTGCGGATGTTTCGGCCGGCTTGACCTCCAGCTCGCAATCCCATTCGGCGAATTCGAAGACTGCCCGCACCTCATCCTCGGACTTCGGCGTGGTGATGGAGATCTTCCAGCCAAAATAGGAGGCTTCCGGGTCCATGCTTTCGAGCGGCGGCAGCTGGTCCATGTCGCAGGCAATGCCCATCTCGCCGAGGCGGGACAGGTCGCGCAGCAGGAGGGCGGCTTCGTTACCCTTGGCGTAAAGTTCACGCGCCGGCTTGAAGGTGACTTCGTAGGTGAACTGCTCGACCACTTCCTCTTCTTCGCCGAAACCGTCGAAGGTGAAGGGGATAGGCTGGAAACCGCTGTCGTCGGTCGGCTTTGCGGCCGGGGCTGCGGCGAGCTTTGCTGCCTTCGGCGCCTCAGCGGCCGGCGGGGCTTCGCCATTCGCCAATGCCTCGAGTTCCTTGACCAGTCCGCGTGTACGGCTTTCCTCGACGCTGCCGCCGTCACGCGAGCAGGTGACGAGGTCGGCGAGCACGTCAGCCGACTTGAGCATGACCTTCAGGACATCCTGGTTCGGCTCCAGCTTGTTGGAGCGTACGCAGTCCAGCGTCGTCTCGAAAACGTGGGCGAATGCCACAAGTTCTTCCAGACCGAAAGCGCCGGCACCTCCCTTGATGGAATGAACGGCACGGAAAACGGCGTTGACCGTCTCGGGATCGCGATCCCCATCGTTCAGCTTGAGAAGACCTGACTCCAGTTCAGCGAGCTGCTCTTCGCATTCCTGAAAGAAGATCTCTTTGATTTCATTCATATCCATCGGAGGAATTCCCGGTTCAGGCGGTTACACGCTCGATCGCATCAATCAGTTTTGCCGGATCAAAAGGTTTTACGATCCAGCCGGTCGCACCAGCCTGGCGCGCCCGGTTCTTCTTTTCCGCATCGCTTTCCGTGGTCAGGACCAGGATCGGGACGGCGCGATACTTATCGTTGCGACGCACACCTTCGATAAAGCCGAAGCCATCAAGACGCGGCATGTTGATGTCGGTGACGATTACATCCGGGTTACAGCCTTCGAGAACCTCAAGACCTTCGACGCCGTCTTCTGCCTGGATCGTCTCGAAACCTGCATTATTGAGGGTCACCAGAAGCATGTTCCGGATTGTCCGTGAATCATCCACGGTCAGCACTTTTTTCTTCATTGCTAGATCTCCTTAGCAATTAACTGGGCTTCGCTGATTCCGATCAGCTGCATCGTCTTTTCAAAGGCATCCGATGCCTTTTCGACGAGAAATGACTTCTTGTCGGCCTGCCATGCGGCTGCTCCGGCAACCAGAACCTGGACGCATTGCACACCAAGGCGTTCTACCGCCGAAGCATCGATCACGACGTCCTTGCCGCGCATCGACATCAGCTTGCCGTGCAGCACAGATGCTTCATTGAGGTCGAGAATGGGCGAGAGCGCCAGTTTTCCCGATGCGGCCTTCCTTGCTGCCATCAGCGTGTTCCTTGCCGTTTGTAAAAGAGTTGCGCTTCGGGTTCGGCCGAAGCGTGATATCGATCCGTCAGCGCGCCAGCTGCCATCTGGGCTGCCGGACGCCTGTTTTCGTAGCCGTTCTGGGTATCGCGCTGCCGAGCGATGCGGAATTCGCGCACGGTACGACCGAGGTCGAGAATAACGGTATGCAGTTCGTCGGCGCTTTCGCCGGTGTTACGGGCAAAGCTCGCATTCGCGCCGATCTCATGGCTGAGCGAACCGATCTCGGACGTGACACGGTTCAGCCCATCGGCCTGTTCGACCGTGCGGCGGGCGACACCGGTGATCGCATCATTGATTTCGCCTACCTGCTGGACGATGCCGCCGATCGCAGCCTGGGTGCGGTGGACCATGTCGACGCCTGCGCCGACTTGGCTCTTGGTACCAGTGACCAGTGTCTTAATCTCTCGCGCCGCATCAGCAGAACGCTGGGCAAGCGCCCTCACCTCTTGCGCCACGACAGCGAAGCCGCGGCCGCTATCGCCGGCGCGAGCGGCTTCGATCCCTGCATTGAGAGCCAGAAGGTTGGTCTGGAAAGCGATCTCGTCGATGACGCCGATGATCTCGCCGATCTTTTCAGCCGAATTCTCGATATCGGTCATCGCAGTGATCGCGCGGCCGACAATCTCGCCGCTTTCCTCGACCGAGCGACGGGTTGCTACGGCGGCGCTTTCGGCAGCGGAGGTTCCCGCGACGCTTTCCTTGACGAGCGCTGACAACTGATGAAGATCATTATGGACCGACTGCGCCCGGCGCGCCTGTTCCTCGGAAGCGGTAGCGAAGGTGGAGGCATTGCGCGCCATCGCGTCGGTCAGGCCGATCGCCTGCATGCCGGCGCTGTCGATCGTGCCGACCGAGGCGCGCATGCCGCCAATTGCACCGGATAGAAGTTCTGCGAGTTCGCGATAGGCTTCCGGCACATCGTCCGGCAGCGCTGCGGTCAGATCACGTTCAGCCAGTGCAGCGATGACGGCGGCAAAGGTATCAACCGCCTCAGCCTGATCGGCGGTACGCTGGTCGGCAAGGGCACGCTGGTGTTTCTGCCTCAGTTCGTTGAAGCGAAGAGATACGGCGATTTCGACATCGACCATGACAAGGCGCAGGATTGCGGCGACGAGATCCCTCAGTTCCTGTTCGCGCCTGCGGGCACCGGGGAGGAACGAGCGTGGGGCAAAGTCCTCGATGGCGCCCAGGACGAGATGCTCGAGCATCACCGAATGGCCGGCAATGTGCCACCGCGGATCAAGCCCCATGCGGCTTTCGGTATCGGACAGAACCTTGACACGATCCGCATAGAGTGCGTCAAAACGCGCGTCCGTGAGCACTGACCAGTGGGAAGCCTGAAGATCGCTCAGCCGGTCGACCTGCTGTTCGGTTTCGAAATGGCTGGAGGCTTCGGGAGAGGACTGCAAGCGGTGAAATAGATCGCGCAGGCCGTTCTTCAGATGCCCTTCGAGCTGGGGGCGGCAGCGGCGGAGCAGGTCGCACAGATCGCCGTCGAGACCGGCAAATGCCAGTCTCTCGCCAAGGCTGCCTGCCTGGCGACGTCGACCCTGTTCGCTTGGCGTGTCCTGCACCAAAAGTCGTCCCCAAAAACCACACAAACCGAGAACTCGGCGTGAAAGAAGCCATGCGGGTCAGAGACCGGGGATGAGCAGCCATTGCCTCGACAACGGAATGTAATCCGTGTCGCGCAAAAGCGGTCATCGCAGTGTTTCTGACTTTTCAAGAGTGGATACCGGATTCAAACCGGTACGGCTTTGGCGGCTTCATGCCTTGGTGAGCAGACCGCAGTCGTCCCATTTCGCCGTATAGTCCAATTTGTATGGTTAATTCCTTGCGCGAAGGTTAATGGACCATGGATATCGGCTGTTTTGCTATAGAGCAGCAGAAGATAAGGCGGTATCGGGGCACCATTCCAAAAAGATCGCAAGCAAAGGTTTTAGCCGATCAATTGCCACGACTTGTAAGGTCTGCAATTGCTCTCAATCCATCCTTGTTGCCGAGATCGGCCAAGGCCTGGAAGATACGCATGGCTTCGGCCTGGCGACCGATGTTCAGCAGGGCATATCCGCGCAGGCTCATCAGATCGGTTTGTTCGGGGACGATCTGAGCCCGTTGGTCGAGCGCGATCAGTGTCTCCCTGTAACGCGCCGACTTGAATGAATTCACCGCACGGTCGGCGAGGATAGATGACTGAAGTTCGACAGCCCGGGTATTGTTCTGCGGTGCGAGGGTCGCTGCAGCAGCGGCCTTATCGGTCAGCCCGACCCTCAGATATGCCAGGCTCTTGCCATAAGCTGCGTCGGAGCGGGCGGCCTGGGACGAGGCCATCGTCGCGATATCGAATGCCTGTGCCGCTTCCAGCGGACGATTGAGGTCCATAAGGCACCAGCCACGGGCCAGAGCCTGATCCGGCGAAAGCTGGCGCGGGTCGATCGTGGAGGCACAGCCCCTGCTTACCGGTGCGCTGCGGGCGGCAGCTGTACGAACCACACGCGGAGCGGCTCTTTGTACGGGTGTCGGCGCATAGCTTTGAGCTACACCGGGATCACCCTGCCGAACATATGGCTGCGGCTGACGGGGCTGCGGCTGCACTTGCTGCTGCACCGGCTGCTGCGGCGGCGTCAGCTGCGACAGATAATCCTGCCCCTGCAGGCGGCGGCGATCGCCCTCCCCGAGATTAGCGATACGGTCGGACCTGCCGGCCCAGTTGCGCTGGATGGCCGCGACACCGGCCCTGTCGCCGAGATCGTTGCGGCTCAGGACCAGGCCATAGGCGGACGGTTCATCGTCTGGCTTCCATGTCAGGGCGGCAGCGAACCACTGGGCGGCGGTCGCAGGCTGACGCATGTAGCGGGCATACCAGCCGAACTGTTGTGCGGCGGCGGCATCCGTTGCCTCAATGACGACCGGCGCCATGCGCGACAACACTTCTTCCTGCAGGATCGGCGGGGGATCGATGGCAAGAAGGTTGGCGACGGCCGCCATATAGGCGGCCTTAGAGCCGGGCGAGGTATCCCGCCATTTATAGAGGACGTTTTCGGCTTCGAGCGGCGAGTTCTGTCGCGTCAGCGTCAGCGCCAGGCCTTCGGCTGCAGATGCGGTTTCTTCCGTAGTAAAGGCCTTGCGGAACCAGCGCTCGGCACCGCCTAGATTGTCTCGCCGATAATAATACCAGCCGAGCAGCAGCGCATCGGAAGCGAGTTCATCCTTCTCGGCAAGCCTTTCCAGCCGTGTCAGGTACTTTTCGGCAACGACGAGCTTCGCGTCTGTATTCCCCTCCCCAACCAGACGGCGGGCGAGATCATCGCGCAGGCTCTCGAATTCCGGCTGCCCGTCCGGGCCGGTCCGTTCGTTCGCCAGAAGGTCCTCGAGCATGTCCGGCGTGAGCAGTTCGCTTGCTTTTTGAACCGTGGCCAGCCGCTCCGGCGGATTGTCGCAATTGCTCAGAACATAGAGATAGGCGTCGCGTGCCCGCGGCATCCGGTCTGTACCGGCAAAGGCTTCCGCAAGGCGCCAGAGGACATCAACTTCGCTGCAGGTCAAAAGCGTCGGATTTTCGGCCGCGATACGGATGACCTCGTCATAGGTCTTCGCGTCAGACGCCGCGGTGAGGCGAGTGCGCGCCTCGGCAAGTTTCAGGCGGTCCAGAAGATCAGCCGGCGGCTGCCAGCTTGGCTCGGCCGTCTGGCGGTCGGAGATTGCCTTGCGCACGTCGGCATAACGCGCCTGCGCATAGAGATCCCACATGTTTTCCAGTTGCGGATCAGTCGTCGGCCGCACGGCCAGCGGATCGGCCGGCGGTGTCCAGCTTGGATAAAGTGCACGCAGGCGTGAGATCTCGGCCTGAAGTCTTGCGGTATCGCCTCTGGCAGCAAAATAGCGCAGCGCGCTTTCGTCGACCTGAGGGGGTGCCGCAGACGGCGGTGTGCCCGGTCTCGGTTGCGCCTGTGCGGAAGATTGCGCCTGAGATTGCCCCTGGATTTGCTGCGAGACCTGGGCGCTCTCAGAAGGAGGCTGCGAAGCGGGTTGCGATTGGGCAATCACCAGCGATGGGCGCCCTCCCCGCTGCTCGGCAGATGTCGTTGCTTGCGACTGCAGACGGTTCGTCCGGTCGGCGTCTGCGGCTTGCGATCCCGAATCAACCGCCGCCAACGAGCCGGTGATTTCGTTGAAATCGACGTCAGACGTCCGCTTGTAGGCGATCAATGCCACTGCGGCCATGCCGAAAGCAGCTAAAGAGATCAGCGAAAACCGCATTTGCACCCCGGTCCCTGTCTATCCAGATCTTTTTGGCCCGCGCACACAAGCCCACGTTTAACAGCAATGGTTAAAGAATGAGCGCATATGGTTAACGAACAATTTAGATTTCGTCAGTTATTAAGAAATCACGAATACACAAAGGTGACTCGAACCGGCGGGCATCCACTAATGCCGGTCCGGTGACCCTCGCAGAAAGCGGGCAATGAGTAATGCGTGTCTGCCCCAGGACTGGATTTCGATGACGGACAGACACTTTATGACCTTGCAGCCCGGATGGAGCGCCCGACGCGCAACATTGACGGCCTTTATCGGGCTTACGGTGCTCAGCCTTGCCGGATGCGGCGGAAAGCCGATCCAATCCGAGGCCTTCATAAAGAGCGTTCCGCCAGAACAGGCCATGGTCATGCCGCCGCCGGCGGGGCCTGCCGTCGTCAGCATCATCGAACGGCGGTTCAACAATGCCATCAGCCAGGACATCCACCTGGCGACCGACGCATCGACGCCCGGCCAGAACATGCTGAAGGTCCAGCTCTTCGGCACGGAAAGCGCCTATCGCCATGCCGACAACAGTCTCGGAATGTCCTCGATCACCGAAGGACGCATCTCGTCTGAAATGCGCCAGTCCCTGCCGCGCGTCGCGATGTCAAAGTCCCAATTCTATGTCCAGAACGCCTATGGCCCGTTCGGTTATGCTTTCGGTCGCGGCAGAGGTAGCGATCTGTGCCTTTATGCCTGGCAGCAGATCCGCACACGCGATCAGGGCACACCATTCGCCAATTATGGCGTGATCCAGATCCGGCTTCGCACCTGCGAGGCGAACGTCACCGAGGCAAAACTTCTTTCGGTCATGTACAATTTCACGATCAACGCCTCGGTCGACGCACTCGGCTGGAACCCTTACGGCAGAAATCGCGAGTTCAATTCCGCAGTCGGCACCACAGGCGCGCCCATCTATCCGCGTCCGGCTTCTGCCGAGCCGATCGTCCAGACGCTGCCCCCGCGCCAGACGACATCCTATGCGCCGCGGGTGCAAGTGCGCCGCGTACAGCCGGCCCCTCAACCTGCGGCAACGCCGCCAGCCGCACAACCGCAGCTTGAGCCGCGTGGCCCCCGCGTACCGTCGCCCACCGGAGACGGTTATTCGTCGGTCACCGGGCAGCCCTCTAACGGTTATGCCGCGGCTCCGTCGTCATCCGGCACAACGGCACCGGCTACCCAAAGGGTTACCGTCCCGTCTCCATCCTGTACCATGGCAACCGACGGAGCAGACGTTGTCTGCCGCTGATCCTGTTGTCCGTCTCCGGCTCTCATCGAGGTAGTCCGCCATGAGGACACTATATTCAGGCGTCATCTGGGCCGTTGCCACGGTCATGATCATCCTTCTGGTGACCTTGCCGATCAATACGCGCACGCAGTTGATAGCGAGCATCCTCATCGTCACCGTCATGGCGATTATCAAGCTTCTGGACGTCGGCGGAAAATGGCGGCTGGTGGCGCTCGCCTTCGGTACGGGCATGGTACTGCGGTATGTCTACTGGCGCACCACGAGCACGCTGCCGCCGATCAACCAGCTCGAAAACTTCATTCCCGGCATGCTGGTTTATCTCGCCGAGATGTACAGCGTGCTGATGCTGTCGCTCAGCCTGTTCGTCGTCGCCATGCCGTTGCCGCCGGCGCGTCCGAGCAGCCGGTCCAGCAGCGATGACAACCTGCCGACAGTCGATGTCTTCGTGCCGAGCTATAACGAGGACGAACAGCTTCTGGCCAACACGCTGGCCGCTGCCCGCAACATGGACTATCCGCCGGAAAAGCTGACCGTCTGGCTGCTCGACGACGGCGGCACGGTGCAGAAGCGCAGGGCGAGCAATGTCGCCGACGCGCGTGCAGCCGAGGCCCGTCACGCGAAACTGAAGCAGCTCTGCGAAGACATGGGGGTGAACTACCTTACCCGCGAGCGCAACGAACACGCCAAGGCCGGCAACCTCAACAACGGACTTGCCCATTCGACCGGCGACCTGATCGCGGTCTTCGATGCCGACCACGCGCCGACGCGCGACTTTCTGCTGGAAACCGTGCATTACTTCGAGAAGGATCAGAAACTCTTTCTCGTCCAGACACCGCACTTCTTTCTCAATCCGGACCCGGTCGAACGCAACCTGCAGACGTTTGAAAAGATGCCGAGCGAAAACGAGATGTTCTACGGCATTATCCAGCGCGGTCTGGACAAGTGGAATGCGTCATTCTTCTGCGGATCGGCAGCCGTGTTGAACCGCAAGGCACTGGAAGTCTCCAACGGCTTTTCCGGTGTCAGCATTACCGAGGATTGCGAGACGGCGCTCGACCTGCACGGCCTTGGCTGGAACAGCATCTATGTCGACCGTCCGCTGATCGCGGGCCTGCAGCCGGCGACCTTTGCCAGCTTCATCGGCCAGCGCTCGCGCTGGGCACAGGGCATGATGCAGATCCTGCGCTTCCGCTTTCCGCCGCTGAAACGCGGTCTCTCGCTTGCCCAGCGCTTCTGCTACATGTCGTCGACGCTGTTCTGGCTGTTCCCCTTCCCGCGGACGATCTTTCTGTTCGCGCCCTTGTTCTACATCTTCTTCGATCTGGAAATCTTCACCTCGTCCGGCGGCGAGTTCCTCGTCTATTCGCTGACCTATATGGCGGTGAACATGATGATGCAGAACTATCTTTACGGATCGTTCCGTTGGCCATGGATTTCGGAGCTTTATGAATATGTGCAGACGGTACACCTGCTGCCTGCCGTCATCTCGGTCATGCTCAATCCGCGCAAGCCGACCTTCAAGGTCACGGCGAAGGACGAATCCGTTTCGGTCAGCCGTCTTTCGGAAGTCAGCCGGCCCTTCTTCGTGATCTTCTTCATCCTGATCGTTGCCTTCGCGATGAGCGTCTACAAGGTCTATACCGAGCCGTTCAAGGCCGACGTGACACTGGTTGTCGGCGGGTGGAACCTGCTTAACATCATCATTGCCGGCTGTGCGCTCGGCGTGGTCTCCGAACGCGGCGAACGCCAGGCTTCGCGTCGCGTCAAAATCAGCCGGCGCTGCGAGTTCGGTATCGATGGAAAATGGTACACAGCGACGATCAACAACGTTTCCGTGCATGGCGCCCAGCTTGAGGTCTACACGGAAGGCGCAACGGGCATCGCAAAGGATACGGTGGGCTATATCCGCTTCCAGCCGTTCAGCGATCTGCCCACCAGCGAACTGCCCGTCGATATCCGCAATTTCGACCGCACGGGAGATGTGACGTCGGTCGGCTGCCGCTATCTGCCGCAAAAGGCCCTCGATCACCGCCTGATCGCCGACCTGATGTTCGCCAACTCCGCCCAGTGGACCCAGTTCCAGACAGCCCGCCGCAACAATCCGGGCCTGCTTCGCGGCACGTTGTGGTTCCTGTGGCTTTCTGTCTACCAGACAAGCCGAGGTCTCGGTTACCTTATGCGGGATCTCGGCAAGTCGCGCAGTGCAGAAAAAGGCTAGGAGATCGACATGAACAAGCTCATCCTCCTCGCCCTCGTCGCCTGCGCAGCCACTCCGGCTCTTGCCCAGCAGGGCGCATCACCGTTCGACATGGGCACGGAACGTCGTGACCGCGGCATTCAGGAAACTCCGCCGCCCTCTGCGCCAGCACCGGTCCGCCCCGCTCCCGTCCAGCCGGCGCCGGCGAGCAGAGCTCCATCCCCAGCTCCTACTCCCCCGATTGCGAGGCCGGCCGTGCCACCTGCGCGGCAAATGGCGCCGCCTCAATGGAGTGCCCAGCCGCCATCATCGGCCGCCTCCCCGGCGTCGACTCGTCCGGTGCAGACAGCAGCAACCGGTTCCGTCGACCAGACACGTCGCTATCTGCTTCCATTTGCGGATATGCGCCTGAATGGCGAGATCGAGCAGCGTTCGTGGTCCGTCTATCTGACAGCCGACCAGGCCGGGCGCGCGGCAAAACTGCATATCGCCTATCAGAACTCTATCTTTGTCGCGCCGGAAACGTCCAAACTTACCATCACGATCAACGATGTCGTCGTTGCCGCCGAACCGATTGCCTCGGCCGAGCAACCCGCCGAACGGGTCTTCGAAATCCCGGTCGGACTGCTGAAGGCAGGTGGCAACATGGTTCGCTTCGGCACCAGCCAGCGCCACCGTACCGACTGCACGATCGAGTCCACCTATGAACTCTGGACAGATGTGGACCCATCCAAGACCTACCTGTCTTTCGACGGCGCCAACGAGCGGCGTCTGGGCACACTGGATGACCTGAGAGCCATTGGCGTAGACGGCAAGGGCAATACCCGCTTCCGGATCATCGCGCCGGCACTCGATCAGCTTGGCGCGACCGACACGCTGATGCGGCTTGGGCAAGGACTTGCCCTGCTTGCCGGAATGCCCAACCAGTCGTTTACCTTTAGCAGGCAGGCGGGTGGCGAGATCCAGCCCGGCGAAGTGGCGGTCTTTATCGGCACGGCCGAAGAACTCAGAACGGCGCTCCCCCAATTTGCTCCCTCGACCAACAGCTCGGCAGCAGCAAGTTTCGTCGATTATCCCGGCAGCAACGGCGTTTCCTCTCTCGTGCTGTCAGGCCCAAGCTGGCCTTCGATCGACAACCTCGTTGATAGCTTCGTGACCTCGCTCGATGGTCGCTCGGTACAACGGCTCAACATGCTCTCAACGGAAAACTGGCGCGGTATGGATACGCCGCTGCTGTTTTCCGACACGGTGCTCGACTTCTCAGCGCTCGGGGTGAGCAGCCAGGAGTTTACCGGTCGTCTGTTCAGAACCAGCTTCACGATCGGCGTCCCGGCGGATTTCTACGCCAATGCCTATGGCGAGGCGCGTATCCTGCTCGATGCCGCCTATACGCCGGACGTTCTGCCGGGAAGCCATCTCGATATCTTCGTCAACGGAAACATCGCGTCCACCGTACCGATTACCTCGGCAGGCGGCGCGATCCTGCGGCATCTTCCGATAAAGCTGACGCTGCGGCACTTCCGGCCCGGCGTGAACACGATCACCGTCGAGGCTGCGTTGCGTACGGCCGCCGACGCGTCCTGCGCACCTGGTGCAAGTAGCGAAGAGAAGCCACGTTTTGCAATCTTCGGCACATCGCAGTTTCACATGCCGGACTTTGCGCGCATCGCCCAGGTTCCGAACGTCGCGGCAACCGCGGGCATTGGCTTTCCCTATTTTCTCGGGCAGGAGCCGGTATCGCTGTTTCTCGGTCGGATCGACGAGGATACCCTTTCGGCTGCCGCCACCTTCGCCGGCAAGATCGCCAGCGCATCGCATCGGGTGATCCCGCTCAACGTGACGATTTCGGCAGCCCGGATGGCAGAGCGCAATGCGATCTTCGTCGGTGGCATTTCGGAAATGCCGCTCAACGTACTTTCCCAACTCAAGATCGATCAGGACAGCCGCAACAGTTGGAGCCCGGATATAGCACCGCAGACTGTCACGCCCTCCGGCATCAGCCTGCAGGACTGGCAGCAGCGCTCCGATAGCAACTTCTTCAGCCGGCAACTCGAAGAACTGAGCGAGTGGGCGAAGGACAATTACGACCTGTCGCTTTCTGCCCTGCGCTTCGCGCCGCCCACTGACGAGCTCTACAAACCGCCGAAATCGGCCCATCTCATCGTTGCCCAGGAAAGCGATCCGACGGGACAGGGAACCTGGACCGCCGTTCTGGCCCCGGACGCCACCCAGCTGAACGAAGGCATGCATGAAATTTCCGCGCGCAAGGAATGGGAAAAGATGAGCGGGCGGATCGCGGTTTACAGCGGGGCGGAGGACGAGATGGGCAGCGTCCCGGTCAGTTGGTTCCGTTTCATGCCGACGCAGAACCTGAGCTTCAGCAATGCAAGGCTGATCACCGCCAATTGGCTGTCGGACAATATCATGTCCTATGCCCTGCTACTGGCAGCCGGCAGCGTGTTGCTCGGACTTGCGACCGGCGGGCTGCTCAGCCTGCTCGGCCGCCGCTGAATGCTTCAGCCGGGAAAACGCTTGCTGACATAGACCGATCCCTGGAGACCGAAGCGCCAGGGATGGTCGATGGCTTGAGATATCCCGATCCGGGGGCCGGTCGTGACAAGTGTCGGCACGCCGGAGGCTTTCACACTGAATGGCTGCTCGAACAGGGACATTCCGTCGTGATCGATGGTTATGCCGAGCGCCTGGCAAAGCCGGCCAGGCCCGGAGCACAACAGAAGCGGATCGTCGCGACCCCGCCGGAATTCCATGTCCGTGAGACCTGAGAGCGGTTGGATGGCGCGGATCAGAACCGCGCTGCCCGGCCGGCATACAAAATTCAGGCACCAGTGAATGCCGTAGGACCGATAGACATAGGCATGGCCTGCCGGGCCGAACATTGCGCGGTTCCTGAGGTTCTGGCCGCGATAACTGTGCGAGGCAGGATCGTCAGGCTCATAGGCCTCGGTCTCCACGATGATACCGCCCGCACCATCGACATAAACTTCCGCGCCGATCAGTTCAGGTGCCACAATCGTGGCATCACGTTCGAAGAAACCCGGATCCATCTTCTCCTGCCGTCTGACTGATACGATATGCCTATCCCATGTAGGAGATGATGCACTTCCCGGACAAGATCCGGTCCGGCGCCGATATTTACTCTCTGCTAACGCCATCTTTCATTCAGGCTTTCCCATTCGGGAGAAACACGCATCTATTAGGTAGTGCTAAAAGAACGATGCTTGGGGAAGCAAGGGATGAAAATGTCCAAGACGGCAGCGGCATACGAACCGATCGGCCCCGACGAGCTGGAGCGACTGCAGACGATCTTCGAGACGGCACGCTATATCGCCTGCATGTCACGTCATGATCCGGCCGCCGAACGGCTGGCAGCCATGGCGATCCGCTTCTACCAACTTGGCATTCGCGATGACGACGCGCTCATCCACACAATCGTCAAGACCAACCGGGCATTACGGCCTTCAGGTCACGAGGCGGTTCTCGCGGATCTGACCTGAGGCGCCCGCCGGCAGAAATTCCTCCTATCCCCATCGATCGCGGCGAAGAGTTCGCCGGTGCGGTTGCTTAGCGCAATCAGCCATCCTATCTCCTGATCATGGAACAACAGCCGCCCAAGGCGGTGCAAGGATGGACGAAACGCATGACCGAGCTGAAGCTTCTAGCTCTTGATACGGATGATCTGGGCGTCGTATCCGCCCATATGCAGGATGCAGTCTTCAAGCTTGGCGATGTGCGATGGTCGGCGACGGAAAGAACATTTTCGCTCGCTGCCAATCGCTTCGATTGGGCTGCGGCAGAAGGCAAGCGAAAAGGCTTCGAGCGTCATCGCGCAGCGCTGGTGTTGAAGCGCGTTGAAGCCGTTCGATCCAATGGCATCGACCGCAACCGTAAGGAAGATGTGCTCTCGCTTCTGGCAATCCGTTTTGCCCAGAAAGGCGACGGCCCTGACGGCACGATCGAACTGGTGCTTTCCGGCAATGCCGCGATCGAATTGGATGTCGAATGCATTGAAGTCGCACTTGCAGATATCGGCGGCGCGTGGGAAACCCCAACAAGGCCGCGCCATCCCTGACGACATGTGGGTGTGTCCGGCCTGATGACGGCATGGACCTGGAAGGACGACCCGCGTGGCACTCTGGCTTGAACAGACATCCGATGATTTCGAAGCGCAGTTCAAGGCGTTTCTATCGACCAAACGCGAGGTCTCGGAAGACGTCAATGCCGTGGTCAAGGCCATTATCGATGACGTGCGCGCCCGCGGCGATGACGCATTGATCGATTATTCATCGCGCTTCGACGGTGTCGATCTGGCGAAGACCGGTATTCGCATTTCCGAAGACGAGGTCGATGCCGCCTTGGCCGCTACCGATCCGGCCGTCATCGACGCGCTGAAATTCGCCGCCGAGCGTATCGAAAAACACCATGCCCGCCAGATGCCGAAGGATGACATCTACGAGGATGCGATCGGCGTCGGCCTCGGTTCCCGCTGGACCGCAATCGAAGCCGTCGGTCTTTATGTGCCGGGCGGTACAGCAAGCTATCCAAGCTCCGTCCTGATGAATGCCGTGCCGGCCAGGGTTGCCGGCGTGCCGCGCGTCGTGATGGTCGTACCGGCCGGCGGCGGCAGGATCAATCCGGCCGTACTGGCTGCCGCCCGCATCGCCGGCGTCACAGAGATCTACCGCGTCGGCGGTGCTCAGGCCGTCGCAGCGCTTGCCTATGGTACAGGGACGATCGCACCCGTGGCCAAGATCGTCGGCCCCGGCAATGCCTATGTGGCCGCCGCCAAGCGCCAGGTGTTCGGCACGGTTGGCATCGACATGATTGCCGGACCGTCCGAAGTTCTCGTCATCGCCGACAGGGAGAACGACCCTGACTGGATCGCTGCCGATCTTCTGGCCCAGGCCGAACATGATGCCGGCGCCCAGTCGATCCTGATGACCGATAACGCCGATTTCGGTCGAGCGGTCGAGGCCGCTGTCGAACGGCAGTTGACGACCTTGTCACGCACCGAGATCGCCACCGCAAGCTGGCGCGATTTCGGTGCCGTCATTCTGGTCGAGAATTTCGAGAAGGCCCTGCCGCTCGCCAATCGCATCGCTGCCGAACATCTGGAGCTTGCGGTTGCCGATCCAGATGCGCTTCTGCCCGGCATTATCAATGCAGGCGCCATCTTCATCGGCCGCCATACGCCGGAAGTGATCGGCGATTATGTCGGCGGATCGAACCACGTCCTGCCGACGGCGCGTTCGGCCCGGTTCTCCTCCGGCCTCGGCGTGCTCGACTTCGTCAAGCGCTCGTCGATCCTGCGCTTAGGCGCTGAACAGCTGCGGCAGCTTGCGCCGGCGGCAATCACGCTGGCGAAATCCGAAGGGCTGGACGGGCATGCCCGTTCCGTTTCCATTCGCCTCAACCCCGGAGATTGACGGATGGCCCACGGGGAGTTTCGTCTCTGCGATGTCGTTCTGGACGACTCGATCGGGCGTTCCACCCCTGACGTGGAGCATGAGCGCGCGGTCGCGATCTTCGATCTCGTCGAGGAAAACTCGTTTACGCCGCTTGGCCATGCGGGCGGGCCTTACAAGCTTCGGCTTTCGCTGGTCAATGCGCGGCTGGTGCTGACGATCACAACGGAAACGGACCAGGATGTCGCCACACACATCCTGTCGCTCACGCCGTTCCGGCGGATCATCAAGGACTATTTCATGGTCTGCGAGAGCTATTACGAGGCGATCAAGACCGCAACGCCATCCCGCATCGAAGCGATCGACATGGGCCGTCGCGGCATCCATAACGAAGGTTCGCAGACCCTGATGGACCGGCTGGATGGCAAGATCGGCGTCGACTTCGACACCGCCCGGCGGCTCTTCACGCTTGTCTGCGTTCTCTACTGGCGCGGCTGAGATGACCGCCGACGCACCGAACCGCAAACAGGAGATCGGCATTCCGACGGCGATCCTGTTCATGTGCGGACAGAACTCGATCCGATCGCCGATGGCGGAAGCCATTGCAAAAAGCCTGCTGCAACCCGATATCTACATACAGTCCGCCGGCGTCCGTTCCGGCGAGCCTGATCCCTTTGTCGATGTCGTGCTGGAAGAAGTGGGGCTTTCCCTCAATCACAAGCGCCCGCACAAACCGAGGACGCTGGAGGAGATCGAAGACGACTTCTTCGATCTGATCGTCACACTGGCGCCGGAAGCGCATCACACGGCATTGGAGCTGACCCGCTCGCATGCCGTGGATGTGGTCTACTGGCCGACCATGGACCCAACGGTGGTGACGGGAACGCGGGAGCAGCGACTGGATGCCTATCGCCAGGTGCGGGACCACCTGTGGAAGCTGATCGACAAGCGGATGAAACCCATTCGGCGCGCACCGCCGGCAAGCGGCTGAACGGCGAAATTGTGCATGCAAAAGAATAGCTATTAGGCGTGGTTCACAAACCGGACGCGATTGTGTAGTTTCCGCGCAAATTTCGAGGCGGCGGACGAAAATTCCTGCCTGCCCGACCTTACACAGAAAGAAAACCGATACATGGCTAAAGAAGAAGTCCTCGAATTTCCGGGCGTCGTCACGGAACTGCTGCCGAATGCGACCTTCCGGGTGAAGCTCGAAAACGAGCACGAGATCATTGCCCACACGGCAGGCCGCATGCGCAAGAACCGTATCCGCGTTCTCGCGGGCGACAAGGTTTTGGTCGAAATGACACCTTACGACCTGACCAAGGGCCGTATTACATACCGCTTCAAGTAATTTCGGCAGGATAAGGCCTGAAATGGCGCTTGAGCAAAAGCTGATACTGGCATCGGGTTCGCCACGCCGCCTGGACCTCCTCAACCAGGTGGGCATTGAGCCTGCCCGGCTGATGCCGATGGATATAGACGAAACGCCGAAGCGTGCCGAGCATCCCCGCTCGCTCGCGCGTCGGCTGTCGAGCGAGAAGGCGGAGGCCGCCTATCGCGCGATCAAGGACGACCCGGCATGGCGACACAGCTACATTTTGTCCGCCGATACGGTCGTTGCCGTCGGCCGCCGTATCCTTGAAAAGACCGAGTACACGGAAGAAGCATCGGCTGCGCTGCATCTTCTCTCGGGCCGTGGCCATTGGGTCTATACCGGCATATGCCTAGTCACCCCCGGCGGACAGTTCCGGCAGAAAGTTGTCGAAACGAAAGTCCGCTTCAAGCGGCTCTCGACCCGCGAGATCGAAAACTACATCGCGTCGGGCCAGTGGCGCGGCAAGGCGGGCGCCTATGCCATCCAGGGTATTGCCGGCGCCTTCGTGCAGAAGCTGGTTGGCTCCTACACCAATGTCGTCGGGCTGCCGCTCTATGACGTGACGACCCTTCTCGCCGGCGAAGGCTTTGATGTGGCACAGGGTTGGCCTGAGGCCTGATCATGCGCCTGTCCGGCGCAGCTCGCTGCTTTGCCGGCTCATTCGATGATTTACAGAAAAGGAGTTGCTCCTGTGACATCCGAACCGATCAAGACGGGCGGCAAGGTCGAGCCGCTCAGAAAAGCCCGGCCCTGCCCGGAATGCGGCAAGCCCTCTTCGCGGGAAGATTACCCCTTCTGCTCCGAGCGCTGCCGCACGCTCGACCTGTCGCGCTGGCTGAAAGGCTCCTACGCCATTCCAGTGGCGGACGACGAGAGCAAGGCGGATGACGATCGGGACGGACGAGAGTAGAACGTGTCACCTGGCAATCGTAGCCACACTTTTGCTCGCCCCGCTTAAGGGCGAGCGCCTACACGTGTGTAAGTAGGCAATAACGTCAGTTCACATGCGGGGCTTTTACCGCCGGCTGGTCGCGCTCAATTCCGAAAATAAGCCGCCAAACCCGGGCAGGCAGCCCTGCACTTTTCCGCGGACGGTGAAATCGAAGCCTGCTGTTGCTCGAAACCGGCGGATACCCACAACGACAAACTCGCTGTTCTGCCGCAGCGGACAGATTTCCAACTGATTTTGCAGGAGAATTTTTAATTTTTGCAAACCTGTCAAAAAAGTCGCGTGGGGTGCTGGACATGGCCGAACAAGATGTTATAACCCCGCTCGCTTCCGGGGGTTACGCCCCTGCCGGTACAGACCGGAAGGCTTGAAGCCTGGATGCCCGGATAGCTCAGTTGGTAGAGCAGCGGATTGAAAATCCGCGTGTCGGTGGTTCAAATCCGCCTCCGGGCACCATTTAAATGCCTTGCACGACAGGTTTTCCACGTTTTCTCAGGCTTATGCATTTTTCAAATCGACCGTTTCAAACCGCCTGTTTGACAACTTTCGTTTTCCGTTCGTTCAATTCTGCTGGATTGGTGGCAACAATATGCCGGAATCCTTTTAGGCGTCAGGCCAGGGTGTATCACGCAATCGGCTTCCAGCTTGGCCCAGCTCATGCTGAAACCGTTTCAGGTCCAGGGAGGCCCAGGCGATTGACGCAGAGTGTCCGGGCCAATTCGCCAGAGCGTTTCGGGACTAACAGCTCACGGCTACCGCTCACCGAGGCTTCCCTGAACCGACTCGACTATCGGGGCGAAGAAATATTCGATCAGGGGCCGTTCCCCGGTCACGACGTCGATGGATGCGGTCATGCCCGGCTGTAAAAGATACCTCGAACCCGCGACATCCAGATAGGTTTCGTCCAGACTGAACCTCACGACATAGCCCCATTTGTCTTCCGGCTGCTGAACCGCATCGGCAGAGACATAAGTCACCTTACCGGACAGGAAACCGAAGCGTTCGGCGGGAAACGCCGCCATATTGAGCTTGGCGGCCTGCCCCACCTGCAGAAAGCCGATATCCTCGTTTGCGAACACGGCCTCCAATTCGACGCCGGCCGTATTCGGGACGATGCGCATGAGTTCATCGCCGGTATCCGACACGCCGCCGATCGTGTGGACGTTCAGACCATCGACGATGCCGTCGACCGGTGCGGTGAGCGTCTTGTTCTTCAGGTTCAGATCGGCAACCCGAAGCTCCTCCGTCGCGGCCAGCATGCGGCTCTCGATCTCCGCTCGCCTTTGCCTGCTGCGGCTGAGATTGCTGGAAAGCAGCTCGCTTCTTTCGGAAGAAAAGCGATTTAGCTGCGAAGCCTTTTCCTCCAGCTCACTGCGGCGGATGGCGATCTGCTTCTGCAACGTGACGAATTCCTCAAGATAGTTGAGATAGGAGGTTCCGCTGGCTGCACCTTGCTGCTTCAACTGCTCCGACGTCTTGAGGCGCTCTTGCCTGATCGGCAGGGACGCTTCTATCTGTTCGATATTCGCGCGGCTGACGGCCTGCGACTTCAGATTTTCGTCCCGTCTTGCGACCTGCTGCTGAACCTTGTCCTTCAACTCGCCGACTTCGGCCGCCAGCAGGCTTCTCTGTTCCTGGAAATAACTGAGTTCCCGGGTGGAGGCGCTGTCGTTTGTGAACTCCCGCAGCGCCGTGTCTATGTCCGCATCATCGTCCGTGGCCAATCTGTCGATAAACTCCGTCAGAGCCTTGAGACGGAAACGCTCGATCTCGAGATGTCTCATTTCCCGGGAAAGCGTCGAGAACTCGGCGGCGGCCTGGGTGGGGTCGAATTCAATAAGGACGCTGTTGGCGGTCACGCGATCGCCGTTCTTGACGTGGATGGCCACGACCTTGCCGGGGGCGTCCGGCTGGATCTGCTGGACCCGCGTCAGGGGCACGATCCTCCCCTTTCCCCTGGCGGTGATCTCGATCTTCATGACGAAGGCCAGGACAAGGGCCGTGACGAAGGCCATGATCAGCAGAAGCACCGTCATGTGCAGGGTTGGCGAGACAGACGGCTGCGTTTCCTGGGTTCGCATGTCAGTGGAACTCGACTATCTGGCTGGGATTGGCGAATGCCTGCGGCCTGTGAGTAATGATAATGATCGTGATGCTGGAGCTCAGGCTGGCGAACTCGTCCGCCAGCCTTGCCTGGGTGTCATTGTCGACGGCACTGGTCGGTTCGTCCAGGATGAGGATCTTTGGCTGGGTGAGGATACTTCTGGCGATCGCCAGTCTCTGCCGCTGACCGCCGGACAGCGAGCTCCCCCGTTCCCCGACTTCCGTATGGAGGCCGTTGGGAAGAGAATCGATGATCTCCTGCGCGGCCGCGGCCTTGAGGGCTGCTCTGATCTCATCATCTCCGACATCGCTCGAGGCCATCTGCAGATTGCTGAGTATCGAGCCGTCGAAGAGATAGGCCTCCTGCGGGACGTATGCGATCTTGGCACGTACGTCATGCGGATCGTAGTGCTGCAGGTTCAGCCCGTCGATCGCGACGCTGCCTTTCGAGGGAATTTCGAGGCCGGAGGCAAGCCGACCGAAGGTGGACTTGCCCGTTCCGGATGGACCGACAACAAGGTTCAGACTGCAGCCTTCGGCATGGAAGACGAAGTCCTTGAGAACCGGTACGCCTTCCACATAGCTGAACGACACCGAAGACAGAGTGAGGCTCGGCTTCAAGTTCTCGGGGAGTTTGGGCAAAGTGCGGAACGGCTCCACCGGCGCGTTGAGCACGTCTGCCAGTCGTTGCCGCGAAACCCTTGCATTCTGCCAGCGTTCCCACAATTCGGAGAAGGTCGCGATCGGGCCGAGCACCTTGTCGGAGATGAGATAGAAGGCCACCAGTTGGCCGAGCGTGAGGCTTCCCGCGAAGACAAGCTGGGAACCGATCAGCAGAATGATGATCGTCAGGCCGCGGTTGACGATGAAATTCAGTTGGGCCGAGTAGATGTCGATCTTTCCGGCGTTCAGTCCCGTGGCGAGCAATCGCGTCAACGTCGCATTCAGCTGATCGATGGCCTGTCTTTCTGCGCCAAGTGCCTTGACGGTCGCGATTCCAGTCAGCGATTCCACCATTTTCGACTGGTGACGGGCGGAGGCATCGAAGCGGGCACGCAGATGCCGTCGCAGAAACGGGCCAAACAGGAAATAGACGGCGGCCTGCACAGGCAGGGCTGCAATAATCAGCCAGGTCAGCTGCGAAGAGAGCGAAAAGAGCACCGCGAGATAGATGGCGACGAAAAGAACATCCAGGAACACCCCGGCGGTCGCGGCGATCAGGAAGTTCCGGATGGTATCGGTCTCCGACAGACGTGAGAGCGTTTCGCCGATGTTCCATTTCCTGAAGTAGGAATATGGCAGGCTGAAAAGGTGCTGGAATATCCGCCCTCCGAGCTCCTGGGTAACGCGGTTGGATCCGACGATACCCAGATAGCCGGAGAGAATCTGGAACCCCACCTGGAACAGGCTGACCGCCGTGAAGATCAACAGCACGACCGTAAGGGTCGTCTCACGCTGAAAAGGGAGAACGCGGTCGATGATCACCTGAAAGATAAAAGGCTCGACGAGCGCGATCAGCCTTAGGCAGATCGCCAGTCCCAGCAATTCGGCGTAGATTGCACGATAATTCCATATCGCATCGGCGAACCATTTAAGGGGAACCTCGGCCTTGGTGTGCTGCATTTTCACGCCCTGAGAAAACTACGGTGAGGGATCCTGAACAGGCGGAGTGGTGTTGCCGGAGGATGGACGGAGCAAAAGCCTGCGCTGGTAATCGGCGCGCAACTCATAGCCCCTGAGGGTAGATGCGAGGACGGCGCTTATCAGCAGTTGGCCAATGTAGACGAGCGTTGCGCAACTCAGGCAGTCGAAGAAGACGATCAGGATCCGGATCGGCCACCCCTCGTTTGAGGCCATCACTTGGAGGTCCGGGAGCGTAGACAGGCCCAAGAGGAAACGGAGCAGGAGGGCAATCCAGAAGGCAACGCAGAACGGGCATCGCCATTGCGCGTAAAGTACCCGTACCCAGCGGGGGCTTCGGTCGAGAAGAGCGTTGAACCAGGTGCCCCAATAGGGCAGCTTCTCCCAGATGAGGATATACAAGGACAGCGTGATGAGCGGAGCGGTGATATTGATCATTTCTGCCTCCATCATTGCCTCCTCGGCAAGAAATCGAATGTTACCAACAGCGCCTGTCGAACAGATCGTCGTCACCACTCCAGCGGTGGTAGTAAGCTGAAACCTGAAGCGACAAGAAAGCGATGATGCCGACCGGCGCGGGAGCATTGCCTGCGTTTTGACCAAGCTGTTTGGTCAGCATGACATCGAACAAGCAAAGGCCGGTTGCTGCATTC
The DNA here is from genome assembly GCA_023451735.1 of Pseudomonadota bacterium. Classification (GTDB taxonomy): domain Bacteria; phylum Pseudomonadota; class Alphaproteobacteria; order Rhizobiales; family Rhizobiaceae; genus Neorhizobium. Next base: position 92,386 of record JAEXYH010000044.1, on the reverse strand, counting down.
TTCCGCAATTCGTCTCGTCTTTGCGCGCCCGTCAGATTTCCCAGAGCCTCGTCGTGGTCGTAGAGAATGGTCTTCAGCTTGAACTCTGGGTCATTAACATCGGATGCCAGGTTGTAATCCTGGAAGATTTCTTGCAGCGCCACGTAGTTGGTGAACATCTGGTTTTCCGACGCGGACCGGCCTTCCAGGAACGGCGTGTTCACGTAGACGACGGAGTGCTCTATCTTCGTATTGGCGAGCCTGTGCTGCGCCGCATTCTTGATCACATTATCGAAGTCGATGCCGGCGAATTCCGAGTTGAAGAAAAACGGCGCGCCGTTGAACTTTCCGACGGTCGACGACAGGTATGCCCAGAATTCGCCGGCGCGCTCATTGGGAAACGTCTGCTGGGCGGAATTTCTCAGTTTCTGCACGAAGTCATCCACGCCGTTTTGCAGGCTCCTTGAAGGCGAGGCCACATAGACAGATCGGCTCTGTCCGAACAGGTTTGCGGTTGCGTCGGTCACGTTGAGCGTTCGCCCGCTGAGCGAAGCAAGGAAGCCGTATGCGGACCGAACGAAGGACTTGCTCTCCTCAGACGAATCCGCGTCGATGCCCACTTCGATGACGCCGGCCTCCTGATTGCGCGAAAAGGAGCTGGCGCCGATGAGGTTGATCTTCACGCCGTTTTCGAACAGCGCGAGGTCAACATAACGATTGTAACTGGATCTGGCCGAATTGAGATGAAATGCCGCTCCGGCCAAGAGCGCCACGCCAATGGCGGCGCCTAGGATGAGTATCAATTTTTTTCTTACGATGGTCGTGGCCTCCTGGCAGCGCCCGGGCAGATAGACCGCCCGGACACCACGACGAGATTAAAATTATCTCCCGCCGTCAAAACCGCCTTGCGAAAATCTGCCGGGATCACTCGAATGGCAACTGCCGCAGCTGTTGCCGTTCAATGAGCTCCAGGCGTGGTCGTTTCCACCGAAATACCCGTCGGGGTCGCGATCTCTTGCGCTTCTCCCCATGTCGGTCAGGCCATCACGGTTATTGCCAAGCCGGTTGGTCTTGTCTCGCTGGTTGACATTATCGCCACCACCACTTGAGTTTCCGCTTCCCATTCTTTTCTCCTCTTCAGTAATGTAAGCGTAATTCCAGTTTGGTTATCGATATGATGCACTTAAAGTTGCACCACGCCGGATAAAGTCATTCGGCCTTGTAAAGTTCCGAGCAATTGTCACTTTGCACCGTTTGGGCACTTTGTTTGCGGAGAGCCCGGAAGCTGCCCGATGCGGTAATTACATCAGGATTGGAGCATTTAATGACGTTCGTCGAAGGCGCGCCAGAAGGCCGCCGGTATGGTTTCTTTGAGCTTTTCGGAATGATGGTCGCGATCTCGCTCGATTCCCACTATCGCACCTACAGCGTGGACCAGTTAGGCAGTTATCTCATCCCCCCATTGGACGCGCGCCAGTTCAAGATCTATCTCGATGAAGGGGGGAGACCTGGCGCATTCGTCACCTGGGCCCTCGTCAACGAAGAGCACCATCGTGCCCTGCGCGAAAAGGGAACCAACCCTCCCCCCGATGAATGGAATTCCGGCCATTATCTCTGGTTTACCGATCTGGTGGCGCCCGCGGGCGATGTCAGAGCGATCGTCAGGGACATTCAAACGAACATCTTTCCCGACAGGCACGCCCATTCGATCCGGCGCAATTCAGGCGGCGGAATAAGACGTATATGCACGTGGCGTAACGTACTCTCTGCGAAATAGGCGACGTCAGTGGCTGCTTGTGCGCTTTCAGCGAGATCCAAGGGGTTGCATTGGTTCATGCGAGAACTATCCGAATGCAGGTGTCAGGATTATTGCGTAGCTAGCGGGCGACAAGCGCCGACCGCGTGAGGTTTCTGCAGCACATACGGCTCTCCCGTCTTTGTAGGTCGGCTTGGTACCCACTGAGAGCCATTTCTACGACGCACTTTTGAACGGGATGAAGAAATCCGCCCGGAGCATCATCTCTATAACTGATGAAGCGATCGTTTGGGCCGTTCCTGCGGATAAGCTTGCGGTCGTCATGACCGCTGCTGGCGTTCCAGCCGACGCAGCTCGGCCTCAAGACTGTTCGACTGGCACAATGCCCCGCCGGGGATGCTACTTGTCCGGCGGCCAAGCCGGGTCCGACATCTTCTTCTCAAGTTTTGATTTTAGCAGATATTGGCCTAACGCCATCACCGCGACGCCAACTGGCAGGAGAGGAAAGGTCACAAGCGACTGGCCTATGGCTAGCAGCATATATGGATGAAAGCTGGTTATTGCAGCGATGGGAATAAGGCCTAAAGCAAAAATCACCATCCCGAGCCAAGTGATGGCTGTTCTGTTCGCGTTGACGAACCACCAGAATGCCAGGCACAAAAAGACAATGGCAGCTACCACTCCCATAGCCTCACTCCTTTTTTCTCATCGGGCGCTACGGCTTGCACAAAGTAATCGCGTCCCAGAACCTATCATTGGCAAGGATAAAGGCGACCACCGCGCAACGCAACGTCCGCACATGGCGCATCAGCGCTCTGACCGCCACACCCGAAGCCCGAAGCAATGATGGCTCCCACTCCTGTACTATCGATAATTGCAAACAACATGATGTAGGTGCCCCTCCTTCCCAGGAAACGCTCTTTCGAAGGCAGCTTTGTTGCGAGAGCGGTAAGAATTTAGGCATCCCTCGCGGCAGAGTGCTTCGTTATTGCAATCGCATTGCTACTTACCGGTGTTTGCGTGATCTCTTGGCTTCGGACGCTGCCCGCTGCGCTGGCCACATATCTCATGGTGGGCAAGGCAAAACGGAAACGCGATGCTCAATATCGCGAATGACAGCAAATGGCGCTTCCCGACCATACCTGGTGGTCCCAACCAGACTTCAGTTAGTGTTGGACAGCGATCAGCCACAAGAGACCAAAGCTACGCAAGCCCAAAACTCATGAGGGTTCAAGTTGAGAAAACGGTCGGCGTGCTTACGATGCTTTTTTAGCCCGATCGCCCCGTCTCTGAGGCCCTTGATCGTTGAAGCGAGAGCCAAGCTGTTTAACGTCATCGGTGGACGTCCTGCAAGATCATCATAGTTGGGCGCCGTATCCGGCCCTTGGGCATATGGCGCCTTCGACGGGAAGCCGAATTTAAACAGCTGATTCGCGAAACAGTCGTTGGCCGAGCCGAAGAAATCCGCATGCGTCTCCGCACGAGCATATCGTTGCAATGGTGACCGATTCTTCGTCGATGACGAAATAAGTCGATGGGCTGACTAGGCTCTAATCCAGGCTGATCCAATCGACCGCGCTGGCGCAAAAATCTCAATCCGGTCAGGACTGTATCGGCGGCAACTCTTCTCCAGCTATTTTTTTGAGGAAAGGGCGCCAATCTGAAATATTTCTGTAAATATCGGTTGATCCCTGGAAATTCATCGGTATATATCGCGGCCGTTCCAATGTTTTGCCTCGGAGACGACGCAAGACCTTCTAAAGGACAGGTGGCCGAGTGGTTTAAGGCGCACGCCTGGAACGCGTGTGTACGTGAAAGCGTACCGTGGGTTCGAATCCACCTTGTCTGCCATTATTTCAAATAACGATTCATCATGCGCGGAAGCGACCGCAACAGGATTGAGATAGCCGCTGCTGCGCCGTACCCTGTCAGACCACCGCTTAAGTTCCGTCAACCCTCGGAAGGCTAACTCACTTCGGACAGCACCTGATCGAGAGAGATGACCAATGCGTCCGGCTGGAGTTTGCGCCTACGTTGCAGCAATTGCGTCAGCTCCTTACAGCCCCCCTCGACGGCACACGCGCGCGTCAACTCGCGCCACTGCCTCCCAAGTTTGACAGCGGCTGGAAGTGAAAATATTTCGTGCCGAAGACCGAAACACATGTCATCTTATCGGAAATACGTATACAGCATTGACATAGAACAGTTCTTCAAGGTGAAATTTCGCCAATCCTGAATGACAACTCATCTTTCAGGCGAATAAATCCAATACGTACGAATATTGCTCTAGGCTGGACTTGAAATTTACCAATTCCCAATATACGTCTTGATTGTACGCTTATCTTTACGAAATTTGGTCAAATATTAACCATGTTAACCTGATTTGCGCCATTTGGACGATGTGTTATTACTTATCAAATATATTGACATCAAATGCGATAAGGCAGCATCCCTGTTTTTTATCCATGATAAAGGAACAGTCTGGATATCTGTTGGGCGTCCACCAGGAGCAGCCGAGGCTGGCGACAATATTTTCGAGCCAAGACCGTTGGCTTATGGGGCATATCGGCCTGGCATTGCATTTTCAGAACCTGACGGGATCGTCGGCGGAGGGGCTGAGCGCGGCAAGCTTCACAAGGAACGTCACGAAGTACGGGATAACAAGCAAAAACACCGCTACCGCCTTTCTGAACGAGATGACCCAATATGGAGTGATCTCGCAAAAACCGCACCCGAATGACAGGCGAATGCGCGTCATAACTCCGGCTCCGGCTACGCTTGAGGCAATCAGCGGGTGGATAGGACTTCATCTGAGGACCTTGGATACGCTCGACGGAAGAGAGCGTGTCGCTTGGTTTCAAGCGTCGCTTCCATCGTCCCTCGCCTTTCTCCAACCGGAAATCGCAAACGGGCTTCTGCATGACGATACGATCCGCAATCCGCATCACGCGTTTGCTCATTTCATGTGGATGAATAGCGGGTTTCTGGTGACCGAGCGATTGGTCGCTTCCCTGGAAGGTGATCTTGAAACAGGCGCCCGCCTTCCGACCAGCCTTGTTTCAGCCGCCGAGCTGACGGCGGGCTTCAATCTGTCGCGCTCACATTCCGCCCGGAAGATCAACCAGGCTGAAGAGCTTGGAATTCTTGGCTGGAGCGGAACCAAAGGGCGCTCGACAATGTGGGTGTCGCGCGAATTCGTTTCCAGCTTCCTCGATCTGCAGGCAGCAAAGCTTGCAATCATCGATCGTGTTGTGGCGGCGCATAGCTTGGCGGTGCCTCTGAAGCAGCTCGATCGAGCATAAAGGCGCCCCATCCAGCAGCTCCATTGAGCCCGGCCCTACCGCACTCACAAGTAAAATGCTCAGCACATAAACATCCATCGCCACTCTCCGTGAGCGTGTGGCGATGGCTGTAAGTGCCTATTTTAGACCTAGCGTATCGCAGCCTCACTGGCCTTCAGGGCATCGAAGGCTGCGGAAAAGCCTTTCAGCCCCAACGCGATCGGGATCCGCTTCCCTTCAGGCGTGGCAACCGAAACAATCGCCTGCTCCCCGTCTATCATAGCGGCGCTGAGAGCGGGCTCAACGACACCCTCCACTAGGCATCCCTGCGGCGTGCAGCGACTGACAGAAAGCGAGGTTTCGTAATTCGGCGCCACTGCGATATTGACCTTTTCGGCAAGCGCTATGCCCAGCGGCACCGCCATCTGCATGCGCGTAACATTGGCGCTGACATCGTTTGCGAGGCTCATGACGAGAATGACCTGGCTGCCGTCTGGAGATGTCACACGACTGGAAACCTGACAGACACGGCTCGCCGCGGCGATGGCTTCGCATTGCAGTTCCCAGGTGCCGAAACGTTCTGTAGCGGCAACCGTTTCGGGCTCGGCGGCCTCCTTTGACTTAGTTTCCGTCCGAGCGGCTGGCTTTGCCGCTGACGTCCCGGCGCTTGCGCCGCCGCCAGCGGAATTGATGATACCGCCGTTCGGAGCAGCGGAAGGGTTGTTGAGAATCGGTGCGCCGGTCGTGGACCGCGACGCGGGCGTCGAAAACATCGGACCAGATGCGTTCGACTGAACCTGTGCATTCGTAACAACAGAGGAAGCCAAGCCAGCGATCAATACTACCGCGGCAACGGATGAGCCACTACGCGCCATGATATCCTCCAAGCTCAATACACGTTTTCTCCTTCATGATATTAAAACACAAATAAAGTAAAGATGCCGGTTGAAATTTCCATCCCGTTTATTTCTATTGTCATTTAAAGAAAATCGGGATCACGGTGAGAATTATGCGCCCTCAAATAATTGCAGCGGCCTGCGGATACATTTGCATCTTTGGGGATTTACCCAATGGGGCATATGCGCAGGCTTTCGTTAACCAGGCGACACCACCGAATGGCGGATCGGTCTATGTCGACCAGGTTCCTCCAGATGCAAAGCCGCGCGCACCGCGACCGCCGGCAAGAGCGCGCGTCGTGCAGGAAAAAAACGTAAAAACAAAGGCTTCTGTGGTAGAGGGAGTTTCGTCTGTAGCCCAGCTTATTCCGACCGTCGGCTCTGGCTCCAGCGCAGTCATCCGCTCCGGCGAAGCCCGTGACTGGCCATCCGTCGGCAGCGGCACGGTTCGAAAGTAAAGCGGGCAGCTGCCACGGCTAAGTGGTGCATTACGGATACAGAAGTAACCATACAAATTTTCACCCAAAAATGAGACATTGCGAAGAGTTGTTTGTTGTGTAGACAATCTCTTCCATGACGCACGATATATTTCGTGTGTATTTATGGGCATTTCTGCAGTATTTCTTAATCATCCTACCTGGGTCTGATGAGAAGTTCCGCGCAGGGAAAGTGCATCTCTCAAAGATGCTCGGGTGGGGAAAGATGAAAATTAAGATTGCTGCGCTGTCCGTGGTGGCTGTTATTCTTGCCGGCTGCCAGACCGGACAGCAACTCGACACGCCGGCGGCGACGTTGACGGCGCCGACGAAAACGACGTCAAGCGTCAAGCGGCTTCCCTTGCCGGCTGCTCCGGTGGACGTTGCCGTCTATGACTTTCCTGACCTGACGGGACAGGCCAAGCCGAACGAAAGCTTCGCCGAATACAGCCGCGCCGTTACCCAGGGAGGGGGCGCAATGCTGATCGACGTACTGAAGAAGACCGGTGGCGGAAACTGGTTCCGGGTTGTCGAGCGCACCGGCTTGAAGAACCTCGTCCAAGAGCGGACTCTGATCGAGAACACACAAAAATCCTATGGCCGCCCTAGCGGTCTTCCTCCGGTTCGGTTTGCGGGGCTCATTCTCGAAGGCGGTATCGTGGGATATGATTCCAACGAACTGACCGGCGGCGCGGGTGCGAAATACCTCGGCATCGGCGGCGACATGCAGTATCGGTCCGACGTCGTGACGGTAAACCTGCGCGCCGTCAGCGTGCAGACCGGCGAAATCCTTGCCTCCACAACCACGACCAAGCAGGTCTATTCCGTTCAGATACGGGGCGGCGCCTACAAGTTCGTGACGGCAGGGGAGCTGCTGGAAATCGAACTCGGCCAGTCGCGCAATGACCCAGGTTCCCTTGCCGTGCGCGAAGGGATCGAGCTTGCGGTTTATTCGCTGGTTGTCGAGGGCGTGCGACAGGGATTGTGGGGCTTGCAGGACAAGTCTCAGGAGAAGAGTCTGATTCAGGATTTCGATGTAAAATACAAGAAGCCTTCAGTCGCCTCTACTTCGTGATTCGTAATATGAAATAATTTTCAGCCAATATTACGTAAATGTTATGGCTCGCAACTGAAGTTGCGGGCCATTTTTTGTTTTTTTATTATGTTTTTATTGTCTCATTTCTGGGTGTTTATCTTTTCTGAATTAACTATTACTTAGTAATTGGCTTTGTCTGTCTTGATTGGCGACATTCGATAGTGGTATTAAATTTTTGTTAATCAATCTTAGCTTGGGGCTACCGTGTCCACGGAGCAGGCTAATGGGGAGACACTTATGAAATACTCAAGTAGACAGACCCTGCTGCTGGCCGGCGTTGCGGTTGCAGCCCTGGCGGGCTCGGCTTTCGCGCAGGAAGGCAATTTCGGCTATATCGGCCAGCGTGATACCAGCAACTTCGCCTATCTCTCGCAGGTCGCAGCAACGGGCGGCGACGGCAACGCTGCGTTCATCTACCAGCACGGCGTCAACAACCACTTCCTGCCGCTGACCGAAGACGGCGCTCCGGCTGATGCACAAAAGGGTACCAACTTCCTTGGCGTCGAGCAGCTCGGCTGGAACAACTTCATCGGCGACGACTTCCTGCAGGACGGCGGAAACATTGCCGGTCTCGCCCAGTTCGGCGGCAGCAACTTCATCGACCAGTTCCGCCAGACCGGCGTAAACCGCGCCGCGATTTTCCAGGGCGGCTTCAACAACCTTGCCCGCAACGTTCAGGATGGAACTGACGCTGCCGGCGGCGGATTGAATGAAACCGGCATCATCCAGCTGAATGGCGATGATACGGCAGCGGGCAACTTTGCCTTCAGCCAGCAGATTGCCGGCAGCACCGAATCCTTCTCCGGCACGATCCAGGCCGGATCGGGCAACACGGCGCTGACCACGCAGGAACTTGCCACGCGCTCTGACGCCAACACCCTTCAGGTCGGCAAGGGCAACTTCGCCTCCAACTCTCAGGTTGTCGATACCTATACCGATCCGTCGACGATCGCACAGTATTCCATCGGCCTCGGAAACGAAGCTAGCATTGCCCAGTTCGGCACCGGCAACGGCGCGTTGAACAGCCAGGATTCCAGCACGCAGAGCTCGGTCGGGATCATCCAGGGCGGCAACAGCAACAGCGCAAGCAACCTCTATGTCGGAGGCACCAGCCATGAAGCTGTGATCGGCCAGTTCGGCGACGGCAATTACGGTCTGAACACCAGCCGCGACGGCACCGACAATACAGCCGGCATTCTTCAGGTCGGCAACAGCAACGAGGCTGCCAACACTGTCACCAATGGTTTTGGCAACACCGCGACGATCGGTCAGTTCGGCGATGACAACGTTGCCACCAATACGCAGCAGGGCAACTCCAACCTCGTGCAGCCGGATTCGGCGACCATCGCAACGACGATCCAGATCGGCAAGGGTAACCGCGCTGCCAACACCCAGCTCGCACAGGGTCCGTCCAGCGAAAACCGTGCCGGCATCCTGCAGATCGGCTCCGACAATCTTGCCGGCAACGGCCAGACAGGCGGTGTCGACCAGAATGCTCTGATCGTTCAGGGCGGCTCGGGCAGCACCGGCTACAACACGCAGTCGGCATCGACCAATTCCAACGCCGGCGTTATCCAGTACGGTAACGGCACAAGCCAGAACCTTGGCGCCAACACCCAGACGGCTACGTTCGACAGCAACGCCCTCATCATTCAGGGCAACAATGGCGGCGACCAGAACAGCGCCTACAACCTGCAGGACGGCGTGACCGGGGCCAACGGCCTGATCGCACAGTTCGGCGCAGGCAACGTAGCAGGCAACGTCCAGCAGGCCGGCAGCTCGAATGTCAATGCCGCAATCCTTCAGGTCGGTAATGGCAACGAGGCCAGCAACACGCAGGGCAAGTCAGAAGGGTACGGTGCGGTTATCGTAGGCGGATCGACCGCCGATAGTGGTGGCGTTCATCTATATTCGCCCACTCTTCGGCAGTTTAGAACGACATTTTCGGGAATCACCTTCCCTGGCGGTGTAGGAAATGCACCTGCGGAAGATTCTCGCGCTGCTATCGCTCAAGTCGGTAGCACGAATGTCGCTTCTAATTCGCAGGTGGGACAGTTTACGCCATCTGTGCCCGCAACCTATCAGTCTACCTTCGTCAAAGAAGAGAGGCAGCAAACCAAAAATATCGGAAAGCCGTTTAGCGCGCTTAATCCGTCAAACTACGGTTGGGTTGTGGTTGAAACTGGAACCGCTACGCGCCCTGTTCCCGCAGACAAGCAGTCTGTTGGCGGCAGTGTAGCCGCAACTGCCTCCAATGCCATCATCGGCCAGTTCGGTGACGACAACATCGCCGCTAACCAGCAGATCGCAACCTCGGGTACGGATGCGGCCTCGGTTCAGATCGGTGACGATAACATGGCGTTCAACCTCCAGACGCTCGCTGTCAACAGTGCCGCTGCAAACCTGCAGATCGGTGACAACAACACGGCAAGCGTTCAGCAGAACGCCCTGACTCTCGGCTCCAACGCTGCAAACATTCAGGTTGGCGACGACAACATTGCCGGTGCCGTCCAGACTGCAGCAATCGACTCCAACGCACTGAACATCCAGATCGGCAACGGCAACGAAGCCGGCAATGTTCAGACTGCGACACTGGAAGCTGATGCCGCTACCCTGCAGGTTGGTAGCGACAACAATGCAGCCAACGTCCAGAGCGACTCCAACGGTGTTTCTGCTGCCATTGCCCAGTTCGGCAGTGACAACGAAGCCGGCAACACCCAAGTTGGTGTCAGCGACGCTCTCGCCGGCATCGTTCAGGTCGGTTCCGGAAACACTGCTTCGAACGTCCAGAAGTTCGGCAGCTCGCAGGTTGCAGCTTTGACCTTCCAGAACGGTGACGACAACACTGCCGTCAACGTTCAGGGTGCCGAAGCAGTCAGCACGGTACTAGGTCTCCCGGTCAGCAGGCAGAACGCGCCTGCAAGTCTCTCGGCTGCTGCCATCGTCCAGTCGGGCAATGACAACACCGCGATGAACGTCCAGGGTGGCTCCGTCAACCTCGTTGACCTCGGCATCATCAGTCAGGTCAACGCACCGGCTCCTGCGTTTGCTTCCGTCGCTGGTATCGCTCAGTTCGGCGATAGCAACGAAGCTGCAAACTTCCAGGTCGGTACCGCAGGTGCAATCGCCGGAACGGTTCAGATCGGTGACTTCAACACCGCCGGAACCGCGCAGACTGCAGTGATCGGTGCGCTTGCTGCCACCGTTCAGGACGGCACCAACAACACTGCCACAACCGTTCAGAAGAATGGCGCCCTGCTTGCAGCCGCCACCTTCCAGACCGGTGAAGGCAACACGGCGGTAACAGCACAGGGCGGTAGCAATATCCTGGTTCCGTCCACGCTCAACTCGTCGCTGATCGTTCAGGCTGGCTTGGATAACGGCGCTTACGTCACCCAGTCAGGCAGCACCAGCACCTCGCTGATTGTCCAGACCGCAAGCAACAGCATTGCAGTCGTGGGCCAGCAGGGTGCCGACCATAACTCCGCGGTAATGCAGGCCGGAAACTATTCCAACGCCTGGATCTCGCAGAGCGGAAGCGGTTCCAACTCCGTCGTGCTCCAGATCGGTGTCGGCGAAGGTTCTGCAACCAACCAGGCGTTCGTCGATCAGCGCAATGCCAACCAGAACTCGCTGGTTACCCAGATCGGCCGTGGCAACGTGGCCTTCGTAACCCAGCAGTAAAATACCGGGTCGGGGCGCCTTACGGCGCCCCGCTCACAACCGGCGGAGCAAGGACATGTCTCTCTGCAAGACCCGAATTGTTCTGCTGATCTCGTCCATGCTTCTGGGCGGCCTTCCTGTGGGGGCCGGTTCAGCCGAAGACCGGCAGGTCTATCCGGGAACCTCTGCCGACGAACGGGTCGCAAGCTGCGGCGTTATCGTTTCAGGAGATGCAGTCGCCCGGATCGAGCCGTTTGTCGAAGTTGATGGCGACCTTGCGGGACGCCTGGAGCTCGACGTGACGAAACGGAGCCCTTCAGGGCAAAGTCAGTCCCGGCAGGCCGCAAACTTCGTCAACGGAAGTCTGGGGACGACGATGATTTCGATGGAAGGACCGGCCGAGGTGGCAATCGTGCTCTCGGTAAAAGACCGGTCAGGAAAGACACTGTGTGCAATGCGCCGTTCGATCGTGCTCGGCAGCATCCCTTTGAAAATCTGACCCGATGGCGGTGTAGCATGACAATGACAGCAAGAATTCTGAAGACCCTCAAGGCAGCAGTCCTCGCCAGCGCAATGATCGCGGCGCCGGGCATCGCAGCCGCGGAAAACCTTCTGGTTTCCGATTACGATACCAATCCCGCCGCCGTGCAGGGCCTGATGCAGCCGATCATGCCTCTGCTTGGGGGCTCCACCGGCTCCAATACCGGCATTATCCAGATCGGCAGCAACAACCACGCCAACTCTGGCATCGACGGCACGGGAAGCCTGGCGCTGATCCAGCAGGCGGGAAGCAACAACCGCGCCGTGCAGGCGATCGAAGGCAGCAATTCCGCCCTTCTTCTGGTTCAGGGCGGCACCAACAATTCCGTGCTCCAGGCAAGTGTCGGCGACAATAATTTCCAGCTGGTTGGCGCCTCCGGCAGCAATAACCAGATCGCCTATATTCAGAAAGGCGACAATCTGGCCGGCGCACTCGATGTTCGCGACTCGGTGAACTCCACTGTTGTTGCAATCCAGACACCACAGAGCGGAAACTACATGATGCCGACCGGTTTACGCGGTCTCGAAAACAAAACCGTTGTTGTCGTGCCCGGCCGGATGTACGTTCTTCCCAAACGCTAAACTGTGCCAACGCAGGAGTTTTACATGAATTTGACCAAAATTGTTCTTGTCTCCGCGGCCCTGATGATTTGCGGCAGCGCGCAAGCTTCGCAGCTCGTCTATCGCCCGACCAACCCGTCGCTCGGCGGTGATCCGCTCAACGGCAACTGGCTCCTGTCGCAGGCCAGCGCCCAAGGCGAAGGTGCGAGCCAGAGCCCGGGCTTCTCGATCGATTTTCCCGATTTCGGTGGCGTGACGCAGCCCGATCCTGATGCGACTCCGTTGCCGGATGTCGACGGCCCGTAATAGATCACAGTTTTTTCGCAGGGGCGGGGGCGCCAGACGCAGAGGCAGTAATTGCCTCTGCGTTTTTTTGTGTTGTCTCGGAGAGGTTAGCGCTGGCGAATGATCGCGACGTTGTTGCGGCCTTGCTGCGAGACGAAAGCCTGGTGACCGGTGCCGGTCTGGGTGATCGTGGCCGAGTTGAAATAGCCGATCTGCGAGATCAGGCCGACATTCCGGCTGCCCGTCTGTTCAATCGAGGCAGTGTTGAAATCGCCGCTCTGGTAGACGAAGGACAGGTTGCCGACGAGGGTCGACGTGTCCATGCGCGGAACGGCCGCCATGATATCCATCGATGGTTTGAAGATTGCGGCTGTATCGAGCGTGCCGGCGCTGGCACCACTACCCGATGCCTGCTGTATGTAGGCCGGCGACATGATCGGGCCAGCTACGGCGCCGTTTGCGAAAAGACCAAGAATTGCGGCGGCAAGTGCAAGAGTTTTGTTATTCATTTTTCTCTCCCCGTTTGTCGGTGTGGGGAGAGTTATACATACCTCTTCCTAAGTATCGGCTTACATCGATAGTAAACTAATCCGAAATTTTCGAGCTTAAATCCAATTGATAATAATCAAAGTTGCCAATCCGGATAGATGAAGGCTGACCTATTCCCCCAGGTTTTCCTCCGGAATTTCGGGGAGTGCCGGCTTTGGAGCTTTGAGAGAGAACTTGACGTCAAGGACGGCAACCGGGCCATTGCGGCCAATGTCGCGTAGATTTGAACTTTCCTCAGCCCTCTGCCGCAACCGGCGCAGCGTCACCGCTTGTCGGCCAGTCGGAAAGAATGAAACAACCGCTATACCTCGGCTTAACGCCTAGCTTCGAATGCACTAGAGAAAAGACATCATGTCGACAAGCGAGGTCCAAATGACGGATGATGATTCAAGCCAGATCATGGAACGCAAGCGCGGCTCCGGGGTCAAACTGGTCTATGATCTGCTGCGCGACGAAATTCTCGACCTGAAGCTCTCGCCAGGCAGCGCGATCGACGAGGTGCAGCTTGCTGCGCGTTTCGGCATGTCGCGCACGCCGATCCGTGAGGCGCTGGTGCGGCTTTCCGGCGAAGGATTGATCGAGACATTGCCGAACCGGTCGACCATGGTATCGAATATCGATTTTCTCGGCATGCCCGCCTATTTCGATGCCCTCGTGCTGATGTACCGCGTCACCACGCGGCTGGCGGCCCAGCATCACAGGGCGGATGATCTTGCCATCATCCGCAAGCGGCAGGCGGAGTTCAGTGCAGCCGTGGCGGCGCAGGATGCGCTTGCGATGATCGCCACCAACGCCGATTTTCATTCGGCCATCGCAGCGGCCGGCCGCAATGCCTATTACGCCAGCTTCTTCGACCGGTTGCTCGGCGAAGGACGCCGTATGCTTCGCCTCTATTACCAGTCCTATGAGGATCGGCTGCCGCCACGTTATGTCGACGAGCATGAGGAAATCATCGCCGCCGTCGAGGCGCGTGACGTAGCCACGGCTGACCGTCTCGGAAAGGCGCATGGCGAGCAGATCGTCGAACAAATCGGCCGGCTTCTGACCCGCAACGACCGTCTTGAAATTGACCTTTGACGTCTTGTATTTTTTTTGTCGACAAAGAAAATGGAAGGAGTATTCTCCATGCAGAAGCTAGGGCCAGAGGTTAGGAATCGTCTCCGCCGGCCGTTTTGATGTCGAGGACCTGCAAGATGAAATCGAAGATTTTTTCCGGCGTAGTGCCGGCCCTGATGACCCCCTGCAAAAGCGATCGCACGCCGGATTTCGACGCGCTGGTCGCCAAGGGCAAGGAACTGATCGCAGCCGGCATGTCGGCCGTCGTCTATTGCGGCTCGATGGGTGACTGGCCGCTTCTGACCGACGCGCAGCGCATGGAAGGCGTCGAGCGCCTGGTGAAGGCCGGCATTCCGGTCATCGTCGGCACCGGCGCGATCAACTCCGCTTCAGCCGTGGCGCTTGCCGCGCACGCCCAGAAGGTCGGCGCGCAAGGGTTGATGGTCATCCCGCGCGTCCTTTCGCGCGGTTCGGTGATCTCCGCCCAAAAGGCGCATTTCAAGGCTATCCTGTCGGCCGCTCCTGATCTTCCGGCCGTCATCTACAACAGCCCCTATTACGGTTTCGCCACCCGCGCCGATCTGTTCTTCGCGCTGCGCGCCGAGCATCCGAACCTCGTCGGCTTCAAGGAATTCGGCGGTCCGGACGACATGCGGTATGCGGCGGAAAACATCACAAGCCGTGACGACGACGTAACGCTGATGATCGGCGTCGATACGGCCGTCTACCATGGTTACGTCAATTGCGGCGCGACCGGCGCGATCACCGGCATCGGCAACGTTCTGCCGAAGGAAGTGCTGCATCTTTGCAATCTCGCCCAGGCTGCGGCCAAGGGCGATGCAGATGCCCGCACCCGCGCCAAGGAACTGGAAGAAGCGCTCGGCGTACTTTCCTCTTTCGACGAAGGCCCGGATCTGGTGCTCTATTTCAAGCATATGATGGTGCTGAAGGGAAACAGGGAGTTCGCACTGAACTTCATCGAGACCGACGTGCTTTCCGACAGCCAGCGCGGTTATGTCGAGGCGCAGCTGAAACTCTTCGACAGCTGGTATGCCGACTGGAGCAAGCTGCCCGGCGCAGTTCAGACCTGCAAGGCCTGATATTCGAACAAACAAAGCCCTCCTCACCCGGAGGGCTTTGTCACATCAGAACAAGGGGAATATGCGCGAAGCCGCAAACGGCCGCGTGAGGTTGGGACGGTCAGGGAAATGGCAAGGTCGGATATAGTCGTCATCGGGGCGGGGGTCGTCGGCCTTTCCGTTGCCATCGCTGCGCAGATGCGCGGTTTCAACGTTACAGTCATCGACCGCGAAGGCCCGGCGGCGGGTGCTTCGGCGGGCAATGCAGGCGCCTTCGCCTTTACCGATATCCTGCCGCTCGCCTCACCCGGTATCCTGAAGAAGGCGCCGAAATGGCTGCTCGATCCGCTCGGCCCACTGTCGATCCCGCCGGCCTATGCGCTCAATATCGCACCGTGGATGTTCCGCTTCTGGCGCGCCTGTTCCGCTTCACGAGTGGCGCATTCGACCAGCGCCCAGACGGCCCTGATGGATCTTTCCAAAGCCGAACTAGAGCCATTCCTGTCCGCCACCGGCACGCCTTCCATGCTGCGCAAGGAAGGCAATCTGCAGGTCTATGAAAGCGATGCGGAGTTTCGTGACTCGCTGCCCGGCTGGGCGGCCCGCGAAAAGCATGGCATCGAGTTCCGCCACATGGATGCCGCCGAAATGGCCGGCATTCAACCCGGCATTTCGCCCCGCTTCATCCGCGGCACATTCACGCCGGGCTGGTATTCGATCGCCGACCCGAAACTCTACACTTTGGCACTGGCTGAAAATTTCCGCGCACGCGGTGGCGTGATCGAGATTTCCGAAGTGAAAGGTTTGCGCCCGACAGCCGGCGGCATCGAGATTGTTCTGGCAGGCGATGTGGCGCGCTCCGCCGGCAAGGTCGTGCTCGCGGCTGGCGCATTTTCGCATCGCATCGCCCGCACACTCGGCGAAAACATCCCGCTGGAGACCGAGCGCGGCTATAACACCACCCTCCCCTCCGATGCCCTTGATCTGCGCACACAGGTCACCTTCGGTGGCCATGGTTTTGTCGTCACCCGGCTGACGAGCGGCATCCGCGTCGGCGGTGCGGTCGAGCTTGGCGGGCTGTCATTGCCGCCGAACTATGCGCGTTCGGAGGCGATGCTGAAAAAGGCGAAAACCTTCCTTCCGGGTCTGAAAACGGAAGGCGGCACGCAATGGATGGGCTTTCGCCCTTCGATGCCCGACAGCCTGCCTGCGATCGGCCGATCGAAGGCAACGCCGAATGTCGTCTATGCATTCGGTCACGGTCATCTTGGATTGACGCAATCGGCCGGAACAGCGCGGCTCGTGGCAGATCTTCTGCGCGATCAGGCCCCGGCGATCAATCTTCAGTCCTTTTCACCCAGCCGTTTTGACTGACCTTCGAGCCTTACGCGCGAAGGACGCCGCTGATCAGCGTCACGGAGACGATTGCCAGCCAGATCGAAGCAAGGCGCTGGACGATGACAAGCCGGCGGCTGCCACTCTCACCCGCCTGGGTCAATTGCCCGAACCCGCCCCAAAGCATGGCGACGGCCATGACCATGAGGCAGAACATGGCAAGACGGGGCAGGAACTGGTTGTCGGCAGGCGCGGGCAAAAGTACGAGGCCGAAGATGAGAGCCTTGGGATTGAGTACGGTGGTCAGGTAGACACGCCTTGCAGTCACGCCGCTGCCCTGCCCCGCATCACCCGGCATACGCCAGAGTTTGACCGCCAGGAACATCACCCAGGCAGCAGCAAGAACCTTGAGGGCGACGGAAGCGGAAGGAATGCGGGCCAGAAGCTCCGCACCCAGCCATGTCAGTGGCAGGATCGTCGTCAGGTACCCCGCAAGCTCTGCAGGAAGAAGCCTGGTGGCTGCACCAAGACCACCGCGTGCGCCGGCAATTCCCATCAACGTATTTGTTGGCCCCGGCGCCAGGAGAAGGGCGAGGACCGCGGAGAAAAAGGCAAAATACGTCATAAGCAGATGTGTTTCCGTGGGGAACTGCGCGGGATGTTAGGCCAAGTCGGGGTGCGAAACATTGACCTGCGTCACCTTCGCAACCATATGGCCCGAATATCGAAGATTTGAAAGAATTACGCCCGCCCAAATAACCTTATACTTACCTTTGACCGGACATCATCCCGAAATCCATTATCGAAGTCATTTAAAGCCGGGAACATTTGACGAATGGCAGCTACGAGGGGACGGCTTCAACAGGAAATACTGGATATGCTTGCGCGCGGTTGCTCCGTGGAAGAGGCAGGCAACCATATCTGCACGCATGCTGAACAGATGGCGGAGGGCGTGCTCTGCTCGCTGGTGACAGTCGATCGCAGCGGCCTGCTCCATCCGCTGGCTGGACCAACCATTGCCAAGGAATATTCAACCGCGCTCGACGGTATTGCAATCGGCCCGGGCGTCGGCTCCTGTGGCACGGCGGCATTTCTTGGAAAGGCGATCACAGTCGAGAATATCTTCACCGACCCCTCCTGGCTGCCCTATCGGCCGCTCGCCGATATTCTGGCAAGAGAGCATGAGGTGAAAGCCTGCTGGTCAAGCCCGATCCTGCAGAGCGGCGGACGGGTGCTCGGCGCCTTCGGTTTTTACTACAAGGAAAACCGGGGGCCGACCGAAGAAGAGCGCATGATCGTGGCGGAATGCGTTGACCTCTGCTCGCTTGTACTGGAACGCGAAGAGGTGAAAGCCGAGAACCAGCGGCTTGCCTATTTCGACGCGCTGACAGGTCTTGGCAATCGCGCCAATTTCATCAGGACGGTCGAAGAGAGGGCGAAGAGCAATATCCAACCATTCGGCATCCTCCTGATCGATATCGATCATCTCGGGCGGATCAACGAGGCATTCGGCCATACGGCCGGTGACCGGCTCATTCTGGAAGCAGCACATGCCATCACGCGGATCGTCGGAACGGAAAACAGTTTCAGGGTCGATGCCGATGAATTTGCAGTACTGATCGACAATACTCCATCCGATCTGGCCGAGATCTGCCGACGCATTCTAGATGCGATGGCGGAGCGATGCCTGCAGGAGAACAGCCACACGCTTCGGCTTTCGGCAAGCTGCGGCGGTGCGATCTGCGACCCATCGGACATTGCCGACGTTCCAACCTATCTCAAGCATGCCAATCTGGCGCTTCATCATGCAAAACAGACCGCACGCGGCAGTTTCGTTCTTTATAGCGAGGAGCTTGCCGGCGCCGTGGCAGAACGTTTTCGCGTGTTGCAGGCCGTGACGAGCGCGCTTGCCGAAGGACGCATCGAACCACATTACCAGCCGATCGTCCGGCTTGATACCAAAGAGATCGTAGGGCTGGAAGCGCTCTGCCGGGTCCGCATGCCGGAGGGAGAGATTCTTTCTGCCGGGATGTTTGCGGAAGCGCTGCAGGATGCATCCCTGGGCCACAAGCTGACAGACCGGATGCTGCAGCAGGTTGCCCGCGACATGCGCTTGTGGCGTGAGCAGGATATCCCGCTTTCCTATGTCAGCGTGAATGTGTCGATGGCCGATTTCGATCAGGGAGACATGCGGGATCGCATAAAGCAGAGCTTCTTGCAGGAAGGCGTATCACCCGGACAGGTCGTCGTCGAAGTCACCGAGACGGTCTATATGGACGAGAGAGACCGCAAGGTCGGCCAAACGATCGAAGGCATGCGTTCGGATGGGCTACTCGTGGCGCTGGACGATTTCGGCACCGGTTATGCTTCTCTGACGCATCTTCTGAATTTCCCAGTCGACATCATCAAGATCGACAAGGCCTTTGTCGACCGCATGTCGGGTGGACCCGGCGAAGTCATTATCAAGGCGCTGCTGGGCATGGCCGGCGGGCTGGGTGTTCGGATGGTGGCGGAAGGTGTCGAGACCACGGATCAGGCGCTTCGCCTGCAGCGCCTCGGTTGCGGCTTTGCGCAAGGCTATCTCTTTGGCCGACCTACAGATCGCGAGAAGACAACAGAAATCCTTCGGCGTCAGGTACAGCAGAGATATGGCTGATGAGCCAAACAAAAAGCCAGGGCGGGTATCCCCACCCCAACTTTCCAGTGTTGACCCGCTAAAGGCTTATTTCGGAAAATCAGCGGAAATGCTGGTTTCCTTCCACGCCTCGATCTCGCTCAGGCGTTCCTTCAGCTTTCCGGTGATGCCACTATAAGCGATCTCGCCGAGCACGAGGTGGCGCGGTGGGCTGGCTGATTCCACGGCCTTGATCATCGCCTCGCCGGCACGCACCGGATCGCCCGGCTGCTTGCCGCTGATATCGGCAGTGGAGGCCAGCCGCTTTCCTACCGTCTCCTGGTAGTCTGCAATCTTCACCGGCGTCTGCTTCAGCGAACGGCCGGCCCAGTCGGTGCGGAAAGGACCCGGCGCCACGCAGGTGACCTTGATGCCGAGTGCTGCGCCTTCAGCAGCAAGCGCATCGGAAAAGCCTTCGACCGCATGCTTGGTGGCTGCATAATAACCGGAACCGGCAAAACCGATGAAGCCAGCCTGCGAGGTGAGGTTGAGGATATGGCCCTTGCGGCGTGCGCGCATGCCCGGCAGGACGGCGCGCGTCATGGCGAGGAGGCCGAAGACATTGGCGTCGAACATCTCGCGGATCTCGCTCTCTTCACCTTCCTCGAGCGACGCCTGATAGCCGTAGCCGGCATTATTGACCAGCACGTCGATGCGGCCAAACTTGTCTTCCGCAGCCTTCACCGCTGCTGCGATCTGACCCGCATCCGTAACGTCGAGATCGACAGCCAGCGCGTTGTCATATCCGGCAACCAGATCGGCAAGCCGGCTTTTATCGCGCGCGGTAACAACGGTTGGCCAGCCGCGGTCGAGCGTCAGCTTGGCGAGTTCACGGCCAAAGCCGGTCGAGCAACCGGTGATGAACCAGACGGGGGAAGAAACGTCAGCCATGGGAAATCTCCGTAAAAAGCCGGATCATGAATATGAGGCGGGAGGTAAAATGGATGCCGTTTCAACATAGGGATACGAAAAAGGACGGCAAGGGTTTCCCCGCCGTCCTTTTGAAGACTCTGCAAACCACGCGATGATCAGTCGCTGACGCGCTCGACAACTGCGCCGCAGCGGTTGAGCTTCTCTTCCAGACGCTCGAAACCGCGATCGAGATGGTAGACGCGGCTGACCATCGTATCGCCTTCGGCAGCAAGACCGGCAATGACCAGCGATACCGAGGCGCGCAGGTCGGTCGCCATGACCGGTGCGCCCTTCAGCTTGGAGACGCCTTCGATCCGCGCCATCTGGCCCGACAGAGAGATCTTGGCGCCTAGGCGGGCCAGTTCCTGAACGTGCATGAAGCGGTTTTCGAAGATGGTTTCCGTGACATGCGACACGCCCGAGGAGCGGGTCATCAGCGCCATGAACTGCGCCTGCAGATCGGTAGGGAAGCCCGGGAAAGGTTCGGTGACGATATCGACCGGCTGGATGCCATTACCGTTGCGCACGACGCGCAGGCCGCTTTCGGTCTCGGTAATTTCGGCACCGGCGAGCTTGAGTGTGTCAAGCGCGTTGTCGAGCAGCGAGGCGCGCGTGCCGGTCAGCGTCACGTCACCGCCTGTCATGGCAACGGCCATGGCATAGGTGCCGGTCTCGATACGGTCAGGCAGCACGCGATGGCGCGCGCCGTGCAGGGAATCAACACCTTCGATCGTGATCGTCTTCGTGCCGGCGCCGGTGATCTTGGCGCCCATGGCGATCAGGCAATCTGCCAGATCGACGATTTCCGGCTCGCGTGCGGCGTTGTCGATAACTGTCGTGCCCTTGGCAAGCGTCGCCGCCATCAGCAGAACGTGGGTCGCGCCGACAGAAACCTTGGGGAATGTGTAGTGCGCGCCAACGAGACCGCCCTTCGGGGCAGAGACGTTGACATAGCCGCCGTCGATCTCGATCTCGGCGCCGAGCGCAGCAAGGCTTTCGAGGAACAGGTCGACCGGACGCGTACCGATGGCGCAACCGCCCGGCAGCGATACGCGGGCTCTGCCTTCACGCGCCAGTAGCGGACCGATGACCCAGAAGGAAGCACGCATCTTCGAGACCAGCTCGTAAGGCGCGGTCGTGTCGACAATCGTGCGGCAGGTGAACTGTATGGTGCGGGCGTAGCTGTCGGTCTGGCCTTCACGCCGGCCATTGACGGAAATATCGACGCCGTGGTTGCCGAGGATGCGCAGCAACTGCTCGACGTCTGCCAGATGCGGCACGTTTTCAAGCGTCAGGGTGTCGCTCGTCAGAAGCGAGGCGATCATAAGCGGCAGGGCTGCGTTCTTGGCACCGGAAATCGGAATGATACCGTTCAGCTTGTTGCCGCCGGAAATGCGAATGCGATCCATGATTGAAAAACTTTCCCTCTCACGCCTGGAAGGTCGCGTCCTTAGACGAAAACCCCTGGCGCTTCAATGTTCATGAAACCCTGCACATTTCACTTCCCGAAAACCGAAGCCGGTTTTCGCAAAATAGAATGTTCAGGCTCTAAGATGTTGCAGCGTCCTTTATGTGCCGAACGTGATGCACGGCGCTGCAATGAATGTCCCGTGGACCGCATAAGTCAGGATGATTCGTCCAATTTTGCGGCAGACGGTGTGGATGCCGGAAGTCCCTGTGTATCGTCCGCTTCGCCGGCGCGGCGGGCGCGAGCCTGTCCCTTGCGACGCATCAGGTTTTCGCGAAGTTTTGCGGCAGCCTTGGCCTTGCGCTCGGCCTCCCGGGCGGCCTGCGCCTTGCGGGCACGATCACCGCGGCTTTCGCCCGTACCCGGGCTTTCCTCATCATGCTTGTCGTCATTTTCGGCCATGGCTTTCCATAACCAAAAAGCCCGGAAAACAAAAGCGCACCCGATGCTTTTATCACCGGGTGCGCAAAAGCCGGACAGGCAAGATCATGCGAGCGGAAAGGGATCGACAGGCGTGTCGCAACTCATCCGGTTTCGGTCGATCGCGGCGAACGCATGGCGGGACGTTGCGGGATCACGAAGGACCCGAAACGCGAGCAGCGCCACGTCGGTGCGATGGATAAAACCGTGGACCTCGGGGTTTTTCGTCAACAGACCATTGCCTGTGGACGGCTCGGAGACGAGACCGCCCGGCCGCAGGATCGTCCAGTCCAGATCGGTCTGTCTCAACCTGTCTTCGGCGCGCGTCTTGGCATCGACTGCGGCACCGAATGCGGCAATCGCCCTCTGCGACCGGTATGGCGCCATGTCTCCACAGCCGATGGAGGTGACGAAAACGAACCGCCCTGCCCTGCCGCTCGTCTCAACAGCTTCGATGATATTGATATTGCCTTCGTCATCGGCAAGCCGTCCGTCCTCGCCTCGCCCGCCCAATGTCGAGGCGACATCGAAGGAGCCAGACAGGCGATTCAATACCTGCTCGATATCCGGGCGACATAGGGCGTCGCCACGCATGATCTCGACGCCGATTTCCCGCAGATGGCTGTCATCCACTTGCGGTCTCAATACTGCCGTAACCGGACGGCCAGCAGCACGCTCAAGCCGCGCCAGTTCAAGGCCGACACCGCGGCTTGCGCCAAAAATCAGCAATGGCCGCATATCAGGCATTGCCTGCCGCCTTGGCAAACTGCATGGCAAGCCTTTCGAACCGTTCAACCTGAACGGCCTTCAGCCGGCGCTCCCTGTCGCGACCGACATAGATCTTGAAAATGGTTTCGCCTTCGGCATTGAAGAACTGGATCGACTTGGTTTCCATGCCCATGAAGAGGCGGTTGACGAAAAAGATCGCTGCGCAGTTTTGCGGGCGCAGATGGCCGGAGAGACCACCTGCACCACCATGCAGATTGTACATGCCATGTCCCATCTCTCCCTTCGGCAGAGGGCCGGAAAACTCGATGATCGCATCCTTGGAATGGCAGATGAAGGTGATGTCACCCCAATTGGCGATATCCGCCAGGACATCGATGAAGTGGCGCCCGTCGATGCGTGTTACGCCTTCGGGCAAGCATTCGAGTACCGTCTGGATCGAGACACCGTATTGCGCGGAGAGCGCTTCCAGCACGCCGTCCGGCTTCTCGGCGATGGCCTGCTTGATCTTCCTGATGGCGTCGTCGTGATCGAGGTCGGGCATGTCCCTGCTCCGTTCGCATGAGGTCGTTCAGGTCGCGTCGCGTGACGGACCCAGTTCAAGTGTGAGAATGTCGTGAAAGGCGGCGATCAGGTTCGAGTACCAGAATCGCCCGGCTATGGTGAGTTCGACGATGCCGCCCGTGAAAGACAGGAGGCCCGCCCCCTGCCACTGGGCAAGCAGCGGTTCCAGCACCGGCGTCATGGCACGACCCGAGGTCCGGTCCAGGCGGCCGAGATCGAGATGCCCGACCTCGAAACCCGCGGTCACCAGCGTTCGCAGGGCCGAGAGTTCGTCGGAAATCAACATCATGCCAAGCGACTTGCGGCCTGCGCGTACGTCTTCGCTGTAAACAGCCAGATCGCCATTGAGACCGTAACCGACCGCACCGATCGAACCGCCGGCGCCGGAACCGAAGGCAATGCAATCGGCCCCTTCCTTGATCAGCAGGTTATAGAGATTTCTTTCCCGCGTGGTGCGGGCCCAGTGATTGTTGCTGATCTGACGCCAGTTTCTGCGCCGAAAGAACTCGGCCCCCGCACGATAAAACGAGCCGATCCGGTTCAGCTCCGGCGTCGCCGGGAATTTACCGGCTTCAATCGCCTTGAAGAGTGGCGTGGTGGGAATGAGGTTCAATCCGTATAGATCGAGACCATCGGGGCCGATATCCGCAGCGGTCTCGAGATCGCGCTGCCAGACGTCCAGCGTCTGGCCCGGCAGCCCGTAGATGAGGTCGATCACCAAGGCTGCGCGATCCCGATCGCGAAGGTATTCGAGGAAGCGGACGGCCTCTTCGCGGCTCGAACGACGTCCCTGTCTTTTCCTCACATCCGTATCGAAGGTCTGCACGCCTATGGAAAAACGGTTCGCGCCCGCTTCCATGCAGGCATCGATCTTGTCCGGGGTGAAATGGATGATCCGCCCTTCGACGGTAATTTCGCAATCGGGGGCAAGCGGCAGTTCCGCCCGGACGGTGGAAATGAGCCGCGACAGTTCTTCCGCGCTCAGCGCCGTCGGCGTGCCGCCGCCGAGATAAACCGCATGGATCGGGGTGTGGCGCACTGCATTCGCTTGCGCCTCCCGCCGGATTTCCTCGATGACCAGATCGACATAGTCTGCACCCGTCTGAGGCACATAGGCATTGCGGTAAAACCCGCAAAAAAGACAGTGGTTGGCACAGAAGGGAATGTGGATATAGGCAAGCCGCTTGCCCGGTTTGCCGGGCTGCGACTGGAGCTCAAGCCAGACCTCCTGCATCTCCTCGGGCGGCAGACGCCGCTTTCCGCGAAACGGCATGACCGCATTTCGCCGGCTGAAGGCTTCCCCGAAGGGATCGAGCCCGGTTCCGGCCGCGAAATAACGCGCCAAGTCCTCACTCGATGCCATGCCCCAATTCCCTGCTGATTACCGATCGTCAAGATGACGGCAATCTAGAGGCAGGAGAACCGGAGGCACTTGCTGCAGATCAAGTGACTTGAGGATTTAACTCATGTTTTCTCACCGGACGACGGCATCGCGTGACCGGCGCAGAGCCTTCATCACCGTGTCGTCGAGACCAAGATGTCCGCGAACGAGGTCGGGCGGTGTCAACGCCATCCAGCGGTTGAGCGAAATGTCGGTGCAGAGATGGCTGTTGAAGACGTTGATCAACCGGACCGGTGTCTCGCCGGTGTTCTCTATATAATGGCCGAGCGTGCGCGGAACGAAACCGACATCGCCGGCGCGATAGTTGAAGGTGCGCGCCTTGGAGGTGGCATCGAATACGGTCATGCGCGCTTCGCCTTCGATGTAATATTGCCATTCATCGGCATCCGGATGCCAATGCATCTCCCGCATGCCGCCCGGTTCGATCTCGATGATCAGCGCCGAGAGCGTCGTTACCGGAAAATTGCGGGAATCGATCGTCTTCACCGACCCGGCGCTGTAACGCACCGCCTCGATTTCGGCCGCATGGAAAACGTATGGGCGCGGTATCGGGCTGTGTGGAAGTTCCGCGCGCACGACATCAAGCGGCTTTGGCACCGGCAGGCGAAAGATGTATTTTTCCGACTTCGGAATGTCTGCGAAATGATCGCTGGTCACACCGAAATTCTTGGCGAGCACGCTTTGCGGCGTGTGCGCCAGATATTCGGTGATCAGCAGCGTCTCGTTTTCCGAAAAATTGCCGTCGTCGAAGACGAGCAGGAACTCCGTTCCCTCCTCCATGCCCTGGATTGAATGGGGAATGCCGGCTGGCACCAGCCAGACGTCGCCGGGCTTCAGGTCGTCGATCGAAAGATTGCCGTCTGGGTCAACGACGGTCAGGCGCGCGGTGCCTTCAAGGATATAGGCCCATTCAGCCTCCTTGTGCCAATGCAGCTCGCGCACGACGCCCGGCCCGAGGCGCATGTTGACGCCGGCCATCGACTTTGCGGCCGGGAATTCGCGGACCGTCACTTCCCTGGCCCAGCCGCCGTCCTCCAGCCGGTTATGCGCCATGGCAAAGGGGAATTTCAGGTTGGGCAGCGACCCGTTGTCGGTGTCCGGCGGCAGCAGGATATCCGGGTTCTGGAGGTCGAGAGGCAGGTTGCGCGGACCGGGATCATCGGCGCCGCGTGTCCCGCGGATGGGCTCGAATTCCGGTTGGTCTGTCATGGTCATTATCCCTGTTTGCTTGCCTCAAGGCGTTGGGACGATGATTGCAGGTCAGGCCGCTGCGGGATTGCCAAAACCCACGGATTTTGGCGAAAAGCCCGGTATTTGGGACGTTCAGAACAAGCCCGGACGTGGTGTAGTCGTATCGTTGTCGCCGACGGTCTCGACATCGGCCAACCGGACGAATTCGACACCGCGAGCCTTCAGCTTCAGGATGGCATTGGCGACACCCTGCCCTGCCGCGTGGGTCGGCTGGTTGATGTGCGAGATGACGACATCGCCATTCCTTGCTGCCGCAATGCGCTTTTCGGCCGATCCCGCGCCAAGCAGCGAGCCATCATCGCCATTCAGCGAATAACCGGCGACGCGAAAACCCATCTTGCGGATCTCATCGATGGAGGCCGCATCGTATTTTGCAGTCGCACCCCGGAACCAGCGAGGCGCCGGCAGGCCGGCAGCAATGACGGCTTCGGCACCCTTGCCGACTTCCCGCGATACTGCTTCGGGCGATCCGGCAGACGGAATGCCATAGACCGGTACTGCGACATCGATCGCCGGCACATGGTTCTCGCCGTGATTTTCGATCTCGAACAGGTCCGGATTGGCCAGGAAGATCGCAACCGTCTGCGGGTTCTTTCTGAGCCAGCGGGCGGTGACGAAAACCGTCGACGGGATACGTTCGCTGATGAGGGTAGACAGAATGCGCTCGTCCACCGCGCCCATGCAGGCATCGAAGGTCAGTGCCACCCGCGGCTTCACGCCGGCTTCGCTCCTGGCGAGATGCAGGCGTGGTTCGACCAGCTTGACCTTGGGCGACGGAGATGACGGCGATTGCACCGGGGCCTTGGCCGTATCCGATGCATAGACCGGAAAGACGGCAAGCCCGCAGCTAAGAAGAACGAAAGGGGCTGTCAAAGAGAGGCGCATGATATCCGTCGGATCCGATTGGTTGCGCTTCCCTTACTCCTCAAGCGATCGCTTATCCATCCTCATTTCGGCATGACAACCGTGCCGGTGACGCTGACGTCAGAAGCGGACGGCCGCTAGCCGCTGGTGCAGCGACCGAAGGTCTTCCACCCGGCGGGCCGCCAGCTGGCCTTCCCAGGCAATCGCGGTCTCGACGATCAGGTCGAGATCATCGTGGCGCGGCTGCCATTCCAGGAGCCTGCGGGCAAGTGTCGAGTTGGCAACCACGCTTGCGGCATCACCCGGACGGCGCGGGCCATAGTGAACCTCGAAAGAGTGACCGCTGACGCGCTTGACCGCATTCAGCACTTCCAGCACCGAATAACCGCGGCCATAACCGCAATTGGCAATCAGCGGCTCGCCGCCACGGCGCAGGTAGCTCAGGGCCTTCAGGTGTGCCTCGACCAGATCGGTCACGTGGATATAGTCGCGCACGCCGGTTCCGTCGGGCGTCGGATAGTCGGTGCCGTAGATATCGACGCCCGGCCGCTCGCCAAGGGCGGCCTCGCAGGCAAGCTTGATCAGATGCGTCGCGCCGATGGTGGACAAGCCGGTGCGGCCGAGCGGATCAGCACCTGCAACGTTGAAATAACGCAATGCTACGAAGCGGAAGTCATAAGCCGCAGCGGCATCGCGCAGCATCAGTTCCGACATGAGCTTGGACTGGCCGTATGGATTTTGCGGCAATGTCGGCGCGCTTTCCAGCACCGGCGTATCGTCCTTCTGGTCGCCATAGACTGCGGCTGTCGACGAGAAAACGAAATGCCTGATGCCAGCCTCGATCGCGGCGGCTGCCAGAAGCCGGGTCTTGCTGGTGTTGTTCTCGTAATAATCGAGCGGATGGGCGACGGACTGCGGCACGACGATCGAACCGGCGAAATGCATGATCGCCTCGATGCGGTTTTCCGCAAAGATCTGGGCGAGCAGCGTCTGATCGCCGACATCGCCGAGATAAAAGCGCGCCGCATCCGGCACCGCCCAGCGAAAGCCGGTCGAAAGCCTGTCGAGCACCACCACGTCTTCCCCGGCATCCAGCAATGCCCAGGCCATATGGCTGCCAATATATCCTGCACCGCCCGTAACCAGGACTGCCATTGATCTACTTTCCTGCCTTTTGTTTTTTTGCAGGAAAGCATTACGGCGCTTGATCACCGGTTACTTATGGAGGTGCGGGCCAACTATATCCGGTGACGTGGATAAGGTAGGTTTTCGCGGATAGTTCGAATTTTATCGAATGGCCGCGACAGGCGCCTCAGAGCGCCTTGATATAGGCTGCGAGCCGATCTGCCGCCTCTTCCACATGCTTGGGATTACGCAGGAAGCAAGCTCTCAGAAAATTCTCGCCGCCCTTGCCAAAGGCCGACCCCGGCGCCAGCGCCACGCCGATCTTGTCGACGATATCGAGTGCTGCCGCCCGGCTGTCGGTGATCCCGTCCACCTTGAGAAAGGCGTAGATGGCGCCTTCCGGTTTCAGGGTCTGGACGCGGTTGGTGGCGATCAGCATGTCGCAGAGAATGTCTCGCGATTGGCGGGCGCGCTGGATATTGTCCTCGACGAAGGCATCCCCCTCATTGAGCGCCACGACGGCGCCGCGCTGCATGAACTGGGCGACACCCGAGTTGGAATACTGAATAAGATTTTCGATCACCTGCCCCAGTTCCGGCGGCGCGACCAGCCAGCCGACACGCCAGCCGGTCATGGACCAGTTCTTGGAGAAGGAGTTGGCGTAGATGACGCGGTCGTTGGGCTCGGCGATGTCAAGGAAGGACGGGGCACGCAGCGCGCCGCCATAATAATAGCGAGCGTAAATTTCGTCGGCGATGATCCACAGACCGTGTTTGCGGGCAATCGCGAGGATGGCGGCGAGGTCTTCTTTCGTCGCCGTCCAGCCGGTCGGGTTCGAAGGCGTATTGACGAACAGGCCCTTGGTCTTCGGCGTGATGGCAGCTTCGAGCCTGTTGAGATCAAGTGACCAGCGGCCGCCGGTGAATTCCAGCGGCAGGCCGTTTGCGACCGCGCCGGACAGCTCGATTGCCGAAACGATGTTAGGCCAAGTGGGCGACAGATAGATCATTTCGTCACCCGGTGCGCAGATCGCCTGCACCGCCATCATGATGGCATGCATGCCGGAACCGGTGACATAGAAATGCTCGGCCGGTAGCGAAACCGCGAAATGGCGGGTGTAATAATCTGCCAGCGCCTGGCGAAGTTCGGGAATGCCGCGCTGCCAGGTGTAGAAGGTCTCTCCGCCGAGCAGCGCATCGGATGCGGCGCGGTCGATGAAATCCGGGCTCGGCAGATCGCCCTCGCCTGCCCAGAGCGGGATGAGATCGTCACGACCGCCGATACGGGCATGGGTGATGATCTCGACAATGCCACTTTCAGGAGCAGCAAGAGCGCGGGAGCTGAGCGAGCCAAGCAGAGACATGCGGATTTCCTGTTTTTCGTCGCTCTTTCATAGCGCAGAAGAAATCGGAAATCCCATGAGTTTCCTTGAGCCTGCAATTCATTGTTCTGATGAGTTGCAGGCTCAGGGCGTCTCGTTACCTGGTCTTCAGCAGATCGCGGATTTCCGACAAGAGCTGGATGTCGGCCGGCGGCGGCGCGGGCTTGTCATCAACCGGCTTCTTCTCTTCCATGGCGCGCAACCTGTTCACGCCCTTGACCATCAGGAAGATGATGAAGGCAAGGATGAGGAAGTTGATCATGACAGTGATGAAGCTGCCATAGGCGAAAACGGCCCCCTGCTTGCGCGCTTCTTCCAACGAAGGCGCGGTGACGGCGCTCGACAAAGCCACGAAATAATTGGAGAAATCGAAGCCCCCGCCGGTGATCGCACCAACGACCGGCATGACAATGTCATTGACGAGCGATGTGACAATGCCGGTGAAGGCGCCGCCAATGATGATACCGACCGCCAGATCGATGACGTTGCCCTTGGCAATAAATGAACGAAATTCGCTGACTACGGACATGATAGAGCCCCTCTCTTGGTTCCAGTCACGCCTAACATAGCGTTTCCTCACATACTGAAAAGGTACAAAAGCCCAGAGGCTTAAAGCTGACGGTCTATTGGATATGCCCTGCGCTTATTGGACTTTTTGACGAGGCCGCGCCGATTTCCAACGCCTCCCGTTTCACCTAATCTCAACTCCTAGCCGCAAGTCCTTGCGGGGGAGGAAACATGCTTCCAGGCTGGGCCATTCTTGTCTCGGCATCCGCCTATATCCTGCTGCTTTTTGCAGTGGCGAGCTATGGCGACCGAAAAAGCCGGCTTTCGGGTGTTCCGAAAGGCGGGCGTCCGCTCGTCTATGCGCTCAGCCTTGCCGTCTACTGCACGTCCTGGACCTATTTCGGCGGCGTGGGCCTGGCTTCCCAGCGCGGGCTGGAATTTGCTGCGATCTATGTCGGGCCAATCCTTGCGTTTACGCTCGGCATGCCGATCATCCGTCGTATCATCGAACTCGCGAAAGCCGAAAAACTTACCTCGATCGCGGATTTCATCGCCGCTCGTTACGGCAAGAACGCCACGGTGGCGGCGATCGTGGCGGTGCTCGCACTGGTCGGCACGGTTCCCTATATCGCCCTGCAGCTGAAGGCCGTGTCGAGTTCGGTCGCCGTGATGGTCAATCCGTCCGATTATGGTATCGGCAGCGGCAACCTGTATTTCGTTGACCTGGCGCTGATCGTCACACTGCTGATGGCGTGTTTCGCCGTCGTATTCGGCACCCGCCATACCGACGCCACCG
Source organism: Pseudomonadota bacterium (assembly GCA_023451735.1). Classification (GTDB taxonomy): domain Bacteria; phylum Pseudomonadota; class Alphaproteobacteria; order Rhizobiales; family Rhizobiaceae; genus Neorhizobium. The sequence goes on along the minus strand of JAEXYH010000044.1, from coordinate 61,744 downwards.
AACATCAGGACGGGCTGATCCTGGCAGTGGCGATGGAATCGCTGGTGAAACTCGTGGCTTTTGCGACGGTCGGCATCGCCGTCGTGTTCTTCATGTTCGACGGCTGGTCGGATCTGGCGGCAAAAGCATCGGAAAGCCTGCTGGTCGCGTCGGCGGCGTCCTATGAGACGCCGTTGAGCCGGTGGGTGCTGATCATCCTGATTTCGGCCTTCGCAATTGTCATCCTGCCCCGACAGTTCCATGTCACGGTGGTGGAGAACCGCACGCCGCGGGAACGGCGTGCTGCCGGTTTCCTGCTGCCGGTCTATCTCATCGCCATCAATATTTTCGTGATCCCGGTCGCCGCCGCCGGCCTGATCACATTCGGCGGCATGGGCGATGCGGACCTTTACGTGCTGACGCTGCCACTCGAAGCCGGGCTTCCCTTCGTCACGCTGCTCACCTTCATCGGCGGTTTTTCGGCGGCCACGGCCATGGTAATCGTGGAATCGGTCGCTCTGTCGATCATGATCTCCAACGACATTGTCATCCCTCTCTTTCTCCGCAGAAAACTGGTCTCGACGCCGGCGGGACAGAAGGACCTGACTCGCACGCTTCTCAACATCCGGCGCGCATCGATCTTTGCCGTGATGTTGCTCGGCTACGGTTATTACCGGATGGCCGACAGCCAGTCGGGGCTGGCGTCGATCGGGCTTCTTGCCTTTGCCGCGATCGCGCAGATCGCTCCTGCCTTGCTCGGCGGCCTCATCTGGCGTCGGGCGAATGCCCGCGGCGCGATCCTCGGTCTTTCCTTCGGCTTCATCTCCTGGGCCTATCTTCTGTTTTTACCGAGCCTCGGCGGGCCGGACAATTCGCATATCGCGGCGGCAGTGCTGAACTTCTTGCTTCCGGGTACCGCGATCTTTTCCGGGCCGGAAATCGACCCGTTCGTGGCGACGACGATCTTCAGCCTTGCGCTCAATACGATCGCCTTCGTGCTTGGATCGCTGTCGCGCAATCCGCGCCCGGTGGAGCGGCTTCAGGCCGGCATTTTCGTCAGGCGCCAGCCCCGTTCGCAATTTGCCACCCGCGGCTGGAAAACCCGTATCAGCGTCGGCGACCTGAAGACGGTGATCGCCCGTTATCTCGGAGAGGAGCGGATGCTGCGCTCCTTCTCCAATTACGAAAAGACCGCCGGACGCCGGTTCCGAGATGACCAGCCGTCGGACATGGCGATGATCCACTTTTCCGAACAACTGCTTGGCAGCGCGATCGGCTCGTCTTCAGCCCGGCTCGTCCTATCGCTGGTGCTGCAGAAGGTGGAGGACACCAATTCCGATACGGCCTGGCTTCTCGATCAGGCCAGCGAGGCGCTGCAATATAACCAGGACATGATGCAGACGGCGCTGTCCCATATGGACCAGGGCATCGCCGTGTTCGACAGTTCCGACCGGCTGACCGTGTGGAACCGGCGCTTCCGTCAGTTGCTGGATCTTCCCGAACAGGCCGGACAAGTCGGTTTCCTGCTTTCCGATATCGTCGCGCTGCTGGTTGCGCGCGGCGATGTGAGCGAAAGCGAACGACAAGCGGTCACCAGCCAGTTCAAGGATCTCGGAACAACCTTTGCTCTCGTCGTGCAGGGCGGTGAACGGATCATCGAGGTTCGCAGCAACCCGATGCCGGATGCGGGTTTCGTTGCAACCTTCACCGACATCACCGCCCGCGTGGCGGCGGACCAGGCGCTGAAACAGGCGAACGAGACGCTGGAACAGCGGGTCGGGGAGCGGACCGCGGAACTCACCCGCGTCAACCGCGCGCTTGGCGAAGCGCGCGCCGCGGCCGACGAAGCCAATCTGAGCAAGACCAGGTTCTTCGCCGCCGCCGGCCACGACATCCTGCAACCGCTCAATGCTGCAAGGCTCTATTCCACGACGCTGGTCGAACGGCTTGCCGGCCCGGACAAAAACGCAGCGATTGCCCGCAACATCGACAGCTCGCTTGAATCCGTGGAGACGATCCTTGGCGCCGTCCTGGATATTTCCCGGCTCGATACCGGTGCGATGAAACCCCGGTTCGGTTCGATCGAACTGGATGATCTGTTCAAGCGGATCGATACGGATTTTTCGCCGATGGCACGGGAGAAGGATCTCAAATTTGTGGTCATGCCGACTTCGCTGAAAGTGGTCTCCGATGCCAATCTGCTGCGCCGGCTGGTGCAGAACCTCGTTTCCAACGCGATCAAATATACCGTTTCCGGAAAGGTCATTGTCGGCGCACGGCGGCGCGGCGACAAGGTCGTCATCGAAGTGCTCGATTCCGGCATCGGCATCCCCGCATCGAAATTCCGCACCGTATTTAAAGAATTCGCCCGACTGGAGGATGGCGCCCGAACAGCAAGCGGGCTGGGGCTGGGACTTTCCATCGTCGATCGCCTGTCAAGAATGCTCAGCCATCCGGTACAGCTCGCCTCGCAACCCGGCCGTGGCACCACCTTCCGCGTCGAGATCCCACGTGATCTCGCAGCCCCCAATGCAGCTTCGGCAAGAACGCGCCGAGATCGGGCGAAACCTGCGAATGCGCTGAACGGTCTGCGCGTGCTGTGTATCGATAACGAACCGAAGATCCTCGACGGCATGGCGCTTCTGATCGCCGGATGGGGCTGCACGGTCGGCCAGGCGCGCTCGCTCACCGAGATCGACATGATCATGCAGGAGGACGAGCAGGTGCCCGATATTGTCATCGCCGACTATCATCTCGACGATGGCGACGGCATGCAGGCGATCCTCGCTTTGAGGGCACATTACCGGGCCGTAATTCCGGCTATGATGATCACGGCCGACCGGACGCCGGAGGTGCGGGCCGAGGCGGAGCGGCACGGCATTGCCGTCCAGCACAAGCCGGTGAAGCCTGCCGCCATCCGGGCCTATCTCACGCAGACGGCCGGTTTGCGCCGGGTCGCAGCCGAATAGTTTTCCACATCCATCTTCAATTGTCGTTCATGTGACAGTCATCACGGACTGTTTACGGTTGAAATGTCTGAACGTCGGTTAGAAACCGATTCCTGCCGGAACCCTCCGGCTTCTCGCGACGTTTTAGGCGCGTGACTTCCTGGCCCGCAGAGGCCTTACGGACCGAAGGGCTGCTGCCATCAGGACCGGCAAAGACGGAGACCGCGATCGATGAAGCGCTTTGAAATCATTGATGGTATGCGAGGGTATTTCCTCGTTTTTATGGTACTGAACCACCTTATTTTTGCCGGTGGATATTTCCTTGTAAAAATCAATCACAACCAGCTCGCCTTCGTGGAAGACGCGCAGGGCTTCGTGTTCCTGTCCGGCCTGATGATCGGCATGGTCTATGCCCGCAAGATGATGAAGGCGGGTTATGCGGCCGGCCGCTCTGCGGTCTATAGCCGTGCCTTCGAGCTTTATCGTTACGCGATGGGCATCGTGATCGCGGTGATGGTGGCGCAGATGATCCTGCCTGGCGCCTATTCGATCTGGTTCAACTGGCTGGGTTACACGACCTTCGACGATCCGCTTCGTCTCGCCGCGATCGCAACCTTCCTGTACCAGCCGACCTTCATGGACATCCTGCCGCAGTATATCGTCTACATGCTGTTTGCGCCGATGCTGATCAAGCTGGTGCTGGACGACAAGTGGCATTATGTGGTCGCTGCCTCGATCATGCTGTGGATGGCTGGCCAGCTTGGCCTGCACCAGATCGTCACCACCCCGATAAACGAGATGATTATGGGCGCCGACGACCAGGGCCTGCGCGTCTCGTTCAATCTTTTCGGCTGGCAGATCGTATTCTTCTCGGGTCTCGTGCTCGGTGCGCTGACTTCGTCCGGCAAGATCGACTGGAGCCGCGTGCTGTCACCCGACAACACGTTCATTCCGAAGGTAGCCCTGGTTCTGGTGCTGTTCTTCCTGCCGCTGCGCCTGATCACAGCCAACGAACTGATGCCGCCGCACATGATCGGCAAGTTCGCCTCGATGGAAATCCGCGCCGATTTCGGCCCGGTCTACCTGCTGAATTTCGCCGCGATGGGCCTGCTCGTCACCTGGCTGATTGTTGCCGGCCCGAAGCACAAGGCGGCATGGGTTCGCGGTGTTGCCTCGGCGCTCACCTGGGTGTTCACGTTGCGCTTCCTGCGCCTGCTCGGCCGCCACTCGCTTTACGTCTATGTGTGGCATGTTGCGATCGTTTATTTCGTCTACTACTTTGACGGCCGTTCGCCGGAACTGGACGAATTGACCAAGACGGCCATTGCAGTCGTGGCAGTTGCCCTGCTTGCGGTCCCGGCGGTGTGGCGGGAGCGGGACAAATATCTCGGCACCGCGACCGAGACCGCGCCAGTCAAGACCAAAACCCCCAAGCAGACCGGCCAGCAGCAGATGGTCGTGCGCTAAGACCGGGTAAAGGATCAATCGAAGGGCGGCTCTTGGGCCGCCCTTTTTTATTCGTCACCCGATCTCATGATAAAAGATTATCAATCGGGTGAACAATGCCGGAATAATACGCCGGAGCGCCCGAACGGTCGCGGAAACACCGGCCAAATGCCATGACCGGGCGGATCAAACCGGATGCGTCGACGACCCGATATTCAGCGCGGTAGGGACATCCATCCTCCACCGCCTTGCGGACCAGTTGTGCAAGGTTGCCCTGATCATCCGGATGAACCCTTGCTATGTAATCCGTGACGGAAAGCCCCCTGAGTGTCGCGGCGGGATCGAGACCGAAGAGGACTGCGACTGCGGTATCTCCGTATAAAGTATCATTCTCCAGGCACCACGTGTATATCCCCGCTTCTTCGTCGGGCTCGGCGTAAGAAACCATCTCTTGCATGCTATGTACCTCCAGCCCAATGCATTTTAGGGAGGCTTTATGCAAGCTCAAGATGAATTGGAACATCGTCCGCCGTTTGTACGGTGGCGCACGAACAGCGATCGGTTCGACATTATCTCTCCGTCAGATTCCTTCGCCGTGACCTCCCTGCGAGGCGCCTATCGAGGAGACGAAGCGGCGGGTGCGATCGTGTTGCGGCGCGCCAAAGATGCGGTCGGCTGGCCCCTGCTCGACGACCTTGCCTGATTCGAGAAAGACGGCATGATCGGCAACGCGGGAAGCGAGCCGCAGGTCGTGGGTGGCGATCACCATGGTCGTACCTTCGCTGGCAAGCTTGCTCAGCACCTCGACGACTTCGGTCGCCAGTTCCGGATCGAGCGCCGAAGTGGGTTCGTCGCAAAGAAGGACACGCGGCGAGAGCGCCAGCGCACGGGCGATCGCGACGCGCTGCTGCTGGCCGCCCGACAGCGTTGCCGGCCATGCGTCCACCTTGTGGGCCATGCCGACCTTGGTGAGCAGTTCGCGTGCCCGGGCCTGAGCCTTGTCGCGCGGCCATTTCAGTACCGTGACCAAACCCTCCATGACGTTTTCCAGCGCCGTGCGGTGCGGGAAAAGCTGGAAGTTCTGGAACACCATGCCGGTCTGGCGGCGGATCTTCTGGATCGCATCCCAGCCGAGCTTCTTGCCCGGTGAAAACTCGATCGCGGCATCGCCGAGGCGGATGGTGCCGGAGGTCGGGATTTCGAGCAGGTTGATGCAGCGCAGAAGCGTGCTCTTGCCACCGCCGGAGGGGCCGACAAGCGCGGTGACGCTGCCTTCGTTCACCTTGAGGCTGACATCATCGATGACCTGAAGATCGCCGAAATTCTTCTTGATATGGGAGAGCTCGATCATCGGTTGGCCTCCAGCATGCCGCCATATCTTGAGAAGCGTTTTTCCAGTCGCACCTGCAGGGCCGACAGGACGGAGCTCAGCGCCAGATAGATGATCGCCGCCTGGATGTAGAGGATCAGCGGTTCATAGGTGGTGGCGACGATGCGCTGCGCGGCCTGAAACAGTTCCGGCACGGTGATGGCGGCGGCAAGGGAGGTATCCTTGACCAGCGAGATGAAAGTGTTGGAGAGCGGCGGCACGGCAACACGGGCGGCCTGCGGCAGGATGGTGCGGGCCATGGCCTGTCGCCAGTTCATGCCGATCGAATAGGCTGCTTCCCACTGGCCCTTCGGCACGGAGGCGATGACGGCGCGGATGATTTCCGACGAATAGGCGCCGATATTGAGCGTGAAGCCGATCAGTGCCGCCGGAAACGCATCAAGCAGGATGCCGACGCTGGGCAGGCCATAAAAGATGACGAAGAGCTGGACCAGAAGCGGCGTGCCGCGGATGACCCAGACGTAGAACCTTGCGATCAGCACCAGCGGTTTCGGGCCGAACAGCCTTGTGACGGCGGTGATGAGGCCGAGCGTCAGGCCCAAGGCGAAAGAGAGCAAGGTCAGCGGCACGGTAAATTTTACGCCGGCCCATAACAGCGTCGGCAATGAATCCATCATCAATTGAAGCCAATGCGGCACGGGCGAAGTCCTCTGTTCTCAAATACGATCGTCTGACGAACACGAAAACGTCCGGCCGGAGCCGGACGTTTCTGGTTTCATTCGGTCCATCCTAGCACGGTTGTGCCGGGTGGGGAGCAAGGGGCGGGAATTCGCCTTACTTGGAAACGTCCTGGCCGAAATATTTTTCCGAAATCGTCTTGTAGGTGCCGTCTGCCTTGATATCAGCCAGCGCCTTGTTGACCTCGGCCACAAGCTCATCATCGCCCTTGCGCAGGAGGACGCCGGAATAGCTGGCTTCAGCCTGTTCAGCGACGATCTTGACCGGCGCATCGGCCTTCTGCTTCTTGAAATCGAAGAAGGAGAGGCTGTCGTTCAGCGTCGCATCGGCGCGGCGCGTCAGCACCAGCTGGATCGACTGGTCGAAACCATCTGTGCCGACCAGTTCGGCGCCTGCGGCTTCGGCCATCTTGCCGTAATTGCTAGTGAGCGACTGGGCGGCCTTCTTGCCCTTCAGATCATCGAAAGACTTGATGTCGGTGTTGTCGTCACGAACGATCAACACGGCCTTGGAGGCGATATAGGGTTCGGAGAAGGCGTATTTCTGATTGCGGGCATCGGTGATGCCGACCTGGTTGATGACGGCGTCATAGCGATCGGCATCGATGCCGGCGATCAGGCCATCCCACTTGCCTTCGACGAACTGGGCCTTGACGCCGAGCTTGGCGGCAACCGCCTCACCGATCTCGACATCGAAGCCGACGAGCTTGTTGGAAGCATCGTGGAAGGTGAAGGGGGCGTAGGTGCCTTCGGTGCCGATGCGGATGACGCCGGCCTTTTTGATCTTGTCGAGGTTTTCACCGGCGAAAACCGGAGCAGCAAGTGCAGCCTGGAAAAGCACGGCGGCAGCAACGGCCTTGAGAGTGGTTTTGACGAGGTTCATTTCGGTATTCTCCAACGAATGAGTTGGCGTGTTGATCGCAGAAAATAGGCGCGTTGGGAGGAAAGAAAACTGCCGTGGAAAGCAGCAAATGCGAATATTTTTTGCTCCATCCACGGGCAAGTGCCCAAAATGCCGATTTGTCGCAGGAGATCAGGGGGTTTCATCGCTATCGATCGGGTTGTCGGATGGGCGGCCGGCGTATTTGGGCGTGTCGTTCATGCGACCTGCCAGAACCTCAAGTCCCTCATAAAGTATCCTGGCGCGTCTTTTCTCCTCTCCACGCGTGCAGGGTGGAAATGCCTCGGGGTAACGCAGCGCATATTGCGCTTCTGTCAAGAAACCGCAGCAGCGTTTTGCGCGCCGGCATTTGGCCAGATTGCAGTCCTTCCAAAAGCCGATATAGGTGGCGCCGTACTGGGTGTATCGCTGTCTTGTGCGTTGTTGCTCGCGCAGCGGCAAGGCGTCAAACTCACCCATAGTCATGCCGAAATAGGATGGCTGGGCATCTTCCTTTTCTTTCCGGCGCTGCCACTCTGCCTTGCTCAATGCCATCGCCCTAAATCCTCTCTTTGTTCGTTCCCTGTGCAAGCGTGCCCGTTCACGCGACCGGCGATGGCCGCATGGCTTCGAAAAACTCTGTTATTCCGGCGGACCGGGAATGCACTTCCTAACCTGGAGAGCCCACGCGAGTGCGGAACCTCACTTTGATTTTAGTCTGTGGCTCCGCATTCGCGTGGCCTTCGGCGTCTATTCGGGGCTTCCGGCCCCTACGGGTGATCCTCTCGCCTCGCTGCACATCGGCTTGCGCTGATGCTTGGACGGCTCAACCGAACCCGGCATGGCTGCCAGGGGGAGGCTTGATAGGGACGGGATTGCTCCCTCCCATGATTTTCACCCCTTCCGCCCTTGCCGCACGTTACGGTTCGAGACGAAAGCGCCGGCCCCCACCTGCCCGCGACCGTCTCGCGAAACACTCCGGCGATGGAGGCAGGGGGATTGTAGGCATGAAGCGGGAAGGCGGGGATGAATTTTTGTGTAAGGTTTTGGTTTTGTTGAGGCGGGGCGTGATTTCGTCCCCGTGACAATGAGCTTGCCGATGGAAGATTGAGAACAATGGAGTGCTTGTGCTTGGATCCTCGGGTCAAGCCCGAGGATGACGACCGTAACGGGAGTGCGACAGTTCCCAACTCAATGTTGCTCTATGAAACGTGCGTCTAGCCAAGTGGCGGCAAGAAAGATTCAAAGCAGTAGACCAAAAACTCAACAGTTACCTTGGCTACACTCGCTTCTACCTCACCTCCGTCATCCTCGGGCTTGACCCGAGGATCCAGACACCAGCCTTTCCAATCGCGGGGCAACATCCGTAGTGCCAACTATGAAGCAGGCCGCTCCACCCGACTGGTATGCCGCCTAGTGGACGAAAGGGGCGGCAGCCTCACGCCGCCGCCCTTCCCTCCCCATATGGATCGAACCGGCCGTAAAATGTCTCGCCCTTTGCCGCCATGTCCTTCAGCAGCGGGGTCGGGGCAAAATGGTTGCCGTATTTTGCCGCAAGCTTTTCCGCCAGTGCCACGAACGTCCTCACGCCCATGCCGTCGATATAGCTCAGCGTGCCGCCCGTATAAGGGGCGAAGCCGAAGCCGAGGATGGAGCCGACGTCGGCTTCGCGGGGGTCGGTGACGATACCTTCTTCCACGGTGCGGGCGGCCTCCAGGGCTATCGTCACGAGGAAGCGCTGCTTGAGCGTTTCGACATCGATTTCGGAAGCCGGTTTCTGGGGGTAGAGGTCCTTGAGGCCGGGCCAGAGGGATTTTTTGGCCGGCTTGGCCGGGTAATCGTAGAAACCCTGGCCGTTCTTGCGGCCGCGGCGGTCGAGCACGTCGACCATCTTGTCGATCAGCGCCATGTGCTCCGGCTTGACCGAGTTCGGACCGAGATCGGCGATGGAGGCCTTCATGATCTTCTGGCTGAGATCGACTGCGACTTCGTCGTTGAGCGAGAGCGGGCCGACGGGCATGCCGGCCATTTTGGCGGCGTTTTCAATCATCGCGGCCGGCACGCCTTCGGCGAGCATGTCATAAGCCTCGTTGATATACCGGAAGACGCAGCGGTTGACGAAGAAACCGCGGGTATCGTTGACGACGATCGGGGTTTTCTTGATTTTCGCGACGAAATCGAGTGCGACAGCGAGCGCCCTGTCGCCGGTCTTTTCACCCAGAATGACTTCGGTCAGCATCATCTTTTCGACCGGCGAGAAGAAATGCACGCCGACGAACTGGTCCGGGCGCTTTGAGTTTTCGGCGAGGCCGGTGATCGGAAGGGTGGAGGTGTTGGAGGCGAAGATGGTGGTTGCCGGGATGACAGCTTCGATCTGTTCGATGACCGCCTTTTTGACCGTGCGGTCTTCGAAAACGGCTTCGATGACGAGGTCGGCATCGCCAAGGGTCGTGTAATCGGGGGTGGGGGTGACGAGGGAGAGCAGCTTTTCGCCCTCCTCCTTGGTCATGCGGCCCTTGGAGACGCTGTCGGCCACCAGTTTTTCGGAAACGGATTTGCCCTTGTTGGCGGCGTCCTGGTCGCGGTCGATCAGGACGACGGGGATGCCGGCGGCGGCGGTGACATAGGCGATCGACGCGCCCATGAAACCCGCGCCGACGACGCCGACCTTTTTGAATTCGCTCTTTTCGATACCAGCCGGGCGACGGGCGCCCTTCCCGAGTTCCTGCATGGAGATGAACAGCGAGCGGATCATCGAGAAGGCTTCGGTGGTCTGCAGGATTTGGGTGAAATAGCGCTGCTCGACCTTGAGCGCGGTATCGAAGGGAAGCTGCAGGCCTTCATAGACGCATTTGAGGATGGCGAGAGCGCCCGGATAATTGCCGGCGGTTTCGCGGCGAAGGATGGCGGGGGCGGCCGGGAAAAGCTGGGCGGCCTGAGGTGTCCAGACGCCGCCGCCGGGGGCTTTAAAACCTTTTTCATCCCAGGGGGCGACCGGTTTGAGGCCGTCCTTGATCATCTGTTTGGCGGCGGTGACCAGCTGATCCGGCTCGACGACCTGATGGACGAGGCCCATGGCTTTCGCGCGCGCAGGCGCAAGCGACTGGCCGGTCGTCATCATCTGCAGGGCGGACTGGGCATCGGTAAGGCGCGAGACGCGTTGGGTGCCGCCGGCGCCGGGGAAGATGCCGACCTTGACTTCGGGCAGCGCCAGCTTGACGGACTTCGAATTGGACACGACGCGGCCGTGGCAGGCGAGCGACAGTTCGAAGGCGCCGCCCATACAGGTGCCGTTGATGGCCGAAACCCAGGGTTTTCCGCTGGTTTCGATGGCGCGGAACAGCCAGGTCATGCGGCCGGCGACATCGAAGAGTTTTTGCGCTGCGGCTGCGGGGTCCTTGGCGCGTTCATCCTGCAGCATGGAGAACATGCCGCGGATCATGGTCAGGTCCGCGCCGCCGGAGAAGCTGGATTTTCCGCTGGTGAAGACGACGCCCTTGATGGCTGCGTCCTCGACGGTCTGTTTGAGAATGGCTTCGAGTTCGTCCATCACCTCGACGGTGAAGACGTTCATGCTCTTGCCGGGCATGTCCCAGGTGATCAGAGCGATGCCGTCTGCGTCGGTTTCTATGGTGAAATTGGTGTAGGTGCGCATGGTGGGATTTCCTCTTCCCTGAAATCTCGATGTGTCGGATGCCGCTTCCTCAACCCTCATTCCTGTGCTTGTCACAGGAATGAGGGAGGAAACGTCACCATCCTCCGCTCAAACCCGCTCGATGACCGTCGCCGTGCCCATGCCGGCGCCGATGCAGAGGGTGACCAATGCGGTGTTCAGGTCGCGGCGTTCCAGTTCGTCGAGGACCGTGCCGAGAATCATCGCGCCGGTGGCGCCGAGCGGATGGCCCATGGCGATGGCGCCGCCGTTGACGTTGATGATGTCGTGGGAAATGTCGAAGGCCTGCATGTAGCGCAGAACCACCGCGGCAAAAGCTTCGTTGAGTTCGAAGAGGTCGATATCGGAAATCTTCATGCCGGTGCGGGCGAGAAGCTTTTCGGTGACATCGACCGGGCCGGTGAGCATCAGGGCGGGGTCGGAGCCGATATTGGCGAAGGCGCGAATACGGGCACGGGGTTTGATGCCCATGCTCTCGCCGCCGGCTTTCGAGCCGATCAGGACGGCGCTAGCGCCATCGACGATGCCGGAGGAATTGCCGGCGTGGTGGACATAGTTGATCTTCTCGATTTCCGGATGGGCCTGGATGCCGACGGCTTCGAAACCGCCCATTTCACCCGGCATCTGGAAGGAGGCGTTGAGTGAGGCCAGCGCCTGCATGTCGGTCGTTGGCCGCATGTGCTCGTCGCGGTCGAGGATGACGAGGCCGTTCTGGTCTTTTACGGGGATGACCGAGTTTTTGAAGTAACCGGCGTCCCATGCTTTTCCGGCGCGCTTCTGGCTTTCGACGGCATAGGCATCGACGTCATCGCGGGAAAAACCGTATTTGGTGGCGATCAGGTCGGCTGAGACGCCCTGCGGCATGAAATAGGATGGGAAGTTGACCGAAGGGTCCATGTACCAGGCGCCGCCGGACATGCCCATGCCCACGCGCGACATCGATTCGACGCCGCCGGCGATGACGATGTCATCGGAACCGGCCGCGATCTTGGCCGCGCCGAAATTGATGGCGTCGAGGCCGGAGGCACAGAAGCGGGAAATCTGCATGCCGGGGGCTTTGGTGGAATAACCGGCTTCGAAGGCGGCGGCCTTGGGGATGACGGCGCCGCTATCCATCACCGGGTCGACGCAGCCCATGATGATGTCGTCGACGGTTTCGGTGGCAAGGTTGTTGCGGTCGCGAATGGCCTCAAGGGTTTTGGCGGCGAGGCGGACGGACGGGACCTCGTGCAGGCTACCGTCCTTCTTGCCGCGACCGCGCGGCGTGCGCACGTGGTCGTAAATGAAGACTTCGGTCATGGTGTCATCTCTCCCGTGTCATCTTGCAGTCGGCGCTTGCGCGCTGCTGAATTCTTGTTGACCGTATCCCGGCCCTTCGCTTCGGCTCAGGGCGTTCGACACTCGAAACGACCACTGGACCGTTTCTTCGGCAAAGCCGAGCGCGTCTCACCCCCTCACCAACAAAATCTCAGACTTAGCCTTTGGCTAAGATCTTGATTTTGTAACCTCTCCCGCAAGGGGAGAGGTAGGGCGCCGAGCCTGCCTCCCCGGCATCTCCCCCTTGCGGGAGAAAGCGATTTCAACATTTTAGCTTCAGCTAAGTGTTAGAAATCACAAGCGAGGGGCTCGGATGTCATTCCTCAAAATGCCTCGGCCGCCAGTTCCATCACGCTGTCGCTACCCGCCTCGATGCGCACCTTGCGCAGGGTGGTTTCAGGCATGATCTTCTCCATATAGAAGCGCGCTGTCACCAGTTTGTTGTTCAGATAATCCTCGCGGGCATCACCGCTGCCAAGTTTTCCCTGAGCGGTCTTGGCGATCTTTGCCCACATGTAGCCGAGTGTCACGAGGCCGAAGAGGTGCATATAGTCGGTGGAGCCGGCGCCTGCATTGTCGGGTTTGGCCATGGCGTTCTGCATGAACCACATGGTGGAAGCCTGCAGGTCGTTCAGGCCTTTCTTCAGGGCCTTCGTATAGGGGGCCATCGCTTCGTCAGAGCGGTTTTCCTCGCAGAAATCCCCGATCTCCTTGAACATGGCCATCACGGCGCGGCCGCCGTTCAAGGCCAGCTTGCGGCCGACGAGATCGAGGGCCTGGATGCCGTTTGCGCCTTCATAGATCATAGTGATGCGGGCATCACGGACATACTGGCTCATGCCGTGTTCCTCGATGTAACCGTGACCGCCGAAGACCTGCTGGGCCATGACGGCGTGGTCGAAACCCTTGTCGGTCAGGACACCTTTCAGGATCGGCGTGGCGAGGCCGAGCAGGTCGTCGGCGTTCTGGCGTTCCTTTTCGTCCGGCGAGCGGTGGGCGATGTCGGATTTCAGCGCGGTCCAGAGAAGGAAGGCGCGACCGGCCTCGTTGAAGGCCCGGATGGTCATCAGCGAGCGGCGGATATCCGGATGGACGATGATCGGATCGGCCTTCTTGTCCGGGGCCTTGGCGCCTGAGAGCGAACGGCCCTGAATGCGCTCGTTGGCGTAAGCCACGGCGTTCTGATAGGCGGTTTCGGCGATGGAGAGGCCCTGAAGGCCGACGCCGAGGCGGGCCTCGTTCATCATCACGAACATGGCCGACAGGCCCTTGTTTTCCGCGCCGATAAGATAGCCGGTGGCATCGTCATAGTTCATGACGCAGGTGGAATTGCCGTGGATGCCCATCTTTTCTTCGAGCGCGCCGCAGGTCACGCCGTTGCGGGCGCCGAGCGAACCATCCTCACTCACCATGAACTTCGGCACGATGAAGAGCGAGATGCCCTTGGTGCCTTCCGGCGCGCCTTCAATGCGGGCGAGCACGAGGTGGATGATATTGTCGGTCATGCCGTGTTCGCCGGCGGAGATGAAAATCTTCTGGCCGGAGATCTTGTAGGAACCATCACCCTGCGGCACGGCCTTGGTGCGCAGCAGGCCGAGATCGGTGCCGCAATGGGGTTCGGTGAGGTTCATGGTGCCGGACCATGTGCCGCCGACCATGTTGGGCAGATAGGTGGCCTTCTGCTCGTCCGAACCGTGGACGAGGATGGCGGCGATCGCACCCTGGGTGAGGCCCGGATACATCATCAGCGACATGTTGGCGGACGACATGTATTCGCCGACAGCTGCATGCAGCGTATAAGGGAGACCCTGCCCGCCGAATTCTTCCGGCACGGCAAGGCCGATCCAGCCGCCCTGACAATACTGGTCATAGGCCTGCTTGAAGCCCTTGGGCACGGTGACCGAGCCATCCTCCTTACGGGTGCAGCCTTCCTGATCGCCGGAAAGATTGAGCGGGAAAAGGGATTCTTCGGCTACCTTCGAGGCCTCGCCGAGGATCGCCTCGATCATGTCGGGGGTTGCATCGGCGAAGCCGGGCAGATTGCCATAACGCTCAAGGCCCAGAACATCATTGAGAATAAAAAGCGTATCGGCGGTCGGGGCCTTATAAACTGGCATCGATGAGCATCCTCCCTGTCATCTTCAGCCGCAGCACCCTCCTTCTGCATCCCGATTTTCCCGCAATCGCTTGCGATTGCGCGTCCAGACGCCGGCACTGCAACTCTTGCATCCGTCATTTAATTGACGTGCGCGTAAACGTCAATTGCTATCACGGCCAATTTATAAGGTTACGGTCCGGGAGATAGGGCAGGCTCAAGCGAAGTCAGCGACGGCCGACTTGCATTAGAATGTTATGAAATAGTTAAAATCTGCAATGCGCTTAACGGGTTGTTTACCATGTTTTCGGACATACTAGGCGATCTGACGGTTCGAAGCGTTTGGTTCGAAAAGCGTTCAACCGTCAAAATGGCAAGCCTTGCGTAAGGTTACTCTAATATTCGGACTTACTTATGGAGGAGCGCCTCCGGGGAAGTTCAGAGTCGTACCGGCAGGATCAACGTCGAAGCGAGCGAGTACATGAACGGATCACGATCGGCACATCCCCGTCACGGCGACCGAGACCGCTCGTCGCTGGATGCGCTGAGCCGCACAATCGAGGGACTGGAAGCACGCATCCAGGGGCTGATGGCAGGCGGGCGTACGGCGTCGCCAGCGCCCTCCCCTCAAGCATCTTCCCTTGCGCCACAGCAGAGACCCGTTGAGGACAATCGCCCGTCACGCACGCCGACCGCGCCCGATCTGCAGGCCAGGAACGCCCCTGCCGGGGCCGGCTACCCGGAGCGCCCGCGTGACCCGCTTGCCGAAATCCGTGAGCGCCAGCGGATGCTCGAACAGACCAGCCAGAACAACCGCCGCTATGACGGCAGTGCTGCAATGCCCGTTGCGCCGGCACGCCCCGAACAGCGCAGCGAAGCATATTTCGACCAGCGCTCTGGAACGAGGCGCGAGGATATCCGCCAGCCGGCCGTCACGGCGCGTGTGGCTGAAGCCAGCCAGCGCCGCGCGGATTTAAGAGAATTCACTGAGACGCTATCCGGCCTGCGGCACGACCTCAAGCGGGACATTTCCGAGGGCGTATCGCATGAGATGCGGGCGCTAAAGGAAGAGGTGCGGGCAATCCGTGCCCAGGCCGAGGAATCGCGCTTTACGCAAGACGTACAGGCCGATCTTGCACGGCTTGCGCAGGGCATCGATCAGTTGGCGACGCAATCCGCGCCGGGTGCTTCCGGCCTGCGCTCGGAATTCGAAGATTTGCGCGCCGTGATGGATGGGCTCGCCCGGCAGGAATCGCTGCGGCAGATGCAGGACCAGTGGGTGGGGCTCGAAGAACGCCTTCAGGATGCCGACACAACGGCACTGCGCGAAGAACTGGTTGCACTCGCTTACCGGGTCGACGAGATCCGCAACCAGCTTGGCGTGATGGCGGACAGCCCAACCATTCGCGCGCTGGAGCAGAAGCTGCTTGCGCTCGCGGGCATGATGGAACAACTCGGCTCACGCATGAAACCGAATGATGCAGCCTTTGCCGAACAATTCGGCCAGCTGGATAACCGGCTGGACGAGATTAGCCGTGCGATTGCCGCCAATGCCCGCACGAGCGCTGCAAACACGCAGGACGACGTTGCCATGCAGCGTTTCGAGGACCGCTTGTCGGCGCTGATGGCGCAGGTCGAGACGATCGGCCTTGCGACGTCGGATCAGAGCGCGACCAACGGGCTTTCAACACGTCTCGAGCTGCTTGCCGGCAAAATCGAGGAACTGGCCGAAGAACAGGCCGCCGCACAGCTGGAAGTGCGGATCGAACAGTTGACCGCGCTGGTTCAGCAGCTTCATGCACCCGGCCAGCAGGAAGAGGTCACCAACTATCTCTCCGACATTTCCCGCAAGATCGATGCGCTGGACACCAGCTTCGGGGCAGAGGGACTTGGTGATAGGCTCGACTATCTGTCGCGCCGGATCGAAGAGATAGAACAGCAGCCGCGGCCACAGCATCCCGACGACGGTGGCGCCTTCGTGCGCATCGAGGACCGGCTGAGTGACATCGCAGCGCGCCTGGACGAGGCATCGTCGACTCCTCGCAGCAACGAAGAGGCCCTGCGCGGCCTGGAAGCCCAGATCGCCAACCTCTCGACGCTGATTTCGCAGCCGAGCAGCGCGCCTGCCGCTTGGCCACCGGAATTCGACACCCGGATGGCCGCGATCGAAGGCTATATGGCCACCAGTGACGAATATATCGTCGAGGCCGCACGGCAGGCCGCCGAGGCGGTTGTCGAGGCCTATTCCCGCAATATCAACGCAGGCGTTGCCAGCACCAGCAGCGACATGGCCGCATTCGCGGCGCTCGCCGAAGACCTGAAACACCTGGAAGAGCTGACACGCGGTTCCGAAAGCCGGACACACCAGACATTCGAGGCGCTGCACGGCACGCTGGTACAGATCGCCGACCGGCTTGACCAGCTGGAAGGCCAGTTCGCGACTGCGCCTGCATTGTCCCCCCGAAATGAAGAGCCCGTTCGTCAACCGGCCTTTGCGACGGCAGCAATCCATCGGGATAGCCCGGCGGCGCGCGAACAGGCGCCGGCGGCGATGTCATCGCTTTCGGCCGAAGTCGCTCGCGAACTTGCCAGCATGGACATTCCGCGCACGGAAGCCCGGCTGAGGGAAACCAGCGCGATCGGCTCCACCATGTCCGATCATATTCCGGCCATGCTGCAACCGGTGGAGCCGGAGGCGGAGATCGAAGACGAATCGAAGCCGGTCAGGAAAAGTCTGCTCGGCGGGCTCGTCCAACGCCTGCGTCCAGGCACCAAGCAGGAAAACATCGCTTCTGTCCGCACCTTTGTGGACCCGACACCCTCTATCGACCCTTCGGCAGATGATGCTGTGGTTGCCGGCGGCGTGATCGATGCCGAGAGCGAAAATGATCTTCTCGAACCCGGTTCGGGTGCGCCGGATGTGCGTAAGATCCTTGAACGGGTCAGAGCGAGCCAGGCCGCCGGAGAATTTTCAGGTGACAAGGCCATCGACCGCACCGGAGAGAGGGCCGATTATATCGCCGCTGCCCGCCGTGCCGCCAAAGCGGCAGCCCAGGAAGCCGATCCTTCGCAGATGGGATCCTCGCCGAAGAGCCAGGCCAAGCCGGGCAAGGTCAAGCCTGCCAGAGGCAAGGCCGACAGAACCAAGGGCGCATCCGCGTTTTCACGCCATCGCCGCCCGATCCTGATGGCGGTCGGCGCCGTGCTTCTGGCGCTGATGGCGATGCCGCTGATCAAGACAGTGACGAGCGGCGACCCGGCTCCGCAGGTGGCTTCCGTGGAACAACAGCCTGCCCCTGTCAATGTGCCCGAGGCAAGTGCGCCGACGCCGGCAGCGCTCGTTCCGCAGACGCCCTTGGCATCACAGAGCCAGCCCTCGACAGAGAGCGCAGCGCCTGACGTTGCCACTCCTCCGGTGGCTGAGGAACAACTAAATGCGCCCAGGGCTGAGGCACCGCAGGCAACTGATTCGGATGCCATTGCGGAAGATCCTGCGGAAAATCTGCCGGCTTCGCCGATCGCGCCTGTCGAGCAGTCTTCGATCACTGTTCCGGCCGGTATTGAACCCCGGTCGATGGCTGATGCGGCGGCGGCGGGCGATGCCAACGCCCTGTTCGAAATCGGTGCGCGTTTCAGCGATGGTCGCGGCGTGACGACCGACCTCGGCGAGGCTGCCAAGTGGTACAAGCTCGCGGCCGATCGCGGCCTTGCGCCAGCGCAATACCGCATGGGCAATCTGCTCGAGAAAGGAACCGGGGTCGACCGCAATCTCGGCGAAGCGATTTCCTACTATCGTCAGGCAGCGCAAGCCGGCAATGCCAGCGCGATGCACAATCTCGCGGTTCTCTACGCTTCGGGTGCCGCCGGCCAGCCGGATTATGCGGCGGCCGTCGAGTGGTTCGGCAAGGCGAGCGACCTCGGGGTTGCCGACAGCCAGTTCAACCTCGCTATCCTCTATGCCCGCGGCAATGGGGTGAAACAGGATCTGGAAGAGAGCTACAAGTGGTTCGGCGTCGCGGCCAAGGGCGGCGATACGGATGCCGCGACCAAGCAGGAGGAAGTGGGCAAGGCAATGCGCAAGGAGCAGCTGGACAGCGCCCGCGCCAAGCTGAACGCCTGGACCGCCAAGCCGCTCGATCCGAACGCCAATGCCGTCAACATTCCGGACGAATGGGCATCCGGCAAGAAGCTGACGACCGCATCGATCGACATGACCAAGGCCATCCGCAACATCCAGGCCATTCTCAACAAGAACGGTTTTGATGCGGGCGCGCCGGACGGCAAGATGGGCGCAAGGACGGTTGCCGCGATCAAGGCGTTCCAGAGCTCGATCGGCCAGGAGCCGACCGGCAAAGTTGACGACGCCATGGTGCGTGAACTTCTGGCCCGCAACGGATAAGCTCCAGTCGCCGGACCGGAGCCGATCCGTTCGTCTCCGGTCCGGCATTTTCCACCTGGGGCATTCCGGGCGTGTCGCCAATCACGACTAAACCGACCGGGTTTACGGTGTCGCGTCATATTCGCCACGGTGCGAAGAAAACGCCCAAATCAAAGACTTGCGATACTCTACCGCGCCCCGATGGGTTTGACACCTAAGGCGTCGCGCAGGCATGTGGATCAGACATCTTCATGCCTTGTTCACCCGGCATGTGAGACACTTTCCCACCACCTCATCAGACAAGCGACCGATCGCCTTGCCCGATGCGGTCGTTCTGTATCGCCTTGTCGGGGTCAACCGTGACGATCTACCTGCCCATAGCAGAGCTTTCGGTGAATATTTTCATCATCCTCGGCATGGGCGCGGCTGTCGGTTTTCTCTCCGGCATGTTCGGCGTCGGCGGCGGATTTCTGATCACCCCGCTTCTGATTTTCTACAATATCCCACCCGTCGTGGCGGTGGCGACCGGGGCAAACCAGGTCGTCGCTTCCTCGGTTTCCGGCGCAATCACCCATTTCCGGCGCGGCACGCTGGATATGAAGCTTGGTACTGTGCTGCTTGTCGGAGGTCTCGTCGGGGCGACCGTCGGCGTGTGGATCTTTTCCTGGCTGCGCAGCATCGGTCAGCTCGACCTGTTCATCTCGCTGCTCTACGTCGTCCTGCTTACGACGATCGGCGTGCTGATGCTGCAGGAAAGCCTCAGGGCAATGCGCAAGGCGAAGCTGAACCAGCCGCTTCCCCTGAAACGTCCCGGCCAGCACAACTGGGTGCACCGGTTGCCGCTGAAGATGCGGTTCAAGAAGTCGAAGATCTATCTGTCGGCCATTCCGGTCGTGACGCTCGGTTTCCTGATCGGCATCCTGACCTCGATCATGGGTGTCGGCGGCGGCTTCATCATGGTGCCGGCGATGATCTATCTGTTGCGCATCCCGACCAATGTGGTCGTCGGGACGTCGCTGTTCCAGATCATTTTCGTCACCGCCTATACGACCATGGTGCAGGCGGCGACCAACTATTCCGTCGATATCGTGCTTGCCTTCATCTTGATGGTGGCCGGCGTGATCGGGGCGCAATACGGTGTGCGCGTCGGGCAGAAGCTGCGCGGCGAACAGCTGCGCGCACTGCTTGCGCTGCTGGTCCTTGCGGTCGGCATCCGCCTTGCCGTCGGACTGTTCATCCGGCCGCAGGATCTCTATTCGGTCGCCGTCGGGGGGCTCGGTTACTGATGTTTTCCCGCCTCGCCCTCCTCCTTTCCCTTCTTCTGCTGCCTGCCGGCAATACGCTGGCGCAGATCCCGATGGGCGAGGCCTCGACCGTCAAGGAAGGGCTGGATATCGGCGTATCGACCAACGAGATCGCGATTACCTCGGATTTCCGGGGCGCCGACCTCACGGTGTTCGGGGCTATGACCAATGCCGACGATCTGCTTCTGGCGATCGGCAATTACGACATCATCGTCACGCTGGAAGGTCCGCGCGACTACGCTACCGTGCGCAAGAAGGAACGGATCTTTGGCGTCTGGGTGAATACGGATTCGATGATCTTCGAGCAGGTGCCCGAAAGCTATTCAATCGCCAGCACACGCCAACTCGACGACCCGACGCAGTTGCCCCCGATCAATACGGCGGGCGTCGGGATCGAACATCTGTCGCTCAACCCGATCGGCTATATCCGCGATGTCGGCGAGCTTTCCGACTTCCGCGAGGCCTATCGCCGGCTCAAGCTTTCCAGCGGTCTCTACCAGAAGGAAGCGAGCGGTGTGCGCTTCGTATCGTCCAGCCTTTTTCGCGCGTCGCTGCGGCTGCCGGCCAATGTTCCGGATGGCGTGCACATCGTGCGGGCTTATCTCTTCAAGAGCGGCACCCTTTTGACCCAGCGCGAGATCCCGCTCAGGGTGGTCAAGACCGGCCTCGAACAGGCGATTACCGATACCGCGCATAACCAGCCGTTCGCCTATGGCCTGCTCTGCGTGTTGATCGCGCTTGTTACCGGCTGGAGTGCCAGCATCGTCTTCCGCAAGGATTGATCTTTGCCGATCGCTTGTCCGCGCCTTTGCTTAGGCAATCCGTACTCTAGTTAGCGACCGGTGTCGCAAACCCAGACTGCAATCATGTTGAAACGTATTCTCGACCGCCTGCCCGACCGATTGCCCGATTGGCGCCACCTGCTTCATCCAGCGCAGCTACGCGTGCTGATCCGGCGCAGCGAATTCGGCCTGATCGCAATGGCGGCGGTGGTGGGCGTGCTCGCCGGCCTTGCCGTGGCGGCGATGAGCTTCATCGCGCATGAAATCCAGGTGCTGATCTTCAAGATCGGTCCAGACGAGAGGTTGAGCGCTGCAACCACGCTCGATCCCATGGTGGTTCTCTGGGCGCCGGCGGCTGGTGGCGTGGTGATGGGGATCATGTTCCTGATCCTGAAGAAGTGGCGCAAGAAGCCGATGGTCGACCCGATCGAGGCCAATGCGCTGCATGGCGGGCGGCTGTCGCTGACCGACAGTATCGTGGTTGCCGTGCAGAACCTGATCTCCAACGGCTTCGGCACCTCGATCGGGCTGGAAGCCGGCTACACGCAGCTCTCTTCCGGCATCGCCTCGAAGGTCGGCCTGCTTTTGCAATTGCGCCGCTCGGACCTGCGCATCCTGCTCGGCTGCGGCGCTGCAGGCGCGATCGCATCAGCCTTCAATGCGCCGCTGACCGGGTCCTTCTATGCCTTCGAGCTGATCATCGGCACCTATACGATCGTCAGCCTCGCACCCGTCGTCGTCGCGGCACTGGCCGCAACCTTCGTGACGCGGCTTTTCGTCGGCGACGAGTTCATGATCGATATCGGCGAGATCGGCACGGTCGTTCCGGCCGATTATCTGCCGGCGGTCGTGCTCGGGGTTCTCTGTGCCGGCGGGGGCATCCTGCTCATGAAGGGCGTTTCCCAGGTCGAGGAACAGGCGCGCAGAAGCTCGATCTCGCCTGTCTTCCGCCCGGCGCTCGGGGGACTGATCGTCGGGCTGCTGGCGCTGATCGACTTTCGGGTGCTTTCGGCAGGGCACGGCGCGCTGCATGAAAGCCTAAACCAACATATGGCGATCGGGGCGGTGATCGGCCTCTTGCTGCTCAAATCGGTTGCTTCGGCAATCACGATCGGCGCCGGGTTCCGCGGCGGCCTGTTCTTCGCCTCGCTGTTTCTCGGGGCGTTGCTGGGAAAACTGTTTGCCTATTCGACCCCGTTTCTGTTTGCCCATGCAACGCTGACACCGGTCATCTATGCGGTCGTGGGCATGAGCGCGATGGCGGTGGCGGTAATCGGCGGGCCGTTGACGATGACATTCCTGGCGCTTGAAGTGACCGGCGACTTTCCGATCACGGCTTTGGCGCTTGCCGCCGTGATCACATCCTCGGTCGTGGTGCGCACCAGCTTCGGCTATTCGTTTGCGACATGGCGTTTTCATCTGCGCGGCGAAGGGATCAGGAGCGCTCATGATATCGGCTGGATCCGTAACCTGACGGTAGACAAGCTGATGCGTTCCGACGTGAAGACGGCGCAGACGGGCATGACGCTGGAGGAATTCCGCAAGGATTTTCCGATCGGTTCGACGCAACGGGTGATCGTGATCGACGAGACCGAAAAATATGTCGGCATCATCCTGACGCCGGAAGTCTATGCCGCACCAACCGAAGGCGGCGAGGAGCAGCCGGAGCTTTCCTCCTTTATCCGCTACAAGAACGATGTGCTGCTGAGAAGCATGAATGCCAAGCAGGCGGCAGCGATGTTCGACCGGACAGAGGCGGAAGCGCTTGCCGTGGTCAACAACCAGATTGAACGCAAGGTGGTGGGGCAGCTTTCCGAAAGCCATACGCTGCGCCGCTATACGGAAGAGCTGGATCGCCGCCGACGCGAGATTTCCGGCGAGATCTAGAGATGACGGGACGAAGCCGACAGCTCCGCCCCGACGTCTTTTTTACATTGCAGGCAGGATTGCGATGTCGCGCACTTCGTTGTCGATACCGGTGATGGCACCGACTTCGGTTGCGGCACCGGTTTCCAGATTGACAGTGTAAAGCGTCTTGCCTGCCGCCAGATATGCAGTGTTCTTGCCGCCTTCCTCGCCCTGGATGTCGAAAGCATAGGTTGCCGGCGTTTCCTTGATGCCGAGCTTGCCGATCGCCTTCAGCGTGCCGTCATTCGGCTTGGTCTGCTGGATCAGCGCGCCGATCGTGGCATCGATGTTATACATCGCGGTCTTTTCCGGCTTGCCGATGGAGTTGGTATAGGCGGCAGCGACGATGTTCGGGGTCTCGCCCTTGTGCATGTCGCCCTCTTCAAAGGCCAGAACGCCATCGACCGTGACGGCACCGGTGTCGGGATGAACACGATGATTGGTGGTGCCGCTCATGAAACGCAGGCGGTCGGCCATCGGGTTGAAGTCGACCACAACCGGCGCTTCGGTGATAGTCAGCATCTTGTCCATCTTTGCGACTTCGGTGGCAGCGCCCGTTTCGAGATTGATCGAAACGATTGCATGCTCCGGCGTAACGCCGATCACGGTTTTGGTACCCGGACGAAAATCGATGCCGACCAGCTTGTCTACGCCGGTGACGTCCATCGTCTTGGTGACTTCAGGCTTTGCGGTGTCGAACATGACAAGCGTCTTGTCACCGGCAAGGCCCAGGACGGGGGCGGCGAAAGCGGCAGCGGCAGAGGCGACGAGCATTGTGGATGCGACGAGTGCGGTGCGAGCGATATTCATGTGTCTTCTCCCGTTGTGTTTTAAAAATCGGAAGGTGCGATCCGGCGCATGGCCTGTGAAGCACTCCCGCAAGATAGACACACGGGGAGATGCGTTTGGATGCAGTGCTGAAAAATATTTATTCGCCTGCATCCATTCCCTCCTCAGCCGTGTCTTCCATATGCGGATCGAGAGAGGCCGCGGGAAATTTCGAGGACTGGACGAGTGCATGTCCGCCGTGGCAACAGCAGGATTAGAATATTCGCAAATCAGCGAATGCTCAGAGAAAGAGGACGGCCTGGCCTTGGCGACAGACCAATCGACGGATCTCGAAGCGGCGCTTTTCGCCTGCGCTAAAGGCGATCGCAACGGGTTACGTCGCATTTTCGACCATGAGGCCGGCAGGCTGGTGGCTGTGGCGCAACGGATCGTCAGGCGGCGCGAGCTCGCCGAAGAGGTGGTGCAGGATGCCTTCATCCGTATCTGGACCCATGCCCACCAATATCGACAGGAACGAGGATCGGCGCGTGGCTGGATTTACGCGATCGTGCGCAACCGGGCGCTCAATATGTTGAGAGATGGCAGCCGGGAAGATCTGGTTGCCGAGGAACGGTTAGAGACCCTGCAGGACAGCGAGCAGCTTGAGCAGATCATGGCGGCTTGGCACAGGCTCGACCATAACAGCCGGCTGAAAGAGTGCCTGGGCCGCCTCGACGAGACCAGACGACGCGGCATATTGATGGCCTATGTCGGCGGTTATACCCATGGCGAAATCGCCGGCCGCCTGAGCCTTCCGCTTGGTACAGCGAAGTCCTGGATAAGGCGCGGGCTGCTGACATTGCGGGAGTGCATGGCATGAAGCTCATCCCCGAAAACTTCGCCCATATCGCGGACGAATACGTACTCGGCCTGCTTGGGGAAGCAGAGGTCGCCGAGGTGGAAAACGAGATCGAGCGTAATGCCGCATTGGCCACTGCGGTTGCGGAGGCACGAGAGCGGTTTCTGCCGCTCGACACAAATGTCGATCCGGCTGCGGTATCTCCCGTGCTGTGGGAAGCTATCGAGACCCGACTGCCGGAACAGGTGGCGGCGGCAGAGGCGCCCTCCATCGCTTCGGTTTCGCCGAGAGTTCCGATGGCTGGAAACGACAATCTGCGTTCCGGCTGGCGGACAACGGCGATTTCGGCGATTGCCGCCTCGCTGATCCTTGCCGTCGGGCTAGTCTGGAGCGTGACGCGAACGGTCGAGCCGCTGGTGGTGGCGGTGCTTCTGAATGAAGCAGGCGAAGTGCAGGCGGTGGTCGAGGATTTCGGCAATGACACGGCCAGCATCAGGCTGCTGACGGATTTTGCCGTTCCTGAGGACAAAACGATGCAGGTGTGGACGCTGCCTTCCCGCGAGATGGGGCCGATGTCGCTTGGCCTCCTGGAGGACGCTCATTCGGCCAGACTGAGCGGATCGGCGCTGCCCAGACCGCAGGATGCGCAGCTTTACGAAATCACGCTCGAACAGGCCGGCGGTTCACCGACCGGGCGGCCGACCGGGCCGATCCTCGCCAAGGGGTTCGCCAAGCTGGCGCGTTGACGCCGACCGGCAAGGAGCCGCAACCCCTGCCTTGGGATAATTGCACAGCAAGGTGCCTCGGCTATTCTCTGCCTTGCGGAGGAGCTCATCGGGGAGGATCTGATGGCCGAGATTGTGCAGCCGGTGTCGCGCCCGCTCGGGCAAGCCCTAAGCCTGGATTGTCGAGATGGCGTTGTGCTGCACGGCCATATCTGGCCGGCGCCAAGCGGTGCGATTGCGCGGGTCATCATCAACCCCGCGACCGGCGTTCTGGCCCGCTATTACCACTATTACGCGGATTTTCTGGCCGGTGAGGGTTTCGAAGTTCTGACCTACGACTATCGTGGGATCGGCCTGTCACGGCCGGCAGACCTGCATGGCTGCAGATATCGATGGCGGGACTGGGGTGAGCAGGATTTCGATGCCGCGCTACGGTTGATGAAAGAAAGAAAGCCGGAGCTTCCGTTGATGGTGGTCGGGCACAGTATCGGCGGTTACCTGCCGGGGCTTTCTCCGGAAGCCCACAGGATCGACCGGATGCTGACGATGGGCGCGCAATATGCCTGGTGGGGAGACTATGCGGCCGGCCATCGCCTCAGGCTTTTCTGGCGGTGGCACATGGTGATGCCGGTGCTGACCGCGATCTATGGGTATTTTCCCGGCAAGAAGCTCGGTTGGCTGGAAGATCTTCCGGCGGGTGTGGCCAACGAGTGGAGCTTTCGCACCCCGCGGATGGAGCGGACGCATGCACCAGGTGAGCGCGAGGACGTGCTTGCTCGCTTTGCGGCCGTCACTGCCCCAATCCTTGCGGTATGCGTGACCGACGACGATATCGGATCGGCTGCGGCCATCCGGCGGACACTTTCATATTACCGCAATGCCGAGCGTACCGAAGCCAGGCTCTCGCCATCATCTTACGGGCTCGATGCAATCGGCCATTTCAGCCTTTTCCATTCCCGGCATGCCGGTGGTTTCTGGAAGGACACCCTGCAATGGCTGAAGGATGGCGAGAACCCGTGGAACACTCCCTCCAACGATCATGGGCGCAGCGCTTCGGGTTGAGGCAGGTCAATGTGCGACAATGGGCCGGTGCGAAGATGATCTCGACCAGGGAGGTCACTTAAGAGAGGTCAGCAAAATGTTCAAACATATCCTCATCCCGACCGATGGCTCACCGCTGTCGACCCAGGCACTCGAAAAGGCGCTCGACTTCGCACGCGAAAGCAACGCCCAGGTGACGGTGCTCGCGGTGATAGAGCCACTGCAGGTCTTTACCGTCTACCCCGTCGGCATGGATATCGCCTATGCCGAGTACGAACAGCGGGCGAACGAACAGGCGGACGGTATTCTGGCCGATGCGAAGGCGGCCGCTGCACAGCGCGATCTCGCCTGCGAGGCCGTGAAGGTCCAGAGCGTCGATCCAGCCGGCTGCATCGTCAAGACCGCCGAAAAGCATGGCTGCGACGCAATCGTCATGGCATCGCACGGACGCTCGGGCTTCAAGGCCTTCATGCTCGGTAGCGTGACGATGAAGGTGCTTGCCGGATCGAAACTGCCGGTGCTGGTCTATCGCTGAAAGGACTTGATCTGTCGGGAATTTTTGCTGCAGATTCCCGGCATGAGCGATGATCTGAAAACTTTGAGAGACATTGGCTGGCGCCTTTGGGACCCGATCGGCCTTAACGGGCACAATGGTCCACCACCGGAGGCTGCTGACGAATATGACAGCTATCTTCTGGAAGCCGTTGCGATGCTGCGAGACGGCAAATCGCTGCAGGACGTGATCGCCACGCTCGTGGACATCGAAAGCGAACATATGGCGCTTGGTGAATCGCCCGATACGGAAGAGCGTGCCACCCAGACGGTTCTCGAGTTGCGGCAGATAATCCTCAACCCATGAGGCTGCCGTAACGCACCGAATAGATGCGATCGCGGCCAAGCAGGTGGGCGACCAGGGTTTCCTGTCTGAACAGGCCCTGCATCGCCTTGTGGCGAAGGTCGAGGCCGCCCGAAAGAACACCGAAGGCCGGCATTAGCAGCCGGTGGCCATCGCTGGCAAAACATGGACGACGAACGGATTTCTCGCGACGACGGACGGTCGCGGCGGGGTGGAGATGACCGGCAATCTCGCCTTTCGACGAGATCAGGCTGGGTTCGTGACGGAAGGCGAGACCGCCGTGAACCAGTTCGTCGCTCGAAATTCCGGGCAGATCCGTCGTGCCATCCGGATCGTGGTTGCCATTGATCCAGATCCAGTCGCGGCCGCGCGCCATGTCGGTGATCATCTTTCGCAGGTCTTGGGGCAGCAGTTCCGAGCCGCGGCGATCATGGAAATTGTCACCAAGCGAGACGATGAGTTTCGGATCGTAACGGGCGATGACGGCTGACAGGATGTTGAGCGTGGCGAGCGTATCATAGGGCGGCAGCATCATGCCACGACGGGCAAAGGCCGCACCCTTTTCCAGATGCAGGTCGGAGACGACGAGGGTCTGCGTTTCCGGCAGATAGAGGCCGCCCAGTGGATCGCAGACGGCGGCAACGCCGTGGACGAGAATTTCCTCGGTGGCCGGGACTGCGCTGATCATGGTGCGGGCGGCGAGCCCTATGCGATGCATCACGTTCGGTTCGTCTTTCTGTTCAGGACCATGGCCTCATGGTGCCTTTGTTTGCTTGTGTTTGGCTTGGGTGTTCGTCACTGCAATCGATTCACTGATCGGTTGCTCAGGCTTCGCCTGATCGCTTCTCACCCCATTGCCTCCGCAATCAATTCCTCCGCGGCTTCTGCCAACACCGCGTCCTGTGCCTCGCCGGGCACTGACTCCTTGCCTATCTCCAGCATGATCGGCACCGCCAGGGGCGAGACGCGATCGAGGTCGCGGTGGGTGATGTGACCCCTGATCCGTTTCAGCATATCGCCGAGACGACCGATATCCAGCAGCCCGGAAGCTGCATCGCGCCGTGTCGCTTCCAGAAGCACGTGGTCCGGCTCGTGGGAACGCAGCACGTCATAGATCAGGTCGGTCGAGACCGTGACCTGGCGGCCGGTCTTTTCCTTGCCCGGATGGCGGCGTTCGATCAAACCGGAAATCACGGCACAATTACGGAAGGTGCGCTTCAGCATATAGCTTTCATCAAGCCAGGCTTCGAGATCGTCACCCAGCATGTCCTCGTCGAAGAGGTTTGAGAGGCTCAGGGCGCCATCGGCGATCATCGCTCCGATGTCTTTCAAGCCCCAGATGGCGAGCGAATAATCCGTCGCGACGAAGCCGAGCGGACGGGCGCCGAGGCGCTCTAGACGGCGGGTGAGCAGCATGCCGAGCGTCTGGTGCGCCAGGCGACCCTCGAAACAATAGGCGATCATGAAGAAGCGTTTGCCACGCGGAAAAGTCTCGATCAGGAGTTCATCCTGTTTCGGCAGCATGGAACGTTCGAGCTGGATGGAGAGCCAGTCACGGACCTGATCCGGCAGGCCGACACGACGGTCCGGATCCGCCAGCATGGCGCGGACCTGATCGGCAAGGTAAGTGGTAAGCGGAAATTTGCCGCCGGCATAGGCAGGGATTTTCGGGTCGAGCGAAAAGGCGTTGGAGACAAGGCATTCGTTTTCGCGGATGCCTTCGAAGCGGAGCACCTTGCCTGCGAAGAGGAACGTGTCGCCCTGCACCAGTTGCTCCAGAAAGTATTCCTCGACCTTACCGAGCGACATGCCCCCTCGCCCAAGCGTGCCTTTGGCATTGCGCTTGACGAGCCGGACATTGAGTTCGGCGGCCTCGACGATGGTGCCGAGATTCATGCGGTATTGCTGGGCGATCTGCGGATTGGAGACACGCCAGCGGCCGTCCTCCATCTTTCGGATTTTGGCGTAACGCTCGTAAGAACGTAACGCATAACCGCCGGTGGCGACAAAATCGACGATGCGTTCGAACATCTCCCATGCGAGAGCGGCATAGGGCGAGGCCGAGGTGATTTCGTCGTAAAGTTCGACCGGATCGAAGGGTTCGGCGCAGGCCATGCCGAGTACGTGCTGGGCGAGCACATCGAGCGCGCCTTCGCCGACCGGCGGCGTATCCTGCGCGCCGAGATAATTGGCGTCGAGAGCGGCCTGGCACTCCATGACCTCGAAACGGTTGGCTGGCACGAGGATGGCTTTCGACGGCTCGTCCATGCGGTGATTGGCGCGGCCGATGCGCTGGGCAAGGCGTGATGCACCCTTCGGTGCGCCGACATGGACGACGAGATCGATATCGCCCCAGTCTATTCCCATGTCGAGCGTCGAGGTGGCGACGACGGCGCGGAGTTTATTGTCGGCCATGGCCGCTTCGACCTTGCGGCGCTGGCTGGCATCGAGCGATCCGTGGTGGAGCGCGATCGGCAGATTCTCCTCGTTGATGGTCCAGAGTGTCTGGAACAAGAGTTCCGCCTGGAAGCGGGTATTGACGAAGATCAGCGTAGTCCTGTGACGTTTGATCTCCTCGTAGACCTCGGGAATGGCGTAGGTGGAGACATGGCCGGACCAGGGGATGCGGGTGTCGGTGCCCAGAATTGTGATGTCGGGGGCCGCGCCACCGCTGACGTGGACGAGGCCGGCGGGCGGAGCCGGTGTTTCCCCCTGAGGCACGAGCCAGCGCTGCAGGTCCATCGGGTGGGCGACCGTCGCGGACAAGCCGATCGTCTGCATCCTTGGCGCATGTTTTCTGATACGCGCAAGGCCGAGCGAGAGCAGATGGCCGCGCTTCGACGTGACCAGCGAATGCAGTTCATCCAGAACGACGTATTTCAAGTCCTTGAAGAAACGTTCGGCTTCCTTGTTGGCGAGAAGGAGCGCCACCTGTTCAGGCGTGGTGAGCAGGATATCGGGCGGATTGAGTTTCTGGCGCTGGCGTTTGGCCTGCGGCGTGTCGCCGGTGCGGTTTTCCACCGTAACGGCAAGCCCCATCTCGTTGACGGGCTTCATCAGGTTGCGCTCGATATCGACGGTGAGCGCTTTCAAAGGCGAGATGTAGAGCGTGTGGATGCCGGTAAAGACCGAGCCGGGCGGGATTTTTCCACGCGCCACGAGATCGGTAAGCGACGGCAGGAAACCGGCCAGCGTCTTGCCTGCGCCGGTCGGCGCAATCAGCAGCATGTTTTCGCCGCCCTGCGCCCTGGCCAGCAGTTCCAGCTGGTGGGCACGCGGCTGCCAGCCCTTCTCGCCGAACCATTTCAGAAACGGGCGGGGCAAAGTGACGGCGTTACGGCCGGAGAGATTGGTTTCGATCAGATCCACGGCATTGAAGATAAGCCTTCCAGAGACGAAAAGAAGGGCTCTTGACTCACCGGCACAAATCATGGATAAATTTTATCCGTGATCTGGAGGCAGCAATGAAACTGAGTGACGGCGTCGAACAGGCAATCCACTGCGTGGGCATGCTCGCGGGCCTTTCCGAAGGCAGCGTGTTGTCTGCGGCGGCGCTTGCGGAATTCCACGGCGTTTCGACAAGCTATCTGCTGAAGCATCTGCAGGCGCTTTCCGGTGCCGGTCTCGTTTCCACCGTACCCGGGCCAAAAGGCGGTTACCGGCTGGCGAAATCGGCAGACGAAATCACCCTGCTCGATATCGTGCTGGCCGTGGAAGGGCCGGCACCGGCCTTTCGCTGCGCGGAAATTCGCCAGCGCGGGCCGAACCCGCTGCCGGGGCGGTATTTTTCGAAACCCTGCGGAATCAATGCGGCGATGCTGAAGGCAGAAAAAGCCTATCGCGCTGAACTCGCCAAGGTGACGATGGCATCGATCCTGGCGGATCTTGCCGCAGACGACGACGGCGGGATCGCCGCCCGCGGCTGCGCCTTCATGGAACTGAACGAGCGTAAATCGGCCCGTGGATAGGGCCACGAACCCTAAAGGAAACCACTATGCATCCGCGTTTCAATCCCTTTAAAGCCAGCCAGGAAGCCTACAAAGCCGTTATGGCGCTGGAGGATTATGTGCAGAAATCCGGCCTGGAGCGCCGCTTCATCCACCTGATCAAGCTCAGAGCCTCGATCATCAACGGCTGCGCCTATTGCGTCGACATGCATGTCAAGGAAAGCCGGCATGATGGGCTGTCCGAACAGTGGATCAACCTGATGAGCGTGTGGTGGGAATCGCCGGTCTATGACGAGCGCGAACGCGCCCTGCTGGGATGGGTCGACTCGGTCACGAAGATCGCTGAAACGGGCATTCCCGACGGCGCCTATGAGCCGCTGAAAGCACATTTTTCCGAAGAGGAGATGGTGAAGATCACGGTAGCGATCGGTGCGATCAACATCTGGAACCGGCTGGCTGTCGGCTTCCGGTCGCAGCATCCAATCGACAAGGTAGCAAACGCCGCCTGACGGATTGCTCAGCGAACTATGTATCGATCGGTGCGGTGGTTGATGGCGAGCGTCAGGTTCAGCGTCACCGCCGCGACAATCGAGCAAGCGATGACGAAGGGGCTGGCGACGAAAAAGGACAGGAAGAGCACGACGCAATCCAGTCCCAGTTGCACGAAGCCGGCGCGCCAACCGAACCTGTCCTGCAGATAGAGTGCCAGAATGCCGAAACCGCCAAGCGATGCCCGGTGGCGGAAGAGAACCAGCATGCCGCAGCCGATCAGCAGGCCGCCGAACAGAGCAGCCGTGATCGGCTCGATGCTGTCAAAGGTGATGAGCTTCGGCAGGATCCCCGTCAGCATCGATGTGAGCGCCACGGCGGCGAAGGTCTTGATCGTGAAGGCGAGGCCCAGACGTTTGTAGGCCAGCCAGTAGAAAGGCAGGTTCAGCACGAAAAACGCAGTGCCGAAGCTGACATCGATGGAATAGCGCAACAGGAAACCGAGGCCGGCCGTACCGCCGATCAGGAGATGGGCGGCCGCTAGCATGGTAACGCCGAGCGCCGCCAGCATCGAGCCTGCAGCAATGCCCTGAATATCCTCAATGACCGAATGTTTTTCGGTTGAGGAGGCCCAGAAGCCGATCGGGCTTTTCTTGTCGGTTGCCTCCGCCATCTCAACGCACCGCGATATACCGGTCGGACCGGTGATTGATGGTCAGAAGCAGGTTGAGCACGATGGCGCTCAGCAGCGACCACAGCACGGTCATCGGGCTGACGACAAAAAAGGCGGCGGCCATGACGCAGAGGTCGAAGGCAAGCTGGACGAGACCTGCGGGGATCTTGAAGCGATCCTGGATATAGATGGCGAGAATGCCGATGCCGCCGAGAGAGGCGCGGTGGCGGTAAAGGCCGAGCAGGCCGAAACCGATCAGGATGCCGCCAAGAAGGGCTGCCCAGAACGGATCGAGATGCTGGATGACGATGAATTTCCGCTCAAGTTCGGTGATGAAGGAGACCATCAGGATGGCAATGAAGGTCTTGAAGGAAAAGCCGACGCCCAGACGTTTGAAGGAGAGATAATAGAAGGGCAGGTTGACGACAAAAAACAGTACGCCGAAAGGAATGTCGAAGGCGTAATGCAGGAGGAAGGCGACACCGGCCGTGCCGCTGGTCAGGAAACCTGCCTGGCTCAGGAAATAAAGGCCGAGTGCGGCGACCATGGAACTGATGAACATGCCCTGTGCATCTTCCAGCTTGGTATGCCGTGCCGGATCCAGGCTATAAAAGCCCAGTCGGCGCTTCTGCGCGCTCTGTTCGTCGGCCAATTGGTTCCCCTTTTTTCTGGTAATTGTGCAATGCGATAGCGGCTTCAGCAAGTGCCATCAACATGCCGTGAAGGGTCCAAGCAAAATCGCAAGAAAACGCCGGTTCAGGCCATTTTCCGCGACAGAAACAAAATGCCGTTGACCGGCTTTCCGGCATCCATGCGAATGATCGTACGCTCGTGTTCCAAGAGCTCCAGCCGGTAATGGGCAAGAAGCAACCGGATATGGGCTTCCGAATGGGCATAACGGAGGCTGTCGCGCAGCACGAAGCCCTCTTCCTCATCGGCGTCTTCAACCGAAAAGGCAAACAGACCGTGAGGTGCCAGCAGATCGGCAACCAGTGGAAAAACGGTCTCCAGCGAGCCAAGATACATCAGCACGTCGGCCGCCGACACCAGATCGGCGCGATGGTAGGTAAGGAATGGACCGAACAGGCCGGATGTTTCGGCGGGCAGGCTCAGGTCGGATTGGCCAAGGTGATCGTAAAGCCCCTTCTCCTCCGCTTTGGCGAGCATGTTGGAAGAGAGGTCGAATCCTTCCAGACGCCGCGTATTCTCCCTCACCTCGGCGCCGAAAAGCCCGGTGCCGCAGCCGAGATCCACTGTCCGTGCAAAGGGTGCATGGGGAAGCACCATTGCAGCCAGCTTGCCGGGGACGGAATAATCCAGCTTCTCGACCAGCGCCGTATCGAAGCGTTCGGCATATTCGTCAAACAGGCTTTCAATATAACGGCTCGGCGGCTGATCCGGCGCTTCCTCTGCCCCGAGAACCGCAAGCTTCAGCGTCGCCCCGAAGACGTCTTCCGGTTCGAACTCCAGGGCGCGACGGTAGGCATCTTCCGCCGTCTCCAGTTCTGCCTTCTCGCGGTATTCGCCAAGGCGGAACCAGCCCGCGGCCCAGCCAGGCGCAAGTTCCAGCGCCTGTTCCATGAGTTCTGCGGCGGCGGCAAAGTCGCGGCCTTCCGCCAACATTCGAGCGTAATCGGCACGGCGGTCGGCGATCACGTCGCCGGAAGAGAACTGGCTCATCGATATTGTCCTGAAATCATGCCGCTCATCGCCGAAGCCACAAAAAAACTCAAGTTCTATTTGAGAGGCGAACGTCAATGCCTATCTGACGGTTGCAGGTGGTCGCTACCGCGGCTATGGCATTTTTCTAAGCAACGGAGACGAGCAAGAATGGCGGATGGCGTTAACAGGTTCCTCGGCGACTCGATCGGCCGGACGATCATCAAGCTTATCGTGGTCTGCCTGATTGTCGGTTTCGTGCTCGCCTTCTTCGGCTTCACGCCAGACAATATCGTCAACAGCATCCGCTATTATTTCCTCGACCTCTGGTACAACGGTTTTCGCGCGCTTGGACGCGTGGGTGATTATCTGTTGCTCGGCGCCATTATCGTCATCCCGATCTTCGTGGTGCTTCGCCTGATGAGCTATCGCCGCTGATGACTGTTTCCACCATTCCCTCGCGGCGAGGTTTTCTCGTCCTCTCCGGCCTGACGGTTGCAGGAACTGGCCTCTTGTTGGCCGGCTGCTCGACCACGAGCGTGCTGGCACCGACGCCCGGTTCGCAGGACGATACGGTGGCGGCGCTGCCGATGGTCAACAAACTGCGGGCAGCCAAGGGGCTCTCGGCGCTTTCGCTCGATACATCGGCGCGCAAGGCAGCTGCAATCCAGTCGATCCGCATGGCAAAGGCCGAGAAGATGACGCATCTTATCGGCCTCGGCGACGATTTTGGCGCACGGATGAAAAAGAGCGATGTGGCGCTGCCGGCAGCGGAAAACATTGCAGCCGGGCAGAAATCCGTGGAAGCCGCCGTACAGGCCTGGATCGATAGCCCCAAGCATCTGGAAAACATGCTCGGCAATTATCGCGGCCTCGGCGTTGCCATGGCGCCGTCCAAAGACGGCAGGCCCTATTGGGCCATGGTGCTTTCGGGCTGACGCCCGAGACATCAAAGCGGCTGTGAAGCCCAGTGATCGACGCGGGTGTCGCGCAGGTCGCGGATCGACGCTGCTCCGTCCCGGTCGAGAAGTTTTGAAAGGCCGCGATTGATATCGCCCGGAAGAGCTGGCCCTTCATACACCATGCAGGAATAGACCTGCACCAGATCGGCACCGGCGCGGATCTTTTCCAGCGCATTTTCGGCGCTTCCCACACCACCGACACCGATAATCGGCAAATCCGGTCCGACGCGCTTTCGCATGCGCGCAAGCACTGCCGTCGACCTGGAAAATAGCGGCGCACCGGACATGCCGCCGGCCTGCTTTGCCTGAACCTGATCCTTCAGGCCTTCACGAGACAGGGTTGTGTTGGAGACGATCAGACCGTCCAGATCATGGGCCAGCGCTTCGGCTGCAACATCATCAAGACCTTCCTCCGTCAGATCCGGAGCAATCTTCAAAAACACCGGCAGGCGCTTGCCGGCACGGTCTGCCTCTTCGTTGCGGGCGGCAAGCACGGAGGAAAGAAGGGCTGCCAGGCTTTCGCGCGCCTGCAGGTCACGCAGGCCGGGCGTGTTGGGCGAGGAAATGTTGACGGTGAAATAGGTCGCGACGGAATAGAACTTGCGAATGCCGAGAACGTAATCAACGATGCGATCGGCGCTGTCCTTGTTGGCTCCGATATTGACGCCAACGATCCCGAGGTTCGACCGGCGTGCGACAAGACGACGGAAGGCTGCGTCATGACCTTCGTTGTTGAAACCGAAACGGTTGATGACGGCACGATCCTCGACGAGACGGAAGAGGCGCGGCTTGTCATTGCCCGCCTGCGGTTTCGGCGTCAGGGTTCCGACCTCTGTGAAACCGAAACCGATCTTCAGCATCGCATCCGGCACTTCGGCATTCTTGTCGTAACCTGCGGCAAGGCCGACCGGGTTTTCGAAGCGGATGCCGGCAACCGTCTGCGCCAGGCGCGGATCGGGCTTGGGGGCGCAGACCGGTGAAATGCCGGTTTTCAGCGCCGTGATCGACAGATTGTGGGCGATTTCGGGATCGAAAACGAAGAGGCTACGGGAGGCAATCCCCGCGAGGCGGCCGATCATGGCATTTTCTCCGGAAAGGCATGCTGGCCGTCAACACCGATCAGGAGCGGCATTTCCCAGATCACGGCCGAGAGCGGCAAGCTGCCATAAAGATGAGGAAAGAGATCGCCGCCGCGCGACGGCTCGAATTTCAGATCGTCGCCGAGGGGACGCGGATCCACGGCAACCAGCATGAGCCCGGTGATGCCGGCGAAATGCAGTCTTGCCGTTTCACGTGCCTGAGTACCGGTGGAGAAATGGATGTAACCGTCCCGATGGTCGATCTCGGCCCCTTCGAAGACGCCTTTCGACTTGGCATCGCGCCAGATGGTTTCAGGCACGATCTTGTAAACGGTATCCGTCATCACACATCTCCGGTGAGATCTTGAACTTGTGAGAACCTTAGGGGCCTGCGAGCCGTTAACGCCGAGAAA
Organism: Pseudomonadota bacterium; assembly: GCA_023451735.1. Taxonomy (GTDB): domain Bacteria; phylum Pseudomonadota; class Alphaproteobacteria; order Rhizobiales; family Rhizobiaceae; genus Neorhizobium. The sequence continues at coordinate 25,496 of JAEXYH010000044.1, read as the reverse complement.
CAGCGGATGCGGACCGTTTGCCGCAAAGGCGGCCAAAAGTCCATCATTATCGCGGGAGACAAATATGCGCAAATTGACAATCATGACTGCCGCCATTCTCTCGAGCCTTGGTGTGGCGGAAGCCCAGCAGAGATTTCAGCTGGAACGGACAGAACAGGGCATCGTGCGGCTGGACACCCAGACCGGTGCGATCACCGTTTGCAAGAATGAGAATGACGAACTGACCTGCCGTTTGGCGCCGGACGAGCGAGCGGCCTACGACACCGAGCTCGACCATCTTGAAAAGCGGGTGACGGCCCTGGAAGAGCACCTGAGCCAGACGCCTCCGGGACGCTTGCCGAGCGATGCGGAGGTCGACCGATCACTCTCGATCATGGAGCGGTTCATGCGAACCTTCATGGGGATCGTACGGGAATTTACCGGCGAACCGGAGCCTGCACCGCAGCCGAACAGGACATAAAGAGCGCTTCGCCCTACACAGATCTCAGGCGCTGGTGTCGCAGAACCGTTACAGAAAACAGTGCGTCCTGCCTGCTTGAGATGTGGGGTAAGGCAACGGCACCCTTGTTTCGAACTGCCAAGAGCGTTACAAATTGACGCAGGCCTTGAGGAGGGCCCGGGATTTCGATCCCAAGCACAACTATGCCTTTGGGAGGAGGCGTGGGAATGCAGACACTCAAAATCATCATCGCAGACGATCATCCCCTGTTTCGCGGCGCGCTTGTCCAGACCCTTGAGGCAATGGCAGAGGATGTCACCATCATCGAATGCGGCGAGTTTTCCGCCGCGCTCAAGGCGGCCGACGGGCATCCCGACGCCGACCTGATGCTGCTCGACCTCGCCATGCCTGGAGTCAGCGGGTTTTCGGGCCTGATGACGCTGAGGGCGCAATTTTCGGCGCTGCCGATCGTCGTCGTTTCAGCAACCGACGACAATGGCACGGTGCGCCGGTCGATCGAACTCGGCGCTTCGGGTTTCATCCCGAAATCATCTGGCCTCGACGAGATCCGCAACGCCGTCAAGACCGTGCTGGACGGCGGGATTTTTACACCTGGCAGCGAGAGCGGCGAGACGCAGGACGATCCCGTGCTGATCGAAATCCTCGACCGGCTGAAGACACTCACTCCGCAGCAGAACCGGGTGCTGACCATGCTTGCCGAGGGGCTGCTCAACAAACAGATCGCCTATGAGCTTGGCGTGTCGGAAGCAACGATCAAGGCGCATGTATCGGCGATCCTGCTGAAGCTCAATGTCGACAGCCGCACCCAGGCGGTGATCAAGCTCGGCAAAATCAACATGGCCATGGTGGCGTAGCCGTCCAAGAGGATTTTATTCCTCTCTGACCTTTACGCGCCTGAGACCTTCGGCTAAAATCGCGCGCCGGAGGAGAGTTTCTCCGGTCTAGGCGTGCAGGCCGGAATCGGTCGGGCGTGTCTTCTCTGATCGAAAGGGTTCCTGCCGTCCCGATCCTGCGGGGCGCGGATTGGGGCCGGGGCACGGGCGACGATGCTATCACATGACGCCATATGGAACGCGATCGACAGGCTTGCCGAACGCCACCAGCTGACGCCCTCCGGGCTTGCAAGACGGGCGGGGCTGGACCCGACCTCGTTCAACCGTTCCAAGCGTCTGGGGCCTGATGGACGGCTGCGCTGGCCCTCGACGGAATCGATCTCCAAGGTACTCGAAGCGACGGGCGCGACGATCGACCAGTTCATGAGCTATCTGCCGGCCGCCGGCCGCAATCAGATCCCGGACGGCAATTTTCCGCCTCAGACCGGCAATATTCCGCTGCTCGGCTTTGCCCAGGCGGGAGCCGGCGGCTTTTTCGATGACGGGGGATTTCCTGCAGGACAGGGCTGGGATGTGGTCGACTTTCCCGTTGACCCGTCGCGTAAGGCGGGGGTCTACGCACTTGAGGTTCAGGGTGAATCGATGATGCCTCTCTACCGCGACGGCGACGTGCTCATCGTCGAGCCGGGCGCGCAGGTCAGGCGTGGCGACCGCGTCGTTTTGAAAACCCGCGAGGGCGAAGTGATGGCCAAGGTTCTGGCACGGCAAAGCCCGAAAAGCGTCGAGGTGATGTCGCTCAATCCGGAACATCCCAACCGGGCCTTTGACCTTGCCGATGTGGAGTGGATGGCTCGGATCATATGGGCAAGCCAGTGAGGCCTGCCCGTTCGGCTGCGCGCCCGCAGGAACAAATTCCCAATATCTAGTAAAGTCCGTTCGGAAAATAGCGCAGATAAAGATCCTGCAGCCTGCCGTTACGCGACAGTTCGGCGAACGCTTGGTTGAAAGCCGAAACCAGGATCGGATCGGTCCGGCGAACCATGACCGACAGGCCCTCGCCCAGGAATTTTTCCGAAAGATAGGGGCCGTCGAACAGCGTGCAGCATTTTTCCGACGCCTCGCTGGAAACCCAGAAGGGTAATCTCAGGCCATCGGAAAAGACTGCATCGACCTTCTTTTCCTTGAGCCCTGCCGCCATCTCCGCATCGGATTCGAAAGGCACGGCGATGATGCCGGGGAAGAACGCCTTCAGCATCGCCTCATGCGCCGTATCCTTGACCACGCCGACCCGGCGGCCGGTAAGGGCGGACGCGGTCTCACCCGGGATATCGACCGAGCGGTTTTTGGCAAAGCGGGCCGGGATGCCGATATAAGAGCGCGAGAACAGGAAACGCTCCCGCCGCTCCGGGTTCACCGCAATGCCGGCTATGACCGCTTCACCGCCGTTGGCCTCGAGTGTTTTTTCAAGCTCGTCGAACGGCAGGGCCTGGATCTGGCATTTGGCTTCCAGCTTCAGCTCGGCGCAGACTTCCCGAGCGAGGTCGACATTGAAACCCGACAGGCGGCCTGTCTGATCAGTGAAATTGAAGGGCGGAAAATCAACCGCCGTCAGAATGCGCAGGCGCACGACCGTCGACAGATCGGGACGAGCCAGACGTTCGCGGGCATCGAACATCAGCGGCAAGGTATCCCCCGTTTCCGCTGCCACACCTGTACCGGGCACCACGAAGACGGTCGCCATCATCATGCAGGCCGCAAAGAGATCGCGCGCCCCCCGCCAAACTGGGGATGTAATCATCCGGTGCCTCATTATGATCGTCCGCGGGACAGGCTGGGGCGCCCCTATCGGTTCGCTCCTTGAGAACGGTGTAACAGAACCATGCGCTTCGGGGAATATCCGCCGCGGGGATCGGCGATCTGTGACGATGAGACTGCCGCAGGTGCGCCGGACGGCAATTCAGCCGGTCATCGGAGCCGCAATGAAGAGGCATGGGGAGAGGCAGATCCCGACTTTCCTGAGACCGAAGCCAAAGCGCTTACTGCACTCGGTTTCTCGAAACCGATGATCGCCCGGATGCGCGAACAGGCACTCCGTCACGGTACGTCGATAGAAGCGGAACTGCTGCATTCCGGCGAGGTGTGCGAAGAGGCGTATTACGGGGCGATAGCGCGGCTGCTACGGTTGCCTTTCATCGACACGATAGATCCGGGCCTCGTGCAGGATGCGATGACCCTGGACAGCCAGCTCAGGCGGCCGACCATGGTCCGGCTTGTTCATCGCAGCCGGGCGCCGGAAACAGTCATCGTGCCGGAGGCGGGGCGGCTGGCAGAACTCGCGGCAGCACTGACCGCCATGCCGATGCTTGGCCGGGACCTTGCCGTCACCACACCCAGCGCCATCCGCAAGGCCGTCTGGGAGGCGGGATCTGGACGGCGCGGCCGGGAAACGACAAACGGGCTTTTCGAACGACAACCTGCCTTTTCTGCCCGAACGGTACTTTCGGGACAGCAGGGATTTGTCGCAGGCGCCGTGGTTGCCGGAACGGTTGCTGCTTTCCTCAGCATACCAATGATAATGCTTCTCTTCTTGCATATCATCCTGTCGCTGATCTATTTCGCTTCGCTGATGCTGCGGCTGATGGCACTGGCCCTGAAGATGCACCGGCCGAACCCGCCGACACGGCTCGACCTCCACACCGGCCCTTTGCCGCGCTATACCGTCATGGTGGCGCTCTACCGGGAAGCTCCCGTCGTTGGGCAACTGATCGCCTGTCTCGAACGGCTCGACTGGCCGCGTGCGCTTATCGATATCAAGCTTGTCTGCGAAGCGGATGATCAGGAGACGATCGCCGCGCTCACAGCGCATCAACCCGGACCGCAATTCGAGATCATTGCTGTGCCGCCGATCGGGCCGCGCACCAAGCCGAAGGCGCTCACCTATGCGCTTTCCTGCGCCCGGGGCGAATTCCTGGCGATCTATGATGCGGAGGACCGGCCGCATCCGATGCAATTGCGCGAGGCCCATGCGACGTTTCTCAAGGGACCACCCGACCTTGCCTGCCTACAGGCGCCGCTGATCATCGCCAACGCCCGACAATCGCCGCTAAGCGCCCTGTTCTCGCTCGAATACTCCGCTCTTTTCCGCGGGCTGTTGCCAATGCTGGCAAGACGGCGGATGCCTCTGCCGCTTGGCGGAACATCCAACCATTTCAAGACCACGATCTTGAAAGAAGCCGGCGGCTGGGATCCCTACAATGTAACCGAGGACGCTGATATGGGGTTGCGCCTCTATCGGCTTGGGTATCGTTCAGACGTATTGACCTGTCAGACACTGGAGGATGCACCGGTGGAGGTCCCCGTCTGGATGGCGCAGCGCGCGCGCTGGTTCAAGGGGTGGTTACAAACCTGGCTGGTACTGATGCGCGACCCGGCGAGACTGGTGCGGGACATTGGGATACCAGCCTTCGCGACCTTCCAGCTTATGGTGGGCGGGATGCTGATTTCGGCACTGCTTCATCCGCTGATCTTCGTTTTCCTCTGGCTCGGTGCATCAGCCATGCTGGACGCACCGAAAGACGATCTGCCACTCGGCGTCATTTCGCTGTTCGTCATGGATTTCGTCAATATCATCGGAAGCTACCTGATCTTCCTCGGACTGGGGGTCGGCTCGATGATTGACCATGAAAAGCGGCTGATCGGCTGGCGATGGGCGCTTGTGCCCCTTTACTGGCTGATGATATCGGTCGCTGCCTGGCGGGCGGCCATCGAACTGAAGACAAAGCCGTTCCACTGGAACAAGACCCCGCATTCCCCGACGTCGAAAACCTTATCTCAGCAAGGAGGTCCTCTAGGCTTGGGCGTGCCATCCAGAGGGAAACGATGACGGCGTATCCTCGCGGGATACATGATCCCTTCTGGCGATCTGCGGCCACTCGGCGTGTGGTTCGATCTCGGCATTCTAAGCCACTGCTCGCGCTATGACCTCTTGTGGAAATGCTGCGAACCTCTGCTGTTCCTGCACCGGACCACGGCTGGTCGCAGCTACGGCCGCTTCGCTAATGACGGCCTATGGATACATAGCGCCCCTGGCGATCGCGTCTCCTATGGAGACACATTGATAGCCCTGAATTATCGGACACCGTCTGGCCGCGAGAAAGTCACCACTTTGCTCAAGCGAACGCACATATTCAGTCGCACCGCATCGTCGGAAGATGACCAAAGACTAAAGGAAACTGGAGCGGGTGAAGGGAATCGAACCCTCGTATTCAGCTTGGGAAGCTGCTGCTCTACCATTGAGCTACACCCGCTTGCATGCGCAGATTTCCAACAACGGATCGCTGCTGTCAAGGCCGTGCTAGCTGTCCGCTGCATCGAGCTTGGTGCGGCCGCTCAGTTGCGAGGCACTCAGTCGAGGCCAGGTGTCACGTTCAGCCGCGGAAATGCTTGGAGAGTTTCAGACCCTGTGCCTGATAGTTCGAACCGAGGCCCGAGCCATAGAGGCCCTGCGGGTGCTCCAGCATGTGCTCGTAGACGAGACGGCCGACGATCTGGCCATCTTCGAGGATGAAGGGGACCTCGTGGCTGCGGACTTCCAAAACGGCGCGGCTGCCACGACCGCCTGCGGCTTCATGTCCGAAGCCCGGATCGAAGAAGCCGGCGTAGTGGACGCGGAACTCGCCGACCAGTGGATCAAAGGGCGTCATCTCGGCGGCATAAAGCGGCGGCACATGGACGGCCTCGCGCGAGACGAGAATGTAGAACTCATCCGGATCGAGGATCAGCTCATTGCGTCCGCGGCTATAGAGCGGCTCCCAGAAATCGAAGAGGTCGTGCTGCGCCTTCTTGTCGACATCCACGACGGCAGTGTGGTGCTTGCCACGGTAACCGATCAGGCCGTTCGCGTCCCCCTTCAGGTCGATCGACAGCGCGATGCCGCCACCCGACACGTTCGGCGTTGCCGATGCGACGAGCGTTTCGGTCTCGTGGAGATGCAGCAGTTGCGGCTCCGACAGAATGGCATTGCCGATGCGGAAGCGAATCTGCGACAGGCGCGAGCCCTGGCGAGCAACGATCGGGAAGGTACGCGGGGATATTTCGAGATAGAGCGGGCCACGATAACCGGCCGGGATCTTGTCGAATTCCTGCGCATGGTCGGTGATGACACGGGTGAAGATATCAAGGCGCCCGGTAGAGGATTTAGGGTTTGCGGAAGCCGACATGTCTGCCGGCAGGTCGAGGCTTTCCATCAGCGGCACGATATAGACGCAGCCGGTTTCCAGAACCGCACCTTCGGAGAGGTCGACGACATGCAGGCTCAGCCGGTCGAGCTTGTCGGAAACGAGGCTGTTGGGACCGGGCATAAAGGAGGCACGAACACGAAACGCCTTGGCGCCAAGACGCAGATCGAGGCTTGCAGGCTGGATCTGGTCGCGATCCAACTCGCGCTCGGAGATCAGCCGCCCCGTTTCGAATAGTTCCGCAATTGCGCGGTCCGCCAGAATTCCCGTATCGCGTTTCATGATGTTTCTTTCAAATTTTGGCGGTGACAAAACCAAATGCAGGCCATTGACGCAAGCAAATGCGAGGCGTAAGCCAGCTTTATCCCGTGGTGATTTGCCGGTCGGCTTGCAGCCACGTTAAACAAGTGGCTAAAAAGACCGGGTTGCTAAAACCGGTCTGCTTTTGCGGCCGGTTTTTTTGTTTTGAAATGGGGATTAGCATGACAAACAAATGGCGCCCGGCAACTACACTTGTTCACGGCGGTACACTGCGCTCGCAATATGGCGAGATGTCGGAAGCGATCTATCTGACGCAGGGCTTTGCCTATGACAGTTCGGAAGCAGCGGAAGCGCGCTTCAAGGGCGAGACCGAAGGGTACATCTATGCCCGTTACGGCAGCCCGACCAACGACATGTTCGAAAAGCGCATGTGCGCGCTCGAAGGCGCGGAAGAAGCCCGCGCCACGGCATCCGGCATGGCTGCCGTTTCCGCCGCCCTGCTCTGCCAGCTGAAGGCCGGCGACCATATCGTCGCTGCCCGTGCGATGTTCGGTTCCTGCCGCTGGGTGATCGAGACGCTTGCTCCGCGCTACGGCATCGAATGCACGCTGGTGGATGGACGCGATCTCGCCAATTGGGAAAAGGCAATCCAGAAGAATACCAAGGTCTTCTTCCTCGAAAGCCCGACCAACCCGACGCTCGAAGTCATAGATATCGCGGGCGTCGCCAAGCTTGCCAACCAGATCGGCGCGAAACTCGTCGTCGACAACGTGTTTGCAACGCCGCTCTTTCAGAAGCCTCTGGAACTCGGTGCGCATATCGTCGTCTATTCGGCCACCAAGCATATCGACGGCCAAGGCCGCAGCCTTGCCGGCGTCATCTTGTCGGATCGGGAATGGGTAACCGAGCACCTGCAGGACTATTACCGTCATACCGGCCCGGCCATGTCGCCCTTCACCGCCTGGACGCTGATCAAGGGGCTTGAAACCCTGCCGATCCGTGTCAAGCAGCAGACGGACAATGCCTCCAAGGTGGCCGACTTCCTGGCCGAGCACAAACACGTCGCCAAGGTCATCTATCCCGGCCGCAAGGATCACCCGCAAGCGGATATCATCGCCAAGCAGATGACCGGCGGTTCGACGCTGATCTGCTTCGAGTTGAAGGGTGGCAAAGAAGCCGCATTCAAGCTGCAGAATGCGCTGGAAGTCGTCACCATCTCCAATAATCTGGGTGACACGCGCAGCCTTATCACCCATCCGGCAACGACGACGCACAAGAACCTGACCGACGAGGCCCGCACGGAACTTGGGATTTCGCCCGGCACCGTGCGGTTCTCGGCCGGCATCGAAGATAGCGAGGATCTGCTCGAAGATTTTGCCAGGGCGCTCGCGGCGATCTGAGGCTCTCAGCCTATCAACATGGTGAATCCGAAAGCCGGATTCACCATGTCAGTTATCCCTAACTCCAGGAACAGATCACAGTTTCTCGCGTAAACCGTGAGTTTTCTTGACGTTTGCGGTCTCTTGTACGATATGCGGGACTATAGATTCCATGTTCTACAGCGTGGTTAGCGTATAATAAACGACGTTCGGCGCTGTAGTTTTGAGGTATTTGTCCATGTATCGCGCCCGGACAAGAGATATAGAAGTTGCTGTCGAGCCGTTCTATCTGGAGGAGCAATCCAGTCCGGAAGAGAGCCGCTATGTCTGGGGCTACCGCATCGTCATCGAAAACCATTCGATCCATACGGTGAAGTTGGTTCACCGCTACTGGCATATTACCGACCAGAACGGCCTGGTCGACGAAGTGGACGGCCTTGGCGTCGTCGGCGAACAGCCGCGGCTGCAGCCGGGTGATAGTTACGAATATTCCTCGGGCTGCCCGCTCGACACGCCATCGGGAATGATGTTCGGCTATTACGACATGCAGACTGAAGAAGGCGAGGTCTTTAAGGTAGACATCCCCGCCTTCTCTCTGGATTCACCCGGACTGAACCGGGTGCTGAACTGAAACTTGAATTCAGCGCAGGCAGCTCTGCTCAGGCCGGCGCGAATTCAGCCACTTCGTAACGATAGGTCGTCGAGCAGAATTCGCAGGTGACGGCGATCTGGCCATCTTCCTCGCTTGCCTCGATCTCTTCAGCCGTGAAGCCGGCGAGCACGCCCTTGATCTTGTCGCGTGAACAACTGCAGCGGTCGAAGACCGTCTGCGGATCGTACACCCGCACGCCGCGCTCGTGGAACAGCCGATAGAGAAGCCGCTCGATAGCAACCTGCGGATCCGTCAGTTCGTCGGTGTCGATCGTCTCGACCAGCGAACGGGCCTCGTTCCAGGCCTCGTCTCCCAGATCGGTCTCACGCTCGTCGCCATCACCGCCGTGAAGATCCGGGTGGCGCATGCGCTCCGGGGCCTGCGGCAGGAACTGAGCAACCAGACCGCCCGCCCGCCAGTTGTGACGCGGCTTGCCGTCCTCATCGCGATCGAAAAGCTCCGCCACGCCAAGACGGACGCGGGTCGGGATTTGCTCCGACTGACGGAAATAGACGCCGGCAATCTCTTCCAGCGACGAGCCATCCATCGGCACGATACCCTGATAGGGTTGCATACCGCGACCCTGATCGATGGTAAAAGCAAGCACGCCGTTTCCGAGAAGTTCCGGCGGCGAAACCTTGTCCTCCTTCACGGCAGTGGCCAGCGCATCCTCGTCGTAACGGGCATAGGCACGAAGCGCGTCGGGCGTGGAGAAGTCGGCCACCAGAAGGTCGACTGGGCCATCGCCCTTGGTCTGGATGGTGAACTTGCCGTCGAACTTGAGCGAAGTACCGAGCAGCGCCGTCAGCACGATGGCTTCGGCAAGCAACCTTGCTACAGGTGCCGGATAGTCGTGGCGGCCGAGAATGGTGTTGAGGAGCGGCCCAAGCTGCACCGCGCGACCACGAACATCCAGGCCTTCGACCTGGAAGGGAATAACCCTGTCGTCTCCGGCAAAGTGGAGGTCCTTCAATTCCACAGTTGCTTCCGCCATCATCTTACTCCTTCACGCCGATAGTCTCGGGTCCTGTCCCCGACCTTTACACAAACAGGCACGCAAGCGGAACCGCTGGGCCGCTGGAAAGTGCCGGGGATGTCTGTTGAAACGCCGGCATCAAGCACGGCGCGTTTGAAAGCCGACAGATGGTGCCGGCTTTACGCCAATTCAAGGCCGTAGCTTAAGCGGCGTCAGATCGCGCCGAAGCACCAGGCGAGAATGGACTTCTGGGCGTGGAGACGGTTTTCCGCCTCATCGAAGACAACCGACTGCGGGCCGTCGATGACCGCGTCGGTCACTTCCTCGCCGCGATGGGCCGGCAGGCAGTGCATGAACAGCGCATCGGCCTTGGCCTGCTTCATCAGGGCCTCGTTGACCTGATAGGGCTGGAAGATGTTGTGACCACGCGCCTTGTGCTCCTGATTCATCGACACCCAGGTATCGGTGACGACGACATCGGCACCCGCAACGGCGCGCTCGACATCATGGGTCAGCATGATGTCGCCGCCATTGTTGCGTGCCCAGTTCAAAAACTTGTCATGCGGCTCCGAGCCCATCGGAACGGCCATGTTCATGCGGTAACCGAAACGGGCGGACCCTTCGACCAGCGAGTGCAACACGTTGTTGCCGTCACCCGTCCAGGCGATCGTCTTGCCGGCGACGGGACCTCGATGTTCTTCGAAAGTCATCAGGTCGGCCATGATCTGGCAGGGATGCGTATCGTCGGTCAGTGCATTGATCACCGGTACCGTAGCATGTTCGGCCAGTTCCAGAAGGCGCTTGTGATCAGTGGTGCGGATCATGATCGCATCGACATAACGCGACAGAACCTTGGCCGTGTCGCCGATCGTTTCGGCGCGGCCGAGCTGCATTTCGGTGCCTGACAGGAACAGCGTCTCGCCGCCAAGCTGGCGCATGCCGACATCGAAGGATACACGGGTGCGGGTTGAGGGCTTCTCGAAGATCATCGCCAGCATCTTGCCGGCGAGCGGCTTATCAGCCGTACCGGCCTTGGTGGCCTGCTTTCGCACTTTGGCATCATCGAGGATGGAGCGAAGGTCGCCCGCCGACACGGCGGAAAGATCGAGAAAATGCTTGGGAGATGCCATTACCTTGTTCCCTAAAGGAGGGAACCAGGAGGCGCCCTCTCTAAATATTCTTAAGCGGATTTCTTCAGCTGTTCAGCCGACAGCTTTTCTGCAGCGCGCTCGATGCGTGCCAAGCCTTCACGCGCCTCTTCAGCGGTGACGACAAGCGGCGGCAGAATGCGCACGACATTATCGCCCGCCATGACGGCCAGCATGTGTTCATCGCGCATGCCGGAGATAAGGTCGCCGGCCGGAACCTTGGCCTTGATACCGAGAAGCAGGCCCTCGCCGCGGATATCTTCGATGACGGTCGGGAAACGATCCTTCAGCGCAGCAAGCCCCTGGCGGAAGACGAGAGAAACATCGCGGACGTTTTCAAGGAAACCGTCTGCCAGAACGATATCGAGCACGGCATTGCCGCAGGCCATGGCCAGCGGATTGCCGCCATAGGTGGTCCCATGGATGCCCGGCTTCATACCGGATGCGGCTTCGGCCGTCGCAAGGCAGGCGCCGAACGGGAAGCCGCCACCGATACCCTTGGCGATCGCCATGATATCCGGCGTGATGCCGGCCCATTCATGGGCGAAGAGCTTGCCGGTGCGGCCGACGCCGGTCTGGACCTCGTCGAGGATCAGGAGCAGGCCCTTTTCGTCGCAGATGCGACGCAGCTCGCGCATGAATTCCTTCGGCACCGGGCGCACGCCGCCCTCGCCCTGGATCGGCTCGATCAGCAGAGCGCCGGTATTTTCGTTGATTGCGGCATTCAGTGCATCGAGATCACCGAAGGGAACCTGATCGAAACCCTGGGCCTTCGGGCCAAAGCCTTCCATATATTTCTCCTGACCACCGGCAGCGATCGTGGCGATCGTGCGGCCGTGGAAGGCGCCTTCGAAGGTGATGATATGGAATTTTTCCGGATGCCCCTTGGAGTAATGGTAACGGCGGGCCGTCTTGATGGCGCATTCCAGCGCTTCCGCGCCCGAATTGGTAAAGAATGCCTTGTCCGCGAAGGTTGCATCAACTAGGCGACGCGCCAGACGCTCCTGCTCCGGAATTTCGTAGAGGTTCGACAGATGCCAGACCTTTTCGGCCTGCGACTTCAGCGCCTCGACCAGATGGGGATTGGCATGGCCGCAGGATGTGACTGCGACGCCGGCTCCGAAATCGAGATATCGCTCGCCGCTTTCCGTCACAAGCCAGACACCCTCGCCGCGCTCGAAGCGCAAGGGGGCACGGGCGAAAGTGTCGAAAAGCGCGGTTTCAGTCATGGCGACATCACTCCTACAGGCGTCCGGTAAAGGACATTCCAGAAAATCAAAATGCCGCCCTTGGGGCGGCGGTCGCACTATCGCCACTCGAACCTGCGATGTCAATAAAACTCACGGAAATACGGGGTTTGGAGAGATTTTGCGACACGTCTGCAACCCTACCGGCAGCTGTGACAAATATGACTCTCTCGGGAAGCAAGTTGGGGAAAACCGGGAAATCGATTCGTGGCGATTCCGGGGACTCTTGTCACGGAGTCTGCAGACCTCTAGGTTAAAGATCAATTACTAGACTGCATGCGGCGGAACTAGTCACCAAAAGCATAGATATAGTGCATGTTGCGGAATGTTTTCCGCGGCGTTGGTGAGGGATTCTGCATGCCACCAACGTTCAAAGGCGGAGAACGGGCATGAACTGGACGGACGAGCGCGTTGAAAAACTAAAGAGGTTGTGGTCGGAAGGCTTGAGCGCCAGCCAGATCGCCGCACAACTTGGAGGCGTAAGCCGCAATGCCGTGATTGGCAAGGTCCACCGCCTCAATCTGCCGGGTCGTGCGAAAGCTGGCGGCACGATCGCAACGAACCGCACGGCAAAGCGCCCTGCAGCGGCTCCCCGTCCCCAGACCTCCTTTGCTGCCCGCCCGGTAGCGCGCCCGGTCGCTCGCCCGGCTGGCTCGGCTGCACTCAAGGAAGAGGTCGAGTTCGAAGCTTCGCAGGAACTGGTCTATCGTCCGGCCTCGAACGTCGTCGTGCCGATTTCCCGCAAGCTGGCGCTCACGGAACTGACCGAACGCACCTGCAAGTGGCCTGTCGGCGATCCGCTGACCGACGATTTCCACTTCTGCGGCTGTGAGTCCCCGGACAACTCCCCGTATTGCACCTATCATGCAAAGCTCGCCTACCAGCCGGTCAACGAGCGACGCCGGCCCAGCGCCGCACGAGCCTGAGCTTCACGCCACAAACCAAGATCAAGCGGGCTTCGGCCCGCTTTTTTTATGCCTGGGCGTCCAAAACCCGGCAGCCAAACATTGCGCCTCCCGCAAAGCAGCCTTGCCAACGCGCAGCTTGCTCTCGGCGGCGTAGATACCTATTTAAGCCCTGCGAGGACGACCTCCCCCAGAATGGGCATGAAACCGGGACGACCCGGAAAACCCAAGGGGGTACACAATGCGTACGACACGCGACCGTATTCGTCACGCGATCAGCTTCGAAATCATCGGGCTTGCCATTTTTACGCCGCTCGCCTCTTTCGTTTTCGGCATACCGGTCGAACATATCGGCGTCGTCGGCATCGTTTCGGCAACGCTCGCGACCGGCTGGAACTATCTCTACAATCTAGGCTTCGACCACCTGATGCAGAAGTATTGTGGCGGCACGCAGAAAACCATGGCGCTGCGCGTTGCGCATGCGGTTCTGTTCGAACTCGGACTGCTGATCGTGCTGATGCCCTTCATCGCCTGGTATCTCGGCGTGAGCCTGATACAGGCGCTGGTGATGGATATCGCCTTTGCCCTGTTCTACCTCGTCTACGCGTTCTTCTTCAATCTGGCTTATGACCGGATCTTTCCGCTGCCCGAATGGCAGGAGAAGGCGCAAGCCTGAAACATTCCATAAACGTTTCAGCCCGAGGCGTATGACCGCACTCGGGCTGAAACGAATTCGAAGCTGGGACTGATCGCGTGATCAGGATTCCATCGAATAACCTGCACCGCGGACAGTGCGGATGACGTCCTGCATGTTGGAGAAGTTGAGCGCCTTGCGCAGACGACCGACATGCACGTCGACTGTGCGTTCGTCGACATAAATGTCGTGGCCCCAGACGCCATCCAGAAGCTGTGAGCGCGAGAAAACACGGCCCGGAGAGACCATCAGAAATTCCAGGAGACGGAATTCCGTCGGTCCGAGGCGAACTTCGCGGCTCTTGCGATGAACGCGATGGGTTTCGCGATCAAGCTCGATATCACCGCATTTCAGGACGCTGGAGAGAACCTCCGGCTTGGCCCGACGAAGCATGGCTTTCACGCGCGCCATCAGTTCAGGCGTCGAGAACGGTTTGACGACATAGTCATCTGCACCGGTGGCTAGGCCACGAACGCGTTCGCTTTCCTCTCCACGTGCCGTCAGCATGATGATCGGCAGACGCTCGGTTTCCGGTCGCATGCGCAACCGTCGGCACAGCTCGATTCCGGAAACGCCGGGCAACATCCAGTCCAGGACCAGAAGATCCGGTGCACGTTCCTGAAGCCGTATTTCCGCCTCGTCACCCCGAAGGATAGTCTCGACCTCGTAGCCTTCGGCTTCGAGATTATAACGCAGGAGGACGCTCAGCGCCTCCTCGTCTTCCACGACCGCAATTCTTGGCTGCATGCTAGATACGCTCCGTCACACAAGCAAACTCAGTCGGCAATCGCGCCGACAGTGTTCGCCGTATCGTCCTTGGGGCGCTCGCCTTCCGGTACAGCACCCGTCGTCATGTAGTAGATGGTTTCCGCGATGTTGGTCGCATGGTCGCCGATACGCTCGATGTTCTTGGCACAGAACAGCAGATGCGTGCAGGTGGTGATGTTGCGCGGATCTTCCATCATGTAGGTCAGAAGCTCACGGAACAGCGACGTGTACATGGCGTCGATTTCTTCGTCACGCAGGCGAATTGCTTCCGCCTTCTCTGCCGACCGGCTGGCATAGACGTCAAGCACGTCCTTCAGCTGAACTGCAGCGAGATCAGACAGATGTTCGAGGCCACGGGCAAGCTTGCGCGGAACTCCCGTACCCTGCACGGCAATGACGCGCTTGGCGGTATTCTTGCCGAGATCGCCGACGCGTTCGAGGTCAGCTGCAATGCGCAACGTACCGATGATTTCGCGCAGGTCGTTTGCAACCGGCTGGCGCTTGGCGATCGTGACGATCGCCTTGTCCTGGATCTCACGCTCGGCATGATCGAGGATCACGTCGTCGGAAATGACCTTCTGGGCAAGTGCTGAATCGCTGTTGACCAGCGCGCGCACGGCATCGCCGCACATCTGTTCGGCAAGGCCACCCATTTCCGAAATGCGGCGGCGCAGATACTTCAGTTCTTCGTCGTAGGCAGAAAGGATATGACTTGATACCATCTTCTTGTCCTCAAAATCCGTAGCAGCGAGCAACAGGCAACGGCCAATCAGCCGAAGCGGCCCATGATGTAATCCTGGGTGCGCTGGTCATCCGGATTGGTGAACATCTTGTCCGTGTCGTTCTCTTCGACCAACTGGCCGAGGTGGAACATCGCGGTGCGCTGGGAGACGCGGGCGGCCTGCTGCATCGAGTGGGTGACGATGACGATCGTGTAGTTGGCGCGCAGTTCGTGGATCAGTTCCTCGACCTTTGCGGTGGCGATCGGATCGAGCGCCGAGCAGGGTTCATCCATCAGAATGACTTCCGGCGAAACGGCCACCGCACGGGCGATGCACAGACGCTGCTGCTGGCCACCGGAAAGACCGGTGCCGCCTTCATGCAGGCGATCCTTGACTTCCGCCCAGAGGCCGGCGCGCTGAAGGCTGGCTTCAACGATCTGGTCCATGTCCGTCTTGTTGCGAGCAAGACCGTGGATGCGCGGGCCGTAGGCGATGTTTTCGTAGATCGACTTCGGGAACGGGTTCGGCTTCTGGAACACCATGCCGACGCGAGCACGCAGCTCCACGACGTCAATTTCCTTGTCGTAGATATCGTCCGTGTCGAGAGTGATCTTGCCGGTGACGCGGCAGCCCTCGATCGTGTCGTTCATGCGGTTCAGGGTCCGCAGGAAGGTGGATTTTCCGCAACCCGACGGGCCGATCAGCGCCGTTACCGTATTTTCGCGAACGTTTAGGTTCACGTCGAAAAGCGCACGCTTCTCGCCGTAATAGACCGATACGTCCTTGCCAATC
Organism: Pseudomonadota bacterium; assembly: GCA_023451735.1. Lineage (GTDB taxonomy): Bacteria > Pseudomonadota > Alphaproteobacteria > Rhizobiales > Rhizobiaceae > Neorhizobium. The sequence goes on along the minus strand of JAEXYH010000044.1, from coordinate 9,422 downwards.
ATCTTGTACGCGACTTCATTCATCTTTTTGTCCAGCGCTTTCTCAACTGCTGCTTCTGACAACATATTCATTGTGTCGATCTCCTACCACCGGCGTTCGAAGCGCCGACGCAACAGAATTGCACCAACATTCATGACCACGAGGAACAGGAGCAGGATGATGATCGCTCCCGAAGTTCTTTCAACGAAGGCACGTTCTGCCTCGTTTGCCCACATGTAGATCTGCACCGGAAGAGCCGTGGAGGGATCCATTGGCGTCGTCGGGTAGTTTGCAACGAAGGCGACCATGCCGATCAGGAGCAGCGGCGCAGTTTCGCCGAGCGCATGCGCCAAGCCGATAATCGTGCCGGTGAGGATGCCCGGCATGGCGAGCGGCAGGACGTGATGGAAGATGGTCTGCATCTTCGATGCGCCGAGGCCAAGGGCTGCTGCGCGGATCGACGGCGGCACGGCCTTCAAGGCGGCGCGGGTCGCGATGATGATGGTCGGCAGCGTCATCAGCGTCAGGACCAGACCGCCGACCAGCGACGCTGAGCGAGGCAGGCCCATGAAGTTGATGAAGACGGCGAGACCCAGCAGACCGTAAACGATCGACGGAACGGCGGCGAGATTGTTGATGTTCACCTCGATCAGGTCGGTGAACTTGTTCTTCGGCGCAAACTCCTCGAGATAGATTGAGGCGGCGACACCGATCGGCAGCGACAGGACGAGCACGATCAGCATCATGTAGAAGGAGCCGATCAGGGCTACGCCGACGCCGGCGGCTTCCGGACGGCTGGAATTGCCGTTGACGAAAATGCCGGTGTTGAAATGCTTTCCGAGGGCGCCGGATTCGGCAAGCTGGTTCATCCAGCCGACCTGCTGGTCGGAAACCTTGCGGTTGTTTTCCGAAACCGAGAGATCGATCTGGCCCTTGAAGGCGCTGTCGATATCACCGGCGGCAAGCAGCGAGACCGTCTGCGTCGTGCCGATGATCTGCGGGTTGGCGACGACCATGTCACGCAACTGGCCACGGACACCGTCCGAGATCATCTGGTTTACAGCGCGAAGACCGGCGCGATCGGTTTCGGCGACACCGAGTACTTTGGCAACCGCATTGCGGGCGACAAGCGGATAGTTGGCCGTAACCAGCTTCTGCGGATCGGTAGCGCGCTCGTTATCCTTGTCGATGATCTGCTCGGAGAACTCGACCGGAACGGTGATCATCGTCTGCTGGAAGGCGGTGTAACCCTTGGAAACAACCGAGTAGAGCAGAATGAACAGGAAGAGGATACCAAACGAGAGCGCTGCGATGCCATAGGCACGGAAGCGGCGTTCGGCAGCGTAGCGGCGCTTGATGCCGATATCGCGGCGAGCGGGCTTGGCTGAAGCGCCGGCGGGGAAGGAAACCGCGTCGGTCATTCGTACTGCTCCCGGTATTTGCGCACGATGAAGAGCGCGTAGATATTGAGGCAAAGCGTGATCACGAAGAGCGTGATGCCAAGCGCGAAGGCGACGAGCGTCTGCGGCGAGGTGAATTCAAGGTCGCCCGTCAACTGGCTGACGATCTTGACGGTCACGGTCGTCATCGGCTCGAACGGGTTGAGCTGCATGCGGGCGGCAACACCGGCGGCAAGCACGACGATCATGGTTTCACCGATGGCGCGCGAGGCGGTCATCAACAGAGCGCCGACGACGCCCGGCAGGGCTGCCGGCATGACGACCTTCTTGATCGTTTCCGACTTGGTGGCGCCAAGGCCGAGCGAGCCGTCACGCAGCGCACGTGGCACTGCGGTGATGATATCATCCGACAGCGAGGAGACGTAAGGGATCAGCATGATACCCATGACGAAACCGGCGGTCAGAACGCTCTGTGCCTGGATGAAGTTGGCGAAATCGCCGGTGGCGATGCCGTTGATGCTGGACGAGAGGTCACGCAGGAACGGGCCGACCGTTGTAAGGGCGAAGAAGCCGTAGACGATGGTCGGGATGCCGGCGAGCACTTCGAGAAGCGGCTTGGCAACCGAGCGCAGCTTCGGCGAGGCATATTCCGACATGTAGATTGCCGAGAACAGACCGACCGGAACGGCGACGAGCATGGCGACGAAGCCGATATAAAGCGTGCCGAGCAGCAGCGGGATAAGACCGAACTGGCCTTCCGATGCGGTGGCACCGGCTGCGGCGAAACGCGGATCCCAGACAGTGCCGAAGAAGAATTCCCAGGCAGGGACGCGGCCGAAGAAGTGGCCGGCTTCCGTCACCATCGACATGACGATGCCGATGGTGGTGATGATCGCAATCGACGAGGCAACAACCAGTGCGCCAAGGATGACACGCTCAACCCTGTTTCGAGCGCGGAAGCGATGCGAGATGCGGGTATAGGAAAGACCTGCACCGATCAAAGCCACGATCAGGACAACAGCCGTCATGAGACGGTTGCTGATCTTGTTCATCGCGTTGAGATCGCCGGCGGATTCGACCATGTACGGCTCGGGATCGCCAGCAAGCGCAACGCCCTTGGCGCCGAGCGCACCGCGAAGTTCCGCAGGGTTGCTGCCGACCTTATCGATCTCGTCCAGCGTCAGGATATCCATGCCGCGGGCAAGCGAATTGACCATGCCGAAAGCGAGCCCCTGCTCGGCCTCGGACTTGGCCTTCACATCTTCGGGGAAACCGCCGAGTATGGTGGAATTGATATAAAGCGGGCTGGCGACAAGCCAGACAGCCAGAACAATCGCGGCCGGCAGCACAGCGCAGATTGCGACGAACGAGCCATAATAGCCAGGACGAGAGTGAAGTTTGGAGGACAGGCCGCCAGCGATCGCCAGCGCATGTCGGGTCCCAACGACATAACAGACGATCGCAATGATCGCCAAAATCAACAAGATCAGTGGTGTGCTCATCAGAATCCCCCGGCCTACCGCCATCGGCGGCAGCCACTACCGCACAATTCCCATCACCGGAACCGAATTGGTCGCAAATACCCAACTTAAAGGTCGCCTTGCGAAGACGCCGGCCGAATGCCGGAAAGAGACCGGCGCCGCCAAAGCGGCGCCGGATCGTTTATTACATGGTCTTGCCGGCTTCGAAGTCCTTGCGGACCTGTTCGCGCTGATCGTCCGGAGCGGCAACGAGGCCGTATTCGGCGAGCGGGCCTTCCGGGCCAACCATGTCGTCAGAGATGAAGAACTCGACGTATTCCTTCAGGCCCGGGATAACGCCCAGGTGAGCCTTCTTCACGTAGAAGTACAGCGGGCGGGAAACCGGGTACTTGCCAGAGGAGATCGTCTCGGTCGAAGCGACAACGTCCGAAACGGTTGCAACCTTCAGCTTGTCCTTGTTGTTTTCATAGAAAGCCAGGCCGAAAACGCCGAGGCCGGTCTTGTTGGCGGCGATGCGAGCGAGCGTTTCGGTGTAGTCGCCGTCGATGTCGACAGCAACGCCGTCCTTACGGACTGCAACGCACTTTGCAGCAGCCTGCTTGGCATCGGTGATGGCAGCCTTGATGACGTCGGTCGCGCCGGCTTCCTTGCAGCCTTCAGCCATGATCTTCTCTTCGAAGACTTCGCGAGTGCCGTGCTTGGAGCCCGGGATATAGGCAGCTATCGGGCCCTTCGGCAGGGTAGCGTTGATGTCCGACCAGTTCTTGTAAGGGTTGGCGACGAGCTTGCCGTCGACAACAACTTCAGCGGCGAGAGCCTTGTAGAGATCCTTCGGCTCGATCTTCATGTCGCCGTTGGAAGAGTCAGCGGCAAATACGATGCCGTCGTAACCGATGCGGATTTCCTGAACGTCGGTAACGCCAGCTGCCTTGCAGGCTTCGGCTTCGCTCTTGTTGATGGCGCGCGAGGCGTTTGCGACGTCGATCGTGCCTTCACCAACGCCCGAGCAGAATGCCTTCAGACCACCGCCGGTGCCGCCGGATTCAACAACCGGAGCCTTGAAGTTCGGGAAGGTCTCAGCAAAAGTTTCAGCAACGATCTTTGCGTACGGCAGAACGGTGGACGAGCCGGCAACCTGAACCTGGTCGCGCGCAGCGGCAGCGCCGGCGAATGCGACAGAGGCCACGAGGGCAGCTGCGGAAAGTTTCAACATGTTCATCGATATTCTCCCATGATGGGTTTTGTGAAAGCGTCTGTCGCCGGCTTTCGCGCCTGCCGGCTTCTGGCCCGCTCCTATTAGCGGTCCTTGACCTCAGCTTTTATGTCACTTCGATGAAACATTTGTGACAAATTAAGTCATTGAAAATAAATAGACATCACATTGCACCCGTGTGCAATGCATAAGTTTTATGTCAGAATCTTACGGTAAACTCTGATCCCTTGCCGAGTTCCGACTTCACGATCAGGCGAGCGCGGTGTCTTGTTAGGATATGCTTGACAATCGCGAGCCCCAGGCCCGTGCCTTTTTTCGATCTGCTGTCCGCCACACTAACCCGATAAAAACGCTCGGTAAGTCGCGGCACATGCTCAGCAGGAATGCCGGGACCGCGATCAACAACACTGACCTCGACAGGCTGAGAGGGTTCGTTGCGCAGGAAGACGTCAACAAACTTGCCTTCCTGGCCATATTTGCAGGCATTCTCGATCAGGTTTTCGACAACCTCCACCAACTCGTCGCGATCGCCCAAGACCTCGACCTTCTCATCGGGCAGATGCAGCCGGATTTCGATGCCGAGCTCCTCGGCAAGCGGCAGCAGCGCGTCGCGAACATGGCCGATGACCGGACGCAGGTCCACGGACTGATCCGGTGCAATATGGGATTTCAGCTCGAGCCTCGAGAGCGACAACAGATCGTCGACAAGACGGCTCATGCGGGTCGCCTGATCCAGCATGATGCCAAGGAAGCGCTCCTGGGCGGCAGTATCGGAACGCGCAGGCCCCTGCATGGTCTCGATGAAGCCGCGCAGCGAGGCGAGCGGCGTGCGCAGCTCATGGCTGGCATTTGCGACGAAATCCGACCGCATGCGGTCGAGACGGCGAAGTTCGGAAATATCCTTGAACGACAACAGAAACAGATCTTCCATGGCGACATCCACCGGCTCGATCCGCGCGACGCGCAGCAGATAGACACGTTCGGAAGGAAGGCGTTCGGAATATTCGATCTGGTTGGGCTCTCCGGTGGCAATCGTTTCATTGACCATGTCGAGAATGCCGGGTGAGCGCAGGCGAGCAGAAAGATGAGAGCCTATCGGCAGCAGACCAAGCGCCTTTTCCGCCGCCCTGTTCTCCCACAGAACGAGAGCCTCGGCATTCAACAACAGGATCGGAATGTCCAAGGCCGAAAGCGTCGCAGCGATGCCGGGCAACGGATCCGATGACGGCTCTTCTTCTTCCGCTTCTTCAGATCTGGCAATAGTTATGACCAGCGGGCGCCGCACCAAGGCTGCCATCGCGAGGATAAACCAGGTAACCGCGACCCCGTACCATGGCAAGGCTACGGCAATCGCAATGACGGCTGTGACCGTCAACAGAAAAAGGAGACGCCATTCCCTTCTTACCGCAGCGATGAGACCTCCACCTGCCTGCCCTTCACTCGACGCCATGACATCCTCAACTGAAGCCCGAGCCGCATGCCCGGTAATTACCTGATAAACTCGTGGTCATATAAGGCTTCCATGACACTTGTGCATCAAGGCCTATGGAAAACCTATGCCGAAATGCCACCTTTCGAATAGCGTGTCGCCGAGGCGCATCGCGCCGTTACCACAGATGCCAGAGGCAAGAGGAGTGCAAGCATGTCAACAGGTGAAAGCAGAACGGTTGATCTGACGATCGGGGGCAAGAAACGCCGGTTTGACATAGACGATCCGACCCTGCCGGACTGGATCGACAGCCAAGCGCTTTCTTCCGGAGACTACCCCTATGACGACAAGCTGAACCGGGAAAAATACGAAAAGCAGCTGGAGAAGCTGCAGATCGAACTGGTAAAAATGCAGTTCTGGATGCAGGCAACCGGAAAGCGGATGGTTGCGCTGTTCGAAGGCCGGGACGCAGCTGGCAAGGGCGGAACAATCTTTTCGATCCGGACATACCTCAATCCCCGTTCCGCGCATGTGGTAGCACTGTCAAAGCCTACGGAAAAAGAAGCGGGGCAATGGTATTTCCAGCGTTATGCGACACATTTCCCGTCACAGGGCGAGATCGTGCTTTATGACCGCTCCTGGTACAACCGTGCCGTGGTCGAACCGGTTATGGGGTTCTGCACGCCGGCCCAATATGACAGTTTCATGCGGGCGACGCCGCGCTTTGAAAAGCTGCTGGTGGAAGACGGCGTGCATTTCTTCAAGTTCTGGCTCGATATCGGCCAGTAAATGCAGCTGAAACGTTTTCACGACCGGCGCCACGACCCCCTGAAGATCTGGAAGCTTTCGCCGATGGATATCGCCGCGCTGACGAAATGGGACCAGTATACCGAAAAGCGCAACACGATGCTGGAAGAAACCCACACCAAGGACGCGCCCTGGGCGATCCTACGCGCCAACGACAAGCGGCGTTCGCGGCTGAATGCGATACGCCACATCCTTCTGTCGCTCGACTATGAGGGCAAGGACAAGGACGCGATTGGCGCGATCGACGACAAAATCCTCGGGTTTGGACCGAAGTTTCTCAAGTAGTCTACACAGTCGGCCAAAGCCTGCCGGGTCACTGACCCGGCAGAGCGCGGACGGAATAGATGAAGACCGGGCGATCTGCACCCTGGATGCCGCTGTTGAGGAGGATGCGGCCGGGCGCGTTGGGCGCCATCGTGCGGTCAAAGCTGACCTTGAACAGCGCGTCGAGCTTTTCCTGCGTTGCGGTGAAGCGGTGGCGCGAGCATGTGCCGAGACTGCCGAAATCACAGCGAACCGAAAGCTGCGAATGCTGGTTGGCTGCCGACTGGATGGTGAGGGCAAGCGTGGAACTTTTGCCGGCCAGTTCGCGCAGGATTTCGACCGGTACCTCGATGGCGATATCTCCCGCCGCATCCGGCGTCGCCGAGGTGATCCTGAGGGCCTGTCCCTCCGTTCCGGTCGCAATCTGGGCCTGAGCCTGAGAACCGGCCTTGAAGACCGCGCCGTCTTTCGGCTCGAAGATTGCCGCCCATTCTTCCGAAAAACCGCCGCGCGACGAAAGCGCCGAGGGGCCCTGCCCTGAAGACTGGAACGCGGCAGGCCGGCTGGCGCTGCGCATCGCTTCATCAATGATCGACTGCACCATGCCGGACTGGTAGAAGATAAAGCAGCCTACCGCGACCACGCCGAGCGTGATGATCCAGGTGATCAGGTGAGATAAAAAGCCGCGCTTCTTCCGGCGCGGCTTTGCAGCGCGTCCGGCGGCCAGATCGGCCGATGCCTTGGCTTTGCGACCTCTTCTTCCCTTTGCCTTGGCATCAGGTGCAGGCTGCTCACTTGCGGAAGCATCAGGCGCCGGCGCCAAAACGGACGCATCCGCATAACCGGCCGGGGCGATTTCCGGGGTTACTGCTGCTGCTTGGGAATGGCTTGTGGAGACAGATCCCGTTCGGGTCACGCCACCGAGCGTGCCGGTATCGGCTGCGCGAGGAGCCGTCGTCTGCGTAGCGTCGACTGACACGGCGACCTCGGGAGCGGCGCGCACTTCATTCTGCCTGGGCAGTGCGTCCAACTCGAAAAAGGGATCGGTATCGGCGACCAAGGCTGGCTGGGCCGACTGCGCGAGCCGATCGATCTCTTCGTTCTCGATCTCGCTGATCTTGTCTTCCAGGCGCTTGCGCTGCTGCATAATGACGAGATTGTCGGTCACGCCCTGCTTGCGCAGGCCGGCATCAAGCGCCTGACGCGCAGACTGATAGATCCGGGCGCGCACTTGGCCATCGCCGCGCTCGGCGCGATCCAGTGCATTTCTTATGGCTGTTTCCAGGCCGCTCACTGCCGGTCCTTCCGGTTCATTTCAATTGTCAGGCGCGATCTTCATCCGCCTGCATTTTAACCTCTCGGTAACGTCTCAGGCGCCGAACTGCAAGAAGGCGTGCCAATTCATCCCGTGATGAGACGGCCGAAACATGGTGGCAAATCCATGGCGCGCATAGCTGCGTAGCCCGATCGAAGCGACTTCCTCCCGTGAAAATCATCTGATACACCATCTTACGTAAAGGTAATTCGGGAGGTTCCTTTCATGCTTCCAGCGGTCCTCAGGGACAAGCTGCGGCTGCCGGTCGTGGCATCGCCGCTATTCATCATATCGCATCCGGAACTGACGCTGGCGCAATGCAAGGCCGGTGTTATCGGCGCCTTTCCGGCATTGAATGCGAGACCCGAAAGCCAGCTCGACGAATGGCTGGCGCAGATTACGGAAGAACTCGCGGCCCATGATGCGGCCAATCCCGGCCGGCCGTCCGCCCCGTTCGCCGTCAATCAGATCGTCCACACATCGAACAAGCGGCTGGAACACGATCTGATGATGTGCGTCAAATACAAGGTGCCGATCGTGATTTCCTCACTCGGCGCAGTGCCCGAGGTGAATGCGGCGGTGCATTCCTATGGCGGCATCGTTCTGCATGACATCATCAACAACCGACACGCAAACTCGGCGATCCGCAAGGGTGCCGATGGGCTGATCGCGGTTGCCACAGGAGCCGGTGGCCATGCGGGCACGTTGTCGCCCTTCGCGCTCGTGCAGGAAATCCGTGAATGGTTCGATGGGCCTCTGCTGCTGGCCGGCGCAATTGCGACCGGCGGAGGCATTCTCGCCGCGCAGGCGATGGGCGCCGACATGGCCTATATCGGCTCGCCCTTTATCGCGACGCAGGAGGCGCGCGCTTCTGACAGCTACAAGCAGATGATCGTCGATTCGGCCGCGGCCGATATTGTTTATTCCAACTATTTCACCGGCATCCACGGCAATTACCTGAAAGGCTCGATCGCGGCGATGGGAATGGATCCGAACGCCTTGCCGGAAGCCGACCCGTCGAAGATGGATTTCGAAAACGCGACGACCGGGGCAAAAGCCTGGAAGGAAATCTGGGGTGCCGGTCAGGGCGTGGGGGCGGTAAAAACGATTTCGTCGGTCGCAGAACTGGTCAATCGAATGGAGGCCGAATATCTGGAGGCCCGGCACAGGCTCTCACTTTAGCCGGCCAGGTTCCATTCGGGGAAAAATGACGGGATCGCGAAAACCGGCTTGAAATCGGAATTGGTTGCCTGTATCAGCGCATCACTCGCAGCTTGGCGCCTGTCGCCACTGTCGGGCCGCTTTAGCTCAGGTGGTAGAGCACATCATTCGTAATGATGGGGTCGCAGGTTCGAGTCCTGCAAGCGGCACCATTTATTTCTCTTCAAAAATATCCGTAAAACGCCCTGAACGTCAGGATGCCGAACTCAGTTCGCTCGTCTCGGTGCCGATCGTCATCGTGTTGCCGCGCCAGTCGAAGGAGCCGCTCAGCCAGCTTCTGAGCCAGATTGCCGGCGCAAGCGCGTCCCGCACC
>JAEXYH010000097.1 GCA_023451735.1 Pseudomonadota bacterium | reverse complement strand
ACCGCCGCTTGCGATTGGCCACGGCAAGGGCGAGATGTTCTTAGGATCAGACGCGATCGCGCTGTCGCCTTTCACCAACGAGATCACCTATCTGGTCGATGGCGACTGCGCCATCATCACCCATGATAGTCTCGAGGTGATGGACTACCAGGGCCGCCCGGTCACCCGCAAAAGCCAGATTTCCCAGGCGACTGCCTTCATGGTCGACAAGGGCAATCACCGCCACTTCATGGAGAAGGAGATCTACGAGCAGCCGGAGATCATCTCTCACGCGCTCGGCCATTATGTCGATTTCGCCAGCCATACGGTGAAGGCGACCGACAAGGCGATCGATTTCTCAAAACTGTCTGGCCTTGCGATTTCCGCCTGCGGCACGGCCTATCTTGCCGGTCTCGTCGGCAAATACTGGTTCGAGCGATATGCACGCCTGCCAGTCGAGATCGATGTCGCCTCGGAATTCCGCTACCGCGAACTGCCCTTGTCGCCGACACAGGCCGCACTGTTCATCTCGCAGTCGGGCGAGACGGCCGATACGCTTGCCTCGCTGCGCTATTCGAAGGATCAGGGCCTGAAGATCGGTGCGATCGTCAACGTGAAGGAATCGACCATCGCGCGTGAATCCGACGCGATCTTCCCGATCCTCGCCGGTCCTGAAATCGGCGTCGCCTCGACCAAGGCGTTTACCTGCCAGCTTGCGGTGCTTGCTTCGCTTTCGATTGCCGCAGGCCGCGCTCGCGGCACGGTTTCTGAGGCGGACGAAAAGGCAATGGTGAAACACTTGGCCGAAATGCCGCGGATCATGAGCCGCGTACTGAACGAGATCCAGCCGCAGATCGAAGCCCTGTCGCGTGATCTTTCGCGCTTCAAGGACGTGCTTTATCTCGGCCGCGGCACGAGCTATCCGCTCGCCATGGAAGGCGCGCTGAAGCTCAAGGAAATCTCCTATATCCATGCCGAAGGTTATGCGGCCGGAGAGCTGAAGCACGGACCGATCGCGCTGATCGACGAGAACATGCCGGTCATCGTGATTGCGCCTTATGACCGGTTCTTCGAAAAGACCGTGTCGAACATGCAGGAAGTGGCGGCCCGCGGCGGCCGGATCATCTTCATCACCGACGAGAAGGGGGCAGCCGCCTCCAAGCTCGAAACCATGGCGACGATCACGCTGCCGAATGTCGATGAGATCATCGCGCCGATGATCTTCTCGCTGCCGATCCAGCTCCTGGCCTATCACACGGCCGTGTTCATGGGCACCGATGTGGACCAGCCCCGGAACCTCGCCAAGTCCGTCACAGTTGAGTGATGTTGGAGATTTAAGGCTTTCCTTGCATCGCAGCAAACCATCTTGCATTGTCGCATCCTATCGATGCGGCAATGCCCAATCGTGATTCGGGCCAGAATTTCCTAGGAAGATCAGATGAGTGACAGCCCCGAGCGCATTTCTATGGCCGGTCGGCTCAGGAATAATTTCCTTACCGGTCTGATCATCTGCGCGCCGCTTGCGATTACCGTCTGGCTGACATTCACCTTCATCGACTGGGCTGACAGCTGGGTGACGCCTTACCTGCCGCAGCGCTACAACCCGCAATATTATTTCGACGTTACGATCCCCGGCACCGGGCTTCTCATCGCGGTCCTGTTCATCACCATCGTCGGGTTTCTCGGCAAGAACCTGATCGGCCGCTCAATCGTCAATTTCGGCGAGTCGATCCTGCAGCGCATGCCGCTGATCCGCAGCGTCTACAAGAGCATCAAGCAGATCTTTGAGACGGTGCTGCGGGAACAATCGACCTCGTTCAAGAAATGCGGGCTGATCGAGTTCCCAAGTGCCGGCACATGGGCACTGGTCTTCATTGCCGGTGACGCGCAGGGCGAGATTGCCGCCAAGCTGAATGCCGACGGCGAGGAAATGGTCGCGGTGTTCATGCCGCCGACACCTGTTCCGACGGCTGGTTTCCTGATGTTCGTGCCGAAGAGCAAGATCGTCATGCTCGACATGACGCCGGAAGAGGGCGCCAAGCTGCTGATTTCCGGCGGCCTGATCGCGCCGGACTACAATCCTGACGGGCCTGTGGTTCCGGCACTGCCGGCGCCCCGCAAGAAGGTCGCCAAAGGCCGCCGCAAGGCTGGCGAAGACGTTGCGGTTATCCCGCCCGCAGAAACCTGATCGCCTCGTCGCGACGGTGCAAATATAACAATACCCGAACGGCCTCGCCGCGCTCACTTGTCAGGTCCGCGTCGCGGTCCAGAAGATAGGTCGCGTCCTTGCGGGCAATCTCCAGAAGATCGGCATGGGCAGCAAGGCTGGCGATCCTGAACCCCGGCGTACCCGACTGGCGGGTGCCGAGCAACTCGCCTTCGCCGCGCAGTTTCAGGTCTTCTTCGGCAATCAGGAACCCGTCCTCGCTGTCGCGCAGGATCGACAGGCGGGCATGGCCGGTTTCGCTCAAGGGTCCCTTGTAGAGGAGGATGCAGGTGGAAGCCTCGTCACCGCGGCCGACGCGACCGCGCAACTGGTGAAGCTGGGCCAAGCCAAAACGTTCGGCATGTTCGATCACCATGATCGTCGCATCCGGCACATCGACGCCGACCTCGACCACGGTGGTTGCGACCAGCATGCGGATCTCGCCGGTCTTGAAGGCAGCCATTACCGCATCCTTTTCCGGACCCGCCATGCGGCCATGCACGAGGCCGACATTTCTCGCGCCAAGTTCGCGGGCAAGGACTGCGTGACGCTCTTCGGCTGACATGAGTTCGGAAACATCCGATTCTTCCACCAGCGGGCAGATCCAATAGGCCTTCTTGCCTTCGGTAATGGCGCCTTTCAGCCGTCCGACGATATCGCCGATGCGTTCCGTCGGGACAGTAACCGTCTGGATCGGTTTACGTCCGGCGGGCTTTTCGGTGAGTTTCGAGACATCCATGTCGCCGAAGGCGGCAAGCACCAGCGTGCGCGGAATAGGCGTTGCGGTCATCACCAGCATATGCGGCGAGATGCCCTTGGCGGTAAGGCGCAGGCGCTGGTGGACGCCGAAACGGTGCTGCTCGTCGACCACCGCCATCATCAGGCTGGCGTAGCTCACCGTATCCTGAAACAGCGCATGGGTGCCGACGATGATCTGCGCTTCACCGGAGGCGATACGTTCGACGATCGCATCGCGCTCGCGGCCCTTGGTGCGACCGGTCAGCAACTCGACGGTGACGCCGGCTGCGCCTGCGAGTTTCGAGATGGTGGCAAAATGCTGTCGGGCGAGAATTTCGGTCGGGGCCATCAGCACCGCCTGTCCGCCGGCCTCGACAGCGGCTGCCATGGACAGCAGAGCCACCAGCGTCTTGCCAGCGCCGACATCGCCCTGCAGCAGGCGCAGCATCCGGTCTTCGCCGGCCATGTCCTTGGTAATGTCCTCGACAGCCGCTTTCTGACTCGGGGTCAGCGAGAAGGGCAGTGCGTGGACGATTTTTGCCGCGAGATCGCCCTTCACCCGGATTGGCTGGCCGGGAACCTTGCGGATCTTCTGGCGCACCAAAGCAAGCGAGACCTGACCGGCGAGGAATTCATCATAGGCGAGCCTGCGCCGGGCCGAGGCGTTGGGATCGATATCCTTTTCGTCTTCCGGCTGGTGGAGGGCGCGGAAGGCATCGGCAACCGGCGGAAAGTTCTGTTTCTGCGTCAGCGCGGCGTCGGCCCATTCGGGGAAATCCGGCAGGCGTTCGACCGCGCCTTCGATCACCTTGCGCAACGTCTTCGGCGACAGGCCGGCGGTCAGCGGATAGACCGGCTCGACCAGGGCCAGGTTCTGCGCTTCCGAGACTTTCACCATGAAATCCGGATGCACCATCGAGGCGCGACCGTTGAACCAGTCGACCTTGCCGCTGACCATGACCTGCTCATCTACCGGCAATGATTTCGACAGCCAGTCGCCCTTGGCGCGGAAGAAGGTGAGCGCCAGTTCGCCGGTCTCGTCATGCAGAAACACGCGATAAGGCTGGTTGGTGCCGCGGGCCGGCGGCTGGTGGCGGTCGACGCGTCCCTCGATGGTGACAATCGTTCCCTGCGGGGCAAGCGCGATGCCCGGGCGGTTGCGACGGTCGATCAGCGAGAAGGGCGCGTGGAAGAGAAGGTCGACGACACGGCAGTCCTCGGCGTCCTCGCGGCCCGTCACTTTTGCGATCAGGTCGGCAATCTTCGGGCCTACACCGGGCAGCGACGAGGCGGAAGCGAATAGGGGATCGAGTATGGCTGGGCGCATGGTCGGTTAAATGGGGCAAGTTTTGGCCATTTGGCAAGGTGACGGATGCGCATTTTGATCCTATATGAACGGCAAAACAGGGATTTGCACATGACCGGATTGGCACGCACGAGCGCCGACCTCGACCCGCGCCGCAGGCGTATTCTCTATCGCTGCTGGCATCGCGGCATCCGCGAGATGGATCTCGTCTTCGGCTCGTTCGCCGAGGCGGAGATTTCAAAGCTCTCGGATGCGGAACTCGACGAGTTCGAGGCGATCATGGGCGAGGACGATCACGATCTGCATGCCTGGATTACCGGGGCGCAGCCGCTTCCAGAGGATCGCGATACGCCGCTTTTTGCCCGTGTCGCCGCCTACAAGCCTGACTTTTCTCCCGTCACCGAAGCCTCGCTGAAAGAGAAACTCGGCCAATGATTTCCGGATTTGATGCCAAGAAGATTGCGGCTGCGTCGACGCCGCTGACGATCGGTAATGTGCCGCCCGGCATGGAGCCGATAGTGCTGGCCGAGCTTGCGCGCTCCGGCCAGTCCGTCGCCTATGTGCTGTCCGACGGCCAGCGCATGCCGGATCTGGAGCAGATGCTCTCTTTCGTGGCACCGGAAATCCCGGTCCTGACCCTGCCGGCCTGGGACTGCCTGCCCTATGACCGCGTCTCGCCGAGCGCGGATGTCTCTGCGCGGAGACTGGCGGCGCTGTCGGGCCTGATTGCGCATGCGAAGAAGTCGCATCCGGCGATCGTGCTTGTCACCGTCAATGCGATGCTGCAGAAGATCGCGCCGGCGGAGATCATTGAAAGCCTGGCGTTTTCGGCCCGTCCCGGCAACCAGATCCGCATGGACGACATTGCCGCACGGCTGGAGCGTAATGGTTTCGACCGCGTTTCGACGGTGCGCGAGGTCGGTGAATTTGCGGTGCGCGGCGGCATTCTCGACGTCTTCGTGCCGGGAACGGAAGAGCCGGTGCGGCTCGATTTCTTCGGCGATACGCTGGAAAGCATCCGGTCGTTCGACCCGGCTAGCCAGCGCACGACCGGGCAGGCGCGCTCGCTCGATCTCAACCCGATGAGCGAAGTGACGTTGACGCCGGATACGATCAGCCGGTTCCGCACCAATTACCTGTCTCTGTTCGGTGCTGCGACCCGTGACGACGCGCTTTATCAGGCCGTCTCCGAAGGCCGCCGTTATGCGGGCATGGAGCACTGGCTGCCGTTGTTTTACGAGAAGCTGGAAACGGCTTTCGACTATCTCGCAGGGTTTCGCATCGTCACCGATCATACGGCGCGCGAGGCGGCGGCCGAGCGTTCGAAGCTGGTCATCGACTATTTCGAGGCCCGTCGTGATCAGGGTTCGCAGGGCAAGGGGGCGGCTGCCCATTCCACGCCCTACAAGCCGGTTTCGCCCGGTCAGCTTTATCTCGACAGCAAGGCCTTTGCAGCGGCGCTCGACGATGCCGCAGCGCTTCGCCTGACGCCGTTCAACGAGATGGATGCCGCCGGTCGCCCGGTGGTGACACTCGATGCGCATACGGGACCGCGCTGGGCAAAAAGTCAGGCGGAAGCCAGTTCCGAGACGCAGGACCGTGATGCCAATGACGAAGGCCGCGTCAATGTCTTCGACCTTGTCGTCAAGCATATCGCCGACAAGCGGTCCGAAGGGGCAAAGGTCCTCGTCACCGGTTGGTCGGCAGGTTCGCTCGATCGTCTTTTGCAGGTGCTGGACGAGCGCGGGCTGAAGCGCATCAAACAGATCGAAAAACTAGCCGATCTCGACAAGCTCGAAAAGGGCGAGGCCGCGTCTGCGGTGATGAGCCTCGAGGCCGGGTTCGAGACCGGCAATATCGCCGTTATCGGTGAGCAGGATATCCTGGGCGATCGCATGGTCCGCCGCGGCAAGCGGCGCAAGCGCGGGGCGGATTTCCTCACCGAAGTCGCTGGTCTCGACGAAGGTTCTCTGGTCGTGCATGCCGATCATGGTATCGGCAAGTTCGTCGGGCTGGTGACGATCGAAGCGGCCGGTGCGCCGCGTGCCTGCCTTGAGCTGCATTATGCCGATCAGGCAAAGCTGTTCCTGCCGGTCGAAAATATCGATCTTCTGTCGCGCTATGGGTCTGATGCGGCGGAAGCCAATCTCGACCGGCTCGGCGGCGGCGCGTGGCAGGCTCGCAAGGCAAAGCTGAAGAAGCGCCTGCTCGACATGGCGGGTGACCTGATCCGCATCGCGGCTACCCGCATGGTGCGCCGCGCGCCGGTTCTGGCGACGCCGGAAGGGCTTTATGACGAGTTTGCCGCCCGTTTCCCCTATGACGAGACGGAAGACCAGGAAAACGCGATCGAATCTGTGCGTGAGGATCTGGCCGCCGGTCGTCCGATGGATCGCCTCGTCTGCGGCGATGTCGGTTTCGGCAAGACGGAAGTGGCTTTGCGCGCTGCCTTCTTTGCGGCGATGAACGGAGCGCAAGTGGCGGTCGTCGTGCCGACCACTCTTTTGTCGCGCCAGCATTTCAAGACATTTTCGGAGCGGTTCCGCGGTTTGCCGATCAGGATTGCGCAGGCGTCCCGCCTCGTCTCGGCCAAGGAACTGGCGCAGACGAAGAAGGACATCGCAGAGGGCAAGGTCGATATCGTTGTCGGCACCCATG
Source organism: Pseudomonadota bacterium (assembly GCA_023451735.1). Taxonomy (GTDB): domain Bacteria; phylum Pseudomonadota; class Alphaproteobacteria; order Rhizobiales; family Rhizobiaceae; genus Neorhizobium. Next base: position 1,525 of record JAEXYH010000097.1, on the reverse strand, counting down.
CGCTGCTTGGCGCGGGTATCCAGTTCGCCAATCTGAGCCTTCTCATCATCGATGAGGAGCAGCATTTCGGCGTCAAGCACAAGGAGCGGCTGAAGGACCTGAAGACCGACGTCCACGTGCTGACGCTTTCGGCAACGCCTATCCCGCGCACGCTGCAGTTGGCGATGACGGGCGTTCGCGAACTGTCGCTGATCACTACGCCGCCGGTCGACCGCATGGCGGTCAGGACCTTCATCTCGCCGTTTGATCCGCTGGTTATCCGCGAGACGCTGATGCGCGAACATTATCGCGGCGGACAAAGTTTTTATGTCTGCCCGCGATTGGCGGATCTTCCGGAAATCCAGGCTTTCCTTCAGTCCGACGTACCGGAACTGAAGGTGGCGGTAGCCCACGGCCAGATGGCGGCGGGTGAGCTGGAAGACATCATGAACGCCTTCTATGACGGCAAATATGATGTGCTGCTTTCGACCACGATCGTCGAGTCGGGCCTCGACGTGCCGACGGCCAATACGCTCATCGTGCACCGCGCTGACATGTTCGGCCTTGCGCAGCTCTACCAGCTGCGCGGGCGCGTCGGTCGCTCGAAGGTGAGGGCGTTCGCGCTGTTCACGCTGCCGGTCAACAAGACGCTGACGCAGATGGCGGATCGGCGCCTCAAGGTGCTGCAGTCGCTCGATACGTTGGGTGCCGGTTTCCAGCTGGCGAGCCATGACCTCGATATCCGCGGGGCGGGCAATCTCTTGGGCGAGGAACAGTCCGGCCATATCAAGGAAGTCGGATTCGAGCTTTACCAGCAGATGCTGGAGGAGGCCGTTGCCGAAGTGAAGGGCGAGGACGAGATCGTCGATACTGGCTGGTCGCCGCAGATTTCTGTCGGCATCACCACGATGATACCGGAGAATTATGTGCCGGATCTGCATCTGCGCATGGGCCTTTATCGCCGTCTCGGCGAAGTGCAGGAGCTTTCGGAAATCGACGGGTTCGGCGCGGAAATGGTGGACCGCTTCGGTCCGATGCCGCCCGAGGTGCAGAACCTCCTGAAGGTCGTCTACATCAAGACGCTCTGCCGCAAGGCGAATGTCGAGAAGGTGGATGCCGGTCCAAAGGGTGTCGTCATCGTTTTCCGCGACAAGCAATTCCCCAATCCGGCAAATCTCGTCGGTTATATCGCCAAGCAGGGATCGCTGGCCAAGATCCGGCCGGACCAGAGCATTTTCCTCAACCGCGACCTGCCGACGCCGACCAAGCGTTTGACCGCTGCGGCGCAGATCATGACGCAGTTTGCGGAACTGGCGAAGGGGTAAAGGTCTACCGGGCCGAGAGGACTGCTTTTCTCCGGACATGGTCGTCCCTTGGCGATCCTCGGGTCTCACTTCGTTCGCCTGAGGAGGACGAATGTTGGTCGGACGGGGCGCTGAAAGCTGCCTCGTAAATTAGTTTATAAGTGACACCTCTCAGCGCCCCGTTCGGCAGTTTTTATCCGTGACTCCGGTTGCTCTGCGATGGCGGGACGGTGGGCGAGGGG
>JAEXYH010000065.1 GCA_023451735.1 Pseudomonadota bacterium | reverse complement strand
ACGTTCATGTGCTGGAGCATGAGTACGAATCGTGAGAGTCAGCCACAATTATAGGAAGTTGCAGGGACTAATTAATAATTGATTAACCATGCCACTCCGATTTGCACTACATATAGTAGGCTAAAACGGATAAGGCACAATTTTTCTGGTGGATATCATCTAATAAAGACAAGTATCCGAAAGAGTCGATTTGACACGCCTCATTCTCGCCAGACTCGCAGCAAGCGAATTTCTCTGCACAAACCTCAATCTAAAGTTGCCATCACCCCGGAGATCCGCTTCAAGGTTCCGTGCTGAAAACCGGCGGTCGCGAACCGCCGACCAATGCGCCAATGTATGACCTCGCGATATCGAGCGCCTCGCGGATCGTCACATCCATGTCGAGATAGCGATAGGTGCCGAGGCGACCAACGAAGGTTACCCCGCCTTCGAGACGCGCACGCGCGACATATCGTGCCAGCAGCTCCTGCTCGCCGCTCAGCCGGATCGGATAATAGGGTACATCATCCGGACCGCAATCCCGCGAATACTCCCGGTAGCATATGCTGCGCTCGTGGGTTTCCCAGGGCGAGAAATGCTTGTGCTCGGTGATACGCGTATAGGGGATATCGGCACTGCCATAGTTCATCACCGCGCAGCCCTGATAATCGCCATCGTGACGAAACGCCTCGAAATCCAGCGTGCGATATCCGAGACGGCCCAGCTCGTAATCGAAATAGCCATCGAGCGGCCCGGAATAGAAAACGTGGTCGAAGCCCTGCGCATCGGTACGGACAAAATTGTGTTCAAGTGCGACCGAGATGTTTTCGTGCGACAGAATGCTCGCCACCATCTCGGTGTAGCCGTGTTCGGGCATGCCCTGAAAACGGTGGGAGAAATAGTTGTCGTCGTAGTTGAACCGCACCGGCAGACGCTTGAGGATGCTGGCAGGCAGATCTCGGGGCGAGCATCCCCATTGTTTGCGCGTGTATCCTTCGAAAAAGGCTTCGTAGAGCTCGCGCCCAACGAATTTGAGCGCTTGATCCTCGAACGTCACAGGCTCTTCGACTGACGGATCGGATAGCGACGAGATAAAATCGCGTGCCTCATCCGGGTTGAACGTTCTGCCGAAGAACTGGTTGATCGTGTGCAGATTGACGGGCAGCGAATAGACCCTGTCATTGCTGGTCGTCTTCACCCTGTTCACATAGGGCATGAAGGTCATGTGCCGGTTGACGTAAGCCCAAACCTCGTCGTCATTGGTATGGAAGATATGAGGCCCATAGACATGGACCATCACGCCAGACGCTTCATCACGCTGAGTGTGGCAATTGCCGGCGATATGGGAGCGCCTGTCGACGATCCTGACCAGATGACCGGCCTCTGCCAGATGCCGGCCGATAACAGCTCCGGACAGTCCGGCGCCGACGATCAGAACTGATTTCTGCACCGCCGCCCCCTTATTTTTGAATGCGTTAATGGCTCGGAGCAGGCTTATTGCCGGCTGCAGGTGCGGTTTCCGGCGGGACGATTTTCTTCGATGCCGTCTTCTGGCTCGACTTGCCGTTGAGGTCAGCCTTGGAGAGATAGTCGAGCTGTTCGAAAATCACCGCCGTCACCAATGCATCCTCGGCGCGGGTATTGAGATCATCCTTGATCCTGGTCCTCAGCCCCTCGACATCAAAATCACCCGCCTTCGACAGGTCGATCATCTTGTTGCCAACCAGGATGGTGTAGAGTTCGTCGGTGATATAGGGCGCGACCGGAATATGGGTTTTCGCCGCTTTTTCCTGATCGACCATGACCGAAACCTTGGTGAGGAAATAGCCTGTCACGGCGCCTTCCGTCACGACGGGAATGCTCAGGGTTTCCCCGGCCACATAGGCCGGCGGAATGACCGGCTTGGCGGCCTCTGCGCCGGACGTGGCCGACAGGGTCACCGCCGCGTATACTCCGCCCAGCGAGATGACGCATACCCAGACGCCGATCAGGACAATCTTTATCATTTATCGGCCCGGACGAGGAACTGTTCCTGCGAATAGGTGCCGTCGTCGTCGGCACTGCGCACGGCATTCTTCAGAAGTTCGGCAACGGCGCGTACGGCGCGCATATGGGCCTCAACGCGGCGTTCGTTCAACTTCAGCTTGGCCTTGAGTGCATGCAGCTGATCCAGGTGAGCAGCGGTGATCTCGTTGCGGCTGTTGTCGCGGAACAGCATGGTCAGTTCGTAGAGGCAGCGGCTCTTGTGCGCATTCGAGAGCTTGAAATCGAAATCGGGATCGGTACCAATCCGCTGGTTTTCGTTTTCGATGATGACATCAAGGCGACCGAGAACCGCCTTGATACGGTACTCGCTGTTCAATACTTCCATAGAGTCGTTCTCCCTCGGCATTTTCTTCAAGCCGCGTCGTTATCAGTTTTGTCGATGGCACCCGGCGATATCAGGGTACGGCGCTCGAAATCCGTTATCATGCTGACAGCCCTGGCCTTGTCATTTCCGTCAGTCGTGTTGTTCGGCACTTCGAGGCGCTGCTTGTTCAGCGCCTGTGCAAAAACCTGTTCCGCAATGCCGATGCCACCGCGCTTGGAAACCGCGTCAGCCATCTGCTCGGCCATCATGCTCTTCCAGAACTCGCCGGCGGAACCCTTGCCGTAAACGGCTTCGCTTTCCGACGGCATCATGTCCTTGAGGAAGGTCGTCAGAACGCTGGATTCAAACTTCCGGTAGACTTCCGGAACCGGTTCCTTGGCCGTTGCGTGCTGAATGTTGCCGATGCCGGCCTTGGCAGCATCGCTTGCACCGGCGCCGAGCACGGATGCAAAACCGGCATTGCTTGCCGTCAGCACGGATGCCTGATGTTCGGCGCTGACGGAACGCAGCTTTTCGCGCGCTGCCAACATGCTGTTCGGATCGGCTGCCTTGACTACGTCGAGCACAAGATCGCTGGGGGGAGATATGGCCACGTCGTTTCCCTCTTGTTTGCGCATCAGCCGGAAACCGGGATGGATTTCCGGACGTATGATACGCAGACCTCAGTGTCACAGCGCCTTTCGTGAACCATGAACCGGGCACCGCGCTGTAAAATCGAGGGAGATGTTGCCATTCTAACCTTGCTGGAAGCTGGCGTCCTTCAATGTGATCATCATCTCAATCAAGTTGATGACGGCGTCGTCGTCACGTACGCGCTGCTCCTGCTCCAGGGCTTCCTTACGCCGGTCATCCAGCCGGTCTCCCTTGCTGCGTTCCTTGGCAAGGCGTGTTTCCTGTGAGCGCCGCGCGGCCATAAGCTGCTTTTCTTCCGTTGCCAGCCGGGAGAAACGGCCCAGATAGTGACGCGAAAGACCGCGATGGATGGGATCCAGAGAGGTCATGACATCAGCCGTCAATTCCATTGCAGCGTTCACTTCCTCGCGCTGGCGAACGATGATCGCAAGTTCATTCTCGATCATCTTCTCCATATGCCGCTGAACGCTGACGAGGCGCTTGAGCTTCTTCGATCTGTCGATATCAACCACTGCGCACTCCTATTATAGATTGCTGAATATCACGAAGAAGCCGTTGGCAAATTGATCGAGCATCGCCGCTATGCCGAAGTAAAGAAGCAGCAGGCCACCGGCGAGCGCGAAAGGCGTCGAAATGAAGTAGAGCGGGATTTGCGGCGCCAGCTTGTTGATAAGGCCAACGACCACGTTGAACAGAAGGCCGTAAAGAATGAAGGGGCTGGCCAGCCGCAACATGATCATGAACGAGGCGGCGAGAGTGTCCGTCAGGCTGATCAGCGACCGCTGCGCGCCGATCAGGGAGCCAACCGGGATGCTGCTGTAGGATTCGGCCAGCGCCTTGATCATGTAGTGGTGGAAATCGAGAATGAAGAGGATCAGCAGAGCGCCCGTCGAGAGAAGACTGGTCAGCGAGTTGTCGGAACTGTCTTCGAAGACATCGCCCGAGGGCGTGGCATTGAAGGAAATGGCCATGCCTATGGCGGCCCCTGCGAACTGGATGCCGAGAACATAGATGCGCGCAACAAGGCCGAAGACGACGCCCGTCAAGGTCTCGCAGAAGATCGTCACCATGTAGATCTCTGGCGCGGCCGAGGCTGGCGGATAAAGGATATCCCAGAACAAAGGCAAAAGCGCCAGCGATAACGCCAGCGCTAGAAAGAGCCTGATCTGCATCGGCAGACGTGCCGATGAGAAGCCTGGCATTACCATCACGCATCCGCCTATTCGGCAGAACGCCAGGAAAAGCGCCATGATGGCGCCCTGGGGATCGGGGATCATGAAATCGAACCGAGTATCTTGATTTCCGTGCCTTTTGCCAGCTCGACGTGAGAGAGCACCGGAAGCGTCGAGAACAGGCGTTCGGTGATCATGCGGACATAGGAGCGCGTTTCAGGCAGCGTAACAAGTACAAAAGGCAGTCCCTCATCCATGAATTCACGGATAACTTTGCTTGCCTCGTTGCTGAACTCCTCCAGATGGCGCGGATCGATGTCGAATTCGATGACTTCGCCCTTTGCGTCGCGCTTGAGCGCCTGCTGGAAGATCAGGTCCCACTTGGTGCCTATACGCACGACGCGAAGGACGCCGTTGTCGGAAAGATCGCCGCAGATCTGCTGAGCCATACGGACGCGGACATGCTCGACGATCTGCTCCGCCTTTTTCAGATGCGGCGCAAGTTCGGCCACGGCTTCGAGAATAAGGTGCAGGTTTCGGATCGAGACGCGCTCGGCCAGCAGCAGTTTCAAAATGGCCTGCAGACCGGAATAGGACATGTGAGACGAGCAGATTTCGTCGGCAAGCTTCTTGTATTCCGGGTCCAGCCGGTCGATCAGGATCTTCACGTCCTTGAACGACAGAAGCGATGGAAGATTGTTGCGGATCACCTCGCTCACATGAGTAAGCAGTGCAGAGATGTTGTCGATCGGATGGAAGCCTTCGCGCTTCAGATCTTCGACGAAGTGTTCGAGCACCGAGACAGCCGGCATGCCGAAAGCGGGTTCGCGAACCTCGTCGCCAGGAACCGACGGCTTGTGGCGCTTGCCGGTAATGACGAGAACTTCCCCAACACGCAGTGTGCTTGCAGCAACCGTCGTTCTATGGATGCGGATCTGGTAGGACTTGTCCGGGATGGCGATATCGTCGGTGACCTTGATCTCGGGCACGACGAAGCCGTACTGGACAGCAAACTTCTTGCGCATCTTGCTGACGCGGAAGGCGAGCTCCTGATGCGCTCCCAGAAGGCGCGGCGAGACGAGCTTGCCGAGTGCCAGTTCGATCTCGGTGGTCTTGAGCACGCTCTTGACCGTATCGCGCTCGACCTCCTGTTTCTGAACGGCCTTCTTTTCTTCCTCTTCGCGCAGAGCCTTGTTCTGGGCCTCGATCTGGCGTGGAATAAACCAGGCACCGGCAGCCAGCAGACCACCGAGGGCGGTAAACGGCAGGAAGGGCAGGCCCGGGATCAGCGCCAGAACAAACATCAGGCCTGCCGCAACCGACATGGCCTTCGGATAGCCGCTCAACTGACCAATAACGGCGGTGTCGGTGGAGCCCTGAGTGCCACCGCGCGTGACGATGAGGCCGGCTGCGAGCGAAACGATAAGTGCGGGGATCTGCGTGACGATACCGTCGCCGACGGAAAGCTTGACGAAGACGTCGGCGGCTTCGCCGATTTCCATGCCGTGACGGAAATAACCGATGATGATGCCGCCGAAAATGTTGATGGCAGTAATCAGCAGGCCGGCAACCGCGTCACCGCGGACGAATTTCGAGGCACCGTCCATGGCACCGTAGAAGGAGCTTTCTTCTTCAAGCTCGCGGCGGCGGCGCTGGGCTTCCTTCTCGTCGATCGTGCCGGCGGAAAGGTCGGCATCGATCGACATCTGCTTGCCGGGAATGGCGTCGAGGGTGAAGCGGGCGCCGACTTCCGCGATACGGGTGGCGCCCTTGGTGATGACGATGAAGTTGACGACGATCAGGATCAGGAAAACGATCAGACCGATAACGAAGTCACCCGACATGACGAGGCTGGAGAAGCCTGCGATGACGCCGCCGGCGGCGTCGTGTCCCTCATGACCATGGGAAAGGATGACGCGCGTCGTCGCGATGTTGAGCGCCAATCTGATCATGGTGGCGATCAGAAGGATCGTCGGGAAGGACGAGAAGTCGAGCGGGCGCTGGATCCAGAGCGAAACCATGAGGATCAGGACCGAGAAAGCGATAGAAAACGCCAGGCCAACGTCGATCATGAAGACCGGGATCGGCAGGAAGAGAATGCACAGGATCGTGATTATGCCGGCGGCAAATCCGATATCACGGCCCTTCGGCGCGGCCTTCGGCAACGGCAGGATACTCTGAGGGGTGGCCATTTCTGCTCCGTCTCGTCATGAGATGCGGAAACCGCCTGAGGCGCTTTCGCTTCCAAAGTCCTTGAATTCGGACAGCCGTCGCAACATCGGACAGCCAGCCGGTTTGGGAAAAACCTAGGAAACGAAGCTTGCGTGAGAGTGACGGCGCGTTAAGCCATTGCAGGAATTGATAGGTCTTCGGGGATGACATAAGCGCAGTTTTCAGCTATGGTTGCGACCACAATCAGTCCCGAGGGTGAACAGCCCGGTGGACGTGTGCGCGATGGAAGCGCAAGGTATGGGCCATGAAATAGGCCTTTGCATCAAGCAAGAGGCTTCCATACGCATGGTTTCGAGCGCATTCTCCACCTATACGAGCTATCTTGTCCTCAACCGAGATATCAACTCGTCTTTGTCGCGCGTGGCAAAACAAGGTGATGTTGCAAACAATACGGCCTATTACGAAGCGAATATCGGCAAGGTCACCACCGCTGAGGAATTCGTCAACGACTATCAGCTTTTCTCCTATGCAATGAAGGCTTACGGCCTTGAGGAGATGACCTACGCCAAGGCCTTCATGAAGAAGGTCCTGGAAAGCGACCCGAACGACTCTGCCAGCTTCGCCAATTCGCTCACCGACACCCGATACGCAGAATTCGCCAAGGCCTACAATTTCTCGGGCGATGCGGCGAAGGCGCAGACATCGGCACAGACGGACGGTCTCGTCACGGCCTACCAAAATTCGTTCACCCAGGAAGAGGCGAATATCAAGGCCGAAGCAGCCTATTTCGAGAGCAAGATCGGCAGCGTCGATCATGTCAACGACATCATAGGCAACGACAGATTGCGCACCTATGTGCTGGAATCGTTCGGACTCGACGCGACCTACACATCCAAGACCTATCTCAGCAATGTCCTGACAAGCGACCTGAACGATCCCGACAGCGTAGCCAACCAGGCGAGCAACGATGCCTGGCGCAAGCTGGCGGCAGCGTTCAATTTCAGCGCCGACGGCACGGTGGCAGCCGGGGAAACCGCACAAACTGCGGAACAGACATCAGACCTGCGCCTCGACTATATCTACAACAAGTCGACCTTTCCCTCCGATCTGCTGTTTGAGGCGAACCAGACTTACTGGGAAAAGAATGTCGCTGAAGCCGGAAGTGCCACCGAAATCACCTCGGACGCGCGCCTTTTGGATTACGTCAAGACTGCCTTCGGCCTGCGAGACTCGATGATGCCGTCGAGCGTCGCCAGCATGATGTACAACCGGACATTCGCCGAAACGATCGGCAATACGGAACTCTTGGACTATTTTACATTTCAGACTGACGGAACGGTTGCCGCGGGCGGATCGGCGCAGACAAGCGAACAGGCGAGCAGTCTCGAGGCCAAATACAAGACCGCGTTTCAGACCTATCAGGCGGATGCGATGGAAAGGGCCGTTTCCAATTTCGAGACCCGTATCGCCGATGTCAAAAGTATCGACGACTTCTTTAAATCCAATACCAAGGACGAAGACCCAAATAACGACGACGTCACGGAAATATGGGATGTCGCCTTGCGCGCCTATGGTATCGACCCTGGCGAGATTTCGATGACCGCCCTGCGCAAGATCCTAGCCAGCGATCTCGATGCCAAGGATAGTTACGTCAACCAGCTGGGCGACGAACGATATGTCGCCCTGGTAAAGGCCTTCAATTTCGACAGCAAGGGAGAGGTGGACACACCACTTCTGGCCCAGTCGGAGAATGTCACGCAAGACTTCACCGCGGATTATCTCAGCCTCAAGACACGCTTCCTGACGGGTAGCGAACGGGAGAAAGCGGGAGAGACCGCTACCGAGGAAATCGAATACTTCGAAAAGCAGATGGAAACGATCACCACTGTCGACCAGTTGTTGTCAAACAACCGGGTTGTGACCTTCCTGCTGGAAAGCCAGGAGATCGATCCGAAAAGCGTTACAAAAGACGAATTGAAGCAGATGTTCGCCTCGGATCTCGCCGATCCGAAGAGTTACGTGAACCAGTTGTCGGACAAGAGCTTCGCCAAGATTGTCGCGTCGTTCAATTTCGATACCGAGGGCAATCTGACAGCCGACACGATCGGCACCGTACAGCAGAGGGGCGACGTCCTCCAGACGGTCAACAATTACGTTCGGCAGACGCTGGAAGAGGAACAAGGAAATTCCAACGAGGGCGTCAGACTGGCTCTCTATTTCGAACGCAAGGCTTCTTCGATCACCAGCCCCTACGATATCCTCGGTGATACCGCACTGCTCAACTTCTTCAAGACAACCTACAATCTGTCGACCTATTTCTCCAGTCAGGACCTCGACAAGCAGGCCTCGACAGTCGAGAAATTCATGGAGCTCGATAAACTGTCCGATCCGGATTACGTGCAGAAGGTCATCCAGCGCTTCACCGCACTTTACGATAGCCAGAACGGGGCGGCCAATTCACCGGCCCTGTCCATCCTTCAGGGCGGCTCCTACTCCATCAGCCCGGACACGCTGCTGGCAGTAGCGCAGCTCTCGTCACGCTGACGACGCGCGCCATCTTTCAAATCTGTCGTCTCAAGCAAAAACACCGCCCGATCACTTCGGGCGGTGTTTTCCTTGATGGTGGCACTGCGGAGCGCAGATCTCAATTCCAGTCGATGCAATATCCGAGGAAACGCTTTGAATCGATCGGATCGGTTCCGAGCTTCTTGCGCAGTTTCTTGCGCAGTTTGCTGATATGGCTCTCGACGACGTTTTCCTCGACGTCCTCG
>JAEXYH010000063.1 GCA_023451735.1 Pseudomonadota bacterium | reverse complement strand
CGAGGACGTCGAGGAAAACGTCGTCGAGAGCCATATCAGCAAACTGCGCAAGAAACTGCGCAAGAAGCTCGGAACCGATCCGATCGATTCAAAGCGTTTCCTCGGATATTGCATCGACTGGAATTGATAATCATTGGGGGCGGCTGGATCGCCCCCTTTTTTGTAGGTCGACGGGGTGTTTCCCGGCCGCTTCCGGTTGTTTCGATTGCTGGTTTTACTGCCGGCGCCTGATGGGACGCCGGGTCGACAAAAATACTTTCTCAAATTTTCTACCCATTGTTTTCAGACAGCTTCACGCAAGGACCGGCACCTAATGTGGAGCAACTATCACAGCGAGGATTCGAAATGAGCATTTTTGGAACCATGAAGACCGCCGTATCGGGCATGAATGCTCAGGCTAACCGCCTGGGGACGGTCGGTGACAATATCGCGAACTCGAGCACGACGGCTTACAAGGGCGCTTCGACCGCGTTTTCGTCCCTGGTTCTTCCTTCCACTTCGGGCAACTACAACTCCGGCGGCGTAGAGACGAAGGTTCGTTATTCCGTCTCCGAGCAGGGTGCGCTTCAATACACCACGTCCGGATCCGACCTCGCGATCCAGGGTGAAGGCTTCTTTATCGTCCAGGATACCGCCGGTAACATCTTTCTGACGCGTGCAGGTTCCTTCACGCCCGATGAAGAGGGTTATCTCGTCAATGATGCTGGCTACATGCTGCTCGGCTATGAGGCCGATGGTGGTACGCCGACCACTGTCGTCAACTCCTATGACGGCCTCGTTCCTGTCAAGGCTGCGAACTCGGCCATCACGGCGGTTCCAACGACCGCTGGCTCGCTGACCGGCAACCTGAACCAGGCTGCTAAAATCGTCGATCCCGGTAACTATGCCAGTGACCACACGTCCACCACAATCAACGTCGACATGGACAGCATCCTGAAGACGTCCGTCACGACGTATGACGAATACGGTGCATCCGTCACCTACGACTTCTACTACACCAAGACGGCTGATAATTCCTGGGAGGTTGCTGTCTATAACGCTGCGGATGCATCTACGTCCGGCAGCGGCAGCTTCCCCTATGCCAACCCGCCTATTACCACGGCTGATCTGGTATTCGATTCCAAGGGCCTTGTGAGTATCGATGGTGACGATACGCTCTCAAAGATCGGCGTCGACGGCATAACCTTCGATCTCTCGGGCATGAACCAGCTCGCGAAAAAATCGGAAATCTCCGAGGGTAATGCCAACGGCAGCCCTGCGGAATCGATGACGGGTATCCAGATCGATTCGGACGGTACGGTTTACGCCACCTATGCAAAGAGCGACCCGAAGGCTCTCTACCAGGTTGCCCTGGCGACGGTTCAGAGCCCGGATAATCTCAAGCTCTTCTCCGGCAACGTCTACAAGCCGACCGCCGATTCGGGTGTTGTCACTATCGGCTTTGCTGGCACGACCGGTTTCGGTGAAATCGTCGCCGGCGCATTGGAATCATCCAACGTCGACCTTGCGAGCGAACTGACCGAAATGATCGAATCGCAGCGCAGCTATACGGCGAACTCCAAAGTATTCCAGACCGGCTCTGACCTGATGGATGTTCTCATCAATCTCGCCCGCTAAGGCGTAGGAGCCAGTTGAATGTCCATCGCATCCGCAATCAACACGACGAAATCGATCCTGAGCAACACCGCGACCCAAACGGCGGTGGTGTCGACCAATACGTCCAATACGAATACTGAGGATTACAATCGGCGGACTGCGGTTACGACGACAAATCCCTATTCCGGCGCGACGACGGTCAAGCTGGAGCGTACCGAGGACGCGGCTCTGCTCAAGCAGACATTGTCGGCGATTGCCGACAACTCGGGTCAGCAGGCGTTGTTGAAGGGGCTGGTGTCTCTCGATGCGGTGATGGGCGGAAACGAATCCTCGGCGACGCCGTCGCAGTATCTTGCTGCCCTTGTTGAGGCGATGGATACGTTTGCGACATCGCCGAGCGACGTGACGCTGGCCGCGGCTGCCGTCGCGGCTGCCGGCGATGTTGCCAATTCACTCAATCAGCAGACCTCGGCTCTACAGGACCTTCGCGTCGAAGCAGACTCCGAAATCTCGACCACCGTTGATAAGTTGAACCAGCTCTTGAAGGATTTCGAGAAGGTCAACGATAAGGTCAAGGAGAAGATCGCCAGGGGCGAAGATCCCAATGATGCGCTCGATACGCGTGAAAGCCTCGTAAAGCAGATCTCCGAAATCGTCGGCGTTACGAGCACGCTTCGCCCCGGCAACGACATGGTGCTTTACACCAGCGATGGTATCACGCTGTTCGAGACCGTGCCGCGCGCGGTGACATTCGACGCGAGTGCCGCCCTGGACGCGAATGCCGTGGGCAATCCGGTTTACATCGATGGTGTCGCGCTCGCGCCGGGCAAGGGCAGCAGCACGTCCGCCAACGGTTCGCTTCAGTCGCTGCTGCAGCTTCGTGACGAAGTCTATCCTGGTTACCAGGATCAGCTGGACGAAATTGCCCGTGTAACGATCAATGTTTTTGCCGAAACGGACGGACTTGGCGATCGGATACCCGGGCTGTTCACCGTCAACGGCATGAATCCTGCCGATTTGACGCTGGATCCCGATGATGCGGTTATCGTGTCGGGCCTGGCTGGTCTTATCACGGTCGACGCCGCCGCCAAGGCCGATCCCACCAAGTTGAGGGACGGCAACATCAACATTGCCAGCGCAAGCCCGAATACGGAAAACGCGAGCGGCTTTTCGGAACTCCTTTACAAGTATCTTGCAGGTTTTGAGGAAACCGTGAGTTTCGACGGTGACGCGGGAACAACGACCCGTGCCACGCTTCTGGCTTACTCGACGGACTCCGTCGGCTGGGTTCAGGAATATCGAAGCAACGCCAACTCGGCGGCGGAAAGCACCTCAGCCATGCAGATGCGGGCAAAGGAAGCCTATGCCAATGCGACCGGCGTGAACCTCGACGAGGAACTCATTCTCCTGCTGGACATCGAGCAATCCTACAAGGCAGCCACGAAGCTGCTTTCGACGATTGACGAGATGCTCAGCGCACTAATGCAGGCGGCTAGCTAGTCATGAAAACAACGTCTATCTCTTCCCTCGCCATTAGTCAGTCCATGCAGTCGACCGTCTCCAGCGCGATGACGGAGATTACCAAGCTGCAGGACGAAGCGGTTACCGGCACCTATTCCGATGTCGGGCTGGAACTTGGAACCCGCACCTCGACAAGCCTGGATTATTCGCGAGAGAGCAGCCGCCTCCAGTCGGTTATCGATGCGAATTCCTTCGCCGAGACGAGAATGCAGGGATCTCAGCTCGCCTTGACCAACATTTCGAATGCTGGTCAGACACTGCTGGATGCTTTGACCGCCCTCAGCGGCAATTCCGACGTGAACAGCCTTAAGGTTTCTGCTGACAGCGCAATGTCGGTTCTGGAGAATTTCGTCAGCTACGCGAACACCGCTGTCAATGGCGAGCACCTTTTCTCCGGCACTGCCACCGATGTGCAGACATTCGACGATGATTTCATCGCCCGAGTGACACAGGACCTCAATGATGCATTCACAGCCTTCAGAGGCGGCACTGCTGCCAAAGATATCACCGCCGACCAGATGAGCCAGTTTCTGTCTGACTATGAGACATCTTTTGACTGGGCGTCCTGGACCAACGCGTCTGACTCGGTAATGACGACGCGCATAAGTTCTTCGGAAACCGTAGCGACATCCACCAGCGCCAATTCCGAAGGTTTCAAGAACCTTGTGCTGGCTTCTGTGATAGCATCGCAGCTGACGAATGCCGGGCTCGAAAGCGGAGCCTTGTCTGTGGTTAGCCGGAAGGCGACGCAATATGCCGGTAGCGCAATCTCCGGCGTGACTGCTCAGCAGTCAGCACTTGGTTTGTCGCAAGAACGCATCGGCAAAGCGAACACGTACATGAGCAACCAGATTACGATCATTGATACGCAGCTGACGGGCTTGGTGGGTGTAGACACGGAGGAGGCCTCTGTACGTCTGTCGACGCTGCTGAACCAGGTCGAAACCTCCTACACGATCACGTCTCGAATTTTAGGCATGAGCCTCGCTGATTATATCTAGTCATCGGCATGTAGGTACGATGCGCGATCTACCATGAAGGGTAATTGAATGTTTCAGTTTTCATACGCGGAGATCATGGAGGATGATCTCACCGTCGCCCGCGAACGAGAACGTCAGATTTTGACAAGGTCGATCGAGCTTTTGGAGGTCGCGAAACAAAGCGACAAATACGACAAGGACTCGATCGAAGCTGTCTACTACACGAGACGGGTATGGATAAGGCTGATCGAGGATCTTCGAAGTGCCGACAACCAGCTCAGCGTGGAAGTCAGAGCCAATCTTATATCAATCGCCATCTGGATACTGAAGGAGCTGGAGAACATTCGCCGACGAACCTCCACCAACTACCAAGGTATCATAGACATAACCATCATCATTCGGGATGGACTTAAATGAAAAGTACGCTACGCCTCTCGCTGAAATCCGGGGAAAAGATCTTCGTTAACGGTGCCGTCCTTCGGGTGGATCGGAAGGTTTCGATCGAATTCCTCAACGACGTGACGTTCCTGCTGGAAAACCATGTACTTCAGCCCGAGCAAACCACGACGCCGCTTCGGCAGCTTTACTTCATCGCCCAGATGATGCTGATCAATCCTGAAGGCAAAGAGCACTCCATGGCGCTCTTCCGCAAGTCGATCACCATGCTGATGGCCTGCTTCCAGAACGAGGAAGTTCGTTCTGAACTGAAGCGGATCGATAGCATGGTCTCGTCGGGCCGTCCCTTCGATGCGCTCAAGGCGATCCGCGCCCTTTACCCGGTCGAGGAAGCCATTCTCAGCAAGAACGAGATCACGCCGGCAGCAGTTATGGAACTGCGAAAGGAAATTGCGCTATGGTAACGTTCGTCTCGCCTACCAGTACGTCGACCCAGACGACCACGACGAATACGACGACGAAATCGAGCTCCACGTCTGACGCGGCGAAGGCGGCTCTCGACTATAACAGCTTTCTCAAGTTGCTGATTACGCAGATGCAGAACCAGGACCCGACGGATCCCATGGATGCCACCGAGCAGGTCTCGCAGCTTGCAACATTCTCGCAGGTCGAGCAGTCGATCAAGATGAACTCCAATCTGGATAGCTTGATCAACCAGTCCAACCTGTCGAATGCGTCGAACTATATCGGCAAGACGATCATGAGCGCAGATGGCAAGACCAGCGGCATCGTTGCTTCGGTTGAAGTCACCTCAAAGGGCCTCACGGCCAAAACCGTGGAAGGCAAGCTGATCAACATCGAGCAGGGAATAACCATTTCCACTGCCAAGACCGAAACAGATACGGATACCAAAACTTCCGCTTAAATTAAGCTTGCGAATCCCTTAGAGCTGGGACGGCTGGTGTGCGATGAATGTGCTGCCGTCCAGGCGCCTATGAAGGGTAGACTACTATGAATGAGGCCGATGCGCTCGATATCATGCGCAACGCCATCTGGACGATCCTGGTTGCTGCGGGACCGGCTGTCGGTGCGGGCATGATCGTCGGGGTTTCGATCGCGCTGATCCAGGCACTCACACAGGTGCAGGAAATGACGCTAACCTTCGTCCCCAAGATCGTTGCCGTCATGGTTGTCATCGGCCTGTCGGCATCCTTTATAGGCGGACAGATTGCTTTGTTTGCAAATCTGGTTTTTTCACGCGTGCAAAGCGGGTTCTGATCCTCCACGCGCCACTATCTGACATCTTCGTTTCATAGATTTTCGCGGCAGCGAGAACCGATTTTGTCTAGGCCGGTGAGCACTCCGTAGGGAGCAAACCTCTCTTCGGCGAAAGTGCCCCGACGCGTATTTTCGATTATTTGACAGGCAGTCATATTTTTCTTGAGCTGGAACATTGCTTCAGCTTCGCACAAGTCGGCCACCCTACAGCTTCTGATGCCGTCGGCATGAAACGCCGGTTGTAGCTCGTCATTCCTGGGGAGTGGGACGGGGGGGTTGGCCTCTCGCAGTGTTCATCACCGGGGAATGCGTTCTTCGGATTTGTTTTTAGGCATTTGATCAAGCGTCAAGGCTCCGTACATGACTACGACCATTACCTCGCTCAGCGTTCCCCAGATCAGGTCGCTTTCGACGGCGGCAGTTGCGGCATGGACCACGGAAGACGTGGCGTCGCTCTCCACAGCCCAGATCAAGGCCCTGTCTTCCGAACAGATTTCCGCGCTGGACACGGAAGACATCGAAACGATGAGCTCCCGCCAACTGAGCGCGATCGCGACCAGTGCGGTCGTCGGCCTGACGATGGATCAGCTTACGGTTCTCAACAAGGTTGCGATCGCAAGCCTGGGCGACGATCAGGTGGCGGCACTGACAAGTGCACAGCTGCAGGCATTGTCCACGGATCAGACCGAAGCGCTGACATCGTCGCAGGTCGGATCCCTGACCTCTGCCCAGCTCGCGGCATTGACGGTGGCCGATCTCGCAACCTTCTCCACCGAGGATATGGCGGCCATCAATGCGGCAGCGATAGTCGGTCTTCGAACCGAAGTCGTGGCGTCGCTGAAGACCGCGCAGGTCGCAGCACTTTCCACCGGCGCAATTTCCAGGTTGACGACCGACCAGATCGTAGCCTTGTCGACCGGGCAGGTGGCTGCCTTGACCACGGCGCAGGTCGGAGCCCTGAAATCCCTGCAGATTGCGGTCCTCGGAACAAATGACATTGCCGCCCTTTCTACGGCAAGTATTGCCGCGCTCAGCAACGGTACGGCGCCCGGTCTGTCGACCGCCCAGATTTCGGCCCTTTCGCCAGGGCAGCTCGCCGCGGCAAGCACCGGGCTTATCGCAGGCCTGACGACAACACAGATCTCCGCATTTTCCACCGGCCAAGTCGCGGCGTTGACTTCGGCGCAGATCGGCGCCTTGAAGGGCCAGCAGGCTGCGGCTCTCGGCACCGCGATGATCGGTGCCCTGTCGACCATGCAGATTGCCTCTCTCAGCACCGGCAGCATATCGAGCCTGAGCACGGATCAGATCAGCGCACTTTCGACAGGGCAGATTTCCGCGCTGACGACGGCCCAGATGTCAGTGTTGAAAGCAACGCAGATCGTCGCCTTCTCGACCGAAGATGTTTCGCGCCTGACGCCGGAGCAGATCGCCGCGTTGAGCACCAAGTCCATTCTCGGGCTAACCACCGATCAGATTGCATCTCTCTCGACCGCCCAGGTCGAAGCACTGACCTCCACCCAGATCAGAGTTCTGTCATCGGATCAGGTATCGGCCCTTGGCGCGGATGATTTGGCAACATTCTCGACCGCCGAGATGGCGGTGCTGAGCAACAGGGCTGTGGCCGGATTGTCGACCGCAGTCATGGCATCATTAACGGCGGCGCAGGTCGCCTCTCTGAACACGAGCGCGATCGCCGCCTTGTCGACGGATCAGGTCGATGCGTTGAAGACTGCGCAGGTCGCCGCGTTGACGACAGCCCAGGTTGCCGCCCTGACATCAACGCAGCTTGCCGTACTCAACTCGGCGGATCTTGCAGCTTTCTCGACCGCCAATATCGCCGCGCTCACCAGTCGCAGCATCTCTGGCCTCAGCGCCAGCGCCTTCGCATCCCTGTCGACCGCCCAGATCGCGGCCTTGAGCGCGACCGTTATCGGAAAGCTTTCTTCGGAGCAGATGGGGGCCTTGTCGGTTGATCAAGCCCGGGCCCTAACCGCCGAGCAGGTAACAGCGCTGACCTCGGCGCAGCTTGCGATGCTGACGTCGGAGCAACTTGCCGAGTTCTCGACCGATGACATGGCTGCAATCACGAGCAGGGCAATTTCCGGCTTGAGCGCAAGTGTTATCGCCTCGCTTTCGACCGCGCAGATTGCCGTACTGACGGCAAGCGCCGTCAGCGGAATGACGACGGAACAGGTTGATATCCTGACGCCGGGCCAGATCAAGGCGATGACCACCGACCAGATCGGTGCACTGAAGACTACGCAGATCGGCGCGCTTGGAACGGACGGCATTGCTGCCTTGTCCACAGCCCAGATCGCTGCCCTGTCCTCCAGTGCAATTTCTCGCCTGTCCGTTGCGCAGGTCGCGGCATTGAGTTCGATCCAGGCCGAAGCATTGACGACTGCGCAGGTAAAGGCCTTGACGTCCGCCCAGGTCGCCGCGCTGGATCCGGAAGATCTGAAGACATTCTCGACCGCTGAAATGGCCGTACTCACGACGGCGGCGGTTCAAGGTCTGAGCACTGCGACACTTCAGGCATTGTCGACCGACCAGATTGCGGCCCTCTCAGCCGCCGCTGTCGCAAAATTGACGACGGAGCAGGTGGCTGCCTTGAAGGGCATTCACGTCGCCGCACTCACCACCGCCCAGATCGCGGCCCTGTCTTCGTCCCAGATCGGGGCGATCGACTCGGAAAGCCTGCTCGCACTTTCGGCCAAGTCTTTTGCTGCAATCAATCCTTCGGCCATGGCGGGCCTGCCGGCCAGCACGATCGCAGCCTTGTCCAAGGAGAAGATCGAAGCGCTCAGTGCTTCAGCGATCGCCGCCTTGTCGACCGACCAGATTGCCGCGCTGTCGAGCAATCAGGCCTCGGCTTTGTCGACCACCCAGATCAAGGCGCTGACATCGAAGCAGATTGCTGCCCTGTCCACTGAAACGCTGGTATCTCTGACTGGCAGCCAGGTTGCCGCGTTGACGACCTCCGCTTTTGCGGCGCTTTCGACGGATCAGCTTGCTGCCCTTTCGTCCTCCCAGCTTGCTGCCCTTTCCACGGCGCAGGTTGCCGCGCTGACCTCGCTGCAGGTTGGAGCGCTCTCTCCGGAAACGATCGCGGCATTCTCCGCTGCGCGGATTGCGGTACTCAATTCCAGCGCTGTCGCCGCATTGTCCACGGACGTGATCGCGGCTCTGTCCACCGGCCAGATCGCCGCTCTCAGCACTGCCGGGATAGCAAGCCTGACGACGGACCAGATCGCCGCTCTGTCGACGGCGCAGGTCGATGCCCTGTCGACGCTTCAGATCGGTGTTCTCAGGACTGCGCAAATCGCGGCCTTGAGCACCGCGGACCTAGCCACATTCTCGGAAGCCGATATCGCGGCGATCGCGGCGAAGGCCATCGCAGGCTTGAGCAACGGCGCAATCGCCTCGCTGACCGGCGCACAGATTGGCGCGCTCGGCGTAAGCGCGATCGCCAACCTGACAAGCGACCAGATCAATGCGCTGAGCTCGGCCCAGATAGGGGCCTTGTCGACCAAGCAGGTTGCGGCTTTGACCTCCGCGCAGGTGGCAGCATTGAGCGACGCCGCAATCGGACAGTTCAGCCCAGACAAGATTGCGGCGCTGAGCACGGTCGCCTTGAAAGGATTGAGCGAAGATCAGATTGAGGCGCTGACGACGGCTCAGATTTCAGCTTTGTCTACTCTGCAGATGGCCTCGCTGAGCTCGACGCAGATCGGAGCTTTCGGCACGAATGACATCGTCGCACTTTCCACGGCGCAGATTGCGGCGCTGAGCACTGCCGCCATCACGGGCCTGTCGACAAGGCAGATTGCTGCCCTGTCGACAGCAGATATAGAGGCTTTGACGGCGGCCCAGATCGCGGTTCTGAGCATCGACCAGATCGAGGTTCTCGACGCTGCCGACATCGCGACCTTTACGACCAAGGAGATGGCGGCGATCAGTTCCGCTGCAATCTCCGGATTGTCGACGTCGGCACTGGCCTCATTGTCCAACGATAAGATCGCGGCGCTGAGTGCCGGTGGTATCTCTGGTTTGACCACAGGGCAGATCGCAGCCCTGAAGTCGACCCAGGTGGCCTCGCTGACGACAAAGCAAATCTCTTCCCTGAGTGCTGCCCAGGCATCGGCTCTTGGCACGGACGATATTGCAGCCATGTCCACCGCCCAGATCGCCTCGTTCAGCACAGCCGGCATAACCGGCCTTACAACAAGCCAGGTCGCAGTGCTCACCGCTGATCAGGCGAAAGCCCTGACCAGCGTTCAGGTCGCGGCATTGAGTTCCGCACAGATTGCGGTCATCGGAACGGAAAACATTAGGACCTTCTCCACCTCCGATGTCGCGGCCATCCATTCGGATGCTATTGCCAGCCTGACGACTGCCGCGATCGCGGCGCTCACGACGGATCAGGTTGCCTCGCTGAGCACGAACGCGATCGCGTCCCTCACGACGAAGCAGATCGAGGCGCTGACCACCGGCCAGATTGCGGCTCTCTCCAGCAAGCAGGTCGCGGCGCTCACGTCGCAACAGGTTGCAGCCCTCGGCGCAAATGATCTGGAGGCGCTCTCAAGCTCCGCGCTCTCGGCAATCAGTTCCGGTGCTATAGCAGGCCTGTCGACCGGCACGCTGGCATCGCTCTCGACTGAAATCATCGCGGGCTTGGGTACGTCGGCCATTGCCGGTCTTACCACCAGGCAGATTGCAACACTGAGCACCAACCAGATCGGATCCCTGACGACCCGCCAGATGGGAGCGTTGAATTCCTATCAGGCCGCAGCCCTTTCAATCGAAAACCTCGCGGCGCTGACGACCGGCCAGATCGCTACCCTAAGCACCGCCGGCCTCTCGGGCCTCTCCTCAAGCCAGATCGAGGCTCTGACGACGGCCCAGACCGAAGCTCTGACCGCCACGCAGGTGGCCTCGCTCACGTCCAAACAGGTTGCGGCACTCGGCGCCAATGATCTTGCACTGTTCGCGACGAGGGAGATAGCTGCCCTCAGCTCCAGCGCGGTTGCCGGACTGTCGTCTGCCACGCTGGCCTCGCTCTCGAATAACCTTGTCGCAGCATTCAGCACGGCTGCGATTACCAGCCTGTCGACCGCGCAGATGGCGGCCTTCTCCACGGCGCAGCTCGCGGCAATGACGAGCAATCAAGTCAGCGCGCTGAATTCGAAACAGCTTGAAGCGCTGGGCACCAGCTATATCGCCTCTCTGACAACGGAGGAGATCGCAGGTCTCAGCACCGCCGTCATAGCAGGGCTCTCGACCGCCCAGATCGCCACGCTCTCGACGGCCCAGGCCGAAGCCCTCACCAGTTCGCAGATCGCGGTCCTGAGTTCGAACCAGATCGCCGCACTTGGCAGTGATGATCTCGCGCTCTTCACCACTCGAGAGATTGCCGCGTTGAGCGCAAGTGCAATTGCCGGCCTTTCGACGGCAGTGCTTGCCTCCCTGTCGAACGACAGGATCGAGGCTCTGAGCTTCTCGAATATCGCAGCACTTTCGACGGCACAGGTGGCAGCTCTCAGCAGCCGTCAGCTGGAAGCCCTCACGACGGCCCAGTTCGGTCATCTTTCATCAAGACAGATCGCGGCGCTCGGCACGGCTGGCATAGCGGTCCTCTCCACCGGGCAGATTGCCGCCATGGGTACGGCCGGACTGGCTGGCCTGACCCCGGCACAGGTAACGGCGATGTCGACCAGCCAGGTCGAAGCATTGACGAGCACGCAGGTCGCACTTCTCACCTCGGCGCAGGTTGCCGCTCTCGGTGCGGACGATCTGGCTGTCTTCTCGACAAAGGAGCTTTCCGTCCTCGGCTCGGAAGCAATTGCTGGCATATCCACGGCTGTTCTTGCAGCACTGGCGACAGACCAGATAGCCTCGCTGAGTTCGGCCGCGATCGGCGAGCTTACGACCGGCCAGGTGGCGGCGCTAAGTAGCGCGCAGATCGATGCACTGACCCCCGCACAGATGGGGGCCCTCGGCTCGAAACAGATTGCAGCCCTCAGCACCGAAACCATAGCAGGCCTTTCCACCGAACAGATTGCGTCACTCGGCACGGCCGGCATAGCGGGCCTGACGGCGGCCCAGATCACGGCACTGACCACCAGCCAGGTCGAGGCACTGACCGCAACGCAAATCGGGGCCTTGAACTCGGCCCAGGTTGCAGCTTTCGGTACTGACGACCTGGAAGTCTTCTCCACTGCCGATATCGCTGCCCTCAGTTCCAGCGGCGTGGCGGGATTGACGAGCACCGTTCTGGCGGCGCTGTCCACCGAACAGATTGCGAATCTGAGCGCCGCGGGCATCGCCGGTCTGACCAGCAGCCAGATTGCAGTGCTCAGTACCGATCAGGCCGAAGCCCTGACGACGACGCAGATTGCTGCGCTGAATTCGAGGCAGATCTCCGCACTTGGGCTTGATGATCTCGCAACCTTCACGAAGGAAGAGATAGCAGCCATCAGCTCGGTGGCCATTTCCGGGCTTTCCACGGCGACTTTCGCGGCGCTGACGACGGACCAGATTGCAGCACTCGGAACCGGCGCGATCTCCGGCCTCACGACCGGCCAGATCGCCGCGCTCACCCTCAATCAGCTCGAGACGCTGACGACCGCCCAGATCGGCGCCCTGTCTTCGAGCCAGGTTACGGTGCTTACCACCGTCGAGATCGCTGCACTGACGACGGCGCAGATTGCGGCGCTCAGTACTTCCGGCATTGCGGGGCTGACCAGCGGCCAGGCCAATGCGCTGACGCTGGACCAGATTTCCGTGCTTTCCACGGCGCAGATCGCAGCGCTGACATCGACGGCCATATCGGGCCTGACCGCGGAGGATCTGGAATCCTTCTCGACCGAAAAGCTCGCTGCCATCTCTTCAACAGCGATAGCCGGCCTGTCGACCGCCTTTATCGCGGCGCTGTCCACGCAGGAGCTTGCAGCGCTCGGTACAGCCGGCATCTCCGGCCTTACCAGTGCCCAGGTCGATGCATTGACGGCCGAACATCTGGACTCGCTCTCGACGGCGCAGATCGCAGCCTTCAGCGCGGCCGGCCTGGCCGGCCTGAAGACGGACGACATGGCTTCGTTCTCGACGGCGGATCTCGCTGCCATCGGCACCGCTGCAATCAAGGGCCTGTCGACCTCGATCATCGCATCACTGACGACAGAGCAGATCGGTGTTCTGTCAGCCGGTCAGGTCGGCGGTCTGAATTACAATCAGATCGTGGCTCTCTCCACCGCGCAGGTCGCGGAGCTGACAACCGCGCAACTCGGTGCCCTCAACGCACTGCAGGCCGCAGCGCTTGGTACAGATGACATTGCCGTCCTGACGACGGCCGAGATCGCGGCACTCGGTACCAGTGCGATCTCCGGTCTCACCCCGTCGGTCATCTCGTCGCTGACCACAGCACAGGCCGAAGCCCTGAGTCCGACACAGGTCAACGCCCTGACCTCGGGCCAGCTCGCGGCTCTGTCGAATGATGGGCTGGCAACGTTCTCCACTGCGGATATCGCGGCCTTCAACACCGCGGCGCTTCCGGGCCTGTCGACGGAAAGCATTGTGGCCATGTCGAGCGCGCAGCGTGATACGTTGATCGAAACCCATATGGCGGCGCTGAGCCCGGAACAGGTCTCGACGATCATCTCGCTCTATCTGGCAGCATAAGCGCGAAGCCGGGAGAACAAGCACAAACAATAACGCCGCTCTCACGGGAGCGGCGTTATTGTTTTGGGCCTATCGCTCGGATCCGGTCCACAGGCGGTTGTCAGCCTCGATGGGCGACTGGTCGTCCCATTCGGCCAGCTTTTCCTGATAGTGTTGGCGGTAGTCGCCATCGTCACAATATTCGATATGCGCCTGAACGAGCTCGGCACCGATATCGTAATAGATATCCATGTTGCGCAAATCCGGTACCGGCGTCTCGCCGCGTTCGCACTCGCCCTGCATTTCCCAGAAGATCTCTTCCAGCCTGTGGGCGAGGCCGGGAATGTCACGAAGCACACTTGTTTCGCGCGAAGCTGCAAGCTCATCCCTGATCGTCTTCAGGCTGGCAGGGTTCTTCGCATAACCGATGGCCTTGGCCACATAGTCTTCGGGATCGCTGCACAGTAGTTCAGGAACGCCGGCGGCATGCACGATGCTCTGGCAGAACCGGGCGGCAAAGCTGCGGCCGGGGAAGGTCAGCACCGGAAGCCCCATCGTCAGTGCATCGGCTCCCGTGGAATGGGCACCATAGGGGAACGTGTCGAGGAACAGGTCTGCCACTGCGATACGCGCCAGATGCTGCGCGTTTGGCGCCTTTGGAGCAAAGATGATCCGGTCGCTGGCGATCCCTGCCTTTTCGGCGCTTTCACGCAGCCGCTGGTCCACCTTGTCGCCGCCGGTCAAAAGCCACAGCACGCTCTTGGGCGCTTCGCGCAGGATCTGCATCCAATGACCGAAGGTGGTCTCGGTAATTTTCTGCATACCGTTGAAGCAGGCAAAGACGAACTTGTCCTTCGGCAGGCCCGCTTCGGCGCGCGATGGTTTGTCTGCGATCGTCCGTTTGCGGTCGATCGGCTGGTTGCAGGCGATGCGGAACACCTTTTCCGAATAGTAGATCTCGTTATCCGGCGGCACGATATGTTCGTCGGCGATCATGTACTGATGGAACGGGCTGCCCATCGAACCCGGATAACCACAGAAATTGACGATGACGGGTGCCGGCCGATACGCGAAGATTTTTGTCCGTGCGTGTTTCGTATAGCCGTTCACATCGACGAGAATGTCAATCTCATCATCACCGATCAGCTTTGCTGCATCGGCGTCGCTCAAGGTGGCGATGTCGCGCCAGCAATCGACGACCGCTTTCATCCGCGTCTGGGTTTCGTCGCGCAGCACCGGGTCGCCGCAATAATAGGCGTAGATCTCGACGCTTTCCTTGTCGTGCAGTTCGAGCACTTCCCGAAGTGCGAACCCGACGGCGTGGTCACGCAGATCGGACGAGACATAACCGACCCGAAGACGCTGGCCACTGCCGGTCTTCTGTTTTGGCGTGCGGCGCTGCAGATCTTTCGTTTCTACGCGCCCGACCAGCGACCTGTTGTAGCGATAGGCCTTGGCCAGCTGGAACATCGGATCGTCCGAATAGCAGGCAAGCGTCAGCGGCGACATCGCATCGATCATCTGTCGCTGCGTCGCATGCGTCGATGGCGTCAGAACCGGCCATTTGCACTGGCGCTGGCGAAGCGCGCTCCAGTGCTGTCCGGCTTCCGGCTTGTCGGGGCGAAGTTCGATCGCCTGCCAGAGTGCGGTCTCTGCCTCTTCAAGCAGGCCGGCATTTTCCATCACGCGACCGATATGCTGAAGCGACATCAACCGATGGCTGACCCGGTCGGCGGAGGTTTCGGCCGTCAGCGCGGTAAAGCTCTGCCACTGCTGGATCGCCTGCACCGCAAGCCCGCCGTCTTCGAACGCACGACCGAGATTGATATGCGCAGGGCCAAAAGCGGGATCGAGCTTCAGGCAGGCGCGCAATGCATTGATCGCTCCGGCAAGATCGTTCAACTGCCGCAGCGTCACCGAATAGTTGAAATAGACGAGATGCAGGAAGGGATTGCTGTCGTTGAACGCGATCCAGGCCTTGTAGATCTCGGCGGCCTCGGCCTTCTGCCCGGCAGCGCTGCGGCTTTCGGCAACGCTGAAGAGGTCGGTAAAGGCAAGCCGCTGTGTGCGCGCAAGTTCCAGAATTTCGGCGAGCGGGGCGTTGGGAGATAAGCTCATCTTGTCGACCTTGGCATCCATAAAATTCAGTAATTTATGATGTAGGCAATAACGTCGCCGGCCTTGCCTGGACACGCGTCGGCTTCATGCCGGACATCTTTGGTCTTATCGCTTTGGAACAGCCATCGGCAAGGCTGCGCAAATGTGTGTCCCCATCGGATTCACAGAACTCTGGATCATGCGTCAACTTGTTACCTGCGTTGTGCCGCATAACCGCGCAAGGATTGCATTTTAGCGTCTGGTTTAACGACTGCTTGAGGACACGCTGTTACAGGTTCGGACAGACAAGACGTCCGCGACAGAGTGATCATGAGCGCCAGCATCGACTCTCCCAAGAATGCCGTTTCTCACATGCTTTTCGGCCTGCAGTTTTCGAGTTTCGGATGGAATGCGGCGCTGGCCCATGCGGAAAAGCTCGCGCTGTCGAAAGACAAGCCGGCAACGATCGCCTTTGTCGATGAAGGAAAGATCTTCAGCCGTCTGTTCGGGTTTGGTCGTGACATGCCGGGGCGTCACCTTCTGTTGCCGGCCGACAGCGTATTTCTACGTCTGTTGCTGAAATTTGTCTGGCGCAAGCAGCCGGTCGGGGCGAGGTTTTCGCCCGCCAGCTTCATTTCGGCCTTGCTGACCTACTTCGCAGAACCCTGCCGTATCGGCCTCCTTGGCGACAACAAGGGTCGCCTGGAATCTCTTTGCAGGCATTTCGCACGCCACGCACCCTGGCATGAATTCGTCGCGATAGCGCCGGACGCTAACCTATGCGGTCGCCTGGATCTGCTGATCGTCGATGCGGCGGTTGCAGACCAGCGTATCGAAGATCGCCTGGACGGTGCCGATATCGGGCTGGTAATCATGGCGGGCAGGGGGCTTTCACGGCTCGTCCGGCCGCATGCCGTGTCGACCGGCGCTCAGCCGTCCGTGTCAAAGCCATCTTTGGCCTGACGGTTAACCTTTTGTTTGCCACGAAAATTTAGACTGCGTTAATGACTGCGGGCAATGTCGGCTCCGCTGCGCGCAGAGGTGGTGAGCAATGTATGCCGAGGCAGAGGACAGGCAAGCGTTCGATGAAACGCCGTCGATCTTTCGCCGGCTTCACGCAGTTTTCCTAACTGTTGGAATGACCGCCGCTTTCGGCATCACCATACCCTTCGTCGCCCTTCAGCTCCAAGGCACACAATTCAGAGCTGAGACCGAGATCGCAGTAGCGGGCCAAAGCGGGAATACTGTTCATTCTGCCATCCGGGAGCTTGGTTCGAAGACGGCTCTGGACAATGTGATCCGCACTCTCAACCTTGCCGACGGCAAGGAAAACCGCCCGACCATT
Organism: Pseudomonadota bacterium; assembly: GCA_023451735.1. Taxonomy (GTDB): domain Bacteria; phylum Pseudomonadota; class Alphaproteobacteria; order Rhizobiales; family Rhizobiaceae; genus Neorhizobium. The sequence goes on along the minus strand of JAEXYH010000063.1, from coordinate 35,466 downwards.
ACTCGGGTGATCTCCGAGGTCGTTTCGGGCAAGGTGACGACGGTGTCGCAACTGGAGGAAGCCGCACGTCGGCGGCTGCGCGCGGCCATGTCCGTCGCTTACGACGCTGCCGGCGAAAAAATCGTGCTCGGCGCGAAAGCCGATGATCCGCAAACCGCGTCCGTGCTCGCCAATCAGCTGGGGAATGAACTTCGGCGTGCACTCGTTTCGAATGTCGGCGAGACGCCGAGTCCTCAGGTGGATGCGATGCGCAAGGCTGCTGGCCGGGCCGAATCCGCACTCGCAGGTTTCATCGGCAAGCTGAACGACACAACGCGCAGAAAACTTCAGGCCCTGCATGAAGAGCGCCGCACCCTCGACACAGATATCGCCGGCACCGAACAGCGCCTGGCGGAATTGGGCGACAAGCAGCAGGTGGCATCGTCGATGAAACTTGCGGATGTGCTCGCCAAGCCGCTTCCCGACAGCCTGGAATTTACCGGCCTCGAATATGAGCGCCAGCGATATGTTCAGGCAGAGCTGAGCGTGCAGCAGCTCGCCGTCAATCTCGGTCCACTCCATCCGCGTCTCGTTGCTGCCCAAGGTGCTCTCGATGGCGCCAAACGGGATATCGGCAGTGCGCTGCGCCAACTCGTGGCATCGCTCAAGAATGACTTCGCATCGACGACTAAATCCCTGGCAGAGCTCAATGATCGCAAAACGGCTCTCGATGCGGACAAGTCGCTGAATGAGATGGCTGCACAGCTGTCATCCCTCCAGGCAGCGGCTGAAGAGGCGCGCCATAATCTCGAAAAGATCGAAGAGGCGCCTTTGTCTTCCAGATCGGTTGCGGTATCTGCCGCGCCTGTTCTGGTAGCCGCATCGCCGGCTTCTGCCGAGCGGCTTGGACCGGACGTCGTGAGGCTCGCAGGCTTAGGCGCTCTCTTGGGCCTTCTGGCCGGTCTCGGATGGGCGGCTTTGCGCTATCGACGTCAGTCGCGCCTGGCGAATGAATTTGACGAGATGCCGGTCCATCTGGACGTGCCGGGATACGATCTTCTGGCCGAACCCGCTGCAGCGGATGTCACTGCGGACGATACGTGGCTTTCTCAGGATGACGGGAACGGAGGTCACAACGGCCACGAGCCGGAGGAGGAGCGCTTCGCTGCAAATGACACCGCCTTTGGCGACCGGATACGCTCGCTGCTGATCGAAAACCGCCTGCCCGTGAAAGAAGCGGCCTTGCCGCCGCATGTCGGCGCGTTGATTGGCGAGTCCTCGAACCGCCGAGGTGAGGAGGGATGGCAACTTTGGGTCGATGCGTCTGCGGATGTCCCGCAATACGATCAGGAAGAATTGCGGCAGTTGCAGCAGGAGCTCGCGGAACTTCGCGAACTGGTCGCCGAACACGCGTACCGTCAGCTGAGGGCAACCGGCTGATCCGGTCCACAGACACAAACTCCTTGCATTTGCCTGATCGGGACAGCATAGGGCGTGGACGGGCAATCGGCCGTCTGTCGATCCCCTAATTTGACGCTGAGAAGCGAGGAGTTCACTGTGGCATTTGTGATCGATGGGAAGGAAGCGGCCGCTTCCGTGGTTTCCGCCGTAACCGAAGCATCCGCATCGCTGGAAGGCAAAACCGGTGTCAAGCCGGGCCTCGCGGTTGTTATTGTCGGCAATGATCCGGCTAGCCACGCCTATGTCAATTCCAAGGGCAAGATGGCCAAGCAATGCGGCTTCAACTCCGTCCAGCACACGCTGCCGGAAGAGACGACGCAGGAAGAGTTGCAGGCTCTTGTCGATACCCTGAACGCCGACCCGGAGATCCATGGCATTCTCGTCCAGCTGCCGCTGCCGAAGCATTTCGATTCCGATACTATCGTCCAGTCGATCCTGCCCGAGAAGGACGTGGACGGCCTGAACATCGCCAATGCCGGCAAGATCGCCACGGGTGATCTCGAAAGTGGTCTGATTTCCTGCACGCCGGCCGGCGCCATGCTGCTGGTCAAGCGCGTTCATGGAGAAGACCTGTCGGGCCTCAACGCCGTAGTCATAGGCCGCTCCAACCTGTTCGGCAAACCGATGGGTCTTCTGCTTCTCGCTGCAAACGCCACCGTTACCATGGCGCATTCGCGCACAAAGGATCTCGCATCCGTCTGCCGCAATGCCGATATTCTCGTGGCTGCCGTCGGTCGGGCCGAGATGGTCAAGCGCGATTGGGTGAAGCCCGGCGCAACTGTCGTCGACGTCGGTATCAATCGCGTGCCGGCGCCGGAAAAAGGCGAGGGCAAGACCAAGCTTGTTGGCGATGTCGCTTTCGCGGAGGCTTCAGAAATCGCCGCATCGATCACCCCCGTTCCGGGTGGTGTCGGCCCTATGACGATCGCCATGCTGATGGCCAATACGGTGATCGCTGCCCATCGTGCTGAAGGCCTGGCCGCGCCGAAATTTTGATCCCATAGGATGTGCCATCCCGGTTGCGCGACAATTGGTTGCGCAGGTGCCCCCTTGATTCCTTCGAAACTGCGTTAAATCACTATCCCGACAGGCTTCTTTTCAATTGGGGGCCGTGACGTAGATCGAGTTTGATCGAACGCTGACGGGAGGATGATTTGATGAGGACTTCGGTATGGATCGGCACCGCCATGGTCGCCCTGATCGCGGGTGCTGCCCACGCGCAGGAACTGAAATTTCCTCCGGGTGAGGACCCGAAGTTCAACTGGAAAAGCTTCGAGGATTTCAAGGCCGCACATGCTGATATCAAGGGCCAGAGCCTGACGCTGTTTGGTCCCTGGCGTGGCGAAGACGAAGTCCTGTTCAACAGCGTGCTTGCCTATTTTAATGCCGCCACCGGCGCCAACGGCAAATATTCCTCCTCGGAAAACTACGAGCAGCAGATCGTCATCGACACCCAGGCGGGCTCGCCGCCGAACATCGCCATCATCCCGCAGCCCGGCCTTCTGGCAGATCTTGCGACCAAGGGTTTCCTGACGCCGCTTGGTCAGGAAACCATGGATTGGGTCAAGACCAATTACGGCTCCGGCGAAGACTGGGTCAAATACGGCACTTACAAGAGCAAGGATGGTCAGGAAGGGTATTTTGGCTTCCCCTACAAGGCCGATCTGAAGTCGATCGTTTGGTACGTGCCGGAAAATTTCGAGGAAGCCGGTTATGAAATTCCCAAGACGATGGAGGAACTGATCGAGCTTTCCGACCAGATCGTCGAGGATGGCGGCGTGCCGTGGTGTATCGGTCTCGGTTCAGGCGGCGCGACGGGCTGGCCGGCCACCGATTGGGTCGAGGATATGATGCTGCGCACCCAGACGCCGGAGACCTACGACAAGTGGGTGACGAACGAGGTCAAGTTCGACGATCCGGCCGTAGTTGGCGCGATCGAGGAATTCGGCAAGTTCGCCAAGAACGACAAATATGTCGCCGGTGGCGTGGCGGCGGTTACTTCGACCGACTTCCGCGACAGCCCGAAGGGCCTCTTCGATATCCCGCCGAAATGCTACCTGCATCACCAAGCATCCTTCGTCCCATCCTTCTTCCCACCGGATAAGGAACTCGGTGTCGATGCCGATTTCTTCTACCTTCCCACCTACGCATCCAAGCCTGAACTCGGCACGCCGGTTCTTGGCGCCGGCACGATGTTTGCCATTACAAAAGATAGTCCCGCCGCCCAGGCCTTCATCGAATTTCTGAAGACCCCGATCGCCCATGAGATCTACATGGCCCAGGCATCGTTCCTCACGCCTTTCAAAGGGGTAAAGCCGGAAGCCTATGCCAATGACGTTCTGCGCAAGCAGGGCGAGTTGCTGACGACGGCGACCACCTTCCGCTTCGATGCCTCCGACCTTATGCCCGGCAAGATCGGCGCCGGCGCCTTCTGGACCGGCATGATCGATTATGTCGGCGGCAAGGATGCCAAGACCGCGGCGGGTGAAATCCAGAAAGCTTGGGACGGGTTGAAGTAAGTCGCGGCATCTCGAGGACTGAAAGGCACCCTACAGCCCGCCTCCACTACGCTTGGCGCACCCTCTCCCCCGTAAACCGGGCGAGGGTGATCGGAGGCGGTGCGGCAACTCCCTTCTTCCCGCGAGTGGGGAGAAGGTGGCGGCAGCCGGATGAGGGGCTACGCTAAAACGAACGAAAACTGGGAGGGGCAGTATGGCATCGCAGATCGTATCAGCCTTCGGCGCGGTGATCGCCGGCGTATTTGCCTGTGCGTTATATTACTGGCTTTCCGACAAGCTGCTGCAGATCGTGCTACCGGTTCGCTCGGGAGACGTGCGGCGGATTTCAGCCAATCTCAAGACCCACGCAGCGATCCGGCCCTGGCTTTTCCTTGGTCCCGCGCTGCTGTTGCTGGTCGTTTACCTCGTTTATCCCGTCATCGCGACCTTCATCCTGTCCTTCTATGATCGCTCCGGCGGTGATTTCGTTGGGCTCGCCAACTACAAATGGGCGGCGACCGATGGACAGTTCCGCCAATCGATCTTCAACAACATCCTCTGGCTTGCGGTCGTGCCGGCCGCCTGTACCTTCTTCGGGCTCGTCATCGCGGTGCTCACCGATCGCATCTGGTGGGGCAATATCGCCAAAAGCCTGATCTTCATGCCGATGGCGATCTCTTTCGTCGGCGCATCCGTCATCTGGAAATTCATCTACGAATATCGCGGCGCTGATGGCACGCAGATCGGCCTCCTGAACGCCATAGTGCAGTATTTCGGCGGCGATCCGCAGGTCTGGATCGCCATGCCGATCTGGAACAACTTCTTTCTGATGGTGATCCTGATCTGGATCCAGACCGGCTTTGCCATGGTGATCTTGTCGGCCGCGCTTCGCGGCATTCCAGAGGAGACGATCGAGGCGGCCGTGATCGATGGCGCCAATGGCTGGCAGATCTTCTGGAAGATCATGGTGCCGCAGATATGGGGCACCATCGCCGTCGTCTGGACGACGATCACCATCCTCGTCCTGAAAGTCTTCGACATCGTGCTGACCATGACCAATGGTCAATGGAACACGATGGTGCTGGCAAATCTGATGTTCGACTGGATGTTCCGTGGCGGCGGCGACTCGGGCCGAAGCGCCGTCATTGCGCTGATCATCATGGCGGCCGTCACCCCGATCATGATCTGGAACATTCGTCAGGCCAGCGAAGACCGGGGAGGACACTGAGATGAACGCAGCGATTAACTTTCGCCGTATCGGCCTTCCGCGCCTGATCGTTCATTTTTCGGTCTTGGTGATTTGCATTCTCTGGCTGATCCCGACGATCGGCATTCTCGTTACCTCGCTGCGGGACCCGGGGCAGATCACCTCGTCCGGCTGGTGGACGTCGTTCACCGGCGCTGCCGAAACCAGTGCCGCTCGTCTCGGAGATCCCTCTACAGCAAGGCAGGAGGGACCGAATTACGTGATCTCCGGCTCCGTCTTCGAAGGTGGCGAAGGCGCAGCTGCGGCAGGCGCGGTCAGCGCCTTCGGCACCAAGGTAGCGGCTCCGACCGAATTTGTCGCCGGCGAGGCAGCCGATCTCGGTGACGGCGAAACGCTGACCGTCAATCAGGACGGCAGTTACGTTTATTCGAAGAATGCGCCATTCGACGACAAGCGCGGCAAGCGCGTCTATCTCTCCGTGACACAGCCACCGAGCTTCACGCTCGATAACTACCGTACGGTGCTGACGTCGCAGGGCATCGGTCAGGCTTTCGTGAATTCGCTCACCGTCGCCATCCCGGCAACGATCATCCCCATCCTTATTTCGGCCTTTGCGGCTTACGCGCTGTCATGGATGCATTTTCCGGGCAGGGCGATCATTATCGCTGTGGTCGTTGGCTTGATCGTCGTACCTCTGCAGATGTCGCTTATACCGCTCTTGAAGATGTATAACGAGATCGGGGCCTTCTTCGGCATCGCGTCCCGCAGTTACGTGGGTATCTGGCTGGCGCATGCCGCCTTCGGCATGCCGCTCGCGATCTATCTCCTGCGCAATTATATCGCGGGCCTGCCGAAGGAAGTGATCGAATCCGCCCGTGTCGATGGCGCCAGCGACTTCGAAATCTTCGTCCGCATCGTGCTGCCCCTGTCCTTCCCGGCGCTGGCATCCTTTTCCATCTTCCAGTTCCTCTGGACCTGGAACGACCTTCTCGTCGCCATGGTTTTCCTGGGCACCGGCAAGGATCAGCTGGTCCTGACAGGCGCCCTCAATGCGCTGCTTGGTTCCATGGGGGGAAAGTGGGAAATCCTCACCGCTTCCGCCTTCATTACCATCATCGTCCCGATTATCGTCTTTTTTGCCCTGCAGCGATATCTCGTCCGCGGCCTCCTCGCGGGCTCAGTCAAGGGCGGCTGATTCATACAAACGAACAAGGATATTGAATGAGCATTTCCGCAGAAGCAGTCGCGACGCCGGACGATGGTCCTGACCGGGATTGGTGGCGTGGCGCTGTCATCTACCAGATCTACCCGCGCTCCTTTCAGGATTCGAACGGGGACGGGATCGGCGATCTGAAGGGCATTACCGCCCGCCTGCCGCATATCGCAGCGCTCGGCGCGGATGCCGTCTGGATCTCCCCCTTTTTCCCGTCGCCGATGAAGGATTTCGGCTACGACGTCTCGAATTATATCGATGTCGATCCGATGTTCGGAACGCTGTCTGATTTCGATGGCTTGATCGCTGAAGCGCATCGTCTCGGCATCAAGGTGATGATCGATCTCGTGATGTCCCACTCGTCGGATCAACATCCCTGGTTTATCGAAAGCCGCTCCTCGCGCTTCAATCCCAAGGCCGACTGGTATGTCTGGTCCGATGCAAAGCCGGACGGCTCGCCGCCCAACAACTGGCTGTCGATCTTCGGCGGGTCCGCCTGGCACTGGGATCCGACGCGCATGCAATATTACATGCACAATTTCCTTACCTCGCAGCCGGATCTGAACCTGCATAATGCCGAGGTACAGGATGCGCTGCTTGATCTCACCCGCTTCTGGCTGAAGCGCGGTGTCGATGGTTTCCGCCTCGACACGATCAACTTCTATTTCCACGACAAGGAACTGCGGGACAACCCGGCGCTTGATCCCTCGCGTCGTAATGCATCCACGGCTCCGGCGGTAAATCCCTATAATTTCCAGGAGCACCTCTACGACAAGAGCCGACCGGAAAACATCGAGTTCCTCAAGCGCTTTCGTGCCGTGTTGAACGAGTTTCCAGCCATCGCCGCTGTCGGTGAAGTTGGTGATAGCCAGCGCGGACTGGAGATCGTCGGCGAATACACATCCGGTGGCGACAAGATGCATATGTGCTACGCCTTCGAATTCCTGGCGCCCGATCCGCTGACGCCTGCTCGCGTGGTGGAAACGCAACATGCCTTTGCCGCCGCAGCCCCGGAAGGATGGGTCTGCTGGGCTTTCTCCAACCATGACGTGGTGCGCCATGTCAGCCGCTGGGGCCAGGAGGTTCTCGACCGCGACGGCTTCGCCAAGATGCTGTCCGCCATCCTGCTTTCCCAGCGCGGCTCCGTCTGTCTTTATCAGGGTGAGGAGCTTGGCCTGACGGAGGCCGATATCGCCTATGCCGATCTTCAGGATCCCTATGGCATTCAGTTCTGGCCGGAATTCAAGGGTCGCGATGGTTGCCGCACGCCGATGGCCTGGGATGCACAGGCGCTGCAGGCAGGTTTCTCGACTGCCGAGCGCACCTGGCTGCCGATCCCGGTCGAACACCAGCTGAAAGCCGTCAGCGCCCAATATGGCGACCCGGCCTCGGTGCTGGAACAGTACCGGCGCTTTCTCGCCTTCCGCAAGCTGCATCCGGCTCTCGCGAAGGGTGACATCAGCTTCCTGCCCGAGAATGGGCCAATGCTCTCCTATCAGCGGCACTATGGCAACGAGACGCTCCTGTGCATTTTCAACATGAGCGCTAGTTCCATATCGGGAACATTGCCGACAGGTGAATGGGAAGCGCTGGATGGCCACGGCTTCGAGGCCGCGCGCAACGGGCAAGGCATTGAACTACCGGCCTGGGGCGCGTTCTTCGCCCGCCAGGTGTAAAAGAGAAAGTTAGGGGAGGAGGGAAGGTCATGACCGGCGTCACGCTTAAGGAAATCCGCAAGTCCTATGGTCAGGTCAAGGTGCTGCACGGCATCGACCTCACCATAGAACAGGGAGAGTTCATCGTCTTCGTCGGCCCGTCTGGCTGCGGAAAATCGACCCTGCTTCGGATGATCGCCGGGCTCGAAACCGTGACCTCTGGCGAAATGTCGATCGATGGCGAAGTGGTGAACGAGATACCTCCGTCCCGACGCGGCATCGCCATGGTCTTCCAGTCCTATGCGCTCTACCCGCATATGACGGTTTACGACAATATGGCTTTCGGCATGAAGATCGCTCGCGAAAGCAAGACCGAAATCGATCGCCGCGTCCGCGCGGCGGCCGATATTCTCCAGCTCACGCCTTATCTCGACCGTCTTCCGAAAGCGCTTTCCGGCGGCCAGCGCCAGCGTGTTGCGATCGGTCGCGCCATCTGCCGCAACCCCAAGGTCTTCCTCTTCGACGAGCCATTGTCGAATCTCGATGCGGCGCTGCGTGTCGCGACCCGCATCGAGATTGCCAAGCTGAAGGAGAAAATGGCCGATACGACGATGATCTACGTCACCCACGATCAGGTGGAGGCGATGACGCTTGCCGACCGTATCGTGGTCCTGTCCGCCGGCAAGATCGAACAGGTCGGTCCGCCGCTGGAACTCTATGAGCGTCCGGCCAACCTCTTCGTTGCCCGGTTCATAGGCTCGCCGGCCATGAACATCTTGCCGGTGACGGTAAACGAACCTGGCGCGACTACCTCGGTCAGTCTTGCGGGTAGCCGTCCCGCCAGCGTGCCGATCACTGTTCCTGAAAGCGACAAGGGCAAGTCTGCAAGCCTTGGCGTGCGCCCCGAGGATCTCGAGGTGTCGACAGGGGAGGATTACCTGCTCGAGGGCCGCGTCCTGCTCGTCGAAGCGCTCGGTGAGGTAACCCTGCTTTACCTCGAAGGGGGAGAGGGCGAAGAGCCCGTCATCGTCAAACTGCCGGGTAAATCCGATGTGTCGAAAGGTGATATCGTGCGTCTGAAGGCCGCCCCCGGCAAGCTGCATCTTTTTGATGCCGACGGTAGGACATATCGCGTTTGATCGGTAAGATCGGGTTCACCACATTTGACGATCCCGGATCCCGGCCTGTTCAGATACGGGACGAGCGAACCCGTTGTTAAACTTCGAGGCCTAGGGTCGCTCAGCAAGAAGCAGGAGAATTGTCGTGGGTGCGGCGCCGATTAACAAAAATCATTTTTTGAACAAGGAAGAATCTTTCATGTACGACCGCGAGCAGCGGTTCAAGATGGAAGACACAATGAACGCGGGCCGTATCGAATATACAGAAAAGGCGGTTCTCAACATGGCGCAGCGCCGCTGCGACGTGCTGCAGATTGCACAGAGTGGTGCAGTTCTTGGCCTGCTGACGCAGTATAATCTTCCCGAGCAGTTTTACCTCGACATTCCCGATGCCCGTATCAACAAGATCGGCTGTGTCCTGATGCGCGTTAACATGAACAACACGATCGTTGTGCGTTTCCTTCGCCTGCTGACGCAGAAGGAACTGGACCGTATCTTCGTTTTCTCGACGCATCCCAGACATCGCGATCACAAGATGGATGTTCGGACCTGGTAGGATCGACAGATGGACAACAAAAAGGCGGCCACCGGGCCGCCTTTTTGTTGTTTGATCCATTGTGTCCGAAACTTAAGCAAATACGCTTGCACCTTGGTCGGCCCGTCCGACATTGCGGCGGAAGGCGGAAAACAGCTCACGGCCCATACCGAATTCGTTCTCGGAAAGGTCGGCCTCGGCCGGCTTGCGTGCATCGAACTCGGCTGCATCGACAAGAACTTCCAGCGTGCCGGCAACCGCGTCGAGGCGGATCATGTCGCCATCGTGGATCTTGGCGATCGCACCGCCGTCGGAAGCTTCAGGCGTCATGTGGATCGCCGCCGGTACCTTGCCGGATGCGCCCGACATGCGGCCATCGGTGACCAGCGCCACCTTGAAGCCGCGGTCCTGCAGCACGCCGAGCGGCGGCGTCAGGCGGTGAAGTTCCGGCATGCCGTTCGCCTTCGGTCCCTGGAAACGAACGACGGCAACGAAGTCACGGTTGAGTTCGCCGCGCTTGAAGGCGTCCTGCAGCCCCTGCTGATCGTGGAAGACGATTGCCGGTGCCTCGATCACATGACGTTCAGGTTTAACGGCCGAGATCTTGATGACGCCGTGGCCGACATTGCCGGAGAGCATCTTCAAGCCACCAGTCTTCTGGAACGGCTGGTCGACTGTCGTCAGCACCTTCGGGTCGCCGCTCACATCCGGCACGCTTTCGCGCGTCACCTGTCCGTCGGCGCCGAGCCTGGCTTCAACCGTATAGGCTTCCAGCCCGTGGCCGAAGACGGTGCGCACGTCATCATGCACATAACCTTCGCGCAGCAGCTGCTTGATCAGGAAGCCCATGCCGCCGGCGGCGTGGAAATGGTTCACGTCGGCAAGCCCGTTCGGATAGACACGGGCAAGAAGCGGCACCGCATCCGACAGTTCGGAAATATCCTGCCAGGTCAGGTGAATGCCGGCAGCCCGCGCCATGGCGACGAGATGCATCGTGTGGTTGGTCGAGCCGCCCGTCGCATGCAGGCCGACGACGCCGTTGACGATCGAGCGTTCGTCGATCATCTCGCCGGCCGGCGTGAATTCGTTGCCCATGGCGGTGATGGCGAGCGCCCGCTTGGCGGCTTCGCGGGTAAGCGCTTCGCGCAGCGGTGTGCCCGGATTGACAAAGGACGCGCCGGGCATGTGGAAGCCCATGATCTCCATCAGCATCTGGTTGGAATTGGCTGTTCCGTAGAAGGTGCAGGTGCCCGGCCCGTGATAGGACTTCGATTCTGCTTCCAGAAGCTCGGCGCGGCCGACCTTGCCTTCCGCATAAAGCTGGCGGATGCGCGACTTCTCGTCATTCGGCAGGCCTGATGTCATCGGCCCGGCGGGAATGAACACGGCCGGCAGATGGCCGAAGGAAAGCGCTGCGATGACGAGGCCCGGCACGATCTTGTCGCAGATGCCGAGATAGACCGAGGCATCGAACATGTTGTGGCTAAGGCCGATACCGGCCGACATGGCGATCGCATCGCGCGAAAACAGTGAAAGCTCCATGCCCGGCTGACCCTGTGTGACGCCGTCACACATCGCCGGCACCGCACCCGCGACCTGGGCGATACCGCCAGCCTCGCGGGCTGCCTCGCGAATGATCGGCGGGAATGTCTCATAGGGCTGATGTGCCGAGAGCATGTCGTTATAGGCGGTGATGATGCCGAGGTTAGGGACGACGTCTCCTGCGAGCGCATCCTTCTCGGCGGGGGAACAGACGGCAAATCCGTGTGCCAGGTTTCCGCAGGAGAGAACGGCCCGGTGCGGACCCTTGGCGACTGCGCGTTGCAATCGGTCGAGATAGGCCTCGCGATGCGGTTTGGATCGCTCAATAATCCTTGCCGTAATCGCCTGAATGCTGGAATGTGCCGCCATGTCAAAACCTCCTTCGGGCAAGCCCGGCTTGGGAGAGGCCGAAGCCACCGGGATCGCATGTCGCGTCAAATATGTTGGCGCCTGGCTGTCGTCAGGCGGCCGGAAGGCACCTCAAGGCGCCCAGTATATCTTGAGCGGAGAGACCGCCCTGTTGAGCACGGCGCGGATCGGCATGTCCGTTTCATCCGATCCTGCCTGAGCCTTGGTGAGCACGTCCTTCTTTTCCTGACCTTCGATATGCAGCACCAGCAGGCGCGCATCCGAAAGGGCGGAGAAGGTGAACGTCAGCCGTTCTTCGCCAGCACCTTCCGCCGCCATGGTCATCACGCCAGGCGGCGTCGAAAGATCGAGCGCCTTGGCAAGATGATTGCCATGCGGGAAGAACGATGCGGTATGGCCGTCGCCACCCATGCCCAGGATCGCCACATCGAACGGTTTTCCGATTGATGCCGTCTCTTTCGTCGCGATCTCGGCCGCAGCGTCGATCGAAGGCGCCTCATGGTAAAGAGGGATAAAGGTCGCAGTGACAGCCTTGTCCTTCAGCAGATGCGTCGCGACCAGAAGATGATTGGAACGCGGGCTGTCGGCCGGCACGAAACGTTCGTCGACCAGCGTCACGCTGACCTTTGCCCAGTCGATATCCTTGCCCGAAAGCGCCTCGAAAAAGCGCTTCGGCGTCGATCCGCCGGAAACGGCGATGGACGCCGTCCCCCTTTCGGAAATCGCTGCCGCAAGCCCAATCGCGACCTCGTCCGCAAGGGCTGCGGCGAGGTCTGCTCCATTGGCAAAGTCATGAAAGGTCGATGCCATGGTCTTAGCCTTCGTGCCAGGTACGGCCGTCACGCTCGATCAGCGCAATCGCCTGGCTCGGACCCCAGGTACCGGCAGTATAGCCCTGCGCCACCTGTCCGGTCTCTTCCCAACCCTTGAGGATCGGATCGACCCATTCCCACGCCGCTTCCACTTCGTCGCGGCGCATGAATAGCGTCTGGTTGGCGCGGATCGTATCCATCAGCAGACGCTCGTAGGCGTCGGGGCTGCGGGCGTTGAAGGCCTCGGCAAAGCTCATGTCGAGCGAGACATTGCGCAGGCGCATGCCGCCCGGACCCGGATCCTTGATCATCAGCGACTGCTTGACGCCTTCGTCCGGCTGCAGGCGGATTATCAGCTGGTTGGCCGAAATCCGGCCCGCTGCGGTGTCGAAAATATTGTGCGGCACCGGCTTGAAGGAAATCACGATTTCCGAAACACGGCTTGCAAGGCGCTTGCCCGTGCGGATGTAGAAGGGGACGCCTGCCCAGCGCCAGTTGCCGATCTCGGCCTTGATGGCGACGAAGGTTTCCGTGTTGGAAACGCCGCCTTCCAGTTCTTCCAGGTAACCCTTGACCGGACCGCCGGCGGAAGCACCGGCACGATACTGGCCGCGCACCGTCATCTGCTCGACATTGTCGGCGGTGATCGGCTTCAGCGCGCGCAGAACCTTCAGCTTCTCGTCACGCACCGCTTCGGAATTCATCGACGACGGAGTTTCCATCGCAACAAGGCAAAGCAACTGCATGATGTGGTTCTGAACCATGTCGCGCAATGCGCCGGCCGTGTCGTAATACCCGGCACGACCTTCGAGACCAACAGACTCGGCGACCGTGATCTGTACGTGGTCGATATAGTTGGCGTTCCATAGCGGCTCATAGAGCGCATTGGCAAAGCGCAGCGCCATCAGGTTCTGCACCGTCTCTTTGCCGAGATAGTGGTCGATGCGGTAGATCTGTTCTTCCTTGAACACCTTGCCGATCGTGTCGTTCAATTCCTGCGCCGAAGCAAGGTCGCGGCCGATCGGCTTTTCGACGACGATGCGTGTCGACTTGGTGATCAGCTTGTGGTCGCGGATCTTTTCGGAAATCGCGCCGAAAATCGCAGGCGCTACGGCGAGATAAAAGGCGCGTACGCGGTCCTTGCCGGTGCCTTCGTCAAGCAGCTTTTTCAGCTTGTCCCAGCCCTGATCGGACTTGGCATCGACGGGAACGTAGAAAATGCGCTCGCAGAATGCCTTGACCTGGGCTTCGTCATATTCGCCCTTCTTCAGATGCTCCTTAAGCGCATCCTCGGCAAACTTGCGGTATTCTTCGTGGGAAAGCGCGCTGCGTGACGCGCCGATGATACGCGTCGGTTCCGTGAACTGACCTTCGATCTGCCGGTGATAGAGCGCCGGAAGAAGCTTGCGCTCCGCAAGGTCGCCGGTACCGCCGAAGACGATGCAATCGAATGGTTCCACTGGAATGATCTGGCTGCTCATCGCTCAACTTTCATCGTGTGTGGTTGGGGTGTGTCTTATGCTAATCGATTTAAAAAGGCTAGTCTGAATGTCGCCTTCAAATACGGTCTCTTAGTGCAAACCAGGTTAATGCGAGGAAAAGCAGGGGTTTACGCATCGCATGTCCTCCCGGAAAGGCGGGTATATCAAGATCGGCAAGCACGTCGAGTTCGCTTTTCCGCCCAGTGACCATTTCAGCATAAAGTTTGCCGCAGTAATTTGACAGCATCACGCCATGGCCCGAATAACCGCCGATCGATGTCACACCGGGCATGACCTCGCGTACGAAGGGCCGCCGCGGCAGGGTAATCCCGACATTGCCGCCCCAGGCATGGGTAATCCGGACGTCCTTGAGCGCCGGATAGGTGGAGACGATCTGGCGGCGGATCGCTTCCGCTGTATCGCTGGGATCTTTGGAACTATACACCTCGCGACCGCCGAACAGCAGCCGGTTGTCCTTCGATTTGCGGAAATATCGCACCACGAAGCGGCTGTCGCAGACAGCCTCCATGCCAGGAATGACATGTGGGAACGCATCGAGCGGCTCGGTCGCTGCGATGAAGGATCCGATCGGCATGACATGCGCCGAAGTGACGGGTTCGAGATCGCCGACATAGGCATTGGTGGCGATCAGAACCCGGTCGGACGTCAGGTTTCCTTTCGCCGTTTCGACTTTGATCTTGCTGCCCTCGCGGCGGATCGCCGTCGCCCTGGTGTTTTCGTAAATGCCGGCGCCTGCAGCCTTGGCCACCCTCGCCAGCCCGATCAGTAGTTTCAGCGGATGGATATGGCCAGTCCCGGTATCGCGTACGCCGCAATAATAGTCCTTCGTGCCGACCCGCTCCGCCGTCTCCGCCTCGTCCATGAACATCACATGCGGATAGTCGTAGCGTTCGGCGGCAATCTCCGCATTGGCGCGATAATCGCGCTCATGTCCCGGCTTGTGCGACACGTTGAGCTGACCCTGCATGTAATCGATATCGATGCCATGCATTGTCACAAAATCGAGAAGATGCCGCTTGGCGTTTTCTGCCATGTCGAACAGCAGCTTGGAGCGTTCGTAACCAAGCTCCTTCTCCGCATCTTCCGGCCACCAGCGCTGTCCGGTGCCCAGCTGTCCGCCATTGCGGCCGGAGCCGCCGTCACCGAAATGCCCGCCCTCGATCAGCACCACCGAAACGCCGGAGGCCGCCAGATTATAGGCGGCCTGCAAGCCGGTATAGCCGCCGCCGATGATCGTTACATCGACTGTCTGAGATCCCTCGAGCGATGGATAGGTAGGGCGTTTATCGACGCTCGCTTGATACCAGGAAAGACCCGGTGCGATCGGGCTCTGCCATGTATCCATGCGGCTCACCTTAAACGTTGAGAAGCAGGAACTCGCGCTCCCACGGGCTGATCACCTGCATGAAGGTCTCGAACTCGCCGCGCTTGACGCCGGCATAGATGCCGATGAATTCCGGGCTGAACACCTCCGCCAAAGCAGGTTCTTCTTCCAGCAGCGAAACGGCCTTGAGTAGATCGCGCGGCAGGTCGATCGCGCCTTCATTGGCGGATTCGTCTGTCGGCGGGGTCGGATCGATCTTGTTCATGATGCCGAGCAGCCCGCAGCCGAGCGACGCTGCGAGTGCCAGATAGGGATTGGCATCCGAACTCGGCAGTCTGTTTTCGACGCGCCGTGCGACAGGATCTGAGACGGGCACGCGGAAGGCCGTCGTGCGGTTGTCATAACCCCAGGCAGTATTGACCGGTGCGGCCATGTCCGGTGTCAGGCGACGGTAGGAGTTCACATAAGGCGCCATCATCACCAGCGCTTTAGGAATATAGGTCTGCATGCCGCCGATGAACTGGAAGAATTCTTTGGAGGGTTTTCCGTCCTTCTGCGAGAAGATGTTCTTGCCCGTGTCGATATCGACGACCGATTGGTGGATATGCATGGCCGATCCCGCCTGGCCCTGCATCGGCTTGGCCATGAAGGTGGCATAGATGCCGTGTTTCAGCGCAGCCTCGCGGATCGTCCGCTTGAACATGAACACCTGATCGGCCAATTGCACCGGATCGCCATGGCGAAGGTTGATCTCGAGCTGTGCCGGTCCTTCTTCATGGATCAGCGTGTCGATCTCCAGTCCCTGCTTTTCGGAGAAATGGTAGATGTCGTCGATCAACTCGTCAAATTCGTTGATACCGGCGATCGAATAGCCCTGGCCGCCCAGAATGGCACGACCGGAGCGGCCCTTCGGCGGATGCAGCGGATAATCCGGGTCGTCATTCTTGGCGACCAGATAGAACTCGATTTCCGGCGCCACGACCGGCTTCCAGCCACGCTCGTTGTAGAGCCTGACGACATTTTTCAGCACGTTGCGCGGCGTATAGGCGACTGCTGTGCCTTCCGTATTGACGATGTCGCAGATCACCTGCGCCGTCGGGTCAGTCTCCCAGGGCACGACCGAAAGCGTCGAAAGGTCCGGCAGCAGTTTCAGGTCGCTGTCGCGCGGCTCGTAGCGGAAGCTCTCCGTTTCTTCAGGGTATTCCCCCGAGATCGTGTGGCGGTAGAGGGCCGAGGGAAGCGCCAGCGATGTGTTGGAAGTGAACTTCGACGACGGCATCATCTTGCCGCGCGGAACGCCGGCAAGGTCGGGCGTGATGCATTCGATATCCTCGATGCCGCGCGCTCGAAGCCATGCAGCGGCCTCCTGCCAGTCCGCCACGCCGCGAAGCGAGGTCAGCGTTGGTTGAGCGACAGCAGCTTTTGCGACCGTACCGACTTCAGCAGCAGCAGGATTGGCTTTCTTGGTTGGCATGACACACCGGGTGAGGTTGATCGAATGTTCCCATCATAGCCACCGATCGGCAATTGGCGAGGGGGAGGCGTTGACTTTGGGTGAACTATGGCGAAGAGCGAAGGCGGCAACCGCCAAAGCGCAAGGAGTGTCGTTTGGCCCGTAAATTCGATGTGGTGATCCTCGGCGCAGGTGCGGCCGGCATGATGTGTGCCATCCGCGCAGGTGCGCGAGGCCGTTCGATCCTGGTTCTCGACCATGCCAAAGCCCCGGGCGAAAAAATCCGCATCTCCGGTGGCGGCCGCTGCAACTTCACCAATATCCATGCGAGCCCGAAAAATTATCTCTCTGCCAACCCGCATTTCGTCAAATCCGCGCTCGCCCGATATTCGGCGCAGGATTTCATCGATCTCGTTAATCGGCACAAAATCCCCTTTCACGAAAAGACGCTTGGCCAGCTTTTCTGCGATGACAGCGCCAAGGATATCATCCGCATGCTGCTTTCCGAGATGGAGGCCGCCGGTGCCCGGCTCGAACTCCAGACCGGCGTCACCTCGGTCGAAAAATCCGTTGACGGTTTTCGCATAGTTACCTCCGGTGGAGAAACGATAGAGGCCGGCTCTGTCGTCGTTGCCACCGGCGGCAAGTCGATCCCGAAAATGGGTGCAACCGGTCTTGCTTATGACATCGCGAAGCAGTTCGGGTTGAAACTCATTGAAACCCGCCCTGGCCTCGTGCCGCTGACACTCGATCCCAATCTTTTGGAAAAGCTTGCTCCGCTTTCAGGCATTGCTGCACCCGCCGAGATCCGCCACGGCAAGACTGCTTTTCGCGAGGCGTTACTCTTCACCCATCGTGGATTGAGCGGTCCCGCGATCCTGCAGATATCCTCCTATTGGCGTGAGGGCGACGAGATCACCCTCGTAATCGAACCGGATCGCAAGATAACCGACGACCTGAAGGCTGCCCGCAAGGTCAACGGCAAACAGTTCGTCCAGACGGCCCTGGCCGAAATCCTGCCCAAGCGGCTGGCGCAGTTCTTTGCGGAAAAACATCCGGCCGCAATGAAACTTGCCGACTGTTCCGACAAGGTTTTCGATGCGGTTGCGGCTTCGATCCAGGACTGGCGCATCCGCCCCGCAGGTTCGGAAGGTTATCGCACGGCGGAAGTCACCCTCGGCGGCATCAATACTTCGGAGCTAGATTCGAAAACGATGCAGGCGAAGTCCGTACCCGGCCTGTACTTCATCGGAGAATGCGTCGACGTTACCGGTTGGCTCGGCGGCTACAATTTCCAATGGGCATGGTCTTCCGGCCATGTCTGTGGCGAAGCTCTCTGATCTTTGCCGCCAGGGCGTAACACCCGGTTGTAGCAATGTGATTCAGGGCTTCTTAATATAACTGGCCGATCCTGCCACATTGCCAGCTTATTTCCATGTTCAAAATTCAAATAGGCTGCCACTATAGGTTTGATTATCGTCTCGGAGTTACAGTCCATGCCGAATGCTCGCCGTGCCCGCGCTATCGCAATTGCCAAGGCGGATGACCGCGCAAAGCTCGTTCGCTTTAGCCTGTTGATGATTGCTGTCGGAGCCACAGCTGCACTTCTTACCGTACCGGTACTGTTTTAAGCGGTACGCGAAATTAGTTTGATCCATGGCGGGTTGCCGGCGCGTTGCTGCTGGTGTCCGAAGATCAGCTATTGGCTTTAGTCAAATTTAGCAAAAATTTCATCTCTTTCGGCGAGTCTGTGTGGGAATTCTACTCCCATAAGGGCTCGCTATGAAAAAGATCGTTCCTTCTTCGGTCGTCACTAAAATTGTATTCCTCTGCCTGTTCCTCATCGTCGTTGCGGTCTCTGCAGTTGCAGGTCTGGCCTACAACACATTTCGCAAGGACATCATGGAAACGGCCGTCGAGGATACGCATAAGTCCGTCAGGACCATGGCGTTGATCTATGAGACGGCTGCTGCCGGTGCGAAGACGACGCTCTCCGAGGGCAAGCTTTCCAAGGTTACTGCCGGCGAAGGTGCTCTCCAGGGGCATGATCTGGTCGACCGTACGGCCGGTTCAATCGGCGGCGTTGCCACTGTCTTCGAAAAGCAGGGCAATGATTACGTCCGCATCTCCACCAATGTGAAGAACGAAAAAGGTGAGCGTGCCGTTGGCACTAAGCTCGTTGCCGATCATCCGGCGCAGGCAATGCTCAGCCGCGGCGAGGCCTATTATGGCCCGGCGGTTCTGTTCGGTCGTGACTTCATGACGGCCTATTACCCTGTCATGAATGCCTCCGGTGCGGTGAGCGGTGTGCTCTTCATCGGCATCCCGATGGAAGTCTATTTCGCCCATATCGCCTCAGCCGGTACGGCGCTGATGATCTCCTCATTGCTCGCGCTTCTCTTTATCGCCGTCGCCAGCTATTTCGTCATTCGCGCGCTGGTTCGTCCGCTCGGCGTTCTGACCGGGTCCGTGCGTGCAATTGCCGATGGCGACAACAAGTCCGAAATTCCCTACACCGCACGCTCAGACGAGTTCGGCAACATTGCCCGCGCCCTGCAGGTCTTCCGCGACAACGCGCTGGAAAAGCTGCGCATCGAGCATCAAAGCGCCATGGAACGCGCCGAGGCGGAAGCCGAACGCGAGCGCAGCGACAGCGACAAGCGCATGGTCGACGGCCAGATCGACCAGGCCGTCACCGCACTCGGTACGGCTCTGTCGCGCCTTTCCCAGGGCGATCTCTCCGTCACCATCGACCAGCCGTTCTCCGGCAAGCTCGAGCCGCTGCGCACCGATTTCAACGGTTCGATCGTCAAGCTGCGCGACACGCTTGCGCATATCCGTCAGAGCACGATGGCGATCCAGAGAAGCAGTGCCGATCTCAGCCATTCTTCCGCAGACCTGTCGCGCCGGACCGAAAGCCAGGCGGCTTCGCTTGAAGAGACTGCTGCCGCCGTCGAGGAAATCACGGCCACAGTCCGCTCCTCTGCAGATCGTGCCCGCGAGGCCAACGAGGCTGTCAGCCACACCAAGAAAAGCGCCGACAATTCCGGTGTCGTCGTCAAGAATGCCGTTGATGCGATGGGACGGATCGAAGACGCCTCGCAGAAGATCGAGCTGATCATCGAAGTGATCGACGACATCGCTTTCCAGACCAATCTTCTGGCGCTCAATGCCGGTATCGAGGCAGCCCGCGCTGGAGAAGCCGGCAAGGGCTTCGCGGTGGTCGCGCAGGAAGTGCGTGAACTGGCCCAACGCTCCGCCGATGCCGCCAAGGAGATCAAGGGTCTTATCAATCAGTCGACCCATGAAGTCGGCGAGGGCGCCTCGCTCGTCCAGCAGGCAGGTGAAGTGCTTGCGACGATCAGCAGCGAGATCGTCGTCATCAGCCAGCATGTCGAAACGATCGCCACCGCCAGCCGTGACCAATCGGCAGCACTCTCCAACATCAACCAGTCCGTCAACCAGATGGACCAGATGACCCAGCAGAATGGTGCCATGGTTGCCGAAACCAGCGAGGCGAGCCGTCGCCTGGCTGACGAGACCGAAGCTCTGTTCGGCCTGTTGCAGCAGTTCCGTATCGACGCCGCAGCGCCACAGGCAGATCGCCGCTACGACCGGGCAGCCTGACCGTTTTGCGTCACGACGAAGAGACAATATGAGAAAGGGCGGCCGGTTGGTCGCCCTTTCTCTTTGCGTGGGAACGGAGAAGGTATGGCCGGGCGTCAGCTTTTTCCGACGGTCGTCATGGTCCCGGTACGTGTCATGACCGGTGTTTGTCCTGGGAGTGTCGAGGGCTTATTGAAGCCTGTTCGTCATGACGACGGGAACCATAAGGTCACCCCAGTGGCCGTCGCCACCGTGATGCCGTGCCGAGCGGATCAGCTCGACCGAAACGCCGGCCTCGACCGCCTTCATGACGGCATGGTTCAGCCGGTGAAGATCGTTGGCAAGCAAGCGGATCGCCGCCTGCTGATCAGCGGTCATGGCGCTTGCCTGCTCCTCCGCCCTTTCCTTGACATGGGTCTTGATGGGTGTCTGGATCGTCATTTCGGGGTCTCCTTTCGTTGATGTATTGCCTGATCATTCAGCCGCCGGCCGGAACTGTGCATGCTCGGTCGATTCACTCATGGCGGTCGTGGAAGATAGCCCTCCCGTAATCGCCATCGACACGGCGTCGAAATAACCGGTGCCGACCTCTCTCTGGTGCTTGGTCGCCGTGTATCCGTTGATTTCCGCGTCGAATTCCGCCTCCTGCAGTTCAGAATACGCTGCCATCTGCCGGTCCTTGTAACCGCGCGAAAGCTCGAACATGCCGAAATTCAACTGGTGGAAGCCGGCAAGTGTGATGAACTGGAATTTGTAGCCCATCGCCCCCAGCTCGCGCTGGAACTTGGCGATCGTCGCGTCGTCGAGGTTCTTTTTCCAGTTGAACGAAGGCGAGCAATTGTAGGCCAGCATCTTGCCCGGATGTTCCCGGTGCACGCCCTCGGCGAACCGGCGTGCCTGCTCCAGATCCGGCTTGGAGGTCTCGCACCAGATGAGGTCGCAATGCGGCGCATAGGCAACCGCACGGGCAATGCAGGGCTCGAGCCCGTTCTTCACCCGATAAAACCCTTCCGCAGTCCGCCCCGCATCATAATCGACAAAGGGCTGGTCGCGTTCGTCTATATCGGACGTCAGCAGTTTTGCCGCTTCCGCATCCGTGCGGGCGATGACCAGCGTCGGCACGCCCATGACGTCGGCGGCAAGCCGCGCTGCCGTCAGGTTGCGGATATGCGCCGCGGTCGGGATCAGCACCTTGCCGCCCAGATGGCCGCACTTCTTTTCCGAAGCCAACTGGTCCTCGAAATGAACACCCGCAGCGCCGGCCTCGATAAACGCCTTCATGATCTCGAAGGCATTGAGCGGCCCGCCGAAGCCGGCTTCAGCATCGGCGACGATGGGCGCGAACCACGTATCGACGGAAAGCCCCCTGCCCTCCGCAGTCTCGATCTGGTCGGCGCGCTGAAGCGTGCGATTGATACGGCGCGCCAGTTCCGGCGCGGCATTGGCGGGATAAAGCGACTGGTCCGGATACATCGACGATGCGGTATTGCTGTCGGCCGCCACCTGCCAGCCAGAGAGATAGATCGCTTTCAGTCCGGCGCGCACCTGCTGCATCGCCTGATTGCCGGTCATGGCGCCGAGCGCGTTGACGAAGTCCTCGTTTCTCAGCAACTCCCAGAGACGGTTGGCGCCCTTTTCCGCCAACGAATACCGGATCTCCATCGAGCCGCGCAGCCGCTGCACGTCCTCGGCGGAATAGGGGCGGGTGATCCCGTCGAATCTGCCTTCAGGCGCATCGGCAACGAGCTTGTAAAAATCTGTCATCTGTCTCTCTCCCACAAGATTTGAACTTCTGGATCAGGCCGAAAGTCCATGTGAAAGATTTACAGAATGACGAATGTTAATTCTATAAGTACATGATATAAAAGAAGTTACGTTGTCACGACTTACACAGAGCCGAAGATGATTTTGTAAAATTTGTAAATATCGAGCCGCGTAAAACTTTGACAGGAGGAGGTCTTTAGTGGAGCGGAAAGTGTTTGCGGGAGGTCGCGTCCGGCGTGTTCGCCTGGGGCTGGGGTTGACCCAGACGGCCATGGCGGGCGCATTGGAGATCTCGCCATCCTATCTCAATCTCATCGAGCGCAACCAGCGACCGCTGACGGTGCAGCTGCTTCTGAAGCTCGCCTCTACCTATAAGGTGGATCTCGATGCGCTTCAGGGTGAGGGCGGCGGCTTGTCGGGACAGCTTCGCGAGGTCTTTGCCGATCCACTTCTGGCCGGTGAAATCCCCGGCGACCAGGAAATAGTCGAAGTGGCTGAGGCGGCACCGAACGCGGCGCTCGCCGCCATCAAACTCTATCGCGCGTACCGGGAACAGGCCGGCCGGCTTTCCGATCTTGCAGCTCTTCTGGCAAGCGAGGGCAGGGAGATGGCGTCGACCGGCAGCCACATGCCGATAGACGAGGTGCGACAGTCCTTGGAGCGGCGGCCGAATTTCTTTGCCCGCATCGAAGATGCTGCGGAGGCGCTGGCGAAAACCTTTGCCGCGGGCGACGACCTGCCGTCTGCCCTGCGATCCTGGCTGAAAGGCGAACGTGGCATTACCGTCCGCACGCTTCCCACTCATGTCATGCCGAGTCTGCGCCGCCGTTATGACCGCCATAGTATGCGGCTTTTCCTGTCGGAAAGACTGTCTCCCTTCGACCGTAACCGTGAACTTGCGATGGAAGTAGCACTCCTCGCACTTACCCCCGAAATCGATGCGGAACTTGGCGGGCTCTCCCTGCACACCGACGAAGCTCGCCGTATCGCCCGCTTCGAGCTCGCCCGTTACGCGGCCCATGCCCTGCTCATGCCTTATGGTGCATTCCTTTCCGCTGCGCAGCGCGCCCGCTACGATATAGACATCTTGCGTTCGCGTTTCGACGTTTCCTTCGAACAGGCGGCGGCTCGGCTGACGTCCCTCTGTCGTCCGGAGGCGGCAGGCATTCCGTTTTTTCTCATGGAGATCGATCACGCCGGCAATGTCGTGCGACGCGCAGGCGCACAAGGGTTTCCACTGTCGCGCTTCGGCGGCCGGTGTCCGAAGCTCGGCATCCATTCGGCCTTCGCCGAACCGGGCCGTATTCTGGTCGACCGGGTCGAGATGCCTGAAGGCGACGTTTTCTTGACGATCTCAAGAACGCTTGAAGGCCCGCAGGCCGATTTCGGCGAGCGGATCAGGCGCACCGCCATCCTCATCGGCTGCGATATCGGATTTTCCGCAGATGTTGTTTATGCGGCGGCCCTGCCTTCCGACGGTTTTGCTGTCGCCGCCGGTCCCGCTTGCCGCATCTGCGAACGCAAGGCCTGCTTGTCCCGTGCCGAGCCACCGATCACACGCCCGCTCGGGCTGGACGAAATGGTAACCGGATTGAGCGCGTTTGACTTTCAATAGCTTTGGGGAAGTTCTTTCGCGCCGCACATTCCTACTTGTGAGGCGGAAGAATCCTTTCTACTCTTGCCAAAAACCTTATGAAAAACATATGCGATCACGGTCGCGCCAGAGCTCGGAACAGGAGAGATCATGAAAATCCGTTTGTTTAGCCTCGCTGCCGTGCTTGCCACGACAGCAATCGTATCCTCGGCTATGGCGCAGGAGAAAGTTGTCCACGTCTATAACTGGTCGGATTACATCGACGAGTCGATTCTGGCGGATTTCACCAAGGAAACCGGCATCAAGGTCGTCTACGACGTCTTCGACAGCAACGATCTGGTCGAGACCAAGCTTCTCGCCGGTGGTTCCGGTTATGATGTCGTTGTCCCGACCGCTCCCTTCCTCGCCCGTCAGATCCAGGCCGGCGTGTTTCAGAAGCTCGACAAGTCGAAGCTGCCGAACATGACCAATCTCTGGCCGCTCGTCTCCGAGCGTCTTGCCAAATACGACCCCGGCAACGAATACGCCATCAACTACATGTGGGGCACGACCGGTATCGGCTATAATGTCGACAAGGTGAAGGCTGCCCTCGGTGATGTGCCGGTCGACAGCTGGGATATCCTCTTCAAGCCGGAAAATGCCGAGAAGCTGAAATCTTGCGGCATCAACATTCTCGATGCCTCCGACGAAACCTTCGCCATCGCCATGAACTATATCGGCAAGGATCCGGACAGCAAGCAGACCGCTGATCTGGAAGCCGGCGGCGAGGTCTACAAGGGTATCCGCCCCTTCGTGAAGACGTTCAACGCGTCCGCCTACATCGATGAGCTTGCCAATGGCGACAGCTGTATCTCGATCGGCTGGTCGGGTGACATCCTGCAGGCAAAGACGCGCGCCGAAGAAGCCGGCAACGGCGTCAAGGTCGAGTTCGTCATCCCCAAGGAAGGCACCTATATGTGGTTCGACAACCTCGCTATCCCTGCGGACGCGAAGAATGTCGACGAAGCCCATGCCTTTATCAATTACCTGATGAAGCCGGAAGTCATCGCCAAAGCTTCGAACTACGTCCAGTATGCCAACGGCAACCTCGCCTCGCAGCAGTTCCTCGACAAGGAAGTGCTGGATAACCCCTCGGTCTATCCGCCGGAAGAAGTCGTGAATAAGCTTTTCACAATCTCCCCGTATGGTCCGCGCGAACAGCGCGTGCTGAACCGGGTCTGGACACAGATCAAGACCGGTAGCTGAGGTTGGCAACATGAGGGCGGGTTTCGACCCGCCTTTTTCGTCTTCAAGGATCGCAAGCGGGGCAAGGCATGGCGAAATCTCTCGGACCGGTTAAACGCAAATTCTCTCCCTGGACCGATCCGAATGCGGTCCCCTTCATCCGCTTCGAGAATATCACCAAACGCTTCGGCGATTTCGTCGCCGTCGACAATCTGACGCTTGATATCTATGAGCGCGAGTTCTTCTCGCTGCTTGGTCCTTCCGGTTGCGGCAAGACTACGCTGATGCGCATGCTTGCCGGCTTCGAGGAGCCGACCGAAGGCCGCATCCTGCTGCAGGGGCAGGATATCGGTGGCGTGCCGCCCTATCGCCGCCCCACCAATATGATGTTCCAGTCCTACGCGCTTTTCCCGCATATGTCGGTGGAAAAGAACATCGCCTTCGGCCTCGAACAGGACAATATGCAGAAGGGCGAGATCAATGCCCGCGTCCAGGAAATGCTGAAACTCGTCAAGCTGGAACAGTTCGCCAAGCGCAAGCCGAACCAGCTATCCGGTGGCCAGCGTCAGCGTGTGGCGCTTGCCCGCTCGCTCGCCAAGCGCCCCAAGGTTCTGCTGCTCGACGAACCGCTCGGCGCGCTCGACAAGAAGCTGCGCGAGGAAACCCAGTTCGAACTGATGGATCTGCAGCAGACGCTCGGCATGACCTTCCTCATCGTCACCCATGACCAGGAGGAGGCGATGACCGTGTCCGACCGGATCGCCGTTATGGACAAGGGTGTCATCATGCAGGTGGCGACGCCTGCCGAAATCTATGAGGCACCGAACAGCCGTTACGTTGCGGATTTCATCGGTGACATCAACATCATCGAAGGCAGGGTCGCCGAGACGGCAAGCGCACTCGGCGCACCGGGAGCGGTGAAGATCGAAAGCGAAGGCCTGTCGATCGCCGTCGATCAGGAATGCCAGGCCGTGAAGGGGGATCATGTCGCCTTCGCCATCCGCCCGGAAAAGGTCCGTATCTCGCAGGATGCACCGGCCGATCCATCCGTTAACAGCTTCTATGGCGAAGTCTGGGACATCGGTTATCTGGGTGATTTCTCGCTCTTCATCGTCCGTTCCGAGGATGGCCGGTTCATGCGCGCCGCCCAGGCGAATGTCTCTCGCCTCGTTGACCGGCCGATCACCTTCGAAGACAGGGTCTGGCTCACCTGGCCGCGTGATGCCGGCCTCGTGCTGACACGATAGGAAAGGGGAGCGAACATGGCCAATGTCGCTGAAGCCAATCCTGCCCCGCATACCGGCGGTCATTCCTGGACCCGCTGGCTGGTCGTCATGGTGCCCTATGTCTGGCTGATCCTTTTCTTCGCCGCGCCGTTCCTGATCATTCTGAAGATATCCTTCTCCGATACGGCCATCTCGATCCCGCCCTATACGCCCGTATTCGAAGGCTTCGGTGCGATCGGCGACTTTTTCTCGCAGCTCGATTTCGAGAACTACGTCTTTCTGACGGAAGACCCGCTTTATATCTGGTCCTATCTGTCTTCACTCAGGATCGCGGCGATCTCGACGCTGCTGCTTCTCCTGATCGGGTACCCGATGGCGCTCGCAATGGCCCGCGCCCCGACGTCGATCAGGCCGACGCTGGTCATGCTGGTCATCTTGCCCTTCTGGACCTCGTTCCTCATCCGCGTTTACGCCTGGATCGGTATCCTGAAGCCGGATGGACTGCTGACGCTCGCGTTGCAGACGATCGGCCTGATGGGACCTGACCAGCAGGTGCAGATCTTCCGCACCGATTACGCCGTCTTTATCGGTATCGTTTATTCCTATCTGCCCTTCATGGTGCTGCCGCTTTATTCGGCACTGGAGAAGATGGATAATTCCCTGCTGGAAGCCGCAAGCGATCTCGGCTGCCCGCCGTGGAAAGCCTTCTGGAAGATCACCTTCCCGCTGTCGCTGCCGGGCGTCATCGCCGGCTCGATGATCTGCTTCATCCCGATTACCGGCGAATTCGTCATCCCGGATCTGCTCGGCGGCGCCGATACGCTGATGATCGGCAAGACGCTCTGGACGGAATTCTTCGGCAACCGGGATTGGCCGCTCGCCTCCGCCGTCGCCGTTATTCTGCTGATCATGCTGGTCGTGCCGATCATGATCTTCCAGAACCAGCAGAAGAAGGTAGTGTGATGAGATCTCCCCGTTTCGACGCCACAGTACTTACGATCGGTTTCGCGTTTCTCTATATCCCGATCATCATCCTGATCGTCTATTCCTTCAACGCCTCTCGTCTGGTGACCGTCTGGGGCGGGTTTTCGCTGCATTGGTATTCGGCCATGTGGTCGAACCAGGGTTTGATGGACGCCGCCTGGGTTACCGCCCGCGTTGGCGTCCTGAGTGCCACGCTCGGCACCATCCTCGGTACGCTCGCGGCCCTCGCGCTCACCCGTTTTGCCCGCTTCCCCGGCCGCATGGCATTCTCGGGCATGATCTATGCGCCGCTGGTCATGCCCGAAGTCATCACCGGCCTGTCCCTGCTTCTGCTCTTCGTCGCGATGGGCGTCGACCGCGGCTTCTGGACGGTGACGATCGCACATACGACCTTCACCATGTGCTACGTCGCGATCGTCGTGCAGTCGCGGCTTCTGACCTTCGACCGCAGCCTCGAAGAAGCCGCTCTCGATCTCGGTTGCCCGCCGGTAAAGACATTTTTCAAGATCACCCTTCCGCTGATCTTCCCCGCCGTCATCGCCGGCTGGATGCTGGCATTCACCCTGTCTCTGGACGATCTTGTCATCGCAAGCTTCAACACCGGCCCCGGCGCAACGACGTTGCCGATCAAGATCTACTCGCAGGTTCGTCTCGGTGTGACGCCGGAAATCAATGCGATCTGCACGATCCTGATCGGCCTCGTCACGGTCGGCGTTATCGCCGCCTCCCTCGCCACCAAGCGCACGGAGATCAAGCGTATCCGGGATGAACATCTCGCGGCACGCGGCACGGTTTCCTGATCGGTCGGTCTATTCGCCCGGCTTGGGAGCAGGCACGTTCATCGGCCACAGGATCGGTGTCGGCCACGCCCCGCCGATGAAGAAATTGAGATTCTGGCCTCCATCCTTCGGCAAGATCTCTGCCGAGAGGGCGAGGCTGCTATTGGCAAGCGGCACGGCGCCGGTGAGCATGATCGTCTCGTTACGACCGGCGATCTCCGTGTCCTGGAGATCGGCAATCCCGTTGCGGATCGTGGCGGTTGCTTTCATGCTGTCGAACTCGACAGAGCCGGTTGCCGCGTCACTGAGTGTGAAATAGGGTTTTTGTGCTGCCAGTTGGCGAATGGCGGACATATCAATGCCGTTCAGCCTGCCCGCTCCGGTCTGGAAATTGACCGTACCCACCGCCGCATTCCAGGCGTCCCGGTTGATTGGGCGCGGTACGTCGAGCGAAATATCCAGCGAGCCCTGGGCCGCCGGCAGCGGGCCCTTGAGCTGCAACTGTTGCACAATCGTGGCGAAATCTGCGCCCCTGACAGCCCCGCGAAATGCGACGCTCTGTCCTTCGTGTTGCGCGCCGGCATTTGTGTTCACCGTATTGATGCGGCCTGTCACGCGGCCCGGCCGAAGGTCGCTGTCCAGAATATCCAGGCGGAACTGCTGGGCTACATTCATCAGCCCCAGCGCGATATCGTGAAGCTGCACAGCGCCGAATGCGGCGACTTGGGAGGAAAGTCTCAGATCGAGGTCGAGATTGGTCACCAGCGAGGGCAGCGCCTGTGCGTCCTGACTGATCGTTGGCTCCAGCGCAACAAGCAGGCGCCTGAGATCGATATGATCGAAGGCGAGCGTGCCGGAAAGTTTTGGTCGCCCGGAAGCGGGAGTGTCGAGTTCCAGAAGACCGCTGGCGTTTTCGTCGTTCAATCCGAGCGAAAGCTCTTCGAACCGCAATTCCTGGCGGTCGGCGATCAACCGGGCTGAAACAGATGCAGATTGCAATCCGTCGATAAGGCGGGGATCGATCTCGAACCACCGCAAAGCGGCGGGCAGGTCCGATGCGCGAAGCTCCGCATTGCCCGAAAAATAGCCGCTCGGCGTCAGGCTTGCGATCCCATCGAACTTGGCAACCCCGATATCGGCACTGGCAGTTCCCTCGAAGTCTCCGCTTCTTCCATCAAGCAGAAGTAGCGGTTGTGTGCTGCGAATATCGAGGCCGATCTTCTTGCCACGAACTACAGCCTCAGCTTGGATCGTCACCGCATCGGAGAGACTCGGCCAGTCCATCATGCCGTTGATCGCATCGAAGCGGACGGTTCTTCCGTCTGCCTCCCCAACGATATCGACAATGCCATTGCGAACCTTCACCTCTCCGATCGGAGCGTCGAGTGCCTGGTCAAGCCTTTGCGTGTCGCCATTGGCGGACGCTTTGGCAATCGCCTCGACCAGCCGCCCGCCATGTGCCCAGTGAACCCGCCCATTCTCGCCTCGGCTCATGAATATATGTGGTTCGGTGAGATGGAAATCCTCGAAAACCGGCCGGCCCAGCAAGGCTTCCACCAGGTCGAAGGAGGCAGATAACTCCTTGATCGTCGCCAGTGTCTTTCGATCGCCCTGCCGGTCGTTGTGAATGGTGATGTCGGTGAGTATGACCTTCGGCTCCGGCCAGAACCGAATGGTGGAGACGCCGCCGATCGCGGCGTTATGGCCGGTCCATTGTTCGATGGATTGCTCGATGCTTTCCCGCACGACGCTGGTGGAAATCAGAAAAGGCGTGACCACCCGGAAAATAGCGGCCACCGCAAGGATCAGGGCAAGCGCGATCAGCACCGTGCGGCCAACTGGCCGGCGGGCATGCCTGCGGAATGTCTGGGCGGCTCTCGTGAACATGCAAGGCGCATATAGGAAATGGCGGCAGGGCGCAATTCGGGCACCGGAACGACCACGCCATATGCTTCATGGTCGCATGCGACATGGCATACGTTCTTCGCAGCGCCGGCATGGAAGTGCTCCGCGGCATGAGGAGGCCGGATGATGCCGGAAGGCAGGAACATGCTCGACCAGGGAAGCCGCTCTGGGCCATGTTCGAGGGAAAGCGGAGGAGAACCCCGTTCTATCGGTTCATTCGCTGGTGTGAGGAGCGCCACGCAATCGAATTTACCGATTATGACGGCTCTCGCATCCGCTCTGCATCCTTTTCTCCTCCGGCACGACCGGGATCCCGAAATGCACCGCCCATCCCGCCGGCGGCGCGGCGCGATGTCGTTCACGGCAGGCCGGTCAAAAACAGGGATGCGCTCGCCGACCCGGATGCGCTGAAACTCTACGAAAAACTTGCCGTGCTCGACAGCTGTTCTTGCTGCAATGCAACAACACCTTTCGATGACCCGGATCGGGACAGGTTTAAGGCCTTGTTGAGCGACGTTCCTCAATTCTGCAGCGAAATGGCCTGTTAGGGTCTATAACAGTGGCTCACGATGAGATTTTGAGGCGGGACGTCTTGCTCTCCTATCGTCGTTGAACAGCACAATCATTAAGGGCAGCCCAGGCTGCCCCTTTTTTGAAGACGTTTACACGCATACCGCGCATACATGATTGGCTGTCGCGTTTTATGAGTGTGGGCTAACTTGCCAGAACCCGCTGCGACGGGAAGGTGATTTCCACCAGCGTTCCCTCATTCGGAGCCGAGGTAATGGCGAAATTCGCCCGGTTGGCGTCCACCATAGCCTTGGTCAGCGGCAGTCCGAGGCCTGTGCCATCGCCTCGCTTGCGTGATGCGCCCGCCACCTGCCGGAAAGGCTTCATCGCCATCTCCAGTTCGGCACGGTTCATGCCGATGCCCGTATCACGGATTCTCAGCACGACACTGCCATTCGCCTCATAGGCTGTGGATACGACGATCTGCCCACCTGACGGCGTAAACCGGATCGCGTTGGAGAGGATGTTGAGCACGATCTGCTTGATCGAGCGCAGATCGGCCACCACTTGCGGCACGGCCTGCGACAGCGCCGTGCGGATGATCACCCGCTGGCCGTTTGCCTGCGGCTGCACCAGCGATACCGCTTCCGACACCGTTTCATTCAGGCCCACCGCAATGAAATCGAGATCCAGCTCGCCGGCCTCGATCTTGGAAATGTCGAGCAGGTCGTTGACGATATCCAGAACATGGCGGCCTGAGCGGCCGATATCGTTCGAATATTCGATATAGCGGGGATGACCGACAGGCCCCAGCCGTTCCGATGCCATCATGTCGGCAAAACCGATAATGGCGTTGAGCGGCGTGCGGATCTCGTGGCTCACATGCGCCAGGAACTCGCTCTTGTGCGCATTGGCGGTTTCGGCCGCACGTTTTGCGGTTCTCAGTTCGTCTTCGGTCCGCTTCCACTGGGTGATGTCGCGAATGACGGCGCAATAACCGTTTGACGACGTCAGCCGGCCGATCGTCATGAACAGCGGAATGAAGCCGCCAGAGGCCTCGCGGCCGATCACTTCGCGTCCGTCATTCAAAACGCTTGCCACGCCATGACCCGAAAGCCCGGAGAGATAGTCGAGAATTGCCCGCTGGCTTTCATGCGCAAACAGCGTGACGAACGGCTCACCGTTGATCTCCTCGCCATCGAAGTTGAACAGTGCGCTCGCCGCCCTGTTCATCGAGCGGACTTCCCTGTCCGATCCGATGATGACGACACCATCCGTGGCGGTCTCAAGAATGGCGCGCAGCTCTTCCACCTCGACCTGTAGGCGGACCATCTGGTCGGCGGTGCGGACCGGGCGAAGCGGCAGCACCTCTGCCGTCACGCTTTCCGTCGGCTCCACCTCGGCGGCAACGGGCATCAGTGCCAGCATCAGAGCCGACGTATCGTTGAAGCGGATCGACTGCAGCCTTGCTGTGACGGGCACGATCACGTCGTCGGCGCGCACCACCACCATTCCGCCGGCATGGGCGGTCTTGTCTTCCAGTTCCTGCCGCTGCAAAAGCGCATCGAGCCCGCCGACATCACCGAGTGCTTCAAGCGAGGAATAGCCGGTCAGCTTCAGGAATTCGCCATTCGCGTGGATCAGCGTGTCGCCGGCATGCACCAGCAATGCCACTGGCATCTGGTCGATGATCTCTTCGGAAAGGCCGGTGCGGTCACGGCCAGGCAGCATTGCGGCAAGGGCCGCGGCATCGACCGGTTCATGGGCTTCATCTTCGGCCTCGACGTCCAAGGCGTCATCGGATTTCTCGGCCGCAGCCGATGTCTCAAGCTCGTCATCCTCATGGACAGGCTGAAGCTCTTCCAGCTGTTCCTCATCGGCCTGCAGAAGCTCGTCTTCATTAATCGGAAAGGACTGCTCAATGGCATCCGTTTCGGAAACGAGGCTTTGGTCTCTGTCGAACTCCTCGTCCTGGAATACCGGCGAAGGGGCATCGTTTTCCGGTGAAACGGATGCGGTCATATTTGCGGTGCCAGCCACATCGTCGGCGGTCTGGTCGCTTTCGGCATCCGCCCCCTCGGCGGATTTCACGAACGTATCCAACCGCCGGGCGATCTCCTGAAAATTGGCCTGCTCCCCGGGGCTGAGGCGCGAGCGCCGCTCCTCAAGCCGGATGACCTTGTCCGAATGCCGCCTGCCGGGAGTGTCAATCAGCGTCAGGGCAGGGGGCTCGCCTTCCGGCCATTCGCTGGCCTCCGACTGGTCTTCGGATGCCTTCGCAACATCAGTGTCGCCGTTCGGCGCATCGTCGCGATCGTCCGTTTTGGCGAAGATCGGTGTGTAGTTGTTTGCTGCAAAGCTGATGTCCGGGCCTGCATCCTCATTCAGCTCGTTGCCGGTTTCCTCAAGCGATGTTTCGTATTCTTCCGAAATATCGCCCGTTGCCGAAACTGCCGTCTCTGCGATCTTATCGTCTGCCGGCCGCCATGCGCTTTGCTTGGCTCCGAACGGTTCCGCCACGTGGTCCTCCTGCACGGCACCAAGCGAGAGGCCGGCGGCATGCGGGTCTTCGGCGGCATCACCCATCCGCACGATGCCGAAACCACGAAAACCGTCGAATTCGCGTGCTCGCGTATAGGTCGGAAGTGCGGCGAGATCGACAGGCACCACCTTCGAGGTGCCTTCCATCGGCCACCAGATCGTCTTGCCGGACCACGTGTCGCGGCGGCTCAGAAGTTCGGCGATCTTTCCGTCCGGGTCGAGATTGAAGAGCGCAGCAAGATCCGAGAAGGCCATGCCGGAAATATCGGCAGCATGCGGCCCGACCGCTTCGGAAAATTCCTTCGAAACCTCGCTGAAGCGGCCGCTCGCATCGATCTTCCACACGAAACGCACCGTTCTGAGCGGCCGCACCGGTTGGGAAACGACAGGCGGAGCCAGATCGCTTTCGTCATCCGGCAAGGCTGCCGCTGCTACAAGTTCATCCGCCTCGACGGATGCAGAAGTCTCCTCGGCCCTTGCATCATCTTCATCGTTTTCGACCGGCTGCTCATCCTCAACGACGTCGTCTTCAGGCTCGTCGGCAAAGAGCTCGTCCTGCTCGGCAGAAATCTCCTGTGTGTCGGCCGCGATATCGTATTTCTTCACGACGTCCTGTTCAGTCGTGCTTTCCTCGGCTGGCTCCTTTGCGGAAACCTCGACACTCTCACTCTCGTCCGCTTCGGCATATTCGAAGGCAGGGTCAGTCGTCTCCGGCAGCGCGGCCTCATCCTCGGCGATATCGGCCTTTATCGGCGAACGCTCAGAAGCGTCGACGTCGGCCGCAGTATCCGCAGCGCTCCCGACATTCTCGCTCGTATCCGCAGCGATTTCGCTGACGCTCTCATCAGCCTCAATCTGCGAAGCCTCGGCAAGGTCTGTTTCGTCAGTTGCAATCACGGCCGCTGCGTTTGGGGCGTCCGTGTCTTCGAGCGAGATCTCCTCCTCGACATCCGGATTGTCCTCGATCGCCGCCACGGCGCTCAAGGCATCTTCGTAATCGGGCACATCGATGATATCCGCTTCGTCGCCGATTACGTCCTTTGAGCCGGCGTCCGGGACCGTGTCCTCGACTGCTTGCGCGGCAGGAATGGCCGCGCCCTGTGTTTTGGCGGCGCCAACGACGAACAGAAGATTAAGCGCCGGCTCCTCCGACACCTGGCCGATCGCGGCGGGCAGATATCCGCCTGAGGTCGCAATCGGTCGCTTGATCAGCCGGTGACGGTCGTTGCCGACCATCGACACCAGCATCCGCGTCGTCTGGATGGAAATGGCAAGCGCAGAAAACTGGCCGGATGCAGCAAGGATGTTGCCCTCGGCGTCAAGCACGGCCATATGCGTTTCTGGATCGTCGAACCCCTCGATCAGGCGGGCTGCGCAGTCCTTGAGCGACAGGCGCTGGTTGTCGACCGGCACCGACAACAGGATGCAGGGCTTGTCCTGCACCCGGATCATCTCGCAGCGCGCCTGAACGGCCACGCGCAGGAAGCCGGAGGCAATGCGAACGGTAAACGTGCGCCGGTCGCCGACGGATTGCAGCGAGCGGGCGACAGGCTCTACCTGGCGGAACATCAGTTCGCCGCGGTCGAGACCTTGGTCCAGAAAATCATAGATCGAACCGAAGCCGAAAAGGGCGGCACCCCGGCCATTTGCCCAGGAGACCGACCGCAGATCCGGCGAAAACAGAACGACCGCCATACCCGCGGCAAAGGCCTCGCTGACACGCTCGTGTACGGCAACGTCGATGAAAGGGTATTGCACGTCCGACATTGGCAAGCCTGTGAAATTACGTGTCGGCCCATAAGGCCATGGAATTAACCTCTTGTTAATATCCCGCCCCCCTTCAAGGGTCCACCTGGGAGATCAGGAACGCGCAAACAGGGTTAACGTCGGTCGGTTGTGCTGCGTCGCATATATTGCAATGCACAATAGCATCGGCTATATTTACGGCACAAAAGGTTCGGCGATGCCTGTTTTTTCGCCGTACCGAATCTTTTTGGAGGAAAAGGTTGTGGCTTATTCTGACGATATCTTCTCGTTCTCGGCATTCGATCCGGCAAAGCTGACGCAAAGCTGGCGCGAATTTGCAGAGCAAAGCACGACCCATTCCCGCGATACCTACGGTAAGATGAAAACGGCGGCGGCGGAAGCCTCCCGAACCGTTGAATCCACAATCCATTCTGCCCAGGCGGGCTCGATGGAATTCGGCCTGAGGGCGATCGACGCGCTGCGCGCCAATACCGAAATATCGCTCTCGCATATGGAACGGCTGATGGGCGCCAAATCCTTCTCTGAAGTAATGGAACTGCAGACGGCCTTCGTGCGCAAGCAGGCCGAATTCACCGTAGAGCAGGCAAAGACGATGCAGAAAGCCGCGCAGAAGATGGCCGACGAAGTCGCCAGACCCGGTAGACAGGCCGCCGAAAAGGCCATGGATGCCTTCAAGCCATCCTGAGCTGCCGCTCTATCGCTGCCTTGTCCACATGCGATCGGCAGACTTGATCGCATGGATCGAATTTGTCGGATTGAAAGGACTTGCAATCTTCATTCGATGGCCGTATGTGACCGGTCAACATCGCTTCGGCGGTTTATGCGGTTGTAGCTCAGTTGGTTAGAGCGCAGGTTTGTGGCACCTGAGGTCGGAGGTTCGAGACCCCCCAACCGTACC